>NZ_JARVRF010000036.1 GCF_030209835.1 Arthrobacter sp. efr-133-R2A-120 | reverse complement strand
TGCCGCGCGCGGCCTTGACCGGACGAGCTCCGGTAGTGAAATCGGCGGGTGCCATGATGACTCCTTCGTCTCTGGAGGTTGCTAGGTGGAAGTTCCTTCTGTATCCAGTAGAGCCCCTCCGCAAGGGTCTTGGAATGGCTTTATGGAGGGTGCTGTCCGGAATACCAGACTCAACTGGCTAGCACTTGATGTCGTTATGAGGGCCCAAAAACGACAACTAATGCGGGGGCCCACGCCGCCAGGGTTCCCTTGCCGAGCGAAGCGAGGTTAGGGAGGCGGTGGGGACTAGTTGGGTGGGGAGGGTTAGGAGGGACGCCCGTGGATGCGGATCGAGAGTTCGTCCGCTGTCTTCTGGATGCGGGCGGCCAGTGCGGGCCATTCCTCAACCGGCACCCGGTCCTCGAGGAATGTCACGGCGACTGCCGCCGTCGGCCATCCCAAATGGTCGGTGACGGCGGCGGCCACAGAACCGAAGCCAGGCGTGACTTCGCCGTGCTCGGTGGCGTAGCCGCGCTGCCTGACCTGGTCCAAATGCGAGGACAAGGCCGAGTACTTCATGATGGGCGATTCCATCTCGTGCCGGGCAGTAAAGGCGGCGGCATTCGGGTACAGGGCCCTGACCTGCGATTTCGGCAGGGCGGCCAGGATCGCGCGCCCGCTGGCCGTGAGGTGGCTGGGAAGCCGGACCCCGACGTCGGTCACGAGGGACGGGCGGTTCTTGGCCCGTTCCTCCACGATGTAGAGCACATCGCGGCCGTGCAGGACGGCCAAGTGGGCGCTCTCGCCGATCGCATCCACCAGGGCGGCAAGCATGGGGCGGCCGAGCCGCGACAAAGGCTCTTGCCGCGAGTACGCCGAACTGAGTTCAAAGGCGCTGATACCCAGCCCGTAGCGCTGCTCCTCATGAAGGTGGAGGACGAAACCGTTGGCCTCCATGACGCCAAGCAGGTGGTAGACACTGGACCGGGGAAGGCCAAGCGCCGTGGCGATGTTTGACGCGGCCATCGGGCCACGCCGGGAAGCGAGCAACTTCAGGATACGCAGGGTGTTCTCGGCGGCCGGGACTTTGGAAGCGGCCCGGCCTTGGGTGGACGGCTGTATGGTCATGGCTCCTCTTCGAGTGCACGGTAATGCCCGGCCTGCCCCTCCGCCACAAAGACGGCAAGGTGGGTGTCCGGGATCCCGTACTTAAGCGTGCGCCCCATGGAGCGGATCTAAAAGCCAATCAGAACATTAAGGTGTCTGGAATACCAGACATTTGCCCACGAGGCAATCGCTCCGCGGCGCAGCGTCTGAGAACCGAGACAACGATGCGCCGTGAGACCCATCACAGGACGCTCCGAAATGGTCTGCTGGTTAACAGTCCCCCTCCCAATGACGAGAAGGTATTCGCATGCAGCAAGCCCCAACAGCCGTCAGGACGCCGGCCGCCAAAGTCGTCGAAGGCGTCGAAGGCGTCGAAGGCGCGGTAACCACCGTTCTCAGCCGTGGCCTCAATGTCCGCCACATCCGCTTCATGGCCCTCGGTTCGGCCATCGGAACAGGTCTCTTCTACGGTTCTGCGTCTGCAATCCAAAAGGCCGGCCCGTCGGTTCTCTTCGCATATATGATCGGTGGCGCCGCCGTCTTCATGGTGATGCGGGCCCTCGGCGAGATGGCCGTCCGCCACCCGGTCTCCGGCTCGTTCGGCCAGTACGCCAGCCGCTACCTCGGACCGCTGGCAGGATTCATCACCGGGTGGACCTATGTCTTTGAAATGGCCATCGTGGCGATCGCGGACGTGACGGCATTCAGTATCTACATGGGCTTCTGGTTCCCGCAGGTGGACCGATGGATCTGGGTCCTCGCGATCATCCTCCTCCTTGGCGCCATGAACCTCCTGAGCGTCAAGGTCTTCGGGGAACTCGAGTTTTGGTTCTCGCTCATCAAGGTGGTGGCCATCATCGCCATGATTGCGGGCGGCGCTGCGATCATCGTGTTCGGCTTCCACTCCGGCAACGGCGGCGCGGCACCGGGGCTGGGGAACCTCGTTGACCACGGCGGCATGTTCCCGAACGGTTTCGGCGGACTCCTGGCCTCGTTCGCCGTCGTGATGTTCGCCTTCGGCGGGATCGAAACGATCGGCATCACGGCAGGCGAAGCCGCCGACCCCAAGAAGGTCATTCCGCAGGCCGTCAATACCGTCCCGGTGCGCGTACTGCTGTTCTACGTCCTGACCCTCGGTGTGCTCATGAGCCTGTTCCCCTGGAACGAAATCGGGAACAACGGCAGCCCGTTTGTGCAGATCTTCAGCGGCCTCGGCATCCCCGCCGCGCCCCACATCCTCAATGCCGTGGTCATCACCTCGGCACTGTCAGCCATCAATAGCGACATCTTCGGCGCCGGACGCATCCTCTTCGGGCTCTCCCAGCAAGGACATGCCCCGAAGAGTTTCGGCAAGATCTCAAGGCACGGCGTTCCGTGGATGACCGTGGTCCTCATGGGCGGAATCCTGCTGGTGGGCGTGGTGCTCAACGCGGTAATCCCCGAGGACGTGTTCCTGGTGATCGCTTCGATCGCCACTTTCGCGACGGTGTGGGTGTGGGTCATGATCCTCGCCTCGCATGTCGCCATGAAGCGGGAGATCAAGCGCAAGGGACTCCCGGCGTCGGAATTCGCGTCGCCGTGGTGGCCCGCGGCGTCCGTGTTGACCATCGCGTTCATGGCCCTGGTGATCGTCATCCTTGGCGTCTTCGAGGACACCCGCGTGGCCTTGTATGTAGGCGCTGTGTGGCTCGGGCTGCTGGTGCTGGCCTATAAGCTGTGGGTTCGCGGTGGCGGCCGGGTGCGCGCCGACCTGGTCGACGAGACGTCCTCTATTCCCGTGGTCGCCCAGTACGCCGAGCGTCCCTGACGAGGACGACGACCGCGGCCCGCCACTAACCATCGACCGTCACCGCAGGCAAGCGCTATCATCAGGAATGGTTCCGTTCACCAACCTCCTGGCGTTCGCGCTGGCCGCACTGGTCCTCATCGCAGTCCCCGGTCCAAGCGTTCTTTTTGTGATCGGGCGTTCCCTCGCCCTCGGCCGCAAAGGCGGGCTCCTCAGCGTGCTCGGGAACGCCCTTGGCATGGTTCCGCAGATCATCGCTGTGGCTCTGGGGCTCGGTGCGGTCCTGGCGCAGTCGATCGTGCTGTTCACCATCATCAAGTTCGCCGGCGCAGCGTATTTGGTCTACCTCGGGGTGCAGGCGATCCGTCACCGTGGCGGGCGTTCGACGGCGGCCGGGCCGGCTCCGTCGCGGTCCATGTGGCGGCTGATCCGCGAGGGCTTTATCGTGGGTGCGAGCAACCCGAAGTCGATCGTGTTCTTCGTGGCCGTGCTGCCCCAATTCGTGGGATATTCGAGCGGCAGCATTCCCCTTCAGCTCGCCGAGCTGGGGGCCGTTTTCCTGGTGATCGCGCTGATATCCGACAGCATCTGGGCCCTTGCCGCGGGAACGGCACGCCATTGGTTTGCCCGCTCCCCGCGCCGGATCTCCACCTTGGGAGCAACGGGCGGGGTCATGATGATCGGGCTGGGCGGAACCCTGGCGCTCACAGGCACCAAGTCCTAGCGGGCTGGAAGCCCGGGAGCAATCGCTGAATCAGCCGGCCGGAAGCCAATCCACGTGCGAATCCGAGTCGTAGACCCGGCAAACCCGCACGCTGTCCTGGGCAGGACCATCAACAAGCTTGGTGGTGATCTTCATGAGGATGTCGTACGAGGCCAGACCGGAGGCCGCGGTTGACTGCACCGGGTTCCCGGAGAAGGCAATCGAGACAACCGTGAATGGTCGCGGAACCACTGTTCCGGTCACTATTCCGGAGTTGGTGGCGTCGCTTTGAAGCCGGGCGGTGCAGCTGTCCTTGATGCGTTGGATCCCGGCCGCGTCAAGGCCCGGTGCCACAGGGGCCGGAGCAGGGGCCGCAGGGGCAGGAGCAGGAGCGGCGGGAGCCGGTGCCGGTGCCGGTGCCGGTGCGACCGGGTTATCGGGCTTGGCACTGCTCGCCGGGGCGGAGACCGGGGCCTGGCTTGAAGGCGCAGCGCCGGGTGATGTTGCCCCGGCCGAGGCGTGAGCGGCTGTCGCTGACGCCGTGGCACTCGGCGTCGCGGTCGGCATCTTGGTTCCACCAGGCGCAGAGGCCGCCGCGCTGATGGTAGTCGACGGCGCGGCGCCGGCAATTGAGTTTGATGATGTCTGCGTGGCGTTGAGGGTGATCGCACCTGCCAGCCCGACCGCCACCACGCCCGCAACCACGATTCCTGCTTTTGCAGCTCGCCTCATTGTTCCCCCTCCCAGACCTGACGGAACATTTGCTTTGAGCGTAGGGACTGTTCAACCGGGCTGGCGCGCGTGGCCCCTACCCGTCTTTTGCCCTGACTACTCGGGCGACCACTTGCTTGCCTTGGGACGTGATCCGAGTAGTGCGCCAAGTGACGTGAGTGGCCCATGTGGCATAACGGGTGCAAGTCACTCATGTGTCTCGTGTGGCCCGCGACTACCCTTGGCACCAGCAACTGCAAGGAAGTGGTTCTGATGTTTGATCCCACATCGAGGTACATCGTTCAGATGCGGGTGCGCCGGGTCTTCGCGCCGGCCAGAACACTACGCCGGATATTTTCCCGGGCAGCCAAGCAGGCCAAAACGACTGCGTCCCCGTTCAAGGTGGGCGACTACTTGGCTGGAGACGATCCCTTCAACGGGTCCCAGGAAGGCGTGGTGGCCGTCATCAAAGGCTCAACGATTGGCTTGCGAACCGTCGTGCCAACGGGTGGCACGGTGGTCTACTACGACTACCGCCAGTTGAGGAGGCCGTGGTGAACATGGCTGCAGCAGACATTCCAGCCAACCGGTTCATGACAATCGCCGAGGTTGCCCAGGCACTGCGGGTGTCCAGGATGACTGTCTACCGCCTCGTGAACTCGCACGCAATCCACGCCGTGCGGTTCGGGCGGTCCTACCGTGTTCCGGAATCGGCCGTGGAATCCTACATCGAGCATTCCGCCGTGGACGAGGCCGGGCCTACGGTAAGCGAGGAGCAGTAAGGGTATTCGGTCCAACGGATTCGCGCTCCACCGGAGGGCATTCAAGCTTTACCACCGGGCTGCCCGCCGCTTCGTCGACGCCGAGGAGCAGGCGCACGCCCGCGGCGCCGAGCTCGTAGTGCGGCAGCGCAACCGTGGATAGTGGTGGCCGCATGTGTGCGGCAATGACTTCCTGGTTGTCGAACCCGACGACGGCCATGTCTTCGGGAATGGACAACCCTCGCTGCTTCAGCCCGTCGTAGAGACCCATGGCCATACGGTCGTTGTAGCAGAAGACTGCCGTGACGTCCCGCTTGAGCAGTTCCTCGACTGCTCCGTAGCCGCCTTCCTGGTCAGGATACGCGTCGAACACGAGGTGTGGATCGAAAGCGATTCCTGCAGACTCGAGCGCTTCCCGGTAGCCCTGGAGGCGTCCGTCCTTCGCAGGGGCAGGAATCGTCGCGTTGATGAAGGCGATCCGTCGGTGCCCCTTGCGCACGAGGATTTCCGTGGCTTCCCGTCCGCCATGGACTTCATCCGGGACCACCGCCAAGGCGTCGGAGTCCGGGGAGAAGCAGTTCACCAGCACGAAGTCGGTCTCTTGCAACGCAGCGGGGATCTCGGTTGGGCGGTGGAACCAGGTGGAGTAAAGGATGCCGCGAACCTTGTGCTCGAGCATCATCGAGATGGCGTCTTTTTCCACGGGCTCGTCGCCCTCGGTATTGGCGACCAACAGAACGAATCCGTGCTTCCAAGCTTCGTCCTGGGCGCCATGGATGATTTGCCCTGCGAAGGGAGTCGTGGCGATCGCGTCAGCGACGAGGCCAATGAACCGTGAACTGCCGCTCACGAGGTTCTTCGCGAGGGCGTTTGGGCGGTATCCCAGTTCACGGATGGTTTCCAAGACGCGTTTGCGGGTCGCGGCGCCGATCCTGGCGTCTTTCTTGTTGTTGATCACGAGGGAAACCGTGGCAACGGAGACTCCAGCCCCTTCCGCTACCTCCCGCATCGTCACCGGATGACTCGTCCTCGGAGTCGTCGGTGGATGCGAGGGGTTCACCTCGGGTTCTTTCAAGCTTTTTTCAGACGTCATTGGCCCTCCTCTCACAGTCTATCCAGTGGCCGCTTTCTCACCCCTTCGTCGCCCCGCTTTCGAGGCCCTGGATCATCGCCTTGTTGAGGACGAGGAACACGAGCAGCAAAGGCGTGATGGTGATGCAAACGGCGGCGAATGTCGCGGTCCAGTCGACCTTGCCCATTGCTCCGATGTAGTTCTGCAGCCCCAGCGGGATCGTCTTGAGCCCTTCGGAAAGCACGAACGTGTTCGCGAAGATGAAGTCATTCCAGATGAAGATGCTGTTCACCAGGACCACCGTCACTACCGTGTTGGTCGAGAGCGGAAGGGTGATCAGCCCGAAGATCCGGTACGGGCCGGCGCCGTCCAACGAGGCTGCCTCATAAGTCTCCCGGGGAATGTATTCAAAGAACGATGAGAAGAGGTAGATCGACATGGGAAGGGCGAACCCCGCCAAGGGAATGATCATCGATTGGTAGGTGTCCAGCAGGTTCACGGACGAATAGTCGATGAACAGCGGCACAAGCGCGATCTGCACCGGCACGATGATGCCGATCAGGAAGAGGCCACGGACGAATTTGCTGAAGCGGAATCCGAGGACCTGCAACGCATAGGCCGCCATCATCCCCAGCAGGACGATCAGGAGGTTGGCACCCATCGTGACGATGAAACTGTTCAGGATGTTCTGGCCGAGGTTGCCTGTCTGGAACGCACGAACGTAGTTGTCGAAGCTTATGGAGCTCGGCAGCGCGAAGGGATCACCGGTGGCGAAGTCGTGCTCGTTGCGCAGGCTCGTGAGGAACAGCCAGGCGAGGGGATAGACCTGCACCACGACGATGAGGACGATCAGCGCCCTCGACAAGCTTCGGAAGAAGTTTGGCTTACGCCGCCGACGTTGGGGCGCCGGCGTGCTTGGCGGGGCGGGGATCGGCCGGGTAACGGGGGCTGTTTGCGCGGTCATGCGTCAGCCTTTCGTTTGAGCATGAGCAAGATGAATCCGACGGCGACGAGGCACTCCACCACGATGAACACCGAGATGGTGCTGGCGTAGCCGAAGTCGGTGCTGGTGAACGCGGTTTTGTACATGTACGTCGTCAGGAGCTCCGAGGACTGGCCGGGACCGCCGTTGGTCATGAGGTAAGGGATATCGAATCCGCGCAGGCCGTAGGTCGTGGCCATGATGGTGGTGGTGATCCACACGGGCCGGATGTGCGGGAACCTGATTTTGGTGAACAGCTGCCATCGATTGGCGCCGTCCAGGCGTGCCGCCTCTTCAAGTTCCTGCGGGACGGCGAGCAGCGCCGCATAGATGATGAGCATGTAGAGTCCCGTGAACCGCCAGCCTTCGGGTGCTGAAACCGCCGCGAGGACAGTATTGACGTCGGAAAGCCAGGGACGTTCGAGGGCGCCGAGACCGATCCAGCCGAGGACCTGGTTGAGAAGCCCCACCGGGTCGATCGAATAGATGCGTACGAAGAGGAAGGCGATGGCTACCGTCGAGATCACCGCAGGCAGGAGATACAGGGTTTTGACGAGTTCGCGGCCCCTTCGCAGCGAGGTCAGGAGGCTGGCGACGAACAACGCGCCGCCCAACTGGAGGACGAGGCAGATGGCGAGGTAGCCGAGGGCGTTGAAGAAGGAACGCCAGAAAACGCCGTCACCAGTGAGCATGTGCACGTAGTTCGCGAAGCCCACGAACTCCATGTCACTGATGCCGTTCCAGGAGAAGAAGCTGAGGAACAGCGACTGCAGGATCGGAAACAGCACGGCGACGCCGTAGAGAAGCAGCGGCGGGAGCAGGAAGACCAGGACTGAGAGTCGTGATCGATTGGGAAGCATGGGAGGGCCTTTCGGGTGGGGGGCCTGAGCCCCCCACCGCTGCGTGTTATTTGAAGAACTTAGGAGCGTTCTGTGCGATGGTGCTATCCATCGTGCTGGTGAACTCGGCCGGCTTGACGTTGCCCTGGGCCAAGAGCACGAGCTCTTGCTGCAGCCTGCTGTTGGTGGTCGGATCAAGCTGCGTGTCCCAAGGCATCGCGAGCTTCGATCCGAGATCCTTCGCCTGGTCGATTGCCTTCTTGTACAGCGGCGTGGCGTTGGCAGGAATCGTCGTCTGGACATTCGTGGTCGGCGAGAGGGCGCCCGTGGCCGCATATTCCGAGGGGTACTTGGCAAGTGCGAACTTCAGGAAGTCGCTCACGAGCGGGTCGAAGGTCTTCGAGTTGACCGCCATGCCGATCCCGGAGGTTGCCACGTACTCATTTGCGGCCGTGGCGGAGCTCGGCGTGGCCGGAAGCGTGAAGTAGTCGACGTCGTTACGCACCGTTGGGTTCAGCTTGTCGGTCGCGAGGCTGGACAGTTCCCAGGTGCCGATGTTGTACATGGCGGCCTTGCCGGAGGTGAACAGGTTCTGGGCGTCGGAGTAACCCTGGGACGAGAAGCCGTCCTGGAAGCAACCGGCTCCTCCGAGCTGGCTTATCCAGTTGACTGTCTTCTGGCCGGTGGCGTCGCTGAACTTCGCGTCACCCTTCTTGAGCTTCTGCACGAAGTCGGGTCCGGCGTCGCGGAAGGGCTGGTAGGAGACATAGCGCTCAAGCGGCCACTGGTCCTGGCCGTCAAGGGCGAGGGGCGTGATCCCGGCCTTGCGCAGGGCGGTGCACATCGCGGGGATGTCGTCGAGTGACTTCGGCACTGATACTCCAGCCTGCTGGAAGAGAGCCTTGTTGTACCAAAAGTACTCGAGCTCGAACTGGAACGGGATCATGTAGAGGGATCCGTCGTCGAAGCGTTGGTAATTCAGTGCGTTCGTCCGGTACGTGTCGTAGACACCGAGGTCCTTGAGCAGCTTCTCGGCATCGACCATCTTGCCTTGCTTGGCGAGTTGCTGGGCGAAGGGGGTCGCGTCCGTATCGAACAGCTCGGGAAGCTTGTTCGCGGCGGCAAGGGTTTCGTACTTCTGGATGTACGAGGGCCGGTCGGGGGTCGTGATCAGGTTGAGGGAAAAGCCGGGATGGTTCTGGGCGTATTCATCAGCGATCTTTTTCATGATGTTGATGACCGCCCCGTCAGCCGGCCGGGACAGAAGCCACGAGATTTGCCGTGGTTTGATGTCTCCAGTTGGGTTGACGTTGGAGGCGCTGCCGGCACCTCCACCGCCGCAGGCGGAGAGGGCGAGGGCTGCGGCCGCTGCTACAGCGGCCGTTCGCATGAGTTTCTTCATGGGGGGACAATCTCCTTTGATTTGAACGGAAGCCTGGCGCTGGGTATTTAGTTGTCTGTGCGCTTACGTATCTCAAGTTCAGTGAGAGTGGTGGTGCCTTCACCGGCGAAAACGCCGATCCGCCCGTCCGGTAGCCCGTAGATCCGGGCGCTTAGGGCGACCTGCCGGTCGACGACGGCGACGCAAAGGTCCCCGTCAACGACAAGTTCGAGGATGTGCTCTCCGGGGACGAGCTCGCAGGGGCGTTCCAGCTCGATCTCGAAGGGGACATCCCCCGAGACGTGCCATTGTGCGTCGCCGGTTATTTCGCGGGGCCATCGGTCAAACACCATGTGTCCGCGCTTCGGTTCCAGGCGGATGATGTAGGACTCATCCCCGTCCGCGCTTGAGCGGAGCAGCAAGCCGCATTCGGTGGTATCGGGTTCTATCTGCAGCACCGCCCGGGCGTAGAACTGCTGCGGGAGGACCTCGTCGGACACAATCGCCGTGTACCCGCCGGGAGAATGCAGCGCCGCAGGAAGATCGCTGCCGAGGCTTACCGGGATGTCGTCCCAGAAGCTGTCGACAAGTTCGTCGGCGAGGGAAAAGGCGAGGGTGCCGTCGTCGTTCTGCCGGGCCTCGAGGACGGACATCGTTCCCGCCCACTGCCAGGCGCCGTCGTCGTGGTTTTCCGCTTTGCTGGCGATCCAGCCGAAGAAGAACCGGCGGCCATCCCGCTCGGCCGTCTTCGAGGCATAGAAGGCGCGGCCGTCAACGGTGTCCCGCGCCGGCACGATCCAGGGCCCGTCGGGACTCTTCGCCATGCGGTAGCGGGTGGTGAACGACTCGGAGAATTCCGAATAGACCAGGTACCACCAGTCGCCCCAAGCGAAAACGTCGGGGCATTCGTGCGTGATGTAGCGGCGCGGATCCCAGAACGGCTCAGTGTGCTCCCAGCTCATCAAGTCCGCGGACACGCATTGGGCGATCACTCCGCGACGGCGGTCCGGACCGTCCGCGTGCCGTGCGGCCAGCAGCATCCGCCACAAACCGCTGGCCTCGTCCTTGAAGACGAACGGATCGCGCCAGTCGCCGGATTCGTAGCCGGCCGGGGCGCCGAAGGTCAGTTCCGGATGCTTGACCCACGTCAGCATTCCGTCCGTGCTCGTGGCGTGCATGACGAGTTGCAGCGGGGCCCCGTCGGAGCCGAGGTGCCGGGGATTCTGTCCCGTATAGAACAGGTGGTGAATTCCGGACTCGTCGCACACCACACTGCCGGTGTAGGCATTGAAGTCTGCCTCGACCTCCCTGCCATGATGCAGCGACACTCCATGGTCCTCGAACCGCGTGAGGTCCTTGGTGGTCACGAGGTTCCAGGATGTTCCCGGCTTCGGGTCGTTCCGCACCTCGTGCAGATAGAAAAGCCAAAACTCCCCGTCTTTCTGGAACGGGATCACGTCTCCGACCCATCCATCGGTGGGTTGGAAGAAGACTGAGTAAGTCATCGGCGTTGATGTCCATTTCTGCTAAAGCGTTTGATCACTGCAAGCGTAACCGAGGTCACACTTTTGATCAAGCGTTTAAGCAGATTGTTTTAAGGGCTTATCCCAGGGGTGCAGGATCGGCTCAGCGCTGCGCGAGTCAGCGCGCGACGGCGGTCAGGAAGTTGCGCAGACCGCGCGGTTCCGTCCAAGGGACTTGGCCTGGTAGAGGGCTTTGTCGGCGGCCGCGATCATGGGGGCCACCTCAGCGTTGGCGAGGGTGCTCGGGGCGATCCCATAACTCACCGTGGGGAAGGTGACGCCGTCCGGTGGTTCTGCCGAGGCCAAACGGCGGCTGATTTCGTTGGCAATGATTTCTGCGCTCTCCAGGTCGGCCCCTGGAAGCAGGATGGTGAATTCCTCTCCGCCATACCTCCCGACAAGGTCTGTGTGGCGGACTGAAGCCTGGCACGCGGCGGCGAAGGCCTGGATGGCGGTGTCGCCCGCCGCGTGGCCATGGCTGTCGTTGAGGGCCTTGAAATGGTCAAGGTCGGCGAGGATCAAGGTGGAGATCGACCCCGCAGAGTGCAGCCTGCTGATTTCCTGGGTTGCCAGCTCCATGAAGGCGGTGCGGTTGAGGAGCCCCGTCAGGCCGTCCCGGGTGGCGCGTTCGTTGAGCCCGTTGATGAGCTGCTCGTTGCTCAGCGCAGTCATGCTGAAGGACACGGTGACCAGAAGCACGATAGTGACCACGCTGGTGGTTGCGGAGCTGAGATAGGTGCCAAAGTCCGGGCCGTCGGGGCCTTCCAGAACGTAGGCGATCCCCCGGCAGAGGAAGAACGACGCCAGTACCCCTGCGGCGAGCGCCAAGGAGCGGTGGGCGTGTGAAACGCTGGGCTTCAACCGCCAGAGTTCCACTGTTGCCAGACCCATGCCCAAGGACATCATGGCCAAATACACCAGGCCACCGGACCACGCATTGGTGGCTGGATTCTCCAGCGAGGCGGCCACAGCGGTGGCAGCGGGCCCGGTGAGGAGCTGCCATCGCGGCGTCGGAAGCAAGCGCAGGGAACGCGAGCCCGCCCACACGCTGAACGCCCCTGCCACCAGCAAAGCGTTGCCGAGGGGACCCGCCCAGATTTGCTGGGATGTCCCGGTGAGCAGGTACGCCATGTTGCCCGAGAGCAAGAAAACGAGGGCGAGGCACCACCAGCCGCTGTACGCGGAGCGGGTCCGGCGGAACGATCCGAAAAACAGCAGGCAGAGCGTAGACGCGACAATGCCCAGAGCTATCTTCAAGCTGACCGGATCGAGACCCATATTCGCTCCCCTCGTGCGCACCAGCCTACGACATCGAGGGGGTAAGTTAGCGGGCGGACCAGCCCCCGTCCATCGTGTAGCTGGCCCCGGTGACCATGCCGGCGTCGTCGGACGCTATCCACGCTGCCAGCGACGCGACTTCCTCGGGCTCCACGAGGCGCTTCACCGCGGACTCCGTCAGCATGACCTTCGCGAGGACCTCCGATTCAGGGATGCCGTGCAGCAGCGCCTGGTCCGCGATCTGCTTCTCGACGAGGGGCGTGCGCACGTACCCCGGATTGATGCAGTTGGAGGTGACACCGCGCTGGCCGCCTTCAAGGGCCGTTACTTTGCTGAGCCCCTCGAGCCCGTGCTTGGCCGAGACGTACGCGCTCTTGAACGCCGACGCCCGCAGCCCATGGACCGAAGAAATGTTGATGATCCGGCCGAATCCGTTGGCGTACATGTGCGGGAGTGCGGCCCGGATGAGCAGGAAAGGGGCCTCGAGCATGAGGGCCAGGATGCGGCGGAAGTCTGCCGGCTCGAACTCCTCGATGGGAGCGACCTTCTGGATGCCGGCATTGTTGACGAGGATGTCGCAATCCAGGCTGAGTCCGGCGAGCGCCTCGGTGTCGAGCAAGTCGACGGCCCAGGCGGTACCGCCCAGCTTGTCGGCGAGCGCCGCAGCTCCGGCGGCATCGACGTCGGCCACTACAACCTTCGCGCCCCGCGCGGCGAGGGCCGTGGCACATGCCGCCCCGATGCCGCCCGCCCCGCCGGTGACCAGGGCCTTGCGGCCCTCCAGGCTCATGCGCGGGAACCCATGGGGAGGCCGTGGCGAACGGCGTCGGCGTTGTCAACGTCTTCCAGCGCCACCCCGCGGGTCTCCTTGAGCGTCAAGACGACGACGGCGGTAATCGCGCAGGAGATCACCAGGTAGATTGCCGTGGGCATCCAGGATCCGGTGTCCTTGAGCCATTGGGTCGCCAGGAGCGGGGCCAGCGAACCGGCGAAGATCGAGGTGACCTGCGAGCCAAGGGAGACGCCCGAGTAGCGCATCCGGGTGGGGAAGAGCTCGGTCATGATTGCCGGCTGCCCTGCGTACATGAAGGCGTGCAGGCAGAGGCCGATGGTCACGGCGGCAACGATCACCACCGGATTCCTGGTGTCGAACATGGGGAAGGCGAAGAACGGCCAGGTGGCACCGCTTATGGCACCGATCAGGTAAACCGGCTTGCGCCCCCAAGTGTCTGCCAGCCGGCCGATCTGCGGGATGACGACGAAGTGGACAACGTGTGCGATCAGCAGGGCGAGCAGCAAGGACGAGGTGTCGTACTTGTCCACGCTCTTGAGGTACACGATAGAGAAACTCACCACAAGGTAGTACATGATGTTCTCGGCGAGCCTCAGTCCCATGGCCTGCAAGATGCCCCTTGGGTACTTGCGGATGACTTCGCCGACGCCGTAGCTGATGGCTTGTTCCTTCTCCACCTGGGCCTTCGCCTCAAGGAAGATCGGGGCCTCGGTCACGTGGGTGCGGATGTAGTAGCCCACGAAGACGATCACGGCAGAGAGCCAGAAGGCAACACGCCATCCCCAGCCGAGGAAGGCCGCGCTGCTGAGGGTGGTGGACATGATGAACAGGACCAGCGTGGCGAGGAGGTTGCCGACGGGAACGGCGGCCTGCGGCCAGCTTGACCAGAATCCGCGGGACTCCTTGGGGCTGTGTTCTGCCACCAGCAGCACCGCGCCGCCCCATTCGCCGCCCAGCGCGAAGCCCTGGATGAAGCGGAGCGCCACGAGCATGGCCGGCGCCCAGTAACCGAGGTCCGCGAAGCCGGGGAGGCAGCCCATGAGGAAGGTGGACACGCCGACAATCACGATGGTGAGCTGCAGGGTGGGTTTGCGGCCGAGCTTGTCGCCGATCTGGCCGAAGACGATCCCGCCCAGGGGCCGGGCCACGAAGCCCACCGCGTACGTCAGGAACGCCTGGATGATGCCATCAAGGTCGTTGCCCGTGGGCGGGAAGAAGTACTTGCCGAAAACCAGCGTTGCGGCGGTGGCGTAGAGGAAGAATTCGTACCATTCCACCACGGTGCCCACCATCGAGGCGGCAACGATCTTCTTGAGGCCTGCGCCTTTTCCGGTGGCGGCGCCTGTTGCGGAGCGTTGTCCTACGCTCATGTCCATCTCCTTAGTGTCCACACTGACACGTGCTGTGATCCACAACACGAAATGCTCCAATGAGTATTGCCGCACATTACGGGTGCATCAATGGCCAAAATGGCACCAAGTGTGTGCAGAATTGCAGATATGAATCCGAATCCCGACGACCTCCTGGTCCTCCTCGCGGTATCGCGCTCAGGAAAGTTCACGACGGCGGCCCAAGCCTTGGGGCTGAACCACACCACCGTTTCCCGCAGGATCGCCGCGCTTGAGAAGGCGCTCGGCGGCAGGGTCCTCGCGCGGGCGGCAGGTGGCTGGGAAGTCACGGAGCTCGGCGCCGAAGCCGTGGGCGTGGCAGAGCGGATCGAAGCGGCGGTGGGCACGCTGGGACCGGAAGACCACACGCCGGACCCCATTGCCGGTGTCGTGCGCATGACCGCAACTGACGGTTTCAGCGCATACATTGCAGCGCCCGCCGTGGCGCGCTTGCGGCGATCGCATCCGGGCCTCACCGTGGAGATCATCACCGTGACCCGCCGTGCGCTCCAGCAGCGTTCCGGCCTGGATCTGGAGGTGGTGGTGGGCGAACCCCAGGTGCACCGGGCCGAGGCCGTGCGGCTGGGCGAGTACATGCTGGGAATGTATGCCTCGCGCGAGTACTTGGCTTTCCACGGAGTACCGGGCACCGTGGAAGAGGTGACGCGGCATCAGTTGGTCTATTTCGTGGACTCCATGCTGCAAGTGGACGATCTCGACGCCCCTCGCCGGCTGGTCCCGTCCATGCGCGACGGATTGAGCTCCACTAACGTGTTCGTCCACGTGGAGGCCACCCGCGCCGGGGCCGGTATCGGCTTCCTGCCGTGCTTCATGGCGGACCGGCACCCGGACCTGGTGCGGCTGCTGCCCGCCGATTTCGCGGAGCTGCTCCCCTATTGGATGGTCCTACGGCCCGACTCGATGCGCCGCCCCGCCGTTGCCGCCGTCGTGCATGCGCTGCAAGAGGAGACGGCCGCCCACCGCGAGCTGCTGCTGGCACGCCGCTAAGGTTCCGACGCTCGCTCACATACAGGCCCTCCCCGGCCCACGCTCGCTCACATACAAGCCCTCCCGGGCCGACGCTCGCTCTCATACGAGTGGGAGTCAGACGGCTGGCCGAGGGTCGTGCCGGACCTGGGCGCCGACGGCGAATGCCCGGACCTTGGCATCGCGCCAGATATGCGCGGGAACCGCCCCGCCGAGCAGCTTCCGGGCCAGTTGGGGATCGTCGCCGAAGGGCTCGTGGCTTCCGGCCATGATCATGTTTCCGTATCGCCGCCCTTTGAGCATCGCGGGGTCGGCAATGATCATGGTGTGCGCGAAGGTGTCTGCGATGGTCGCGGCGTCTTCGCGGGCGTTCTTGAGGTCCGGGGCATCTCCGGAATTCACCACGTAAAGCCCGCCCGGGGCCAGCACCCTCTGCGCGTGATCGTTGAATTCGCGGGTTGTGAGCGCCCTCGGAGTGAAAGCGCCGGCAAAGACGTCCCGGATGATGAGGTCGCGGGTGTCCGGAGTGAGGCCTTCCGTGACTTCCCTGGCTTCGCCCACACGGATTCGAAGCAGCGGGGCCTTCGGGAGATCGAACCAGCCGCGCACGTATTCGGCCAGCTTGCCGTCGAGCTCCACCACCACTTGGCGTGCATCCGGGTACGCGGCGTGGAAGTACCGGGCCAGGGAACACGCTCCGCCGCCGAGATGCAAGGCACGAAGCTTCGGCCTGGACTCGGGGGGCCATTTTGATTCAACCAGCGCCGCAATCCAGCGCATGTACTCGAAGTCCAGGAACAACGGCTCTGCAACATCGATGTGCGAGCTCATGACGCCGTTGATCTTCAGGAGCCAGCCGTTGGAATTGTCGGGGTCGGCAACGAGTTCGCAGTCGCCGGTGTCGATGTAGTAGACGCCCTCCACGGGACCGTTCGGCTTCGTGCCCGCGGGCACCTCGATGACCCCGGCGGATTGCCCGGCGCCCCTGCCCTTGCCACGCTTCGCCACTACAGCCGCCCTCTTCCGGTCATGCTTCAACCATAATTGACGCCGCTGCCTAGCGGTCAGCCCCCGACGGCGGCACGCACCATCCGGCGGTCAGCCCCCGACGGCGGCACGCACCATCCGGATCTCCGGCAGTTCGTGCCATTCGGGCGGCAAGAGCTGGCGCGTACCATCGGCCCGGAAGCCGTTCTTGCGGTAGAAAGCCTGGGCCCGGGGGTTGTCTTCAAGCACCCAAAGAAAGGCGGCAGAGTTGCCGATCACGGCGTCGACCAATGCTTGCCCCACGCCCAAACCGTGCACGCGACGCAAGGTATAGATCACCTGCAGTTGCAGCTCGCAAGGCCGGCCCTCCTCCGGGGCCTCGCGAGCGAAGGCGATGCCCACCAAGGCGCCGTCGGAATCATGGGCGAGCATCGGCTTGTACGAACCAGCCAAAGCTTCCCGCTGCCTCTCGATCCGCGTGTTGATGGTGGCCTCACGGAAGTCGAAGAACTCCTCGGGCAAGAGGTGCCCGTAGCTTTCCCGCCAGGCAGCCAAGTGCATGCGTGTCAGGGGTTCAGCGTCGTCCACCGTTGCCGGGCGGAGGGTAAATTCCATCCGCCCAGCCTAGCGTCACACCACCCGGGCTATCGCGAAGCCGTCCCATCCCTTGGATCCAACTGTTTGGATTGCCGTTGCGTCGAGGCGCGGATCCTTGCCCATCATCTCAAGCGCCCCCACGATGCCAGGAGCGTTCACCTCGTCCATGGAAGGATCCAGGATTGCTCCCTCCCAGATGACGTTGTCCATCACGATCACGGTGCCCGGCCTCCCGAGCCTGATCGCCCAGTCCAGGTAGTTGGAATCGTTCTCCTTGTCGGCATCGATGAAGACGAAGTCGAATGGACCGTCCCGCGTGGGATCTTCGGCCAGCGCCGCAAGGGTCTCCAGCGCCGGGCCGATCCGGATGTCTACTTTGTGGCCGATGCCAGCCATGTCCACGTTCGCCCGGGCGATTTCAGCGTGTTTCGGGAGGTATTCGCACGTGACCAGGCGGCCGTCGTCGGGCAATCCCTGGGCCATCCAGATCGCGCTGAAGCCGGCCAAGGTGCCGATTTCCAGCACGCGCCGCGCCCCGGACAGCTGCACCAGCATCTTGAGCAGCTTGCCGGCGTTGGGCGCCACTTCGATAGGCGGCATCCCGGCGTCGACGGCGGACTGTACCGCGTGTGTGAGCGCGGCGTTCGGGCGGACGACGGCGGTGGACAAGTATTCCTCGACGGCCACCCAGCCAGGCTGGGCCTTGTGTTCAAACATGGCCCCAGTCTGGCACCGGGCACGGGGCGGAGGGAAGGACCGGCTACTCGCCTTTGTTGATCGCGTTCTCCAGCCGCTCGACTTTGCCCGTGAGTTCCCCCGTGTATCCGGGCCGGATATCCGCCTTGATCACCAAGGACACCCGGTTTCCGTACCTTCCCACGGCCTCGGTGGCGCGCTTGACGACGTCGAACACCTCATCCCACTCGCCCTCGATGGTTGTGAACATCGAGTCCGTCTGGTTGGGGAGCCCGGATTCGCGGACGATCTTCACGGCCTCGGCAACGGCGTCGTGCACCGAGCCATCAACGGATACGGTGCCAGCAGCGGGCTGGCCGGACGGGGCAACTGAAAAGGCAAGCAACATGAATCCAGTCTTTCACGGGCAAGAATGTCACAAAAGTGATTGGAGCCCCTCCGTTGCTACTGTGAGCATCATGGACCGGCCCTTGGAACGCAAGCCACTTAGAGCTGATGCTGCGCGCAATGTAGACAAGATCATCACGGCAGCGCGCCAGTGCTTCCGCGAACTGGGCCCGGAGGTTCCCCTCCAGACCATCGCCACCACCGCAGGTGTTGGCCCGGCTACTTTGTTCCGCAACTTCGCCGACAAGGAACAACTCGTCCTGGCCGCCCTGTCGCGGCAACTCAGGCTTCATGTGGACCCGGTCGTGGAAGATGCCCTCGCTGGCATGGATGCCGCCGTCGGGCTCATCAACGTGATCGACGCCGTGGTGCAGGTTGCCAGCGAAGATGCGAACCTGCTGGGCGCCGTCGCCGGCCGCCGCGGGCTCCTGGTGGGCATCACGGGCAGCTTGATCGATTCCATGGCTGAACTGCTTAGCCGCGGTCAGGGCCAGGGTTCGTTGCGTCGGGACATTTCCATTGAGGACATGGTGCGCCTCGTTGCCATGCTGATCGGCGCTGTGGACACCATGGAGCCGGGTTCCCGCGCCTGGGAACGGCCGGTTGCCTTGCTGGAGGATGCCATCCGCACCGAACGCCCGTCCCGCCCGCTGCCACAGCAGACCCCCATCCCCGGGATGACTTTTCAGTAACCAGCGCACGACGGCGTTGCGCGCCGCGGCGACGGGTCGAACCGCGCGCCGCGGTTCAGCGCCAGCCGAGCAGCCGCAGGCCGGCGGCCGCCGCTGATCCGACGATCACCACCACAAGGAACGGGGCACGGAGCCACAGCGCGATCGCCCCCGCAGCCAGCGCACCGAGCCGGGCATCGAAGGCGAGGGACTGTCCGGATGCCACCGCGTTGACGACGGTCAGGGACGCCAGCAGGCCGATGGTCATGGTGCCGGCCACGCGCATCATCCGGGGACTCCGCAGTAGCTTCGCCGGCACAAAATAGCCCGAAAGTTTCGTGAGGTACGCCAGTCCGCAGGCGATGAGGATCCAGGGCCAGAGGTTCATTCGGCGTTCCTTTCGCGGCTAGTAGCGTCAGCGCTTGAATGACCGTGCGGGTAGGGATCGACGTCGGGCTCCATGCCTTCGTCGCTGCGTCCGTGGCTGAACCAGCCGATGGCGCCAGCCACGACGGCGGCCACGAGGATGGGCACGCCGGGCGGCACGAAAGGGACGGCAACGATGGTCGCCAGGGCAGCTGCTGCCGCAATCGCCCAGGGCTCGCGGCCCTTGAGCCGCGGCCACAGCAGGCCCAGGAACGCCGCCACGGCGGCGCCGTCGAGCCCCCACTGTTTGGGGTCGCCCAAGGCATCGCCGGCCAAGGCGCCGACAGCCGTGAAGATGTTCCACAGCACGAAAATGCCGAGTCCGGCGGTCCAGAAGCCACGGCGCTGTTCGTCGGAATCGCTTTGTCCCGAGGCAGTGGCCGTGGATTCGTCGATGGTGATGTGGGCTTGCGGGTACTTGAGCCACCCGACGGGGCGCAGCAGCGCGTTCATCTGCATCCCGTAGATGCCATTGCGCAAGCCCAGCAGCGCGGCCGCCGTCATGGCCGCAATGCCGGAACCGCCGCCAGCCACGACGCCGATGAAGGCGAACTGTGAGCCGCCACTGAACATGAGCAGGCTGAACGCCATGGTCTGCCAGAAACTGAACCCGGAGGCCGAGGCCAATGCCCCGAACGAGATGCCGTAGAGGCCCGTTGCGATGCTGATGGAGACGCCCACCTTCACCGCCGGGGATTCGAGGAGTTTCATACGCCCCGTTTCGCTCCAGCCAAGCTCCATGCCCACAGGATCAAGGGAAGCTGCAAGGGCAGGCGCACGGTGTGAATCCGCCGCGAGGATGCGTTTCCGGCGGGAGAGTATGCACGGCGGAGCGCGTCCACGTGGCCGGCCAGGAATGCGGTGAACATCAGCGTGGTGCCGCGGGCCGCGGCCTTGCGCGTGCCGGGAACGAGGAGCCCGACGGCGGCAACCACCTCAAGGAGTCCGCTCACCGCGATCCATTCCTCCCGGGACATGACCGCCAAGGCGCCGTTCCGAGGCGCGCTTGGCTTGGCCTTGTCCTGGCCGACTTCGAGTTCGGCGTACCCGACCGCATCGTCATCGCGGCAGAGATAGTCCGGGACAACCGGAGCGAAGAACGTCGGTTGCTGGAAGTGCTTCCTGGCGCTCACGAGCAACAGTGCACTCATGGCCGCCGCGGAGATTGTCTGGGTTGTCCGGGCGGACCACGAAAAAGGCATGTATTCATGCAACCACAGCCCTGCCCGGCGCGGTAACCGGAGGGGTAGCCGGGCAGGGCGCACGCAATTCTTCATTGTTCAGAATGCTGTACTTAGTTCAGCATGATGTATGTTCTTCTTGAGACTGTGCCTGGCACCGTCCATCGCCCCCGTCCACTGCCCCAAGAAATTCAACGAGGAGTTCCATGCGCATCGCCCGACTACAGACGCCTTCCGGCCCGAAGCACGCAGTCCTGCGCAGCGGAAGCTGGGACCACATCGAGGATCCCTTTGCCGAGGTCCTTTCCTTCACCGGAGAATCCAGTTCCGCAGACGACGCCGCATTCCTCGCCCCGGTCCGGCCTTCCGTGGTGCTCGGAATCGGGCACAACCTGGGCAACAACAACCACGTGCTGCCTATCCAGGCCTGGCACAAGTCGGTCCACAGCATCGCCGGCCCTGGTGACGACATCGTGGCCGTGCGCAACGCAGGCACTGTGAACGTGGAAGGCGAGTTGGCCGCCGTCATCGGAAAGCGGGCGGAGAACCTCACCGCCGAGAACGCCTTGAGCCACGTCCTGGGCTACACCGTGGTCAACGACGTCACCAATGTGGACCAAAACCAGATCGACGAAAAGCTTTTCCAGGGCAAGTCCGGCACCAACTACACGCCGCTGGGACCGTGGATCGAAACGGAGATCGAGGATCCGGACAACGTCAGCACCGAAGTAGCAGTCAACGGCCAGGTCAAGGCCCGGTCCGGTTCCTTCAACCTGCCATCCTCGATCGCGGATTGCCTTGTCTACGTCACCGAGTGGCTGACCCTGGAGCCGGGAGACATCATCATGACGGGAGCTCCCAATACCTTCGTTGCTGTCCGGCCTGGCGACCGGGTGGACATCACGCTGGGCGGCATCGGAACCCTCAGCAACACGGTCATCTGACTCGCAGTTGTTGTCCTTATCACGCCCTATAACGACAACAACTGCGACCCAGTTGGGCTCCCCTAAAGCTGGGCCAGGACCTGCGCCGGCTTGTTCGTGGTGATCTCGTGAATGCCAAGGCCTTGGCACAAGGCAACATCGTTCTCCGAGTCAACGGTCCACACCCGGAAGCGGCGGCCTGATTCCAACCAGCGCTGGACGGTGCGGGCGTGCTTGCGGACGTAGTCGATGCCCGGCCCGGCTAGTCCAACCTCACAGTCGTCCAGGATCCGTTCGCCCTCTTGCTGGGCTGCCTTCATCACGTTGGCTACGGCTCCCCCGGTGATGGCACCCAGGCCAAGTTCATCGCGGATTTCTTCCACGGTGACGTCGTCCACGAGTTGGCAAATGTGCTCCGCGGGAACGAACTGGAGCAGGTGCTTGACGGAATCCGGGCTGAAACTCATGAAGGAAACCTGGATGTTGTCCAGCATGGACGTCTCCGCGTTCCACCCTTCGCTGCCCAGAAGCTCAAGCACGCGGTCTTCAAGCTTGAGCTGGTACGGGCTAGGGTGCTTGAGCTCAATGGCTAGGCCGATTGCCCTGCCGGCACCGCGCAGGATGTCCAGCAACTCCGGGAGGGTCAGGAGCTGGTCCGACTTTGCGCCGTACTGGTCCGGAATCCGCGCGCCCTTCCAGGAGGAGAAATCCAGCTGCCGCAGCTCCTCGAGCGTCTTCTCGGCGACCGGACCGGTGCCGTCCGAGGTACGGTCCAAGTTCGCGTCGTGAAGCAGGACAACGTGCTGGTCCCGGGTCAGGTGGACATCGCACTCGACGCCGTCGGCGCCGTCGGCGATTGCCTTCAGGTATGCGGCACGCGTGTGCTCCGCAAAGGCGGCACTGGCTCCACGGTGGGCGTAGACCATGGGCCGCGTGTTCTGCTCCGTGCTTTGGTCTGGGCGACCGGGCTCGTCATTCGTCATGGGGACACGGTAGCCCACGCCCATGACAGCGACGGGGCTACGCTGGGCACATGCAGGTGAACTCTGAACAAATCCCGGTGACGGACAGCGATAGTGACCCGACGGCGGAAGCGACCCGGCACGCAGGTGCCCGGAACAGCTCCTCGGTTGCGGCCGGCGTCGGGCAACGAAACGGTGACGCCGAAAAGGCCGCTGCCCTGCGTCGGATGAAGTCGGTGGCGCTGGCGCTCCTGATTGTCATGGCGGTGGTTTTCACCGCCGCTTTCGCCCTGCAGAAACAGTATCCATGGCTGGAATACGTGCGGGCCGCTGCCGAAGGCGGGATGGTGGGAGCGCTGGCCGACTGGTTCGCCGTCACTGCCTTGTTCAAATACCCCATGGGCCTGAAGATCCCGCACACCGCCATCATTCCGCGGCGCAAGGACCAGATCGGCGCTTCGCTTGGGGAATTCGTGGAGACCAACTTCCTGTCCGAGCAGGTGGTCCAGGAGAAGCTCGCGAGCGTGGACATCGCCCGGAAAGCCGGCACGGGGCTCGCATCCCCCGGTGGCCCGGAGCGTATTGCAAAGGAAGGTTCAGCACTGATCCGCGGAGCGTTCACGGTCCTGAACGACGACGACGTCCAGGCAGTGATCGAGGGCATGGTCCGCAAGCACCTGCTCACTCCGCCGTGGGGGCCGCCTGTGGGCCGGATGGCCGAGCGGATCTTTGCCGAGGGCCACCACCACAAGCTCGTCGATCTGCTGGTTGACCGAGCGGCGGATTGGGTGGAAGCGAACCACTCCACGGTCAACCGGCTCGTGTCCGACCGTTCGCCCCTCTGGGTTCCGTCCTTCGTGGACGACATCGTGGGCGACAGGGTCTACAACGAAATCGCCAAGTTCGTCCGGGCTGTGCAACAGGATCCCGATCATCAAGTGCGCCAATCGATCGATACATACCTCGGTGATCTTGCCCAGGATCTTCAGCACGATCCTGCAATGATTGCCCGGGCCGAGGCAATCAAGACCCAGGTCCTCGGTGATCCCGAGGTCCGCGAACTTGCCTCCCGCACGTGGGGCACAATCAAGGACGCGCTGCTCACCGCCGTCGACGATCCCGACAGCGAACTGACACAGCGTTTCAAGAGCGCTGTCCGGGACTTCGGTTCGCGGCTTGTCAGCGATGACGAGCTGGCGGGCAAGGTCAATGCCTGGATCGGAGACGCTGCCGGCTACCTCGTCAAAACGTACCGCTCCGACATCGCGGGGGTCATCACGGACACCGTGGCGCGTTGGGATGCCGAGGAAACCTCGCAAAAGATCGAGCTCCAGGTCGGTAAGGACCTGCAGTACATCCGCATCAACGGCACCGTGGTGGGATCGTTGGCCGGGCTCGCGATCTTCACCGTTGCGCACTTGGTGTTCGGCTGACGCAGTCCAGTGGAGGGAACGTTCAGCCCAGGAAACGGATCCGTTGGCCGGGGCGGGCTTGGCCCAACAAGTCCAGGTCCGTGCGACGCACCACCGCGATGACGGGGTAGCCACCCGTCACGGGATGATCCGCCAGGAATACCGTCGGAAGGCCCGACGGCGGCACCTGCAGCGCGCCGAGCACCATGCCTTCGCTGGGCAGTTCCTCGAGCCGGGTCTGGGTGAGCGGGCGGCCCACCAACCGGGCACCGATCCTGTTGGAATCGGGCGACAGGGTCCATTCCTGGCTGATAAGGCGGCGCCAGGAATCCTCGTCGAACCAGTCTGCACGGGGGCCACGGTCCACTCGGGCTGTGATTGCGCGGCCAGGATCAGGAGCGCGGCGGATAGCTGGGAGGACATGCGCGTTGTTGAGGATCCCAATGCCCGCACCGGCCCCAGATCCGACCCCATGCCCGGCCCCATGCCCGGGAACAGAATCCGTTCCCGGAACCGAGCCTTTTCCGGGAACCAGGCCGTTGCCCGCGGAAACACGCCCGGTTCCCAACTGCTCACCCGATTTCAACGGCGCGGGACCCTCACCGGAGAGCATGTCCGTGCTGCTTGAACCGAGGAGCTTGGGCGCATCGACGCCGCCCTGCACCGCCAGGTAGTACCGGAGTCCGAACAGCGGAGCACCGAAGTCGAGCACCGCGCCCGGAGCCACCCGTACGGCTTGGTTGAGCGGAATCTCGGCACCATTGAGTGTCACGATGCCCTCGGCGCCCGCCACCGCGACGGTCGACGCCGTGACGAATCGCAGGCGAAGCCCGCCCAGCAATATTTCCAGCCCGGCCACCCCGGCGGGGTTGCCCACGAGCAAATTGGCAAGCCGGAGTGATTGCCGGTCCAGGGCGCCGGAAGGACTGAGCCCCAAGGAAGCCCAGCCCTGCCTGCCAAGATCCTCCACCAAGGTGAGTGCGCCGGGGTTCACCACTACAATCCCCATCAGGCCTCCACGAACCGGACCAGGTCACCCGGCCGGATCAGCGCGGGTTCGGCTTTTGACGCGTCCCACAGTGCCGCCGTCGTGGTTCCGATCAATTGCCAACCCCCTGGTGAGGATCGCGGGTAGACGCCGCTGAACTCGCCTGCGAGGCCAACTGAACCAGCCGGCACGGCCGTGCGTGGGGTGTTCCGACGCGGAACGCGGAGCCGCTCATGGGTCGTGACCAGATACACGAAGCCGGGCGCAAAGCCGGAAAACGCGGCAGTCCACTCCGAGCTCGTGTGAAGCTTGACCAATTCGGTCTCGGTCATGCCGAGGAACTGTGCCGTTTCGGCAAGGTCGGGGCCACCGTAGGAGACCTCGATAATCACTTCGCGGCCCGAACTGGCAACGTCGAATGCCGGCTCCGCGGACTCCAGCCAGTGGCGGACCTCGGAGGGACTGATCGTCTCGGGATCGAAGGTGACAAGGACGGTTCGGGCGGCGGGCACGACGTCGATGATCCCGTCGGGCACTGAAACACCCGCCGAAGCGCCGGCCCCGATCAGCCCGCGGTAGTACGCGACGACGGCAGTAAGTTCGGGCAGTTCCACCAAGAATGCGCTGTCGCCGCACGGCAAAAGGATCCGGATGCCCGCGTCGCGCGGAGCCGGTCCGCCCGCGCCGGGAAAACCCGCGCCGCCCGAACCACGAACCTCAGGCGAAGGATTCAATCTCCACACCAGCTTCCTCAAGGCCAGCGCGCACCGCCGCAGCCAGCTCAACAGCACCCGGGGTGTCGCCATGGATGCACAAGGAGTCGGGCTTCACCCGCACCACCGTGCCGTCCACGGCCAGTACCTCGCCCCGCACGGCAAAGCGCACGGCCCGCTCGACTACCGCGGCGGCGTCGTGCACCACCGCACCCTCCTGCGAGCGCGGAACCAACGTGCCGTCCGGCATGTAGCCGCGGTCCACGAAAGCCTCCCGGAATACCGGGTGTCCGGATTCTTCGGCGAGGCGCAGCAGCGCCGAGCCCGGCAGGCCAAGGACAGGTAGCCCGGGATCGTAGGCGTGAATGGCGGCCACCACGGCTTCGGCCTGCTCCACGTCGTGGACGATCCTGTTATACAGGGCACCGTGGGGTTTGACGTAGTCCACGGAGGCGCCCACTGCATGGGCCATGCCATCCAGGGCACCGAGCTGGTAGAGGACGTCGCCGAAGAGCTCATCGAAGGACATGTCCATCGATCGGCGCCCGAAGCCGTGCAGGTCCCGGTAGCCCACGTGGGCGCCCACCCGGACGTCGAGCTCGAAGGCGGCACGGCAGCTGTCCAGCATGGTCACCGGATCCCCGGCGTGGAAGCCGCACGCGACGTTTGCGCTGCTGACAATCCGGAACATTGAAGCGTCGTTCCCCATGGTCCAGGAGCCGAACGACTCCCCCGAATCAGCGTTGAGATCCACTATTTCCGCCTTCCAGCGCGTTCTGGTGGGCGGCTGGGAGCAGCTCGCCCGGGATGGTGTCCGGCATAGGACCGAATGCTTCTCTTGCCGAGGCCGCTACGGCACGTCCCATAACTCGGTTTCCGACTCCGCCCACCACGGCCCCCACGCCGAAAGGCAGGGCACGGCCGAGGAACGCGGCGCCTTGGCGCTTGACGAGCCGCTTGAGGAAGGCTCGCTGGATGGCATCGCGAATGACCCCGAATCCTCCGCCGGGCAGCTTTTTGGTGAGGGTCTTGCCCCAGGCCTGCGTGATTCCTTTGCCTTTGCCGAGCGATTGTCCACTCAGCGCACCCAGCAGGGCGGTGCCTTCCTCGCCGAGCATGATGGCCATGACCATGGTTCGCGCACGGTCCGGATCGGTGAGGCGGATGCCGTGGAGTTCGGCCAGGGAAGCGGCGTAAAGTGCGGTTCCCTCCAGGAACCCGATGGTGGCAAGCGCGGATAGGCCCAGCGACGCTGCGGTGCCGATGCCGGGCACGACGGCGGTTGCCCCGACGGCGGCACCCCCGCCTGTGACTGCGGCGAGGTAGTCCCGCTCCAGTTTGGCGGCCAGCTGCGCCGCCGTGGCCTGGGGATGTTTGCGCTGCAGGCGGCGCAGGTTTGCCAAGACAAGGGGACGTTGGACCTCGACGGCCCGAAGCAGCACATTGTGGACACCGGGCTTGGCTTTGCCGCTGGCGTCGAACATGGCATTGTGGGCGGTTTCCTGCGCAATCTTTACTGCCGGGTTGGGTCGCTTCGCCATTCTTCACCTCTGCATTCGGCCGTTGGATTCGTGCGGTAGTTCCTTGGCCTAGCCTAGGCCACACACCCCCTCCCCGGCGTAGACTTGAGTGCGTTCACGGGAACAGTCCAACGAAGGACAGGAAGTATCCGGAATGGAAAAAGCAGCAGAGTCCAACGACGTCCGGCACCACAGTGACGCCCCTGCCGAAGGGGAAACGGAGGGCTGGGTGTCCCACGATACCGGCCTTCATAGCCAGGAACCTGCCGAAGGGCCGGATACCGACGACGCCCCCGCATAGTAGCGTTCAGCCTGCGAAATCGGGGGCCCGAAAGTGGCTTCGCACGGGGTGCTCGTCCCTCCGGGGGACACTCAACCGGGGCAATTGTTGGCGCGCGTCCTCGACGAACTGCGCGCTTTGGAGAAGCACGACGCCGCGAGCTTCCGCACCGTCCGACGCAGGGTTTCCGCGGAAATCGCCACGATGGACGCCGCCGTCGTCTTCAGTCTCGCCGAAGGGCTTGTACAGGCTGGCTTTGACTGGGAGGGCTGGGAGTTCATCAATGCCCATCGGGCGGCTTTCGCTGAACTCACGCCAGCCCGGCTTGAACACTTGGGAGAAGGCATCGCTACTTGGGGCCAGGCCGATGCCTTCGCCACCGTCTTGGTGGGATCCGCGTGGCGCGAAGGGCTCATCTCGGACGCCGATGTCGACCGCTGGGCTCGGAACCCGGACCATTGGTGGCGGCGCATAGCGCTTGTCTCCACTACCGTGCTCAACACGAGATCACGATGGGGAACCGGCGATACGCAACGGACGCTCGCCGTCGTCGGCATCTTGATCAATGATCGCGACGACAGCGTGGTCAAGGCAGTCAGCTGGGCGTTGCGGTCCTTGGTGCCGTGGGATCCGCGCGCGGTCCGGACCTTCCTTGAAACGCATGAGACTGAGCTTGCCGCCCGAGTGAAGCGCGAGGTGCGGACCAAGTTGGAGACCGGGCTGAAATCGCGCCGACGCAGCGTTCATGGCACCGAACTTTCCAAATGACGCCTCCACTGTTCCGTGACCGATTCGGAGTGGCGCCATGCACGTAGCCTTTATCTGTCTGCCCGCAGCGGGCCATGTGAACCCGACGTTGCCCGTGGTCGCAGAGCTGGTTCGCCGGGGCCACCGGGTCACGTATGCGACGTCGGCGAAGTACGCAAAGGCCGTTGAGTCTGCCGGTGCCGTGTTCTTTCCCAGTGGAGAGGATCTAGCGACCTTCCTGCCACGCGAGCGGTCGGCGGAGGGCGGCGCGGGAGGCGGCGCCGCGGCTAATGGCGGCCCGGCACCGTCACCGATGGCGGGGATGTTCGCCGGAATGGCGTCCGGAATGATGGCCGGATTGCTTGAGCGGATTCTCAAAGGCGCAAGGGAGGAATTCCCGGCGTTGCTGGCCCGGCTAACCGAGGACCCGCCGGACGGGCTGGCCTACGACACCATGACGCTCTCGGGGAAGATGGCTGCCGCGAAGCTGGCCTTGCCGGACATTGCGTTGCTTCCGAGCTATGCCACCAATGAACATTTCTCGATGCGGGATCTCATGCCCGGCCCGCCGCCGCCAGGCATGATCGAGGCCTGGAAACAGATCGGACAACGGATCCATGATTTCGCCGCCGAGCAGGGCGTGGGCCATCTGCAATTCATGGGAGGCCCACCCGCGTCGCTGAACATCTCCTTCATCCCGAGGGAATTCCAGCCCTCCGGCGAGACATTCGACG
Source organism: Arthrobacter sp. efr-133-R2A-120 (assembly GCF_030209835.1). GTDB lineage: Bacteria > Actinomycetota > Actinomycetes > Actinomycetales > Micrococcaceae > Arthrobacter. The sequence continues at coordinate 143,670 of NZ_JARVRF010000036.1, read as the reverse complement.
CCAGGTTCCACTTCGTGGGCCCCTGCCTTGGCTCCCGGGGCAACGAGGAGGCCTGGCAGCCCGGCGTGAAGGACAGGCCGCTGTTGTTCATCTCCCTTGGCACCTCCCCGTTGAATGACCGGCCGGATTTCTTCAGGATGTGCCTCGAAGGATTTGCGGGCACCCACTGGCAGGTTGCCATGGCAATCGGAGAGCGCGTCGAGGAGTCCGAGCTGGGAGACATCCCGGAGAACTTTGAGGTACGGCCCTTCTTTCCGCAGCTCGAAGTCCTACCGCACGCCGACGCTTTCCTCTCCCACACCGGGATGAACTCGACCATGGAGGCCCTCTATTTCGGAGTGCCGCTGGTAGCTTTCCCGCTGCAACCCGAACAGGGAGCCAATGCACGCCGGGTGGAAGACCTGGGACTCGGGCGGCGGCTCCCGTTGGAGGGGCTCTCACCCGAGTCGATCCGGCAAACCGTCCTTGAAGTCAGCGGCGACCAGGCGATCCGGGGCAACCTCGAGGCGATGAGCGCCCGGGTGCGATCAGCGGGCGGGGCACCCGCAGCGGCGGACGCCATCGAGGGGTTTCTGGCTCGCCGATCGAGTGCTGTGTAGGCGGGCGAGCTTGCTCCTGGATCGATCAGGTGCGCAGTAGCTTTAGCCATTGGCCGACTCCACGGCGCGGTTCGTGCCATCCTTGGGGCATGGCACGAACCTGGTTATCGGTGACGGTGGAACTGCTCGGTGGTCGTGGGGAGGAGCTGTGGCCGTGGCCCGGGCGCGTCTTCGCGGTCGGACCGTCGCATACCTTCATGGATCTCGCCAATGCCATCAATGATGCCTTCGCCCGGTGGGACCGCTCGCACCTGTCACTGTTTACCCTGGCCGATGGCCGGGTTATTACTGATGAAGAGACGGGAGCTGAGATGGCCGGATCGATCCGCGGCCCGATCATCGCGCCGATGGACATTGCTGCTCTCAAGGTCGTCCGGACGCTGGAGCCGGGGGCTGAGTTTCAGTTTACGTTTGACCTTGGTGACGCTTGGATACACCGGTGCGTGGTCGGGGAGGTGAAGGTGGACCCGCTGGAAGTGTTGGGTGTCCGCCTTGGGGTCCCCTTGCCGTACTGGGGTTGGGGCAGTATCCCGGACCAGTACGGGCGCCGGTGGGCTAGTGACGATGGGGAAAGTCGGGCGCCGGGGAAACCGAGCCAGCCGCACCCTATGTTGCTGCATGCCTGGCCCTTACAGGTGCAGGCGCCCCGGCTCGACCTGCCCGAACTGCGGGGAGCCATCGCCGCGGCAAATGCTGCTCGTTTCCTCGCAGTGGTGATGGGACACGATATCGATGACGTTCTGCAGCAGGTGGGGGCCGGGATACCAATGGCCCTGGAGCAGCGACGCCGGGAGGCCGAGTCGGTGGCACTGTCGGTCATCAACCGGCTGAGGTGGCGCGACGGCGCTGGTGACAAGCTATTGGCCGAGGACCTGCTGGCGTATCTGCGCAGTGTGCCGCCGACAGGCAGGGCCGTGCCTGTCGACCTCGACATGCTCAGTGTCGTGTTGGAAGGAGATCCCGGACTGTCAACCGGCGGTTACCTCGACCTGTCTACCGGGCAGGTGTACGACGACGCCGCCACCGACCCGATGATCGTCGGGGAGGACGCCGCCATCGATGTAGAGGAAGAACCGGAGCGTTGGCTTCGAATCGACCGCAGCGATTCCCGGGACGGCTGGCGCGACATGGCGGCCTTCGCGGAACGGCGGCACGATAAGGCCCTCCGGGAGCGTCTTGAGCACGCGATCGAGGGCAAAGGTGCCTTCGCCCGGTTCCGCGACATCGTCCACGGCGAGAACCTCAGCGAAGACTGGTACGCCTTCTCCACCGACCGCCAGATGGGCCGCTCCCGCGAGTTCCTCGCTGACAATGACATCCGCGTGGGCTGACGCGCCGCACGACTGGAAGGACACCGTACATGGCCGCTGGATCCAAGGAAGACCCCTGGAAGCTCACCACCCCGCCCGGCTCCTCCGACTACACGATGTACCGGGACGAAGCGGGTGACCCTCCCGCGATCGTTTGCCAAGTGGGTTCCACAACCCTCAAATACCATTTGAGCGCCATCGAGGATCTGCATGCGTGGCTACTCCAGCAGGGCGATTGGGTGCCGCTCGGCGCCGCCGACGAGAACAAACCGGCCGCCGAAGGCACCGTTGAGGCCTGGGGGCGCGACGACGGCAATCCGGTGGGCGGTTGGTACGGCCTGCGCAAGGGATACCGCGGCCGTTTCGGCATGTACATGCCGCCGCTCCTGGAAGCCCTTGGCCTCGCGGAACTCACCCACGAGAAACGAAACAACAGTATGCGGGGCATAGCGCCTAAGTAGCGAGCAGCTCAGGCGGGGTTCGACGACGGCGCGCGGCCGCCGTCGTCGTGCATGTCCCCGCCGGATGCAGCACCCAGCCGCCCCGCCGCGTCCTGCTGGATCCGCGCGGCTTTCGACGAATAGTCCGCGATGACCCGGAGTTCTTCGTCGCTGTAGCCCTCCAACAGGGTCGCAAGCCCGCCCATGAAGTCGATGAAATGGGGCATCGCGGCGCTAACTTGGTCCCCCACGAGCTCGATCAGGACCTTCCGTTTGTCCCCTTCGTGCCGGACCCTGCGGGCCACGCCCTTGCTCTCAAGCCGTTGCATCAATCCCGTGACCGAGGCCGGAGCGAGCCCGGAATGTTCGCCGAATTCCCCCGCCGTCATGGGCCCGAAGCGCAGCAGGATATCGATCGCTTTGCCCTCCGTCGCAGACAGTCCGCGCAGCTCGGACAGCTTGGTGTGGAACATGACGGCCGCCGTCGAAAGCTCCCGTCCCGAGGCAAAGACCGCCTCAAGCAAGTCTTGGCGCCGCGCACTGACGCCCGGTTGGATCTCCATCTTACGAGGCTAGCAAATTATTTCGCCTCACCGAAAGGATTGACGGCCTCCAGCGCGAGTCATATATTTCTTTCAACCGAACGAAATAAATTGCAAAGGACCCCGCCATGTTGAAATGCCTTGTCATCGGATCCGGGATCGCCGGACTCGCCACGGCCAACTCATTGCAAAAAGCCGGCCATCACGCCACCGTCTTCGAGGCCTACAGCGTGCCTTCGGACGGCGTCGGCGGCTTCCTCACCGTGGCCGTCAATGGCTTCGATGCCTTGGACACCCTCGAGCTCAAAGAAGCAGCCGCCAATCTGGGCTTCAGCACCCCGCAAATGTCCATGTATCTGGGCAGCAGCGGAAAACACCTCATCGACTTTGACTACGGCGGATCCCTCCCAGACGGCACCACCGCCCGCACGATGACGCGTTCCGAGTTGTATGGCATGTTCCGCGAGGCGGCCAGCCACCGCGGGATCCGTATCGAATACGGCAAGCAGCTCGCGACGGTGAAGGAAGCGCCCGACGGCGTCACGGCCGTTTTCGCGGACGGCACCTCCGCGGGTGGAGACCTGGTGGTGGGCGCCGACGGCCTCCACTCGGCCTTGCGCCCGCTGATCGACCCCTCATCCCCGGCTCCCCGCAATATCCCCCTGCTCAACACCGGCGGGATTGTCGACTCTGGGTTGGTCCCTGCCGGGCTGCCGGACGTCGAACCGGGACGCATGAAGATGGTCTTCGGCAAGCGCTGCTTCTATTGCTACATGCAGGATCCGGAGGGAAGGATCTGGTGGTTTGCCAACCCGCTGCAGCGGTCATCGGAGGATCCGGCCGCGCTGGACCACAGCGCCCGCAAGGCCTGGCTGACGCAGCTCGTGGCCGGGGACCGCACGCCCATGGCCACGATCATCACCGCCACTGACGGCATCATCCGGCCGTACACGACCTCCGATTTTCCGAGCATCCCCAGTTGGCATCGAGGGAACCTGGTGCTGGTGGGAGACGCTGCCCACGCCGCATCGCCGTCGTCCGGGCAAGGCGCCTCCATGGCGATCGAAGACGCCGTCGCGCTCGGGCGATCGCTTCGGGGCATCTCGCCCGCGGACATCCCCGGCGCCCTGTCCCGCTACGAGAAGGAACGCCGGAGCCGGGCGGAATCGGTGGTCGAATGGGGCCGCCGGAACGCCGCCCCGAAGATCCGCGGCCAATTCAAGCGAGTCTTCGAAGACCTTGTGCTGAAGGCCGTCTTCCGCTCACTCGCACGGAAGACGGCCGACAACTTCGACTGGGTCTATCGCCACCACATCGACTGGGATGCAGCGGAAACGGCCCGGGCGCGCTGAACTTCGCCCAAGCAAAGCGTCCCCTGCGCCATCCGGGAATCAGCCGTTGGGATAGGCCTGTGCGATCAGTTTCCCGCGGAGCACGGCGATCTGGGCGTACATGTCGTGCACCAGATAGAGATCACGACGTCGGGTCCACGGCTGTCCCGACTGCGGATCATAGGTGCCGGGCATGTCAATGCCTTGGGGAGCGAAAGCGTCCATCCCGCGGTCTTGGGTGGTCTGGACACAGCGCTTAATGTGGTCCCGGAATCCAACAATGCCGGCGATCCCCGAAGGCTGAGAGGCGCGCAGCTCCTTGACCTGGGCTGCAACACCGTCCGTGCTCAGATACACAATGGTGCCGTCCGCCGAAATGATCGGTTCAATCGAGGTCACCCCGCTCATGTGGTACTTGGACTCGAGGAACCTGGCGATTTCCCACTGGGCAAAGACGGGAACGTTGCGCCTCGCCCGCACCTTCGCAACCGTGTCGGCGAGTGCTTCGTTGACCGGGCCAGGCTCGTAGAGCACGCGGCTGGGATCCCCGCCTCCTGCCGGCCGTCGGTTGCCGAAACCATAGGCGATGATGAAATCAATGCTCTCGACCGGCTTGGTTGGCGGATGCCAGTTGAATCCGATGTCTTCAATGTGGGGCTCCACGACGGCGGCGGTGGCATGGTCGTCCAGTTCACCTTCCAAAGCGTCCAACATAGTGCGTGTCAGCTTGGCATCCTTTCCCTTCCCGGAAGAGTCCGCGAGGGCCGGAGTAGTGGTGAGCAGCGGTGCCGCCGCGGTCAGCAAGGCAGCGGAGGCGAATGTTCGTCGATCCATGGGAAGGGTCCTTTTCCAGAGAGGTCTCCGGAGACCGTATCGGCGTCCCATGAATCAAGAATGAACCGTTCCCGAATAACTTCGAAACCGCAGCTCCCCAACTGCCGTTTTGATGGTTCAAAACGGCAGTTGGGCCCACGCCGGCAGGGTTCCCTGGCCGAACTTGTGAGGCGAGGGGGCCGGTGGGGAGCAATCGATGGGCCAGTTAGATCCGCGCGCTTCCGATCACGGGGAGTCCCGCCGTCGGGAAGAGGCTCGGGAAGACCGACGGCGCGGGGACCGGCACTTCGTCGAGCGGCACAGTGACCGTCTCGACGCCGACGGCGACCCGCTCGCCGCGCACGCTGACCTCCAAAGGTTCGGCACCGGCGTCGGGCACTGAACCTGCATCCGCAACCAGCGCAAGGCTGATGGACCGCGGGCGCAATTCGACGGACAACAGCCGCCCGCGGATCTTGAGGCGGAAGGACAGGCTGTCCCACTCGGTCGGCAACCGCGGATCGAAGTGTGGGACCTGGCCTTGGTCCCGCATGCCCGCGAAACCGCAAACCAAGGAACTCCAGATGCCGCCGGTGGACGCGATGTGCACGCCGTCGACCGTGTTGTTGTGCGTGTTGTCCAGGTCGATGAACAAGGCCTCGGTGAAGTGCTTGAGCGCGACGTCGGAGTACCCCACCTCGGCCGCCATGATGCCCTGCACACAGGCGGACAATGTGGAGTCGCCAGTGGTGATGGGATCGTAGAAGTCGAACGCGCGTTGCTTTTCCTCGGCCGTGAAGTCCTGCCACTGCAGGAACATCGCCAGCACAGTGTCCGCTTGCTTGAGGACCTGGTGCCGGTAGATCACCAAGGGGTGGAAGTTAAGCAGCAGCGGGTACTTGGACTTGGGCGTGTTCCAGTCCCAGGGCTCCAGGGTCATGAAGTCGTTGTCCTGGCTGTAGATCTCCATGTCCGGATCGTAGGGAAGGGACATGCGCGCGGCGGCCTGTTGCCACACCATCCGCTCGGTTTCCGGGACGTCCGGGTGTTCCAGTGCCGCAGCCGCTCGGAGGTTGAAGCGAGCCATGACGTTGGTGTAGAGGTTGTCGTTGACCACGGCCGTGTATTCATCCGGGCCCGTGACGCCGTGGATGTGAAACAAGCCGTCCTTGCCGAAGAAGCCCAGCGAAGCCCACATGCGGGCCGTCTCGATCAACAGATCGGCTCCCACCTCGGCACGGAAGCCGGCGTCGCCGCTGGCCCACTGGTAGCGGTTTGCGGCGAAGGAGATGGCGGCGGCGATGTGGAACTGCGCGGTGCCGGCGGCGTAGTACGCGCTGGCCTCGAGTCCGTTGATGGTGCGCCACGGGAACAGCGCACCGTCAACGCTCAGTTCCTTGGCCCGGATCCGGGCGTCGGGAAGCATGGCATGGCGCGATTCCAGCACCTGGCGGGCGGCAGCCGGGTTGGTGTAGGTCAGGTACGGCAGCAGGTACACCTCCTGGTCCCAGAAGTAGTGGCCCTCATAGCCGGAGCCACTGACGCCCTTGGCCGGGATGCCCGCGACGCCGGCACGCGCGGTGGCTTGGGCAAGCTGGAACAGGCTCCATCGCACGGCCTGCTGCTGCTCGGGCTGGCCACCAATGGTGATATCCGCGGTGGACCAGTAATCACGATAGTGGGCAGCACCTTCGGCCAGGAGCGCGTCGAACGGCAGGAGTCCCAATTCGGCGTCGGACGCGAGGATCTCGCCGGGGTCCTCTGCGCTTGCATCGGCGCTGTTCACGACGTAGCTGACGCTCTTCTCCAAGCGGAAGGTCTCGCCCTCATTGACGGCCATGACGTAGCGAACCGTGGACTCGTCCTCCCCCACTACGGTTTCGAAGGGCTGGCCTTCGGCGGAAATCCAGTGATCCACGGCCATCCCGATGCGCTGGTGGGATTCGGCGGTTTCCCAAGCCATGCGCAGGGATCCATCGGAGCCCTGGAGGTGGAGCGGGCGCAGCACCCGGCCGGCGTGGCGGCCGGAGCGGCGTGGGTCGTGGGCCGAGTGGTCCTCCACCGGCTGGTCCTGCCGATTGATCACCAGGGACGTGACGTCGGCAGACACCTGGCGGTCTGCGACGAGGCTCAGCTCGATGCCGAGGGAACCCCTGGAATCGATGCCGACGACGCGGCGCTCCACCGTGGTGACGATGGCGCCAGAACGGCACTCCCAAGTGACCGCACATTCGTACACACCTGTGGCGAAGTCGATGCTGCGACGGTAATTCAGCACCGCGGACTCGGCGAGGCTCAGCTGTTCGCCGTCGATGACAACGTTGAAGTTGTTGGCGTCCGGAACATAGACGATCCTTTGTCCCGTGCGGGCGAAGCCATACGCGTTCTCGGCGTGCTTGATGTCCCACGTTTCGTGGAAACCGTTGATGAACGTGCCGGGAAGTTCGCTGTCCGCCCCCGCCCAGTGGGCGCCGCGGATGCCCAGGTGGCCGTTGCCGAGGCTGAAGAGGGTTTCGAGCGTACCGGCGTCACCGGGAACGTGGATGCTCTCCACGAGCTTCCACGGTTCGCAGGGGAAGCGCAGCCGGTCGGAGCTGATGAGTGCCATGGACTGTTGGGTTCCTTCTGTTTCTCGTGAAACGGCTTGGTTAGAGGAGATCGTCGAGGTCGTCGACCACGAACGTTGCGCCGGCGTCGAGCAGGGTCTGGTGGCCGGCGCCCCGGTCCACCCCGATCACCGCGCGGAAGTTCCCGGCGCTGCCGGCCTGCACGCCGGACACTGCGTCCTCGACGACGACGCAGCCCTCGGCGGGGACGTCCAGCAGCTCGGCGGCGTAGCGGAACGTGGCCGGATCCGGCTTGCCGGGGAGCCCGACGGCGGCCGCCACCTGGCCGTCGACCACCACCGGGAAGTAGCCATCCAGTCCGGCCGCCTTCAAGACGGCGGGCGCGTTGCGGGAGGAGGACACCACGGCGAGCTTGAGTCCCAGCTCCAATGCGGCATGGATGAAGCGGACGGAGCCTGCGTAGGGCTCGACGCCGCGCGAATCCACGATCTCGTTGAAGATCCGGTTCTTGCGGTTGCCCAGGCCCTGCACGCTGGTGTTGGCGGGATCGTCGTCGGTCGGCCCCTCCGGCAGCGTGATTCCACGGGAGGTGAGGAAATCCCGCACACCGTCGAAGCGCGGCTTGCCGTCGATGTGGTCGAAGTAGTCGCTCTCTTGGTATCCGTCCGGATGGCCGGTTTCGGCCAGGTAGCCGTCGAAGAGCTCCTGCCAAGCCTGCTCATGCACGACGGCGGTGGGCGTCAGCACGCCGTCGAGGTCGAAAAGGAGCGCGGCGGCGCCCGTCCAGGCAGACTTCTGGGTTGCGGGGGTGTTAGTCATGGTGTTGGGGGTCCGTTCAGCGCTGGCGGCGCGTGGTTTTGCGTTCAATGAGTTTCGTGTCAAGGAAATGGTTGGTGGGTTCATTGGGGGCGTCTGCATTCTGGAGCCGGTCAACCAGGAGGTTGGCCGCGAAGGCACCCTGGTCGGCAACTGGCTGCGCCACCGTGCTAAGGCCCATGAACCAGCTCATAGGGTGGTCGTCGATTCCAATCACGGAGACATTCTTTGGTGCGGACAGCCCATGCTCTCGCAAGGCCATCAGGGCCCCGAACGCAGCCTCATCACAGTGCGCGAAGACTGCGGTGGGAAGGCTTCTGTGGGCAATGAGTTCGTTCATGGCTACACGGCCGCCGTCGATCGTGGAATCCGAGTTGATGACCAAGTCCGGATGAACGGTCAGGTGATGGTCTTTCAATGCCCGGCTGAATCCCTTGAGCCTGTCGCTGGCCGTCAACACCGAGTTCTCGTGGGTTTCGCGCCCGGAAAGCACCGCCAGATCCCAATGGCCCAGCCCCAACAAGTGGGAGGTGGCCTGCCAAGCTGCGAGTTCGTCGTCGATCCCTACGTTGTCCCACGGCACGGAAGTCATCCCCACGCTCGCAACTGCGAGGCCGGACGCGGCCAGGAGGGCAACCTCGGATTCGCTCAAATCGACGTTGAGGAGCAGTACGCCGTCCACGCGTTGGGACAAGCCAAGGAGGTCACCGAAGATCTTCCGCTTGACGCTCGACTTGCCGCGCAGGCTGATCAGGACGGTGTCGAAACCGCTGTCTCCGAACACTTCCTCGGCCGCTTCGACGGCCTGGGCGAAGAACCAGGCAGTGGCGGTGGGGGCGATGATGGCGATGGAACCCGTACTTCCGCCGGCCAGCCGGGCTGCCGCGGAGGATGCCTTGTAGCCGAGCTTGGCGGCGGCGTCGGCCACTTTGGCTTGTGCTTTTTCGGACACGTTCGGCAGGTTCCGCAGGGCGCGTGAAACGGTGCAGATGGACAAGCCCGAGAGGACGGCAACGTCCTGGATTGTCACGCGGTGAGCCTTAACCATTCAACACGGCCTCAACCCTTTCATCTTCTGGATTTAGCGGCACATCCTTGCACCGCCGAAGAAGAGTGTAAGCGCTTACAATTTTGGCAATCAAGAGTTGTTTTCCGGCACCCCCGAATGTGACGAGGGCCTCACCTCAACGGAGGACGTAAAACCGCAGAAACGCGCTCACATCCGCCATTTCCCGGGCCTCGATCCGGTGCCCCATGCCCGGGTAGGTCCTCGCAGTGAGAGCCATATTCTTGTTGAGCCATTCCTCGGCGTGCTCAATGGCATCCTTGAAGATCACCGGATCGGCTTTGTCCCTCCCCCAGAAGAACGGCGGCGGGGCGTCGAAGGACTCGCTGAGCGCCAGAAGGTCGTTTTCCAGCACGAATCCAGAGAGGCCCACAGTCGCTTTGAAGCCTTCCGGGCGGAGCCGCAGAAGCGTGCTGGCCATCGCCATGCCCTGTGAATAGCCCAGGAGGCTCACGCTGCTGTGGTTGCGTTTGACCGAGTCAATCCAGGCGAACACCTTGTTGGTGGCGGTGATGACGTCCGCAAAGTCGTTGGCGAGGAAGTAGTCCAGGAGGAACCAGCCGTAGTGGTCGCCGATCGGCATAGGTCCACGGAGCGCGGCGCAGGTGAATTCTTTGGGGAGCTGGGGAAAGAGATTCACCATTCGCTGCTCATCCGTGCCGTATCCGTGCATCATCACGAGGAGCGGCGTCCCTGCACGCTCATTCTCCGGCTTGGACCAGACGACAGTTTCCATGGGAAGAGCCTATGCGCCCCGGGCGTAGACTCTGTTGCGCCGGCGGCCGTACGCCGACCCATGAAAAAGGAGACTGATATGGCGGGCAACCTCATTGCGAGTTCAAGCATCATGATCCATGCAAGCGCCGATCGGGTGTGGTCGGTTATCACCGATCCCCAGTCCATCAAGGAGTTCATGTTCGGGACCGAGGTTGTCACCGATTGGACGGTTGGCGGACCCATCGCTTGGCGCGGGGTCTGGAAAGGCAAAGACTATGAGGACAAAGGTGTCATCCTCGAGTTCGAGCCCGGGAAGCGGCTGGTAAACACGCATTTCAGTCCACTGTCAGGCCAAGCCGACGCCCCGGAAAACTATCACACCCTGACGTGGACATTGGAGCCTGAGGACGGGAAGACCAGGCTGACTTTGGCCCAGGACAACAACGCCAGCCCGGATGAAGCCGCGCATTCGAAGGGCATGTGGGACAGCCTCGTGGAAAGTGTCAAAAATATCTCGGAGCGCAGCTAGCGGAGTCGCTCAAGCCTCGAAGTGCGAGACCGGCGTTTCGTTCGTCAAGGACCGGAGAAGGGATTCCGCAACATCCCTCAGTTTCTGGTTCCTGCCGTTCGAGGCCTTGGTCAGAATCCCGAAGGCCTCCTCTTGGCTGCACCTGTTCTGGCCCATGATCACGCCAGTTGCCAGATCGATGGCGGTCCGGGAACGCATTGCCTGCTCGAGGTCCTCTGCACGTTGTTGCCTGGCGCCGATCCGAACCGCGAGCCGCAAAGCCTTTTCTGCTTGGCTCGCGAATTGCTCGCAGCTATGGATGGAGGCCTCGTCGAAGGCATCGCGTTGCGGGGCGAAAAGGTTGATCGCCGCCGTCGCACCCTCTTCCAGGGCCAAGGGGACGCAGAGCACGGCAAGGTGTCCACGTTCCGCGATGGTGGTGCAGTATTCAGGCCATCGTGCGTCCGCGGAAGTGTCCGAAACGAGCACGGAGTTCCCGGTTCTCATCGCTTCCAGGCACGGTCCATCTCCATAGGCTTGCTGTACTTCGTCAATGAGGCGCGCTTCGTGGCTGCTTCCGGCGACCGTCATCGATCGGCGTCTTCTGCTCAACGTAACCCCGCACAGGACGTCTTGGCCGCGCGCAGCGGATACCGACGAGGCCGTGAAAACCGCAAGGTCTTCGAGGAAGCCGCTGACGTCTTCACTGTCGATGACCAAATCCTGGAGTTGGCCCACCACCGAGGGGTTCAGGCCCATTTCGTCCATGGCTCAGTCTATGAGCAGCAGGGCGGAAATGGAGCGAAAAGAGCCTCCCAATACAACGTCCACCACTTGGACAAACGCTCCGCCGGTCTTGCGCACCGGGAATACAGAGTGCACAATTCTTCTACAGTCCGTGCAGAACTCCGGACAAGGCCGAGCCTTCGGCCCGTTTTCGCTCAAGCAGCCGGGCGCCCTGTCACTCAACGTGAAGGTGCTGCCTGATGAGCAAATGCCTGCTACCGGCGCGGAGCTAGTCGATGCCGGCCCGCTCCGAATCCGCGATCCCTCGCGAACCACATCAGCCCGGGACCGCTCCCCTTTGGTGCGCCGGTTGTGGAACAAACAAGCACCTGATTATCGAATCCATCCAGGCCCGGGCTCCAAGGATTTCCCAACAGCTTGCCGTGTTCTACACGTGCACTTCCTGCGGTTTTTCCTATAGCCACGCAGCCACCGTCCAGCAGGCGGGGGCCATCCTGAATCGTCGGGGGATTCAGGATGGCCTCCTGGAGTTCGGAAGCTACTATTTCCATTGCGGCGAACCCCTCCGTGATGTGAATACAGCACTGCGAAGTGCACCGCACATGGGCATGCCCCGATCGCGCAGTTCTCCCCCGGAAGTCCGCCTCCACACCAAGATCTTGAGATGCAGTTGTGGCTTCGAGTTGGAAATACCTGCTTAGCCAACGACTTGCAGCATTATCCGAAGGAAGCACCATGAAGCTCGAAAGTACGCAGCAGCGGCGACCCGAAGACGACTCGCGGCAAGGGCCCGATGAGCTGGGTCGGCAGAGGAACAAGCATCGGCAGGGAACGGATTCCATTTCCCAGTCCCGGGTACCTGACCCGCCGGATCCTGACAACCTCCCCATCGACTACCCCGGCCTGCCGGAGATGGAGTGGCCTTAGGACACCTTTCGTTCCGACGCTAGGTCCGCCGGCCCCACCCCCCAACCAAACCCAAACCAAGCCAATTTCTTTGTTTATGTTGTTTTCTGTTGACAGACCAACACGAACAAAGATAGAGTCAAGCAATTCCACATCATGTGATCACAGTCACTGATGTACCAAAAGCTTGTACGCAATGGAGGGTATGTGTTCGCCGAGGAGCGCCAACAGCTGATCTCCGAGCTCGTCGCCGAGCGTGGACGGGTCAGCGTAACGGACCTTGCAGATCGATTCAGCATCACTACGGAGACGGTCCGCCGTGACCTCGCCGCCCTCGAATCCGCCGGCAACCTTCGCCGCGTCCACGGTGGGGCAGTCCCCTCGGACCGCCTCAGCACCCGCGAGGAAAGTGTGGTTGAGCGTGCCATCCAGCGCCAACCGGAGAAGGTCCGCATCGCCGAGGCCGCCCTTGCCCTCATCCCGGAGAACGGAGCCGGCAGCATCCTGATCGATGCCGGCTCCACCACCGAGGCTCTCGCCCGCTTGCTCGACCAGCGCACCGCCCAGCGCATGGCGTCTTCCAACGGGAACACCCCGCGTGAAGAACTGGTGGTTATCACCCACGCCATCCCCATCGCCGGACGGCTCTCCGGCAACCCGCAGATCGCCCTCCAGATCCTGGGCGGCCGTGTCCGCGGTCTCACCCAGGCCGCCGTCGGCCAGTCCACGGTCGAGGCCGCTTCCCGGCTCCGCCCGGACATCGCCTTCGTCGGCGCAAACGGTATCCACGCCACGTTCGGGCTCAGCACCCCTGACCCCGAAGAAGCCGCCGTCAAGGCCGCCTTCGTCAAGTCCGCACGGCGCGTCGTCGTCCTCGCGGATTCCTCCAAGCTGGACGCGGAAACCCTGGTCCAGTTCGCTGCCCTAAAAGATGTGGACACCGTGATTACTGACCACGAACCCTCTGAAGAGCTCTCCGCCGCTTTGGCCGAGGCCGGCGTCGACGTGGTGATCGCATGATTGTCACCCTGACCGCCAACCCGAGCCTTGACCGCACGGTGGAGCTCCCGGCACCCTTGGCCCGCGGCGAGGTTCAACGCGCCATCGCCGTCCACCAGCACTCCGGCGGCAAGGGCGTCAATGTCTCCCGGGCGCTCGTCGCCTCGGGCCTGGACACCGTTGCTGTCCTGCCGGGCGGGGATTCCGATCCCGTCCTCGCTGGACTCCTCGACGACGGCGTCCCCTACGCAGCGCTTCCCATCAGCGCGCCGCTGCGCAGCAACGTGACGCTCACCGAACCGGACGGCGTCACCACCAAGATCAACGAACCCGGCCCGGAGTTGAGCCTGGACGAGCAGGAAGCCCTGATCGGGCTGCTGCTGGACCGCTCCCGTGGCGCGAGCTGGGTGGTACTCGCCGGATCGCTCCCACCAGGAGTACCGGCGGATTTCTACGCCACGGTCGCCCGTAGGCTCCGTTCACGGAACGACGATCCTGCAAACGGCGGTCCGCCGCTAATAGCGATTGACTCCTCCGGCGCCCCGCTGGTTGCCGCCATCAGTGGCGATTCACTCGGCAACATCAGCGGCAAGCCCGATCTCCTGAAGCCCAACGCGGAAGAACTGGCCGAACTGGCTGCCGCAGCCGGCCTCACAGACGTCCATACGGCTGACGAACTGGAAGCGGACCCCGGCCTTGCCGTCAGGGCCGCCGCCGCCGTCGTCGGCAGCGGTGTGGGTGCAGTACTCGCAACACTCGGTTCCAAGGGCGCCGTCCTGGTAACCGCCGACGGCGCGTGGCTCGCCACGCATCCGCCGATCCAAGCCGTCAGCACAGTCGGTGCCGGCGATTCATCCCTTGCTGGCTATCTGCTGGCCGCCACCAACGGCGGAACCTCGCAGGACTGCCTCCGTCAGGCTGTGGCCCATGGTGCCGCCGCTGCTTCGCTGCCGGGCTCCACTGTCCCGGCGGTCCACCAAACAACTCCCGACGCCGTAACCATCACGGCCCTTCAGAAGGACTAACAGTGACCCAGCTCATCACCCCCCAACTGGTCTCCCTTGACCAGAACCTCGGCGATTCTCCCGCCGATGTCATCCGCTTCCTGGCAGGCAAAGTTGCCGCGGCCGGTCGCGCCTCCGAGGTTGAAGGGCTCTTCGCGGACGCCTTCGCCCGCGAGCAGAAGACTGCCACGGGCGTACCCGGCGGCATCGCCATCCCGCACTGCCGCTCGATCGCAGTGACCGAGCCCGCCTTGGCGATGGCCCGGCTCTCGAACAAGGTGGACTTCGGTGCCAAGGATGGCCCCGCGGACATCATCTTCTTCATCGCTGCCCCGGAAGGAGCGGACCAGGAGCACCTGAAGTTGCTCTCCAAGCTGGCCCGTTCCCTCATCAAGAAGGACTTCACGGCGGCCCTGCGTGCGGCTGCCACCGAGCAGGACATCGTCGACTTGGTTGACGGCGCACTGGCAGACAAGCCGGCTGCGTATGCGGCAGGGTCGGTGGCACCCGAAGCCGAGGCCGCCCCGGCTTCGGCCCGTGCTTCTTCTGCCACGGCCCCGAAGCGCATCGTCGCCGTCACGGCGTGCCCCACCGGCATCGCCCACACCTACATGGCGGCCGATTCCCTCGTGGCTGCGGGCAAGGAAGCGGGCGTCGACCTGCAGGTTGAAACCCAGGGCTCGGGCGGATTTACCGCGTTGGACCCGGCTGTGATTGCCGCAGCTGACGCCGTGATCTTCGCGGTAGACGTCGATGTCCGCGGCAAGGAGCGATTCGCTGGCAAGCCCGTCATCAACGCGCCCGTGAAGCGCGGCATTGACGAACCGGCCAAGATGGTGCAAGAAGCCCTCGCCGCCGCTACCGACCCACATGCTCACCGCGTCCCGCATTTCGGCGCCGAAGAGAGCGCCGAAAAGGCGTCCGAAGCTGCCAGCGAGCACCTCGGCACCAAGGTCAAGAAGGTCCTCCTGACCGGCGTCAGCTACATGATCCCGTTTGTCGCCGGTGGCGGCCTGCTCATTGCCTTGGGCTTCTTGCTGGCGGGCTACGACATTGCTTTGGGAACCAAGGCCAATGACATCCTGGCCCACAACACCTTGCTCGATCTTCCAAACGGTAACCTCGCCTTGTACTTGGGTACCGTTGCCTTCAAGATCGGTGGATTGTCCCTTGGCTTCCTGGTCCCCGCCTTGGCAGGTTACATTGCGTTCGGCATCGCGGACCGGCCCGGCATTGCCCCGGGCTTCGTGGCCGGTGCTGTTGCCGGCTTCATGGGCGCAGGCTTCCTGGGCGGCCTGGTTGGTGGTTTGCTCGCCGGCCTCACGGCGCACTGGATTGGCACGTTCAGCGTTCCGCGCTGGTTGCGCGGGCTCATGCCGGTCGTGATCATCCCGCTGCTGGCTTCGATCGTCGCTTCCGGCTTGATGTTCCTGGTTCTCGGCGGTCCTATCGCATGGCTGACCCTGCAGCTCAACACGTGGTTGACCGGCATGACCGGCGCGTCCGCCGTCGTCCTCGGCATCATCCTCGGCCTCATGATGTGCTTCGACCTCGGCGGCCCCGTCAACAAGGTTGCCTACTCCTTCGCCGTGGCCGGCCTGGGTGCCGGTAGCCTGGCCAACCCTGCCCCGCTCCAGATCATGGCTGCCGTCATGGCCGCCGGGATGGTGCCGCCGCTCGCTATGGCATTGGCAACCGTGCTCAACAAGAAGGGCTTCAGCCTCGCCGAGCGCGAGAACGGCAAGGCAGCCTGGTTGCTGGGCGCGTCCTTCATCTCCGAAGGCGCCATCCCATTCGCTGCCGCTGACCCGTTCCGCGTCATCCCCGCGAGCATGGTGGGTGGAGCCGTGACCGGGGCGCTGTGCATGGCCTTCGGGGTCACCTCCCAGGCACCCCATGGTGGCATCTTCGTCTTCTTCGCTATCGGAAACCTGGCAATGTTCATCATCTCGATCGCAGTCGGCGTGGTCATCACCGCCCTGGTCCTGCTCGCACTCAAGCGTTGGGCAGTCCGGAAGCCGGTGGAGGCCGAGCAGGCTCCTGTTCCGGTCGCAGCCTGAACAACCCGCCAATAAGCGAAGTAGAGGACTAATCCATGCAGACCTTTTCAGGTGTAGGCGTTGCCCCGGGGCGTGTTCTGGGGCCGGTGCGGCAGATGCCGAAGCCGGTGCAAGAGCCCCGTGAGAACGTCAATATTCCTGCGGACGTTACCGCCGAATCGCAGGGCCAGCGCATCAAGGATGCCGCCAAGGCCGTGCAGGCGGAACTCCGTGCCCGAGCCGCGACGGCGTCCGGCGAAGGCAAAGAGGTCCTGGAAGCAACAGCCCTGATGGCCGCCGATCCCATGCTGGTGAAATCGGCCATCAGGCTCCTCTCCCCCGAGGCCCCGGGCGGCGCACGCACCGCCGAGCGGGCCATCTGGGAGGCAGCAGCCACGGTTGCCGATTCGTTGAAGGCCCTCGGCGGCTACATGGCAGAGCGCGTGGCCGATGTCCTGGACGTCCGCGCCCGCATCGTCTCTGAACTGCGCGGACTGCCCGCGCCGGGAATCCCGGCGTCGGACGTTCCGTTCATCCTGGCCGCCGAGGACCTCGCCCCGGCAGACACCGCCACCCTGGACCCCGCCAAGGTGATCGCCCTGATCACCTCGAGCGGCGGCCCGCAGTCCCACACCGCCATCCTGGCCCGCGCCCTCGGCCTGCCCGCGATCGTCGCCGCCCCTGGTGTCGACGAGATCGGGGACGGCACCGAGGTCTACCTCGACGGTGCTGCCGGCACCATCATGGTTGACCCCGGCGAGGAACTTCGCCTTGCGGCCAAGGCTTGGGCCACCCAGGCGTCCACCGTCGCCGCCTTCAGCGGGAGCAACGTCATGGCCGACGGGTTCCGGGTTCCGCTGCTCGCCAACGTAGGTACGGGTGCCGACGCCGTCAAGGCCGCCGACGCCGGTGCCGAGGGCGTCGGTTTGCTGCGCACCGAATTCTGTTTCCTGGATCGCGACGACGAACCCACAGTCGAGGAGCAGATCGCCGCCTACGGCGCCGTCTTCGCGGCATTTCCGGGCAAGAAGGTGGTGGTCCGAACCCTCGACGCCGGCGCGGACAAGCCCCTCCCTTTCCTCACCAACGCGGACGAGCCCAACCCTGCGCTGGGCGTCCGCGGCTACCGCACCGACCTGACCTCCCCGGGCGTCCTCGAACGCCAGCTGGCGGCGATCGCCGCGGCAGAGGCTGCCAACCAGGCCGAAGTGTGGGTCATGGCTCCCATGATCTCCACGGCCGAGGAAGCAGCGCATTTCGCAACCCTCTGCTCCGCCGCTGGTTTGAAGACCCCGGGTGTCATGGTTGAAGTCCCGTCGGCTGCCCTGACCGCAGCCTCCGTGCTGCGCGAAGTCAGCTTCGCCTCGCTCGGGACCAACGACCTCACCCAATACGCGATGGCCGCGGACCGCCAACTCGGCCCTCTCGCCACTCTCAACGACCCCTGGCAGCCGGCCGTGCTTCAGCTCGTGAAGCTGACCGCCGACGGCGCCGCTGCCGCCAGCTCGGGCGGCAACCTCCGGCCGGTGGGAGTATGCGGCGAGGCAGCCGCGGACCCCGCCCTCGCCGTCGTACTCGTTGGACTGGGCGTCGCGACGCTTTCCATGAGCGCCCGCGCCCTGGCTGCCGTTTCCGCTGTCCTGGCAACCGTCACCGTGGCGCAGGCCCAACAGCTCGCGACGACGGCGCTGTCCGCCCCGAGTGCATCCGCCGCGCGCCAAGCCGTTCGCGCCCAGCTGCCTATCCTGGACGAGTTGGGTCTCTAGACTTTCCCCAAGCCCACAATCGAAGGAGCAACAATGTCCGAACGTACCGCCACCATCGCCAGCCGCGTCGGCCTGCACGCACGCCCGGCAGCCATCTTCGCCGAAGCCGCCGGCGAGCTGGACATCGAGGTCACCATCGCCCGCGAAGGCGAGCCCGCCGACGACGCCATGGATGCCGCGAGCATCCTCTCCCTGATGAGCCTCGGAGCTTCATTCGGCGACGTCGTTGTCCTGCGTGCCGAAGGTGCCGGGGCCGACGAAGCCCTGGACCGCCTCGTGAAGATCCTCGAAACGGACCACGACGCCGAGTAACCCCACTGAGCATGCTCTCCCTTGGCACTGAGGGATGGACAAATTCCTACTATGTCCAGACCTCGCAGCCAGCGGGGAGCATGCTCTTTTGTTTTTCAGGGCAAATTATTCAGGGTAATGACGCCAGATAGGCCGCAACATCCGACTCGCTGGCCCTGAGCTGTTCGAGATCGCCGGCCAGGAATCCCTCCACGAGGCGCGGATCGACGTACGCTGCCCTCGCCACTGTTGGCGTGTTGCCAAGTAGTTCGGCGGTTTGCTTGATGGCCTCGAGGACTCGCTGGCGGGCCGACACTTTCGAAGCGGGGCCAGCGAGCGCCATACCGGCCGCCGCAGTGCCTTTCCAGGTGCGTAAGTCCTTGGCTGTGTAGTCGCCGCCTGTGATGTCACGAAGGTACTCGTTGACCATCACGGCATTCAGCGAGACCCGGCCGTCACCCTCCTGGAAGACCAGCAGGGGTTCCTTGCCGGGCCTACCTGCCAAGGGTCCCAGGAATCGGGCCAGCACAGGGTCCTCGATGATGGAATCCCAGGTTTGACCGCTTTTCCCCGGGAAATGCAGGGAAACCGCATCCCCGTTGACCTTCACGTGCTTGCACCTCAGCGTGGTGAGGCCGTATGAGCCGTTGCGTCGCGTGTAGCCATCGGATCCAACGCGCAAGGCGCCGAGGTCCATGAGCCGCACGGCCGCGGCCAAAGTTTTGGTCTTCTCCGAAGATGACTCCCGCAGATGCCGGGAGACCATACGGCGCACCTGTGGCAGGAGGGTTCCGAGGCGCGCGGCCCGGGCGAACTTTTCAGTATCCTGGCGGGCCCGCCACTCCGGGTGGTAGATGTATTGGCTCCGGCCGGCGTCGTCCACTCCCATTGCCTGGATATGTCCGTTCTCGAACGGACATATCCAGACGTCGGCCCAGGCCGGGGGAATCGCCAGCGCGTCAAGGCGCTTGCGCTCCGCACCCGAGACAAGCGATCCGTCCGGGCGGTGGTAACTGAATCCGCGGCCGGACTTTCGTCGGGAAATGCCCGGGGTGCCGGGTTTGCTGCGGCGGAGCCGTGGCATACCCGTGGCGCCGTTCGCCTACGTTCCCGGGTTTCTAGGCTTCCTGTGGGTCTGCCACGGACGCACTGGCTGACATGGTCTCTGCGCTGACCATCCAGGCGAGCTGCTCCAAACGGGCAATAAACGCGTGGAGGAGATCCGCCGTCGTGGGGTCTTCTTTGTCTACTTCGTCATGGACATCACGCATGGTCTGGACCGTCCGCTCCAGGCGGTCGGTGATCAGCTTCACGGCGTCCTTGGTTTTGGTCAGCCCCGCAGGGAATTGCTCCAGCCTGGTTGAGGCGGCGATGGTGGTGCTCCGGCCATCGGGAAGGGCATGGAGCGCCCGCATCCGTTCGGCGGTTTCGTCGGCGAACTCCCGGGCGGCTGCGACGAGTTCGTCAAGCTGCAGGTGCAAGTCCCGGAAATTGGGGCCGACAATGTTCCAATGGGCCTGTTTTCCCTGGAGCTGGAGTTCAATGAGATCCGTCAGGACCAGCTGAAGATTATCTGCCAGAGTTTGCGATGCTTTCACGTTTTCTCCTCCTAGACGACCATCCGAAGCGGGCGCCGGAAACCGGCGCACGACCTTCCGTTTAGCCTACGACTAAACCCAAAAATCTTTGTAAGCGTACTTAGTACTTGATTTGATAAGGGTGCTTAGTAGTACCATGGAGGAAGTCGGTACCGGTTCGTACCGGATGAAAACCCCGAAAATCCGGGGCGGTATCGCTACAGCAAGACCTTGCAGGGGCCTGGGGGCCTGGCGGGGAACAACGGTTCGCAAGCGAACCAATAACCGAATACATCGCAAGGGACCCGGGCGCTTGCCGGCGGTCCCGCTGAAGTAAGGAATGTGTCATTGTGAACACTCTTCTGATCATTGCAGGCGTTGTGGCAATCGTTCTTCTGCTCGTCGGCGGATTCTCGCAGGCCGTGAGCTGGCTCCTCTGGGTCGGCGTGGTCCTCCTGATCGTCGCGGCCATCGGCTGGCTCCTCAGCTTCATGTCCGGCCGCAGGTCACACGGCGTTTGACCGACAACAGCGCGTAGGACGCCTGGCCCCATCGGCCGGGCCCAACACCGCTCGGCGGAATGAAGTAAATCCATTACCAGCAAAGGAGTACGTCCATGGGTGCAGATGACAAGATCCAGAACGCCGGAGAAAAGCTTGCAGGCAAATCCAAGGAAGCGGCTGGAAAGCTGACGGGTAACGAGAAGCTCGAAGCCGAAGGCAAGATGGATCAAAGCAAGAGCGACCTGAAATCGGCCGGCGAAAAGGTCAAGGACGCTTTCAAGAAGGACTAAATCCGCTCGAAGTGCGGCTTCCGCCTCGCGCGGGAGCCGCACTTCCCGGTTCAAGGAGTTAAGTCGATGCCGACTATCGCTGACCCGATTGTTCCCAATGGCGCGCCCCACCCCAGAGCGGAACGAATCTGGTGTGGCAATTGCCGCACAGCCGAGTACGTGATCCTCGACTCCATCGAGCCCCTCAAACCGCCGGTGGCAGAGCTCGTGGATGTCACTTACACCTGCGTGGAATGCGATAGATTCTATGCCCATGCCGCGACATTCCAGGACGTCGCGGCCATCCTGAACCAGCGAGGCACGGTATCAGGCGTGCTTCAATTCGGCGGGGAATACATCCATTGCGGCGAACCCATGAAGATTTCAGGAACCGGATTCCACAGCGTGTATGCTCCGATGTCCACTGAGGACCCCGCTGTCGACCTTCTCGACGTGTACCTCGCGACAAAGGTGTTGCAGTGCCGCTGCGGGTTCCGGATGGAGCTTCCGTCCTAGCGAGGATCTTGACCGTAGGAGGAACGCATGCCCAACAAGAAGAATCCCAGCCTCAAGGATCCGGAACTCTACGAAACCCTCCGGGAGGATGGCGCCTCGAAGGAAAAGGCGGCCAGAATCTCGAATGCCGCAGCCAAGGAGGGCCGCAAGGAAATCGGCCACCGAGGAGGCAAGTCGGGCGACTACGAGGACTGGACCGTGCCCCAACTGAGGTCCCGGGCCAAAGAGCTGGGGCTCACAGGGTATTCAGGCAAGAAGAAAGCCGAGCTGATCTCGGCGTTGCGAAACCACTAGGCCATCCAAGGGGACATGTCCCCTTTTCGCGGGGCGCACGACGGCGGCGCGTCAGGCTTTCTTGACCCTCGCCCTGGGCTTGCTCGCCGCCTTTGTGGTGGCGCCGTCGTCGGACTCTTCGGTGGACGACGCAGCAGACGATCCGCTGGCCGCTTTGCCGCGCTTCTTATCGAGACTCCGTTTGAGGGCTTCCATGAGGTCGATGACCTCGCCGCCTTCCCCTTCGCTGGCTGCGACACCGAACGTCTCCTCGGTGTCGATGGAATCGCCCTTTTCGAGTTTGGCAGCGATGAGTTGGCGTAATTGAACTTGGTAGTTGTCGGTGTATTGCTCGGGCTCGAAGTCGCGCGCCATGGAGTCCACCAGTGCGGCGGACATCTCCAGCTCCTTGTCCGAGATCTTCACGTCCGTTTCCAGCGACGGGAAGTCGGCTTCGCGGACCTCGTCGTCCCAGAGCAGGGATTGCAGCATCAGCACGTCGCCGCGTACCCGCAGCGCGCCCAGCCTGGTCTTCTGCCGGAGGGCGTACTGCACAATCGCGACGCGCTCGGTGTCCTGCAGCGTGCGCAGAAGCAGCATGTAGGCCTTGGGCGACTTGGAATCCGGCTCGAGGTAGTAGGGCCGCTCGTACATGATGGGATCCAGTTGCTCGGCCGGAACGAACTCCACTACCTCGATTTCGCGGCTGTTCTCCGCGGGCAGCGACTTCAAATCGGCCGCGGAGAGCACCACGGTGCGGCCTTCCTCTTCGTAGGCCTTGTCGATATCCTCGTAATCCACAACAGAGGCGCAGATTTCGCACTTCCGTTGGTAACGGATGCGGCCTCCGTCCTTGTTGTGGACCTGGTGGAGACTGACATCGTGGTCCTCGGTGGCGCTGTAGAGCTTGACAGGTACGTTGACCAGCCCGAACGCGATAGAACCCTTCCATATGGCCCTCATGCACTAAGTGAACATCACAAGAAGGCGGAGGTGAAGAGGTGGCAACCAGCCAAAAGGAGCGCGTCAACGTTGAAGGCCATGAATTGACGCTCACCAACCTGGGCAAAATCATCTACCCGGAGACTGGCACCACCAAGGCCGAAGTGCTCGAATATTACGCCGCCGTGGCCCCGTTCCTGATCCCCGCTGCCGCGAACCGGCCCGCCACCCGGAAGCGCTGGGTGCACGGAGTAGGGACCACCTCGGATCCCGGGCCGATGTTCTTCCAGAAGAATCTGGACGACTCCACGCCGCCATGGGTTCCCAGGGTCACCATCCAGCATAGGGAACACAGCAACGTTTATCCGCTCGTCAACAACCTTGCCACGCTCACCTGGCTGGCCCAGATTGCCGCGTTGGAAATCCACGTGCCGCAATGGCAAGTGGACGCCGACGGGACCATGTTGCCGCCGGACCGCCTTGTCCTGGACCTCGATCCGGGTCCCGGCACAGGCCTTCCCGAATGCGCCGAAGTCGCCAAGTTGGCTCGCAGCATCCTGCAGGACATCGGACTTGATCCGGTTCCGGTGACGAGCGGCAGCAAGGGGATCCATCTTTACGCGGGCCTGGATGGCACCCGCAAATGGGAGCAGGTCTCCGCGTTCGCCCACGAATTGGCGCGCTCGCTCGAGGCCGACCATCCGGACCTTGTGGTCAGCGACATGAAAAAGACCCTGCGCAACGGCAAAGTCCTGGTGGACTGGAGCCAGAACAGCGGGAACAAGACCACCATCGTCCCGTACTCCCTCCGCGGTCGGGCCCACCCCATGGTCGCCGCCCCGAGGACGTGGCGGGAACTCGCCTCCCCCAAGCTCGAGCATCTCGACTTCACAGCCGTCATGAAGCGCGTCAAGGAGGGAAAGGACCCGTTCGCCGCGGTGGCGGCAGCCAAGAACGACGACGACGGCGGCTCACCCGGTGCGGCCGGCGTCAGCACCGCCGCAGTCGCAAGCACCGCCGTCGCGGCCACCGCCGTGAACCCGCGGCTGGCCAGCTACGTGGACAAGCGCGATCCGCAGCGGACGCCCGAACCGTTTCCCGCCGTCGGACACCAACCCGGTTCGCGTCCCCTCCAGGCCGACGCGGAACCCAATCCGCCCGGCGGAATCTTCGTCATCCAAGAGCATCACGCCCGACGTTTCCACCTGGATTTCCGGCTGGAACACAACGGCGTCCTGGCGTCCTGGGCCTTGCCGCGGGGCGTGCCGGACACTCCGGACAAGAACCATCTCGCGGTGCGGACGGAGGACCACCCCATGGAGTATGCGCAATTCGCGGGCATCATTCCGAAGGGCGAGTACGGTGCCGGGACGGTCAGCATCTGGGACAGCGGCGAGTTCGAGTGCGAAAAATGGCGCGACGGCAAGGAAGTCATCGCCACCCTCACCGGCAAACCCGGCGGCGGATTGCACGGCACCCGCCGTTTCGCTCTCATCCACACCGGGGAGTCGCCGTCGCAGTGGCTGATCCACCTGATGAAGGACAAACCGGGCCACCGGGCGGTGCTGTTGCCAGACTCCCGGCCGCAATCAATCGGGACCCCCAGCTACGCACCCATGCTCGCAACATCCGGAACAACCGCCGACGTCTCCTCCGGCGACTGGCTGTTTGAGCTCAAATGGGACGGTTTCCGGGCCATCGTTTCAGGTTCGGGCGGCAAGATCAGGTTGACCAGCCGCTCGGGGATCGACATGACACCTACGTATCCAGAACTGGCGGATCCGCGCTATTGGCCGGATCACGACTTCGTGGCAGACGGGGAAATCGTCGCACTCAGCAAGAACGGCCGGCCCAGCTTCGAGTTGCTCCAAAAGCGGATGAACCTCTTCAAACCCGGCGACGTCGAACGCGCCCGGGCCGCGGTCCCCGTGCACCTCATGGTGTTCGATCTCCTGTACGACGCCGGGTCCCACGGCAACGCCGAAAAAGGCAGTACCGAAAAAGGCGGCGCCGACCTCACCTCCCTGCCACTCAGCGAGCGCCGGGACCGGTTGGCGGCGTTCCGTGCCAAGCTCCCGGCCAAGGGCTCCCCTATCCATGTATCGGAGGTTCTTGAGCATGACCTCGACGACATCCTGGCGAGCGCCGAGGAGCTTGGCCTGGAGGGGGTCATGGCCAAGCGCGCGGATAGCCGGTACCAGCCGGGGCGGCGCAGCAGGTCCTGGATCAAGCTCAAGTTGGAACGCACACAGGAAGTGGTGGTGGGTGGCTGGCGGCCCGGCGCCGGGGCGAGGCTGGGGACCATTGGCGCGTTGCTCGTGGGAATTCCCGACGGCGACAAGCTCCGCTACGCGGGACGGGTAGGCACCGGGTTCAAGGACTGGCAACTGCGAGACATCCTGAAGCGCATGCAGGGGCTCGATCGCCCGGACTCACCTTTCCATGACATCCCGGCCGAGGACGCCGCCACCGCGCACTGGGTTTCGCCCGAACTCGTGGGAGAGGTGACGTTCGGCGATTGGACCGGCACCGAGCGGATGCGCCATCCCGTCTGGCGAGGATGGCGCACCGACAAGTCCCCCGACGACGTCGAGCGCGCCTAGCTCCCCGACCAATCCAGCGAAACGGAAAATGCCCTGCGCCACCGGAATTCCGGTCTCGCAGGGCATTTTCCGTGTCGAAGGTGTTCCTAAGAGGAGTGTGGCATCTGGGGTCGGCTGGTGCGGTGGACCGCTGTGACCGCCGCCTGCTGGCCCGCGCGGCCGTGGTTGGCGCCGCGGTCCTTGGGGTGCTTGGTCTTGCCGCTACCGTCTGGCCAAGCCTGTCCTTGGGTCGAACCCAGTGCCATGGCCACAGTTGCCGGGGCCGGCATGGGCGCCTTGTCCATGGACTCGACCAGATGGCTGGCCACCTCGGAGTTGATTTGTTGCGCAACGTGCTTCGCAGCCATTGTTCTTCCTTTCTGCATTGAAACGAAGGGATTTTCCATACTAGGTGGGAGCTGTCCGCTTGTCTGCAGGTTCTACCAGCGGACTTTCTTCTCGGACTTGGCCAGCTTGCCACTCGCTTGAGTGGGCTTGTGTCCTTTTCCGGTGCTTTGCCAGCTGTTAGCTGCCCCGCCACGGGATTTGCTGGCTAGCATCTCCTTCTGCGCGTCAGTCAGTTTCGATCGGACACCGGCAGCCGGTGCGTCGGTTTCCTGCGCTACTGGTTCCTGCCCGGCGTCGGTTTCGGGTGTGTTCGGTGTCATGCAGTGGACTCCTTAAAGCTCTTGATTTGCCTGAGGAGGTATCGGGACGCGATGTCCGCTGCGAGACTCTGGGTCTAGTGAAAGCAACAGGAACGGCGCGGAGGCGAAGCCTCAACAGGCATGGATTTTTGTCGGATCAAAACTCAGCGGCATCGGCAAGGGTCGGCAGTGCCTTGACGGCAGCTGCGACGAACCAGGACCCGCTGGTCTATTCAAAAATCAGTGTTCCCATGCACCCACCCTAGACACTCCTGGCCGTGTTTGTGAACCCCGGCTTTTGTCGAAGCCGTTTCACGCATGGCCCCCACCTACGCTCTCGGCTAGCATAGCCCGGAGAGCACCCCTCGGTGTCCCGAAAGGCTCTCCCATGTCAGCACCCACGTTCCAGCCTTCCCATTCCGCCGTCACAGCACGGCTCCGTTCTGCCGGTTGCGTCTTCGCCGAAGACGAGGCCCGCCTCCTGATCGCCGCGGCGCGCGCTCCGGAGGACCTTGACCGCTTGGTCGAACAACGCGTCTCGGGATTACCCCTTGAATACCTCCTGGGCTGGGCCGAGTTCTGCGGCCAACACATTGCGGTGGATCCCGGAGTCTTCGTCCCCCGCCGCCGCACGGAGTACCTCGTCCAGGAGGCGGCCCGCGCCGCCAGGCCGGGCGCCGTCGTCGTCGATCTTTGCTGCGGTTCGGGTGCCGTGGGCGCCGCTTTGGCTGCCGCGGTGGGCGGCATCGAGCTTCATGCGGCCGACGTCGACCCCGCTGCGGTCCGCTGCGCCCGCCGCAACATCGGGCCGGACAGCGGACAGGTGCATGAAGGCGATCTCTATTCGGCACTGCCGGAGACTCTTCGCGGCCGGGTCGACGTCCTGGTGGCCAACGCCCCCTACGTCCCTACTGACTCGATCGGGATGATGCCGCCGGAGGCCCGATTGCATGAACCGCGGGTGGCGCTCGACGGCGGCGCGGACGGTTTGGACGTGCAGCGCAGGATCGCAGAGGAGGCTCCGTCATGGCTGGCTCCCGGGGGTCGGCTGCTTATTGAAACGAGCGTACGGCAGGCCCCGACGACGGCGGCCCTGTTCGGGCACGCGGGGCTGTCCGCGCGGGTGGTCCATTCCGAAGAATTCGATGCCACGGTGGTGCTCGGAAAACTACGGTAAACCCACCAAAAATGATCAGCAAACTGTGCGTTTCGAGGACCCTGACCAAAAATTTTGGTTCCGCAGTCCTGGAGCACGCCAAAATCCGCGTGATTCCGGGGCTTTAGGGGGCGCATGGATGTCAGACATTTGCGCCGAAAATGGGCCGGAATGGCCCCGGAATTCAGACTCCGACTCTCAGTTTCGACGAATCTCGCGTAAAATCGAAACCCTGCCCAGAGCGGAGCAGCTGTATGTCGCAAGCAAATGATCTCCCTAGGAGAAACCCAAATGCCCACAGACCGAAGCATCACCGACTCTTCAGCAGGCGCTAGGAACGCCGCTGCAACGAGCAAGACCGCACCACGCGGTGCCTCAAAATTGAAACTTCCAACACGCCGTCGACTCAAGGTATCCGACGTCAACGTCGTTGACCAGCCCATGCTGAAAAAAGCACTCGGCGGCACGATCGTCGGCAACACCATGGAATGGTACGACGTCGGCGTGTTCGGCTACCTCATCACAACGATGGGGCCGGTCTTCCTGCCCGAGGCCGACAAGTCCGTGCAGACCCTGTTCCTGCTGGGAACATTCGCCGCGACCTTCGTGGCACGGCCGCTCGGCGGCGTCGTCTTCGGCTGGCTGGGTGACAAGGCGGGCCGCCAAAAGGTGCTCGCCACAACACTCTTGCTGATGGCGGCGAGCACCTTCGCCGTCGGACTCCTGCCCGGATACGCACAAATCGGCATCTGGGCAGCCGCATTGCTCGTCATCCTGAAACTCATCCAGGGCTTCTCGACGGGCGGCGAGTACGCCGGCGCCACCACGTTCGTGAGCGAATACGCTCCCGACAAGCGCCGCGGCTTCTTCGCGAGCTTCCTGGACATGGGCTCGTACATCGGCTTCGCCCTTGGCGCGGCGCTCGTGTCCATCCTGCAGCTCACCATCGGCCAATCGGCCATGGAGGACTGGGGCTGGCGCTTGCCGTTCCTCATCGCGGGTCCGCTCGGCGTCATCGCCGTATACTTCCGTAGCAAGATCGAGGAATCACCCCAGTTCCAGGCCACCTTAGATGCCCAGGAAGCCCTCGCCGCGGACGCCGCAGCGGGCGACGCCGCAGTGGCCAAGGGCCCTATCGGCATCGTCAAGGCTTACTGGCGCCAGATCATCCTCGCCATGATCCTTGCCGCAGCCGCCAACACGGTGGGCTATATGCTGACTTCCTACATGCCCACGTACCTGACCGACTCCAAGGGCTACGACCCCGTTCACGGCACGCTCCTGACCATCCCCGTGTTGGTCGTCATGTCAGTCTGCATCCCGCTGACGGGCAAGCTCTCCGACCGGATCGGCCGCCGGCCCGTACTGTGGATCGGCGCGGTCAGCACCGTCGTGTTCGCCGTCCCGGCCTTCCTGCTGATCGGCATCGGCGACATTTGGTCCACGCTTGCCGGTTTGGCCCTGATCGCCTTCCCGGTCACGTTCTACATAGCCAACCTCGCCTCCGCGCTTCCGGCGCTGTTCCCGACGTCGAGCCGTTACGGGGGAATGGGCATCGCCTACAACTTCTCCGTAGCGATCTTCGGCGGCACCACGCCGTTCATTGTCGCCGCCTTGATCCAGGGCACCGGCAACGACATGATGCCTGCGTATTACCTCATGGGCACGTCCGTGGTTGGCGCGATCGCCATCTACTTCCTGCGTGAATCCGCGCAACGCCCGCTCCCGGGCTCCATGCCGAGCGTGGACACCCAGGCCGAGGCTCACGAGCTCGTGGCAACCCAGGACACCAACCCGTTGATCGACCTGGACGAAATGCCGTTCGACGACGGCACGCCCGTAGCAGCGGAGCCGGACCGGGACCCGGTTCCGGCCTAGGGCTTGTCCTTTACGCCTTGCGGTCGGCTTTCTGCTCTTGCATCCGCTTTGCCTCTGCCTGGATCTTCGGGCCGTAGCCGCCGTTCAGTGCGGTGTCCCGGATGTGGGTGGCTTTCGCGACCCGGTCGCCGTCGGCCGCATCCTTCAGCGCTTTCAGGTCCGCCTGCAGCGCGGCTGGAAGTTTTGCGGCCAGCTTCGGGCGCTTGTCCAGGATGAACGTGGCGATCTTCGCGGCGCGCTGGCCGTAGTTGGGCTTGCTGCTGTCACCGTTCACGAAGAACCGCAAGCTGGCCGCCAGCGGATGCCGCCCGAGAGCCGTTTTGGCCGCGACGGAAGCCGTCGCGGCCGTCGCGGTCGGCTGGGAGGTGGCTGCGTTTGCGGCAAGCATCCCACCGCCCAGCAGGAGGCCTGCTGCCAAAACACCGACGACGGCGGTGCGGGCCTTGGTGCGCTTGCGGCCCTCAGCGGGGGTACTGGAGCTCGGGGTGGTCTTGTTCATGATCCGTGTCCTTTGTTCCGGCCGGCGGTCGATCCGCCAGCGCTCTTCACCACACTCTGGTCCGGCCGCATGAACTGACTGTTCGGCCAATGTTCGAGGAATGTAAAACCGTCCCCGGCGGCCGACAACGAGGCTCCAAGGGCTCCCTCCTTGCTGTTGAATGGACGCATGGAAGACAGCCGCGGATTGGTGCTGATTGCCGAGGATGAGCAGGCAATTGCCGATATCCAGCGCCTCTATCTGGGCCGCGCGGGTTTCGGGGTGCACGTTGAGCGGGACGGGATTTCCGCGCTGGCACAGATCAGGCGGCTCAGACCGGTCGCAGTGATTCTCGACGTCGGCCTGCCCGGTATGGACGGGATCGAGCTCTGCAGGCAACTGCGGCAAGCAGAGGACTGGACGCCGGTACTGTTCGTCACTGCCCGCGATGAGGAGGTGGACCGCGTCCTTGGCCTGGAATTGGGCGCGGACGACTATCTCACCAAGCCGTTTTCGCCCTCCGAACTGGTCGCCCGGGTGAAGGCGGTCCTGCGCCGGACCGAAGGAACCCCACGGTCCAGACCATTGGTGCTGGGCAGCGTCGAACTGGACCCGCTGAACCGGACAGTACGCGCAGGTGCCGAAGACCTCACGCTGACCGCCACCGAATTCGACCTCCTCGCGTATCTCATGGCCCAGCCCGGCAGGGTCTTTTCCCGTGAGCAACTCCTGTCCGCCGTGTGGGGGCAGGCCAGTTATGCCGCCGGACGGACCGTGGATGTGCACATCGCGCAACTCCGCGCGAAGCTCGGCGGGCACTCCCCTATCGCGACGAGCCGCGGCGTCGGCTATTCGGCCTCAGCTCCCCAAACATCCGGGCCCCGCCCCGGCGCCGGGGGAGCCACGTGAGGCGATGGTTCGGCACACTGGCCGGGCGCACGACGGCGGTGATCGCCGCCGTCGCGACTGTCGCCGTCGTGCTCGCCGGCATTCTGGCCGCGCAACTGGTCAACGCCACGGCGGTGGACGAAGCCAAGAAGTACCTCGCGGTCGAGGCCGATTCCCTGAGCAAGCAGTCAAGCCTTGGAAGCCTGCAGGACCTGCGCGCGGATCTGCTCACGCACGGCGCGAGGCTCGCGCAAATCAGCACCGACGGCCGCGTAACAGGCGGCGGGGCGAGGCTCGTGGATGCGAAGACCGTGGCGGATGTATTGGCCGGAAAGCCGGTATCCAGGACGGTGGACGGTCCGCAGAACACTGTGGTCCTCGAGGCCCGGCCCTTGACGGCCGGCGGAGGCGTGGTGCTGGCGCAGCCCGTGTCCGAAATCCGCGCGGCCGCCGCTCCCCTGTTGAGCCGCATGCTGATCGCCCTCGCCGTCTGCCTCGTGTTCGCCATCGTGGCCGGCGGCCTGTTGGCGCAATGGCTGAGCCGCCCGCTGGTGCGCACGGCATACTCGGCCCATCGGCTCGCAGCCGGAGAACGATCCGTGACCGTGGCACCCGGCGGCCCGGCCGAAGTGGTGGAGGTTTCACAGGCGCTGGAGGCCCTCGATGCAGCGCTCCGGACCAGCGAGGGCCGCCAACGCGAGTTCCTGCTCTCCATTTCGCATGAAATCCGGACACCCCTGACCGCGCTGCGCGGCTACGCCGAGGCGCTTGCCGATGGCGTGGTCAGCGGAGACGACGTGAGCGGGGTCGGACGGACGCTCGTTGTCGAAACCAACCGTCTGGACCGTTTTGTCCGCGATCTCCTGGAATTGGCACGGCTTGAGTCCGATGATTTCCGGGTGGAACTGCAGCCCGTGGACGCATCCCTGATCCTGCGCGAGAGTTGGCAGGCATGGCAGGCGGTGTGCATCCAGAACGGCATAGTTGGACGGCTCGAACTGCCTCTTGGGCCGTTGCCGGTCAGCAGCGATGGCCAGCGGCTGCGCCAAGTGGTGGACGGTTTGCTGGAAAACGCCTTGCGCGTGACACCTGAAGGCTCTCCCGTTGTGCTCGCCGCGTACCTTTCCGGCAGCGCGCTCACTGTGGAAGTGCGCGACGGCGGGCCTGGCCTCACGGAGGCGGACGCCGCCGTCGCGTTTGAACGCGGCGCGCTCTTTGCCAGATACAGCGGACAACGGCCTGTTGGAAGCGGGCTGGGTTTGTCCATCGCCGCAAGGATCGTGCAGCGGATGGGTGGCCGCATCAGTGTGCGCGCTGCGCCTGAGGGTGGCGCGGCATTTGTGGTGGAGTTGCCAGCCATTCCGGCGGACTCCCGGCAAAAGTAGACTCTGCGCATGGCTGATGTTCCAGTGGGTTCGCTGCACCACGTAGAGATCTGGGTGCCTCACATCGCGCGGGCGCAGGAAGAGTGGGGCTGGCTGTTGGCCGAATTGGGCTACGAACAATTCCAGGAGTGGCCCGAGGGCTGCAGTTGGAAACTCGGAGGCACGTACATCGTGATCGAACAGTCCACGGCGCTCACGGGAAGCACTCACCGGCGGACGGAGCCCGGGCTCAACCACCTCGCCTTCCATGCAGGGACGAGGGAGAACGTGGACCGGCTCCGGGAGCTCGGCGCGGACTCAGGCTGGTACGAGATGTTCGAGAGCAAATATCCCCACGCCGGCGGGGCCGACCACTACGCCGCCTATCTGGTGAATACCGACGGATACGAGGTAGAGCTAGTGGCGGGGTAGCTTTCTCGGCGGGGAGGGGACCGACGTTCGGCCGATTTCCGGGTTTTTCGGCGGGCAGGTGTTCTTTGACCTATTACTGTCAGACCCCCTGGAATGCTTTGGTTATGGCCGGGAACCGGGGAACACAGCTGATCGGCTCGAGCGCGCCGTCCGGCGGCGCGGGTCCGGATACTGCTGTCCCGTGCGTCCAAATAGAGGAAATACTCGGCGCCGTGAGCTCACTCCGGCCCGGCTCCGACAGCACCGAACTGATAAACCAGTTGCGTGCCCTTGAGGACTTGAAGTCCGCGGCCGCTGCTGCGCAGGCCCGGATCGCCGGAGACACACGCACCCGGGGACAGATCATGGCCGACGCCCTCGTCGAACGCACCACCGGCACCCCCGGCGGTATTTGCGGGGTTGAAGTCCAGCTCGTCATGACCGACCGCACCCTGTTCCAAGGCGAGAGCGAACCGGCCAGGCTCCCCGGCTACGGCATCGTCCCCGCCGCTTGGGCACGGACACTCCTCACCGGGAACCAGGGCCAAGCCGGTCCCGGCCAGCCCCGCCATGGAGCGTCTGCCCAGGACCAGCCCGGGAACAGCCAAACCGAACCCGGCGAGGATCAGGACCTGAAGGTCTTGCTGCGGCGTCTCTACACCGCCCCCGGAACCGGAGAACTTGTCGCCGTCGATTCGCGGGCGCGCTTATTCCCGGCAGGCATGCGGCGCTTCATCCAGGCCCGCGACGACACCTGCCGGACCCCCTACTGCGACGCACCGATCAGGCACTTCGACCACATCATCCCCTGGCACCACGGAGGACCCACCACCCTGGCCAACGGCGCGGGCCTGTGCGAAGCATGCAACCACACCAAGGAACTCCCCGGCTGGACAGCACAAACCGGAGCAGCAACAACCCAGCACGGGACACGGCACGTCTTCGACATCAGCACCCCAACGGGACACCACTACCGATCAACAGCCCCACCCCTGCCAGGCTTCCACCTGTCCGCAGCCAGCCAGGTGACCAGCAATTCACCCGGCGCGGACCCACCCGCCACGACGGAACACTACTTCGGGGACCTGTACTACAGGCGCCTGCAACGACAGCCGGCCTAGGATCCCGGATTCTGGAGCCGGGCCTTCAGTGCCGCCGTGTCCACGCCCAGCTTATTGAGCAGGACGGCGGCCGGATCGGGTTCGTGCCGTTCCAGCAGTGCGAGCAAGAGGTGCCGGGTGGTGATCCTGCGGGCCTTCTCCCGGGTGGTCAGTACCAAGGAGTCTTGAATTACTGAGCGGGCGGCCGACGTGAAGGTGGTTCGGCTGCTTCCCTTGGGCGCATCCAGCGGGCCGAAGTCCCCCAACGTGATGCCCACGGCTTCCAGCGCCTGCTGGTCGAGGGTGTCGAGCTGGGCGCGGGCAGATTCGAGGTCCGTCTCCAAAGTCCGGCAGCTCTCTGGGTCGTGGAGCAATCCCAGCAGCAAATGGTCGGTGCCGATTCTCCGGTCTCCACGGCGTTTGGCTTCCTCGGCGCCAGCATGGACAGCAGTTCTTGCTTCGCCGGCAAATCGTTCAAACATGGCAGACTCACTTTCCGTATTTGGCGTGGACCGACTGCTTGGAGACGCCCAAGGCATCACCGATTTGCTCCCAGGACCAACCCTGCTCCCGCGCGAGGGCTACGTTGGTGGCCTCGACTTTTTCGGCCAGGCGATGCAGGGCACCGACGGCGCGGAGGCCAATTGCCGGGTCCGTCGCCCGGATGTGGGAAGTCAGCTCATCACCATTCATGCTGTCAGTTTGAACTGACAGCATGAGCCTGTCAATACAGACTGACGGAATCTTCCTGAAGGGGGATTGACCTGACGCGCCGCCGCATCGCGATCCTCGGCCAACGACTCATGCCGACCAAACCCTCGCACTCCAGGATGCCCCTGAGTCCGTCCTCTAACATCTCCGGGCCCAGCTCCTCGAAACCAAGCCTGCGATAGTACGGCGCATTCCACGGAACATCACGGAAAGTGGTCAGGGTCAGCCAGTCCAGCCCCTCGGCGTGCGCCCACTTCTCGGCAACGTCGAGCAGCTCGCTCCCGAGACCTCGCCGCGCATGCGATGGGTGGACACTCAACTGCTCCACGTGTGCGTTGCCGTCGAGGTGCTCAATCAGAAGATAGGCCACGGGAACATCTGACGCGTCGGCAAAGACAAAGGCACCACCGCGCGCCTGGTAGAGAGCCATTTCCGTGACGGTTAATGGCTCGTCGTCTGCGATGGCGTCCATTCCACAGGAGCGGAAGATCTCCCCCGCGGCGAATTCGATCCCCCGGAGCCGTTCCAGTTCGTCCGCGCGGGCCGTCCTGATCATGCGGCGGCACCGTTGCGGACGAGATATTCGTTGCGCAGTTCGATGAGGTTCTGCAGGTATCGCCCCAGGAAAGCTTTCTCCGCAAACCGGCCCACGACGCCGAAAGGCGCCGCGAACTCGACACGATCGATCATGAGCGTGCCGCCGTCGTCGGGAATGAACTCGTGCACGTGCCGGAAGAAGCGAAAGGGGCCCCGCACTTGCTCGTCCGTAAATGAATCGGGAAAGCGAAACCGGGTGATGCGGCTGCTCATCCTCAGGGGGACAGCGAAATGCCAAGCCAGCCAGGTGACCTCGTCGCCTTCCGAGAGCAGCCCCGACACGACGCCGGCAACCGCACGTTCCCGGGACTTGGCCATGGAGCCGACGTGCGCGTCGACGTTGCGGGCGAGATCGAAGAGCTCCCCGGGTTCCATTCCGATATGCGTACGGCATGTGAACGACACAGTCATGCTTCGATCCTGCCACCGTTTCGCCCGGCCCACGTGACGGCTGCGCTGCAGCCAGCGCAGCCGTCACCGAGCCGTACGCCTCAGTTCGACGGAAAGTTGTACGAAGCTCCCGAAGCGTGGGCCGACTCGGGCCAGCGGGAGGTGATGACCTTGCCGCGGGTGTAGAAGGACACGCCCTCGGGGCCGTAGATGTGCTTGTCCCCGAAGAGCGATGCCTTCCAGCCGCCGAAGGAGTAGTACGCCACCGGAACTGGCAGCGGCACATTGATGCCGATCATTCCAACGTCCACTGAACGTTGGAATTTCCTGGCAGACGCTCCCGAGGAGGTGAAGATCGCCGTGCCGTTGCCATAGGGGTTGGCGTTGATGAGCCTGATGCCTTCGTCCAGGTCCTCCACCCGCACCACCACCAGGACAGGTCCGAAGATTTCCTCCCGGTAGGCGCTCATTTCGGTCTTGACGTGGTCGATCACGGTGGGGCCTACCCAGAAACCGTCCTCGTGGCCGGGGACCACAAGGTCGCGGCCGTCCACGACCATCGCCGCGCCGGCCTGCTCTGCTTCGCTCACCGTCTTGACGATGAACTCGCGGGATTCGGGGCTGATCACGGGACCCATGTCCGCGTCGGCGTCGGTGCCGTTCTTGACCTTGACGTCGAGGGCACGCTCTTCGACCTTCTTGACCAACAGATCGGCGGCATCGCCGACGGCGACCGCAACAGAGATTGCCATGCAGCGCTGGCCGGCGGAACCGAACGCCGCGGCGGCCAGGTGGTCGGCGGCGTTGTCGAGGTCGGCGTCGGGCATCACGATCGCGTGGTTCTTCGCGCCGCCCAGTGCCTGGACCCGCTTGCCGTGCGCCGTCGCCACTTCCAGGATGTGCTTCGCGACAGGGGTGGAACCCACGAAGGAGATGGCGTCCACGTCCGGGTGCGTCAGGAGCCCGGAGATGACATCGCGGTCTCCGTGGAGGACCTGGAACACGCCGTCCGGCAGGCCTGCGTCCTGGAACAGCTTGGCCAGCAGCATCGCGGCCGAGGGCACGCGGTGCGAAGGCTTGAGGATGAAAGCGTTGCCCGTCGCGATCGCCATCGGCGCCATCCAGAGCGGCACCATGACCGGGAAGTTAAAGGGCGTAATGCCCGCGACGACGCCGACGGGCTCGCGGAACGAGAAGACGTCGATCCCGGTGGAGACCTGGTCCGAGTACTCACCCTTGAGCAACTGCGGGATGCCGCAAGCGAACTCGATGACCTCCAGGCCACGGCCGATCTCGCCCTTGGCGTCGTTGAGGACCTTGCCGTGCTCGGCGGTGATCAGGGCCGCGAGTTCGTCCACATGCGAGGCGACGAGCTCACGGAACTTGAACAACACGGCAGTGCGCTTGGCCAGCGAAATGTCGCCCCAGCTTGCAGCGGCTTTCTTTGCGGCGGCAACGGTGGCGTCCAGATCAGCCAGGTTGGCGAGGCGAAGCTCGGCCGTCACGGCACCCGTGGCCGGGTTGTAGACGGGCTTGGTGCCGGTTCCGCTGCCCGCGGTCTCGGCTCCGCTGATGAAGTGGTTGATGATGGTCATTACTGCTCCTGTAGTAGGTGGTGCTCCACGGCATGTACGTCGTTGACATCCCGCGGCAAGCCGGTGGCGAGTGATTCCTGGAGCGCCAGGCGGACGGCCAGGTTCTGTTCGGTCAATTCCCTCTGGACGAGTTCGGGTCCGGAGTTGCGCACCCACGCGCTGAACCGTTCGATCTCCGTCTTGAACGGGTCTTCCCCGATGTCGACAGACTCGCTCCGGCCGTCGCGGAGGGACACGGTAACTCGGGCAATTTCGCCCGGGTCCGGGTCGAAGGCCTTGTCCAGGGTGATGTGGCCTTTCGTGCCGATGATCTGGAACGTGTTGGTGCGGGGGCCTTCGAAGCCGCAGTCCAGTGTTCCCAGGACGTCCCCATAGTCCAGGATCGCGGCCATGGTCGTTTCCACTGGGTCCGTGCGGCTTGTGCCTTTGCCGTAGACGGTTTGTGGCGCGCGGCCCATGACCATGTTCATGATGTCGACGGCGTAGCATCCGACGTCGTTGAGCGCGCCTCCGTCCATTCCCGGCTGGAGGCGGACCTCGCCTTCGCTTCGGTCCATGACGAAGTGGAAGCGGGCGTGCATGGACACCAACTCGCCGATCTTGCCCGAGTCGATGAACTCACGGACCTTCTGGTGCTGGGGGTGGAAGCGGTACATGAACGCTTCCATCAGGTTCACCCCGTTGCGTTCGCAGGCTTCCAGCACCCGGCGGTAGTCGTGGGTGTTGGCGACGAGCGGCTTCTCGCAGAGGATGTCCTTTCCCGCCTCGGCGGCCGCAACAATCCAGTCGGCGTGCAGCGAGTTGGGGAACGGCAGGTAGACGGCTTCGATGCTTGGATCGGCGAGCAATTCCTCGTGCGAAGAATATGCGGCCGGGATACCGAAGCGCTCTGCAACCTCGTGTGCTTTTCCGTTCGGGCTGCTGATGGCCGATGCCACGGCGTTCCGGGCGCGGCTCATGGCGGGCAGGAACCTGCCCTGGGCGATCCGTGCCGTGGTCAGCACTCCCCAGCGGACCGCGCTCATCGCTCGATTTCCGTTTCGAGTTGACGCAGGAAGGCCACGGACTGCCGGACATCCTGGACCGGGCCGTCGTCGATAGGTTCGGCGTCGAGGATGGTGTCCTGCTCCATGGTGAACCAGCCCTCGTAGCCGGCATCCAACAGGTCCCGGACGATTCCGGCAATGCCGACATCGCCTTGACCCAGCGGCACGTACATCCCTGATTTGACGCCGTCGGTGTAAGAAATTTCCCCGGCCTGGACCCGCTGCGCGACGGCGGTTCGCACGTCCTTCAGGTGGGTGTGGCCGATACGGGCTGCGTAGCCGCGGACGAGCAACGCCGGATCAGTGCCGCCGATGAGCAGGTGGCCAGTGTCCAGGCAAAGGTTTGCTGCGGTGTCGTTCAAGACCCGGTCAACATCCGAGGTGCTCTCGATCATGGTTCCGACGTGCGGGTGGACCACCGCCTGGATACCTTTGTCAGCGGCGGCCTTGACCACGGCGTCGAGGTTCCTGCCAAACAGCTCCCAGCCTTCGGCGTCGAGCTCGTGGCGCTGATCGTAGCCTGCGACGCCGGTCTCCGCGGCGAGGACCATGACGCTGGCCCCCGCAGCTTCGTAAGCATCCAACTCAGCCGACACAACATCCAAGGGGTTCTTGGACGGATCGTGCAGGATGACGGGGAAGAAGCCGCCGATGGCCTGCAGGTTGTGCCGCTTCAGCACGTCCGCGCGTTGGGCGGCCTGTTCGGGGAGGAACCCTGCGGGGCCGAACTCGGTGGCGCTGATGCCCAGGGCGGTCATTTCGGACAAGACCCTGTCGGCCTCAAGCTGGTGGCCCCAACCGGGGACTTCACAGACGCCCCAGGAGATGGGTGCTGCGGCAAGGCGCTTGGTGATGGTGCTCAATCTGATCCTCCGTATACGTTTTGGTCCCAGTCGATGACCGAGCCCGTGACAACACCGCTCCTGTCGGAGAGGAGAAAGACAATGAATTCGGCGATCTCGTCCACTTGTCCGAGCTTTCCCATGGGAACGGATGCGTTGGCTTTTTCGAGCCAGTCCTCCCCTGCGCCGTGGAATTTCTTCTGGGTTTCGGCTTCGCCGTCCGTGGCGGTCCAGCCGATGTCGAGCCCATTGATGCGGATCTTGTCCCAACGGTGGGCATGCGCCGCGTTGCGGGTTGCTCCGGCCAGGCCGGCCTTGGCCGCCACATACGGCGCCAAGTACGGCTGCCCGCCGAGTTCGGCGATGGAGATGACGTTCACGATGCTTCCTGGCACACCCCTGCTACAAAGGTGCTTGATGGTTTCGGCCATGATGAAGAACGGCGATTTCAGGTTCACCGCGATGTGCGCGTCGAAAAGCTCGGGCGTGGTGTCCAGCATGGTGCCGCGGGTGGTCAGTCCGGCAGCATTGACGGCGCAGTCGAGTTGCCCGAAGACGTTGATCGTCTCAAGCACCGAGTTCCGGGCCTGTTCGACGTCGGCGAGGTCGGTTTTAATGAACCGGGTTTCGACACCGGATGCTGTGATCTCCGCGGCGAGCCGTTCACCCGAGTCCGCGTTCCGCCCGGTGATCGCAATCCCGGCCGCACCTTCGGCGGCTGCGCGTCGTGCGACGCCGGCCCCCAAACCTTGGGTGCCTCCGCTGATAAGGACCACTTTGTCTTGGAGAAGTGGCATGGCTACGGCTGCCCGATCTTAACTGAGTTTTCGATCCTGACAGCGCGGCCGGAACGGGCGGACTCTTCGGCCGCGTTGGCCAGGGCGAGTGCCTGCAGGCCGTCGTCGAATCCCGGGCTGCAGGCAGTGCCCGAGCGGATGGCCTTGGCGAAACCGTCCAGCTCGTTCCGGTAGGCCTCGGCGTAACGCTCCAGGAAGAACGGCAGGTAGGCGTCCGCCTCTTCGGCGCCGGCCGCACCATACTTGCGCACCGTCGTCGGGCTGACGTTGCCCGCGTTGAGCATCCCTTCGCTGCCGAACGCCTCCAGTCGCTGGTCGTAGCCGTAGGCGCTGTGGCGGGAGTTGGTGATGGTGACCAGTTCGCCGTCGCGTCCCCTAAGGGTGATGACCACGGAGTCGAAGTCACCGGCTTCCTCGATGTAGTCGCAGAACACGTTGGCGCCCGAAGCCGACACCTCGACGATGTCCGGCACGAAGAACCTGGCCATGTCGAGGTCGTGGATGCTCATGTCCCGGAAGATCCCTCCCGAGGTGGCGATGTAGGCCGCCGGGGCAGGTGCGGGATCGCGGCTGATGATGGTGAGTTGTTCGAGGCGGCCGATCTCGCCCGCAGCGACGCGGCGCTGGATGGCCGCGAAGTGCGGGTCGAAGCGCCGGTTGAACCCGAGCATAAGGGGGGTGTTGTTGCCCTTGATCGCGTCGCTGCATGCGAGGGCACGGTCAATGTCGAGGTCGATTGGCTTTTCGCAGAGGGCCGCCACGCCTTGCGCCATGGCACGCGAGATCAGCTCGACGTGCGTGCTGGTGGGCGAGCCGATCACGACGGCGTCAAGGTCACCGTTCGCGAAGACCTCGTCGGCAGTCTCGACGGCGATGGCTCCGGTCCCGGCCGCCAACGTGCGGGCCCCTTCGATGAAGGGATCGGCGATCCAGGCCAATTCCAGGTCCGGGTGGGCGGCGATGTTCCGGGCGTGGACTTGCCCGATACGGCCCGATCCGAACAGCGCGACTTTGAGGGGTCGATCAGTGGACATGTGCAGTGGTCCTTTCTAGTGGGCTGCCCGGAGAAGACCGGGGCCTTGGCTTGGTTCTGGAGAGTTGACGGGGACATGCTCAACAGAGGGACCTGTCATGGCCCTGCCACCGCCGCGGGCGTGCGGCCGGCGAGGACGTCAACCGCACCTTGGGCGGCGTCCCTGACGGTGTGGGCCATGCCTTGCCGGGTGAATCCCATCAGGTGCGGAGTCAGGACCACGTTTTCATGGTCAAACAGCGGGTGGTGGGCAGGCGGTTCGGGATCGTACACATCCAGTCCGAGCCCGGAGAGCTGTCCCGACCGCAGTGCCTCGTAGGCGGCGTCGAGGTCGATGAGGCCGCCCCGGCTGCAGTTGATGAGGACCGCTCCGGGCCTCATGGCCTTGAGGCGGTCTGCGTTGATGAGGTTCTGGTTTTCGGGTGTCAGAGGCACGTGGAGGGTAGTGAAGTCGCTGCCCTCAAGGAGCTCCTCTACGGTGTCGCACCGGATTTCCGCGGGAACCTCCGCGAACGGATCGTAGGCGAGAACCTTGAGCTCGAAGGCTTCGGCGATCCGCGCCACCCGGCGGCCGATGCGGCCGTATCCGATGATGCCGAGCGTGAATCCCTCGAGGTCTCCGACGCCGACGGCGGCCCGCTGCTCCCAGCGTCCCTCGCGGACCAGCGCGGTCAGCGGAGAGAGCTTCTTGACGAGGGCGAGCAGGTGGGCGAACACGCCTTCGGCCACCGAGGCGGTGTTGCTTCCGGGTGTGATGACCACCGGAATTCCGCGTCGATTGGCCTCGGCGACGTCCACGAGCTCG
Source organism: Arthrobacter sp. efr-133-R2A-120 (assembly GCF_030209835.1). Lineage (GTDB taxonomy): Bacteria > Actinomycetota > Actinomycetes > Actinomycetales > Micrococcaceae > Arthrobacter. The sequence continues at coordinate 102,809 of NZ_JARVRF010000036.1, read as the reverse complement.
GTTCCCACGCCGGTCCGGGCGATGACTTTGAGCGCCGGCATGCGGTCCAACAGTTCCCGGTCCACGCGGTAGGCGGCCCTGACAATTGCCGCGTCGGCGTTCGCCAGATCCGCGTCGGTGGGGTCCTGGATGAGTCGCTGGTGTTCGGACAGGAGCGGTTCCACCAAGTCGGGCTCAACGCTGCCGAGAGCGACGAAGATTTGGGGTGTGGTTTTGGAAGCCATCGTCATCCTTGAAGATGTGGAGGGGTATGGGGCGGTGCCAGGAATGGCACCGCTGATACGTCTAGAGGCCTGTGTTTTAGAGGCCCAGGAGGCTGGACTTCCGCACGACCAAGTGGGGCGTGACGGAATGGTGGACGAAGCCGCTGCCTTCACCATGGATGCGTTCCAGGAGGGTTTTGGCCCCTGTGACGCCAATGGTGGAGCTGTCCGGGTCAACAGTGGTCAGTCCCAGGCGCGGCATGGCACCCAGCGCAATGTTGTCATAACCGGTGACGGCTATTTCGACGCCGCGTTCATCGGCAGCCGTCATGGCACCAAAAGCGGCAAGGTCGTTGATGCAGGCCAGCGCTGTGGGGCGCTGGTGCGTGGAGCGGGAACTCAGGGCCCTTTGGGCGGCAACATAACCGGATTCCTGGAAGAAGTCGGCGTCGACCACACGGATGTAACGGGCCAGACCGTGCTCTTCCATTGCTGCCGAATACCCGTCCACGCGTTCCCGGCCGACCGAGCCACCCAAGCCGCCAAGGTGCACGATGTTCTCGTGTCCCTGGGCGATCAAGTGCTCAACAACCATGGACATGCCGAGGGCATCGTCGCTTCGCACGATATCGGCGGTATCGATGTAGTCCGGTCCACCACCTGCAAAGACCACAGCTCCGCCGGAAACGGCCCGGCTGAACGGTGCTTTGTCAGGCACGGTTCCGACGACGAGCAGGCCCGCGACCCGCAAGTCCCGGAAGGCCTGGAGGATGGACTGGTCCACCCCCCTGCCCGCCGCCGTGACCGCACTGAAGAGAACGGTGTGCCCGGCCTCTTCAAGTACGGTCCGTGCGGCGTCGGCGACGTCAAAGGCCCACGGGTTGTGCATGTCGCTGACCAGCACACCGATGGTTCCGCTGTCCCGTGTTGCCAGGGACCGGGCTGCGAGGTTCAACTCGAAGCCCATCTCTTCAACAGCCTTGAGCACCCGCTGGCGGCGTTCGTCGCTGACGCGCGGTGAGTCGCGCAGCACGAGTGAGACCAAGGACTTGGAAACGCCGGCGCGTTCTGCCACGTCCATGATCGTTGGCCGCCGGGCGGATGGAGGTGCCATGGTTATGCCCGCGCTGCCGTCGTGCCGTGGATTTCCTCGATCTTCTGCCATTGACCGGACAGCGAGGACGCTTCCGCAGCGCTGACAATGGCAGCGGCCGAGGCGGCGTCGTGGATGTTGGAGTTTTCCTGTGCTCCTCCAGCGACGGCGACGAGGAACTTCTTGGCCTCGATGACCTTGAGGTCGTCAAAACCCATGCTGTTGCCGGGCCCGGGCTGGAAGTGCGAGTAATCCCCATGCCGAGGGCTGGCGTTCACCGTGGTGTAGCCCTGCTCGTCGTTGTTCCGGCCCAGGCAGACCTTGAGTTCGTTCATGCGCTCGAAGTCCCATTTGAGCGAGCCCTCGGTCCCGTAGACCTCGATCTGGTAACCGCATTCGGGTCCAACGGCAACGCGCGAGGATTCGATGGTGCCGACGGCGCCTGCCCCGCGGGCGGACGGGCCGAAGCGGACCAGCGCTGCAGCGTAGTCCTCATTCTCGACCTCTCCCATTTCACCGTTTTCGATCACCGCGAAGTGCGTGCCTGACCCCATCGCCAGCTTGGGGCGCTGCGTGTAGACCGTGCTTGTGAGCGCGGTTACCTCGGCGATGGGCCCAACTACATATTGGCACAGGTCGGTTGCGTGGCTGAACAAGTCCGCCAGCACGCCGGTGCCGGCGAGTTTCCGGTCAAAGCGCCAGGACAAAGCGCCGTTGGGCTCGGAAGCGTATCCGGAGAAGAACACCGCGCGGACATTCGTGATGCGCCCAAGGCGCCCGTCCGCGATGAGCTTCCGCGCGTGTTCCACCGCCGGAGCGTGGCGGTAGTTGTATCCGATGGATGTCACGACGCCGGCCTCCACGGCGGCTTCCTGCACGGCTGCGGTTTCCTCGTAGCCGCGTCCAACAGGCTTTTCGATCCAGAAGTGCTTGCCGGCCTTGGCCGCCGCGATACCGATTTCGGCGTGCAGGAAGTTGGGGGCGCAGATCGAGACAACGTCCACGTCCGGGTGGTTCAGGACATCGTGGTAGTCGGTGGTGCCTTCCGAGAAGCCGAGGACATCGCGGGCGTAGTCCACCCGGTCCGGTGCTGTGTCCGCCGCGATGACGAGCTTGGTGGTCAGGCCAAGCTCAGGGTAGGCGTACGGTACCGTCTGGTAGGCGCGCGAGTGGAGCTTTCCCATCCATCCGACGCTGATAAGGCCTACACCGACTGTGCGGGATTCTGGGCTCACGTTCATGCCTTTCTCGTTGAAAATTCTTGTCAGTTGCGGGCTGTGTCGAAGGCGTCCCGGAACGCCGCCGCCATGATGGTGGAGTCCGAGCCGATGGCCACGAACCGGAAGCCTTGGCGGACGTACTTGGCCGCCGCCATGCCGTCCACCGCGAGGATGCCGGCAGCTTTGTTGTGCAGTTGCGCGGCCGCGACTACCCGCTGGAGTGCCTCCTGGAAGACATTGCTGTCCAGTTGCATCGGGACGCCCAAAGCGAAGGACATGTCCATCGGTCCGACGAAAAGGACATCCACGCCGTCCTGCGCCGCGATCTCCTCCACGTGCTCCAGCGCGTCCAGGGTTTCAATCTGGACGATTCCCACGGCTGATTGCTGGTCTGCGCTCAACGGAGCCCGGTCCATGCCCCAGCGGCACGCGCGGTTGTACGTTGCCACGCCGCGGTCGCCGTAGGGCGGATACAGCATGTGCTTCACGGTTTGGCCGGCTTCCTCCACGGAATTCAGGCGGGGAACCATGATGCCCGCTGCGCCTTGATCCAGGACCCGGCCGATGCGGATCCGTTCTCCGCTCTCCACGCGAACAATGGTGGGGACGCCGTAGCTTCCGGCCGCAAGGACACCGTCGCGGACCGCATCCTCACCGCCGGAACCGTGCTCAAGATCGACGAGCACCCAGTCCGCGCCGGCAGCGGCGCACACTTCCACCGCGGTTGCCGAAGCCATGCCAACGAAGGTTCCCAGGGTCACGTCTCCGGCGGCCAAGCGGCGCCGCAGCCGACCGCCGTCGAGCGGTCCGCCGTCGTAGTTGCCGCCACTCGAGGCGTTCATCCGAACCACCGCTGGCGGCCCTTTGCCTGCTCGTAGTCCGAGCGCAATGAACGGACCCATTCCTGTCCGGACACTTCTGCGGGAGCTACGTCCCACCAGACGTCGCCGCCAGGCAGGTCGACATGGGGAACGGTGGGCACCACGATCACGACGGGTCCTTGGGTGTCGCGAGTGGAAGACAGCGCTTCCCGGACCTCTGCCGCCGTGGTGGCACGGATAGCGAGGGCGCCTAGGCCTTCGGCGATCTGCCGGAGGTCCACCTTGAGGTAGTCGCCGTCGAGCCGCGCCTTCGGGGCGTCGTCGACGGCGACGCTTCCGCCGGTGGTGCGGTAGCGGAATTCGTTGCCGAATTCGCGTCCCATGCGGTTCATCTGCAGGCGGTGGATGACCTGATAGCCATGGTTCTCTGAGACAACAACCGTGACGTTGAGGCCTTCCTGGGCCGCGGTGAGGATTTCCGTGGGTGCCATGAGGAACGTGCCATCACCGATGAAGGTGACCACGCGGTTGTCGTTGTTGCCCTCAGCCAAGCGGACGCCCATGCCGGCCGCGATTTCGTAACCCATGCAGGAGAAACCGAATTCCAGGTGGCAATTGCGGTTGCCCGTGGCATCCCAGACCTTTTGCAGGTCACCGGGAGGTCCTCCGGCCGCGGCGATGATGGTGTCGCCGGAGCGGGCGTGCTCCTGCATTAGTCCGATCAGCTGTGGCTGGGTCAGGACGGCTCCCGTGACCGGCGCGTCCGGGTGGTCTTCCGGGCGGTAGGGCGTGTCGGCGTCGAGCCATTGGGACCGGATCGGGGCCCACTTCGCCTTCTCGGAATGGACTGTTTCCTGCCAGTTTTCAGCGGTGCTGTGGCCCTCCAAGGCCCGGGCAAGTGCTTCCAGGCCTAGACGGGCGTCCGCGAGGATGCCGGTTGCGCCTTGCTTGCGGGTATCGGCGTCCACGATGTTCAAGGACGCGAAACGGACGTCCGCGTTCTCGAAGATCGACTGGGAGCCGGTGGCGAAGTCGGTGAGGCGCGTGCCGACGCTAAGGACCAGGTCGGCTTGCTTGACCAGGGTGTTGGACGCGAAGTTGCCCTCGAGTCCCACACCGCCCACTTGCCACCATTCGTCTTTGGTCACGGCGCCCTTGCCGCCGAAGGTCTCGACGATGGGAATCCCGACCTGGCCTGCCAGCGCCTCGAGCGCCGCGTGGGCGTCGGAGTAGTGGATGCCGCCGCCGGCGATAATCACGGGACGCTCGGCCGAACGGATGAGCCGGGCCACGTCGTCGACCTCTTCCAGGTCCGGAAGCGGGCGCCGGATCTTCCAATCGCGTGGCTCGAAGAATTCGACCGGGAAGTCGTAGGCGTGGGATTGCACGTCCTGCGGAAGCGAAATGACCACTGCGCCCGTATCCGTGGGGCTCGTGAGCACGCGCATTGCCTGCGGAAGGGCGGTCAGGAGCTGCTCCGGGCGGTTGATCCTGTCGAAGAAGCGCGACACGGGGCGGAACGCGTCGTTGACCGTGGCATCAGCCTCGGTGGGGTGTTCCAGTTGCTGCAGCACGGGTCCCTGGTGACGCGTGGCGTAGGTGTCGCCGGGCAGGAGCAGCAGGGGGACCCTGTTGACCGTTGCCAGGCCGGCGGCGGTCACGAGGTTGAGCGCGCCCGGGCCGATGGAGGCCGTGACGGCGAGGACTGCCTGGCGGCGGCTAGCCTTGGCGTACGCGGTGGAGATGTGGGCAAGGTACTGCTCGTGCCGGCCCTGGATGAACGGCATGTCGTCGGCCAGTTCATCCAGTGCCTGGCCCAGGCCCGCCACGTTGCCGTGCCCGAAGATTCCGAGGGCGGCAGGGACCAAGCGGCGGCGGACGCCGTCGGCCAGCGAATACTGTGCGGAGAGGTACTTGATGACCGCTTGGGCTGTGGTGAGCCTGATGGTCTGCGATGGTGTGGTCATTGCCTTATTCCCGTTGTCGTGGTTACCAGGGGCGCCCGTGCAGGACGACCGTCTTCTCTTCGGTCATTTCCTGGACAGCAGAACGGACGCCTTCCTTGCCGATTCCGCTGCCTTTCAAGCCGCCGTAGGGCATGAGATCGGCCCGCCACAGCGGCGACCAGTTGATGTGGATGTTGCCGGCGTCGATCTGCCGCATGGCCTGTACCGCACCGGCGACGTCGCTCGTGAAGATGCCTGCACCCAGCCCGTACTCGTTGTCGTTGGCCATCGCGATGGCGCTTTCCATGTCCTGCGCGGAGGAGACCGCGACGGCGGGCCCGAACAGTTCATTCCGGCTCAGCGGCGACCGGGGGTCGACGCCGGCAACGACGGCGGGAGTCACCACGGCGCCGTCACGGTCACCACCGGTGAGGACACGGGCGCCGGAATGGCGGGCCTCGAGGATCGAGGTGTGGACGCGTGAGGCTTCCTCTTCGGAGATCAGCGAGCCGAGACGCGTGTCCTCTTCCTTGGGGTTGCCCACGGCGATCGCTTCGACCTTCGGGACGAGAGCGTCCAGGAAGTCTTTTTCCACGCGACGGTCAACGATGACCCGCTGTACCGAAATGCACACCTGGCCTGCGTTGACGTAGCCGCCAGCCGCCACTGCAGTGGAGGCGAGTTCGAGATCGGCGTCCGGCAGGATGATCACCGGGCACGAAGCGCCCAACTCAAGGGACAGCTTCTTCACGCCCGCGATCGAGCTGATGCGCGTTCCGATGCTGGTGGAGCCTGTGAAGGACACCTTGCGGACCCGCGGGTCCGTCACCAGCACGTCGCCCAGGGAGCTGCCGGGTCCGGTGATCACGGACAGCGCCTCGGGCGGCAGGCCGGCGTCGACGAAGCACTGCGCCAGCTTCAGCGCCGTCAGCGGTGTTGCGCGGGCCGGTTTAAGTACGACGGCGTTACCGGCCGCCAGCGCGGGTGCGATCTTGTGCAACACCAGCAGGGCCGGGTAGTTGAACGGCGTGATGGCGACCACGATGCCCACAGGCTGCCGCAGCGTGAAGCCGATCTTGTCCAAACCTGTCCCGGCGTTCGCGTCCAAAGGAAGCGTGGAGCCGTACAGCTGGCTCCCTTCGTAGGCGGCGAGGCGGATGATGTTCCCGGAGCGACTGGCTTCGCCCCGGGCTTCCGTGATGGGTTTACCGGATTCGGCGCTAATAGTCTGGGCGATGTCCTCGGCACGTTCATCCGCCAGGGCGGCCGCGCGCAGGAGGATATCGACACGCACGTGGGCCGGTGTTGTCCTTTGCAGGTGGGCGCCGATTTCGGCACGGTCAAGGGCGGCTTGGGCGTCCTGGACCGTCGCAACGGGGACTGTGTCGATCGTCCGGCCGTCGAAGGGCGAGCGGACTTCCTCTGTCCTTCCGTCGGCGGCGCCGCGCCAGTTTCCGGCTATTAGCATTTCCATGGTTGCTCCATCGGGTTGTAAACGTTCGCGCTTAGTGGCGCTTGGTGTTGCTTTCGTATGCCGCGTCCGTGACTTCGGCGACTTCGGCTTGGACTTCCTTGAGGGCCTCCGTGTGCCCGCCGAGTTGTTCGAGTTCGTGGGCGAGTTCTGCCAGTTCCGCGCCGCCGGCCATCTGGGCGGTGAGTTCGTCCAGGGTGATGTCCTTCTTGTCGTAGTAGCCGATCGACTTGCCGCGCTTGAGCAGCAGGAACCGGTCACCCACCGGGAAGGCGTGGTGCGGGTTGTGCGTGATGAAAATGACGCCCAGTCCCCGGTCGCGGGCCTGCAGGATGTAGCGGAGCACGACGCCGGACTGCTTCACGCCCAGCGCGGCCGTCGGTTCGTCCAGGATCAGCACCTTCGCCCCGAAATACACGGCCCGCGCGATCGCGACGCACTGGCGTTCACCTCCGGAGAGCTGGCCGATGGGTTGTTCCACATCACGCAGGTCGATGCCCATCTGGGCCAGTTCCTTCAGGGTGATGTCCTTCATCTTCTGGACATCCATGGACTTGAACGGCCCGAACCCGGTGGTCAGTTCCGAGCCGAGGAAGAAGTTCCGCCAGATCGGCATCAACGGGACCACGGCCAGGTCCTGGTACACGGTCGCGATGCCCGCGTCCAGGGCGTCCCGGGGCGAGTTGAACTTCCGCTCATCGCCCATGACGTGCAGCACGCCCTCGTCGTGCTGGTGCAGGCCGGCGATGATCTTGATCAGCGTGGACTTGCCCGCGCCGTTGTCCCCCAGCACACAGGTCACCCGGCCGTTGTCCACGGCCATGGTCACGTCGCGCAGGGCGATGATGTTCCCGTAGTGCTTGCCCACCCCGTCCAGGGAGAGCAGGTGCACGGGGGTGTGGGTCAGCGGGTCCTTTTCATCCTTGAGCAGGGTCTGCTGGTCGATCTGTTTGGCATTCATGTTCTTGCGGCCCTTCTACTTGAGCTCTGCGCGGCGTTTGACGATGAGGTTCACGATGGTGGCCAGCAGCAGCATCAGGCCCAGGAAGAACTTGAACCAGTCCGGGTTCCACTGCGCGTACACGATGCCCTTGTTCGCCATCCCGAAAATGAACGCACCGATCGCACCGCCCACCGCCGAACCGTAGCCGCCGGTGAGCAGGCAGCCGCCGATCACCGCGGCGATGATGTAGAGGAACTCGTTGCCCACGCCCTCACCGGACTGGACCGCGTCGAACGCGAAGAGGTTGTGCATGCCCAGGATCCAGCCGCAGAACCCGACCGCCATGAACAACCCGATCTTCGTCTTCGTCACCGGCACCCCCACCGCACGGGCCGCGTTCGCGTCCCCGCCCACGGCGAAGATCCAGTTCCCCACCTTCGTGCGCAGCAGCACCCAGGACGCGATGGCGACCAGGATGATCCAGAAGAACACCGTGATCTTCACCTCGACCCCGCCGATGCTGATCGAGGACGCGAACACCGCGTGCGCCGACTCGAAACCATCCAGCTTCGAAATCGACGGGGACGACACACTGCCGCCGATCAGCCGGGTCAAGGCCAGGTTCAGGCCCGTGAGCATCAGGAACGTCGCCAGCGTCACGATGAAGGACGGCAGCTTCGTCTTGACCAGGATCCACCCGTTGATGAAGCCGATCGTCAGGGAAACCAGCAGTGCAATCACCACTCCGACCCAGGCGTTCATCGAGAAGTACCAGCTGAACAGGGAAGCGGTGAGCGCCGAGGAGATCACGGCCACGCCGGTGGAGAGGTCGAACTCGCCCCCGATCATCAACAGCGACACCCCCACCGCCATGATCCCGATCGTGGAAGACCCGTACAGGATCGTTGCCAAAGCATTCGGCTGGGTAAACGTGCCGGACACCGAAGCGAAGAAAATGAAGAGAACAACGGCCCCCACCAGGGCGCCGACTTCAGGACGGGCCATCAACTTGCTCAACGGGCTCCGCTTCGCGACCCGCTCATCCGCGGCAGTTTTGGGTGCCGGGGCAGTAACTAAAGCCATGAAATACCTTTCTTCTCGATCAGCTCGCGCGGCAAAGAAATCGTGCCGCGCGAGCCGAGCGGTCATCGGATTAGCGGATGCCCTGCTGAACGAACTTCAGAACGTCGGAAATGTTGGACTTGTCCACGATCGTCGGGCCCGTGAGGACAGGTTGCCCGCCACCGACCTTGAAACCACCAAGCTTGTTCTGCCAGATCGAGTCAATGGACAAGTAGCCCTGGAGCCACGGCTGCTGGTCCACCGTGAAGAGCACCTTGCCATCGTTGATCGCCTGCGCCAGCGCGGGGTTCAGGTCGAAGCTGGCCACCTTGATCGGGCTGTTGGCATCTGCCACGGCTTTGAGAATGGTCAAGGTGAAGGGAGCGCCCAACCCGATGATCACGTCAGCGTCCTTGCTGGCCTGCAGTTTCGCCGTCGCAGTGGACTGCACCGCCGTCATATCGGCCCCGTTGACATATAGGATCTCGGTCCCGGGCACCTTCGTCTTCACGCCTGCGCACCGCTGTTCGAGTTGCACCTGTCCCTGTGACATGATCACGCAGATGGGGTGCTTGTAGCCCTGCGAAGCCAGCTTGGCGCCCACCGCTTCGCCGGCCAAGGTCTCATTGGAACCGAAGTGGGTGAACGCGCCCATCTGCGCGGAGACGTCACCGCCGGCGTTGAAGCTCACCACCGGGATGCCGGCGTCGGTGGCCTTCTTCAGCACGTCCTTCATGGCGCCCGGGTTGGCGATGGTGACGGCGATGCCGTCAACCTTCTGGTCGATGGCCTGCTGCACCAGCTGGGACTGGCGCCCCGCGTCGGCGTCGCTCGTATAAAGAACCTCGACATTGTCCTTCGCGGCCGCCGCCTCCGCGCCTTTGCGGACGATGTCCCAGAACGTGTCCCCAGCCTCGGCGTGGGTGATGAGCGCCACCTTGATCCGGGGAGTGCTGGCGGCTTGTCCGCCACCGGCGGCGTTGGCGGTGTCCGCCGGCTTCCCGCCTCCGCTGGAACAGGCTGCCAGGGCCAGAAGCGGTACTACGGCCAGCGCCACTGCGCCCCGCCGCCAATTGAGCTTTGCCACGTGAAATCTCCTTTGATGTCGCGTACTTCGACCGTCGACCCCGTATCTGTGCCGTCGAAGGCAGGGGACGCCGGAACCATCTAGCTATGAACGGATGTGATCCACTTTTCGCAATGTGATTCAGATCGCTTTGTGGAACGCTCCAACGCTAAATCAAGGCTTGACCAATTGTCAATGGAGCGTTCCAATTAGATTGTGACTGGGTATCCGCGCCCTCACCTGCCGTAACTAGCCGCGCACTGTCGCGAGGAGAACGATGACGTACTCAAGCACACCCGAACTAATCGCGACCTGCTGGACCAGCGCAGGAGACATCGCGCCTTTGACCAACCCCGAGACAAGCCCGGTCCCCCTGGGCGAACGACTGGAAGCCATCGCCTCCACCGGATGGGCAGGGTTCGGATTGGCGTACGACGACCTCGTGGCCGCAAGGGACACCATCGGCTTCTCCGGGCTCAGGAAACTCATCGATCAAGCAGGTTTCCGCCACGTTGAAGTCGAGCTTCTCAGCAACTGGTGGGACGAATCCCGCTCCCACGAATGGAAGCCGCAATTCGAACTGCTGCTCGAGGCGGCCGAAACACTGGGCGCGCGCTTCATCAAGATAGGAACGGCGTTCGGTGAGCCCCTGGATGATCTCGAATTCCTGGTGGAACCGCTGCGGCACCTGACAAAGGAAGCCTCACAACGAGGGACCCGCATTGCGCTCGAGCCAATGCCGTTTTCGATGGTCGGTTCGATGCCGGCGGCGGCCGAGCTCATGCGATCTGTCGATATGCCGGACTGCGGTTTGGTGGTTGATTATTGGCATGTCTTCCGGGCTGGAACGAGCTTGGATGAGCTGTCCCGCAGTCTTACCCCCGATCAGATTTTCGGCGTCGAGCTCAATGACGCTGATGCGGAAATCAAGGGGACGCTCTTCGAGGACACTCGCGACAATCGCCGCCTTTGCGGAGAGGGCGACCAAGACGTCGCAGGGTTCATCACAACGCTCCAGGCGATCGGCTTCAAAGGGCCGTGGGGCGTGGAAATCCTCTCCGAAGAACACCGCGCACGTCCCGTTCGCGAAGCGCTGGAATCCGCCCGCTCGACGGCGTTGCGATGCTTCCCGGCCTGACGCCCCTTTCGGGCACGTTGGCCACGGTCACGGGGGACGCCAGGAGGATGCACCTCCAGCACGACTGGGTGGCGCTACTCGGCGAATTGATCCAGATCCGGTTGGATGACAGGACAGTCCGCACCGGTCGCGTTGACGGCGTCACCCCGGACGGAGCCATCCTCTGGATCGAGGGACACGGCGCCGAGTCCCGCACGATGTTCGAGCGCTGCGAGGGGTTCACCGCGTGGATCGACTACAAATGGGATTCAGCGGGATGCCGCTGACCTCGGTGCGATCACCAACGACCGCCAGCGCGCGACGCACAAGGAAACGTTGTGACCCAGCTAATGGCGCGGATCTTGGGGTGCTGATAACTTCCCAATGATCGGCTGAATTGATTGGTGGTGTCCCGTTGCGATCAATCATGGCCCATGCCCGTGCGCTCCACACCGTTCCACCGGCAAGCAACGATCACCTGGCTGCCGTCCGCGTCGCACTGAGCGTCGCCGTGCCGGCACTCGTGCTTCTCGCAGTTGGCCGGGCGGACCTCATCATCTACGCCGTGTTCGGCGCCCTGACCGGCATGTACGGTCGTGCCGAATCGCATCAACTGCGGCTCAAGCACCAGGCCCAGGCCGCGGCCGTACTCCTGGCCGGGGTCTCTGTGGGCACGTTCTTGTCCGTCTCCCATATCCATTCATGGGGATTGGTAGTAGTCGAGGCGCTCCTGGCGGGTGTTGGCTCGCTGTTCTCGGACAAGGTACGGCTCAAACCCAATGGCCCGTTCTTCGGGATCCTGGCCCTTGGAGCATGCGCTTCCGTCCCCGCGCACATCCCTTTGCTTGCCGCGGTCCTGATCTGCGCGGCATCGGCAGCGTTTTCGATGGTGGTGGGTTTTGCCGGGTGGCTTCTGTACCGGGTGTGGGAACGTGGCGCCGTCCGGGACATTCCGGCATCCTCGGCGCGGCTGCGCCAAGCAGCCGGGCTTCACGCGGCCCGGTATGTGCTCGCCGTCGGCGCGGCAGGTGCCTGCGGAGTGCTCACGGGCAGCGGGCACCCGCACTGGGCCATGGCTGCCGCCGCCGTTCCGCTGGCCGGAGCCGATGTGCCGAGCCGCCTGCACCGCGGCATTCACCGCATCGTGGGGACGTTCCTCGGATTGGCGATTGTCGCCGTCGTACTCTTTCCGGGACCACTGTCTCCGCTGCACTATTTCCCGGGACAAACCACCATCATCCTTGCCCTGCTGGTGATCGGTTTCCAGTTCCCCACCGAGCTATTCATGGCTCGGCACTACGGCTGGGCCATGGTGTTCTTCACTCCGGTCATCCTGCTCATGACTCAGTTGGCGGCGCCCGCGGATCCCGGTGTGCTGGTCCTAGAACGCGGGGTGGAGACGTTCCTGGGAGCCGTGATCGGGATTGCGGTGGCGGTGCTCGTCCAGGCGCCGCGGCTCACTTCGCGGGCCCGGATTCCTTCGCGGCGAGGCGAGGCGGACCCGACGTAAGCTTCGCCGGCAGGAAGCGCATGACGGCGGTGAGCGCTTTGTAGCGCTTCGACGGAATGGACACTCCTTTGCCCTTGGCGTTGTCTTCCAACCCTTCCCGGACAACGCGCTCGGCCTTCAGCCACAAAAAGCGGGGAGCCACCGACTTGTCCATGCCCATGCGATCGTGGAACTCCGTGTGGGTGAAGCCCGGGCACACCGCGGTGACTTTCACGCCGCTGCCGGCATACGCAGTGTTCGCCCAACGGCTGAAGCTGACCTGCCAGGCCTTGGCCGCCGAATAGCTTCCCCGGTTCGCGAATGCCGCAACGCTCGCAACGTTGATGATCCGGCCCGACTTGCGTGCCAACATCACCCCCAACGCCGCGTGGCACAGCTCCATGGGCGTCTGGACATGCAGCCGCAAATGCCGCTTTTCGTCTTCCACATCGTTCTTCTCGAAAGAGTTCAGCAAACCGATTCCGGCGTTGTTGACCAGCACGTCCACCGGCCGCGAAGCGTCCCGCAACCTGGCCGCCACAGCCGCAACCCCGACGTCGGAGGTCAAGTCTGCGCGCAGGACCTCCACAGAGATACTGAAGTCCCGCTCAAGCACCTCAGCGCTTGCCCGCAGCCTGCTTTCATCGCGGGCCACGAGGACGAGGTGGTGGCCGGATTCGGCAAGCTGGCGGGCGAATTGCGCACCGAGTCCGGCAGTAGCACCGGTGACCAAAGCGGTGAGTTCGTTGGCACGAGTTGTCATGCGCCCAGACTAGTCCCGTCGGGCCTGGAGTGGGCCAGCCGCCTACGTGAACTTCGCCAGCGGGTTTGTCAGCCGCCCGGCCATCTGGAGGCCGCCGGACGGATCCGCGAGGTCCAGCATGTGCTGGTTGTTGCGCAGCTGCAGGCGGTTCAGGCATGAAAGCTCGAAGTCCGGCGCGAAAAGATCGTGCCTGGCGAACTGCTCCGCCAGTTCCGGGTGCCGCTCCTGGTATTCACGCACGACGACGGCGGCCGTCGCCCAGAATTCGTCCTCGCCGAGCGTGCCGTCCTCCACAAGAATCGCGGCAAGCAAACGGAAAATGCAGTCGAAAACGTCCGTGAAGACCGCGAGCACCATTTCCTCCGCCGGGATCTCCGCCTTGATGCGGGAGACCTCCTCCGGAAGCTGCAACCGCTCCCCCATCACCACGATTTCCTCGCCGATGTCCTTCATGATGGCCCGGACCGGCACGCCGTCTTCCAGCACCAGGATGACGTTTTCACCGTGCGGCATGAGCGCGAGCTCGTACTCGCAGAGGAAGTGGACCACGGGCACGAGGTACGCCTCGAAATAGCGACGCAGCCACTCGCGTGGGGCCACTCCGGAGCGCGCGATCAGCGCGGAGACCACCGGAACGCCGTCGGCGTCGACGTGCAGAAGCGAAGCCATCGTGGCCAACTGTTGGCCTTCCTTAAGCAAGGGAAGCGGACTCTCCCTCCACAGCGCCGAGAGCATCTTCCGGTACGGGGATCCCTTGGCCGAAGCGGCCTCGAAGTAGTGGTTGTGGTATCCGATGGCCGCGGTCTCACGGATCATGGCCAGGCCCCGGTTCTGGAGCTCTTGGTCATTTTCGATGAGTTCCTGGAGCCAATCATTGATGGCCGGTGTAGCTTTCATGTATTTCGGCGATAGACCTCGCATGAAGCCCATGTTCAGCACGGACATCGCCGTCTTGACGTACGACTTCTCCGGCGAGCTGGTGTTGAAGAACGTTCGAATGGATTGCTGTGCTTGGTAGACATCTTCCCCGGTACCCAGGTGGACGATGTGGCGCTGGGCGATTTCTGCCGCAAACGTCACGCTGAGCTTGTTATCCCACTGCCAGGGATGGACCGGCATCAGCAAGTAGTCCTGCGGATCCAGCCCGTTGGCCGACAACTCCGCGTCGAAACCGGCCAGGGTGGCCGCGCCGAGTTCGGCCTCGAAGTGGGTGCGGTAATCGAGTCCGGCCCTGGAGGTGAACTCGGCCTTGCTCCGGTGGACCGCGATCCATTGCAGTTGCACCGCGGCACCCGTTTCCGGGGCGAAGGAGTGGTAGTCCAAGATGCCGAAGCCCAGCCTGCCGTTATTGGCAACGAAACACGGGTGACCCTCGCTCATGCTCCGTTCGATCGCCTGGAAGCCGGCCGAAGGGTCCGAATCGCTGGAGATTCCGGCAATCAGGGCCGCCGAGCTTCTGCAGGCGCCCTGTTTGTAGGCGTGACTCGCCAGCGTACTGCTGATTTCCTCGAGGTACACCGGCAGCATTTCCTCGCGGATGCCAAGGGTGTCACGGAATTCGGTGATGAAAGACAACGCATCCAGGGGCAGCTCGGGGGTACCTTCGGCGGCTCCGCGCTCGATCCGTACAATTGATTCCGCTGGAATGGACCAATGATCCAGCTCCAGGATCCTGGCACGGAAGCGGTACTCGACTGTCCCGTCGTCGCTGACCACGCAGTAGAGGCCAAGGCCGGTGCCAGCTTCACCGAGCAACTCCGGCGTCAGGATGCGTTCGTGCGAAAACTCGGCGAGCGCCTTGCGGACCAGGTGCCGATTGGCCACTGCCCAGCGTTCGGGGTTCAGGTGGGACGTGGATGAGCCGGCTTGGCTGGCGATGGTTTCAGCTGTGGTGGTCACGGGGTCTCTCCAAGGGTCGCCGCGGCAGGCGCGGCCAGGATGGGGTTCAGGGTCGCGTGGAAATCCGCGCGGTTGCAAAAGCTGAGCAGGGCCTGCTTGCGGTTTTCGGAAAGGTCGACGGCGGGAAGCGTCACCACCCCGCCGGGCCGGAAGCCCACGCGCTCGTTGAGGATGTGGATCTTGTGGTTGCGGGCATCCGGCTCCACCACGATGCGCCCTGTTCCGCGATCTTCGAAGAGGTACGCCATGACGGACTGCATGACGGCGGTGGTGTACCCGGCAGCGGGAGGACCGGGAGGAGGCCCCACAAGAAGGTGCATCCCGATGTCGCCGGGCACCACGTTGTAGGCGCCGGCCAAAGGTGATTCGGCGGGCAGGTACCTTTCCATCAGGAAGGCGGGGACGCCGTCGTCGAGCCCTAGGAACGCTTGGTGGTGACTGCTGGCAGCGAGGCGCGAGTACTCCTCCACAACGTCCTCGACTGTGGAGGACAACATGCCCCAGAAGCGCGCGTACTCCTGGCTCACCCAGCTGTGGAGGACAGGTGCATCGGCAGCCGGATCAACGGGCCGGAAGCTGAACCTCACGCTCCAACCTCCGCGACAAGCTCGGCCGACGCATCAACCGGGGCCCCGAACTGCTGGAATGCGATGCTGCGCTCAACGGGGTAGGGCTCTTCGCCGGTGATCTCGCGCAGGATGCAGGAGTTTCGGTATGCCGCCATGCCCAAGTCCGGAGTGACGAAGCCGTGGGTGTGAAGCTCTGCGTTCTGGACGAAAATCTCACCAGGTTCGACGCCGATGCCGTAGTTTCGTGCGACGTCGAAGCGGCCTTTCGCGTCACGACGGATACGGTCCTCGATGCCCCCGAGAAACCCGGGCTCTTTGTAGGAGTATCCGGTGGCGAGCACTACGGCCTCGGTGTCCAAGGAATAGTCGCGGCCGTGTTCTTCATGGCGGAATTGCAGGGTGTGGCTGCCAGTTGCCGGGTCCCACTCCGCTACCGCCAGGCTGGAGTGGGTGTGCAGTTGCGTGTCGACCATCCCGGAAAGGCTCTTCGTATAGAGAAGGTCGTAGATGCTGTCGATCAGCTCCGAGTTGATGCCCTTGTACAGGTTCTTCTGGCTGCTGATCAGCGAATCGCGCTGTTCCGGCGGAAGGGAGTGGAAGTAGTCCACATAGTCCGGCGAGGTCATTTCGAGCGTGAGCTTGGTGTATTCCAGCGGGAAGAACCTGCCCGAGCGCGTCACCCAATTCAGTTGGTAGCCGTGGACGTCGATCTCCTGCAGTAGCTCGTAGTAGATTTCAGCCGCACTCTGGCCGCTGCCCACGATGGTGATGCTGCGCTTGGATTGGAGTTCACTCTTCCTCAACAGGTAGTCGGCGTTGTGGAGGACAAGTCCGCCCCCGTCCACAATTCCCGCACAGGCCTTGGGAACGTGCGGCGATGTTCCGGTACCCAGAACCAGCCGCCGGGCGCGAAGCACCTCAGCGCAGTCCGGGCCTTGGACCGAAAGCCGGTACACGCCGTCGTCGTACGCCACATCTAGCACATCAGTGCTAAAACGCACCGATCGCAGTTGCCCGGCCACCCACTGGCAGTACTGGTTGAACTCGGCACGCAGCGGGTAGAAGTTCTCGCGGATGTAGAAGCGGTACAGACGGCCGGTCTGTTTGAGGAAGTTCAGGAACGAGTACTTCGATGTGGGATCAGCCAAGGTCACCAGGTCTGCCAGGAACGGGACCTGTAGGTGTGCGGGCTCCAGCATCATGCCAGGGTGCCAGTCGAAGGATTCGCGGCGCTCCAGGAACACGCACTCCAGCCCGTCCAGCGGCTCGCTGAGGGCGGCGAGGCCCAGGTTGAAGGGCCCGACGCCGATGCCCGCGACGTCGTAGATCTTGCTGTCCGGTTCGTGGGTGCTCACGCTGCGGCCCCTGCCTGCCCAGTCGCCTTATCGGCCGCCCGATCCGCCGCCCGATCGGCCGCCCGATCGGCGAGAAGGTCCTCGCCGGTTCGTCTGATGAGCTCGACGATTTCCCTAATGTCGCCCAGGGTGGCCTCGGCATTGAGCAGGGTGAATTTCAGGTAGTGGCGGCCGGCCACTGTGGTTCCAGCAACAACAGCCTGCCCCGAGGCTAAGATCGCGGCGCGGATGGCGGGGTTGAGGACATCGCTTGCGTCCTCTCCGAGCCTGGCTCCCCCAGCGAGCGGACGGTAGCGGAAAACGAGGGTGCTCAAATGCGGTTTCGACGCGAGTTCGAAGTCCGGATCGTCGGCGAGCAGGGAGCCGACGCATCCGGCGAGATCGATCGCCTCGTCAAACAACGCGCCGACGGCATCGGCGCCCATGATGCGCAGCGTCAGCCAGAGCTTGAGGGCATCGAAACGGCGGGTGGTCTGGATGCTCTTGTCCACCTGGTTGGGGATTTCGGCCAGCGCAGCGCTCTCGGGATTCAGGTAGTCGGCGTAATAGGTGACATGGCGCATCATGGCGCCATCGCGGAGCAGCACGGCGCTGGAACTCACCGGCTGGAAGAAGGTCTTGTGGAAGTCCACGGTCACCGAGTCAGCCAGGCGGGTGCCTTCGAGGAGATGCCGGTAGCGATTGGAGACGAGCAAGCCGCCGCCGTATGCAGCGTCAACGTGCAGCCAGGAATCATAGGCACGGGCCAAGGCAGCGAGCTCTGCGAGCGGGTCCACCGCTCCGAAGTCGGTAGTCCCGGCGGTGGCTACAACCGCCACCGGCACCAGACCGGCATCGTGCGCTTCCGCGAGGGCCGCCGCCAAAGCGGTGGGATCCATGCGGTGATCTGCGCCGGTCCGCACTGCAACCACGGCGTCGAAGCCCAGTCCCAGCATGGATGCCGACTTCTGGATGCTGAAATGGCTGTCCGCCGAGGTGAAGATCCGCAGGCGCTCAAGGAGCGTAGGTAGCCGACCCCCGCCGCTTTCGGCCCGAAGCTTGGCCACGGCATGGTTCCGGGCGATGAGCAGGGCCTGGAGATTGGACTGGCTGCCTCCCGAGGTGAACACGCCGTCGGCGCCTTGTCCGAAGCCAAGCCGTTCGGCAGCCCAGTCGATCAGGCGGCGCTCGATCATCGTTGCCCCAACACTCTGGTCCCAAGTGTTCATGGAGGAATTCACGGCGGACAGCACCGCTTCGCCGAGCAGCGCCGGGATCACCACAGGGCAGTTCAAGTGCGCGGCGTAGCGTGCGTCATGGAAGTAGATGGCGTCCCGCAGATAGAGCTCGTCGAGTTCCTCGAGGGCGGCGGCAGTGTCCGGGAGCGGACGTGAGAGGTCGACGGCGGCCACTCGCGCCGCCATTTCGCCATGCCCGACGCCGGTGAACGGTTGGGTGGTGCGCTGCACTTTCGTGGCGACCGCGTTGACACCTTGCAGCACCTGGGCGACGTAGCTCGGCGAATTTCGGGCGTTGAAAAGCTGGTTGGTGGCCGCAAGGGCCAGCTCCACACGGGAGCCGAAATCCTGGTCCGGTTCAATCCGGTCTTCGACACTGGGCGACGTCACGTCGGCTTCCTTCCGTCGGGGTTGAGGCACTGGGCTTGCTTCACTCGTAAGCAAAGGTAAGCCTTACTTAGGTTTACCTTTTCGTCAAACTTTCGTGTCCTAATTCGCCGTGGGTGAGTGCTCGCGGTAGAGTGCTAAAAAGTGCGCCTTTCGAGCCTCACTGGAGGGCCACGGCACACCAAACCGGGGGAAACGGACAATGGACGAGGCTCGGGCCAGGATTGAATTCCGCGAAATCGACGAGCACGGCAATGCGCTGGAGCATCGCCTAGAGACAGCGGAGGCGCCTCGGAGGGCCTCGGTGAATCCGTTCATCATCGGGTTGTGGGTGCTGGAGGTGGCTCTCGTCATAGCCATCATGGTGATCATCAATGAGGCCATGGCCCCGTTCATCCCCAGCCCGGGAAATACGATGCCGTTCGCGTACGTCCTGATGAACATGACCCCGCAGCTTCTCCAGGCCGCCGCCTTGATCCTGGCGACACTGCTTTTCTGGCATGCCTGGCAATGGCAGAAAAGGAAGGCGCAAAAGTAGGCACCCGCCCGGCGATGGAGGACTTCCGCGGCGGCAGTTCGGCCTGATTACGGCAATGGCAGAGGTGGCGTGCGGCTGGGGGTCTCAGATCCAGCCGCACGCCGTGCAGGGATCCGTTGATCCCTGCACGCGCCCGGGGCCGCGGGTCGCATGGGGGCGCGCCGCCCTATGGGCACGGCCTGACATGAGGTCCATCGGGAACGCCTCCGTAGCGGCCCCCCAATAGGTCCGCCAGGAGTCTCATTCCATCCCATGCCAGGCACTAACTTTGTGTCGCTGGGGTGCGAATCGTGTCGCGAACGCCGCAAGATGTTTCCGAAAGTCTGTCCAAATCCCTGGGCTGGACTTAGTCGGCGGGGCGGTTTTCCGGCGTCGAACCGGTGAGATCAACGATGCGCCCATAGACGGCGGCCTCGCGAACTGACCAGATTGCTGCGATTGCCGCATCCTGGTCCTCAAAAGCCGTGGAGGTGAGGAGCACGTCGCCATTTCCGGTAACAAGTTGGAACCGCAGACAGGCATCCGCGTCAACGTAGAGATTGAATTGTGAGGCCATTGTGGTGCTTCCTTGTCGGGGGTTAGATGCGCCCCGGGCCTTTGCACGCCCAGGCGTTTGGATCATCGGACTCGTCGACGGTTCCAGGCAAGAAAAGCCAGGTAGAAGGCCAGCAAGCCGCCCACGAAGTAGACGATCCAGTACGGGAATCCAATGTTGGCTTGGCGCCCTGCCAGCGTTTTCTGTTCCGGTGCGTCTTTGGGGATGTCTGCGATCCGGGAGGCGTGAACTAGGAGCCGGTGTGAGTTCACTCCGATGGGGGTACACGTTACCAAAGTGATGGAGTCCTCCCCCGCGGTGATTTTCAGTGAGGAAATGTCATCCGGTTTGACCACTTCGATCCTGTTTACCTTGTAGAGGAACGTGTGGTCCATGACTTCGGTGGAGAAGATGTCACCCGTTTTCGCGCTGTGGAGGGGATTGAAGAGTTCCGCATTCGGAATCCCCGAGTGCGATGTCAGGACGCTGTGCGTGCCCGGGCCGCCTACGGGAAGGGAGGAGCCGTAGAGGTGGCCCACGCCTTTGGCTAGAACGTCATCGCTGGTTCCGTGGAAGATCGGCAGATCAATGTTCAGGGACGGGTAGCGGAATCTTCCGACCACGTCGTCGTTGGCTACGTTCAACTGGCTCTGATAATCCCGCAGCTGCCCTTCCAATGCCGGCATCGGGGCCTGGGCGGAGTAGGGGTCCCGCAGTTGTCCGCCGGGGATCCGGGAGTTGTATTCGCCTGCCCGGTCCAACACTTTCGTCCGGGCCGAGGGTTCAAGCTGTTCGACTTCCTGCGCATAGCCGGAAAGTTGGCTGCTGTGGGATATCGAGCTGAACCAGTCAGCTGCCTGGGGGTAAAGGACCAGGCCCAGGCCGATTGCGGCGATGACCATCATCGTGAAAAGCCTGCGGTCAGCAAGACCTGATCGGATGCGCTTGCGTCCCGCCGCCGGTCTCCGGGTCCTATGGCGCCGAGGAGGGCCTTCCGGGCCAGGTTCGGAACCCTCCATGAATTCTTTGAGGGTTTGGGTCATTGGGGCCTCTTGCTTTGATGGACGGGAGCGGTATGGGGCATCCACCATACTGGTGGATGCCCCATACCCTGCATCAAGGGATGCGGGTCACCGAGGGGTGTTTACTTTGCCTCGTTGCGCTTCCGTCGGCCGGTGACCATGAAGAGACCGGCGCCTGCCAGCACGAGGATCCCTCCGGCGGTCAGGGCCCAGGTTCCGACACCACCGGTGAGGGGCAGCTGGAACCCGGCGTTATGCGGGACGTTGTTGATCGTCACTGTGACCACTGACGGGTCGTTGCTGGTGACCGTGGTCTCGACTGGCTGGGCGAGCAGCTCGTAGCCGGACGGGGCCTTGGTCTCCACAAGCCAGTAGCTCTGGTAGCCGGGCTGGCCCGGGGTCACTGTTGCCCCGTTGGCCCAGTTGGAGTAGCGCAGTCCGGAGATCACTAGGTTGCCGCTGGCATCGGTGGTCCAGGAACTGACCCCTCCGACGCTGATCGCGTTCGTGCCGGCCAGGGCGTCGGCCTGGGTCGGGTAGACCGAGAACACAGCGCCGGCCAGGGCCGCGGAGCTCTGGGAATCCTTCTTGTGCAGCACGATGTCGCCCCACTTGGTAATAACTGGAGGAGTGACGACCGGACCGTTGGGCTGGCCCGGAGCGATGGCGAAGCTGGCCGCGTTCGGGTAGACAAGAGCCGTGTTCGCGATCTCACCGACCGTGATGACGGTGGAGTTCACCGTCACCAGGACCTTGGCCGTGGGGTTGGCCGCGAGCACGGCCCGGCCGGTGGCGGTGAAGTCGACCGTGAGGGTATTCGTGGCCGTATCGAACGCGACCGTGTAATCGGTGTTCAACACCAGTGCCGCGTTGTTCGAAAGCGCAACTGTCGAGCTGGTGTAGCTCAGCTTCGAATCGAGCTTATCGACAATCCGGTACCCATCGATCGGGTTGACGTTGGGAATGTCGGACGTGATGGTCCACGTTACCGCGTCACCAAGCCTGATCGCGGAGGCGTCGTTCACGGTCTTCGTCGCTGTGGTCACGGCGTTCTTGGGGTAGACGTTCACGTCATACAGCCAGCCGTTCCCGCCCGCGGGGTCCGTCATTGGAAGGGTCACCAGGAACGGGGCCGAGGGAGTGACACCGGCAGGATAGCCGGTCTCCGTCACCAGATACAGGCCCAGCGGAAGGTTCCCCAGGCTCGCCGTTCCGCTCGCGTCCGTCGTGGTCGTGGAGCCCGGGGTGGCCGCCTGCGCCGCGGCCTGGGCCGGAGTCAAGGCTGCCGCGGCAGTCCAGCCGGCGTTGGTCGTCAGGTCAATGTTGTTGACCTTCTGCACCGTGAACGTCACCCCGGCCATCGGGGTCAGTGCCGCGGTCTGGGCCGGGGTCAGTGCCGTTCCATCGTTGGGCAGGTTCGTCGGCGTCGCCGGCTTCTCGTACTTATGGATTGTCAACGAACCTGTCTTGGACGGATCGATGTTCGCGGTGTTCGCCGCGTGTGCACCTCCGGCTCCGAGGGCGAGCATCCCAGCTGAGGCTATTGCGGCCAGAGAGGCTATTATGCCGCGCCTCACCTTCGATGATTTCATCGTGTTCCTTTCTTGTTTCCCCCATTGATTTGCGCGGAGCTGCGCTAAGGAGTTTGGGTTTGTGGGGTCTTGTTCGCTCGCCTGAAGACGATGAGGGCGAGGGAAGTCATGAGGGCGAGGATCCCGAGAACCGTTCCGCCGAAGATGGCGGCAGTGCCTGGCCCACCGGCGAATGGAAGCTTGACGGACGCCATATCCAGGACAGTGATGGTCTGGTTGTTTGCTGTTACTGACGTTCCTGCGGTGGCTGAGTCCAAGGCGATGCTGCCGTTCGGCGCAATGGTGAACTTCACGGGGGTGGCCAGAAGCGAGTAGCCGTCCGGGGCTTTGGTTTCGAGCAGCCAGTAGGTCCCAGGAAGCAAATTCCTGACCTCGACCAGTCCGGGTGACCCCGATACTGGGCTGTTCACTCCGACGACGGTGGGACCCATTTGCCCTGCAGCATCGTTGTGGATCTCAAAGGTCGAGCCGGTCAGCGGGACGGTGGAACCCTGGGTTGTCCCGGGTCCTGCCTTTTGCACGAACAGGTGGCCGGTAGTGGGATTCGTGGTGAAACATGCAGGGTCAAGTGGCGCCGAGCCTCCGGTGACGCATCGTGCCGGAGGGACGATCCCGTTGCCGGTTGCCCCGTTCTTCACGGTGACGAGCCATGCATTCGCGTTGACCGTCACCGAATAGGTCAACACTGCCGTGCCGTTGCCGGGCAGAGTGAATGAAGGAGTCGCCAACGTGCTGCCGGTACCCGGATCCGGGACTGCGAGGGGTGTACTGCCATTGACGGTCAGATTCGCGGACCCGGCGGTGAACGTGGCGTTGTTCAGTACCTGGCTCAGGTCATCGGTGAGGATGACACCGGTGATGGGATTGGCGGTGGAGTTGGTGGCGGTCACCGTATACGTGATCACCCTGTTTGCGCTTGGATCGCCCGGGTTGATGGAGGTTCCGGAAGCAGGGGATGCTGTCTTGCCCAGGGTCCACACGCCCACGGGATTGACCGTGCAGGTGGCACTTCCGGCCGGGCAGCTCGTTGGCGGAGTGATGGTGGTTGATGGTGTCAGGTAGTTCTCGAGCGAAGCATCACCCAAATTGCCGGCGCTATTGACCTTCACTTGATACGTGACGACGCTCTTCGCGCCGGCAGCGACGGTGCCCGTGACGGCCAGGGTTCTCGGCGCTGCCCCCGAGTTGTTCGTGACAACCAAGGGAGTCCCGCTCGTGGCCGTCGTGGTGATGGAGTTGGCTACGAGAGTCGAGGCATCCAGAACGTCCGCGAGCCAGTCGGTGTAACTGACTGCAGCCGGGGCGGTGCCGGTGGTGTTGTCAAAGGACAGCGAGTAGCTCAGAACCTGCCCGGGCTGGACCATGGTCCCGGCCACCGGATCCACGTTTTTGGAGGCCACCAGATTGGGCGTCAGGGAGTCACAGGCGGAGTTGTCCGTCGTCGGGCCCTGCTCCTGGCCAGCCGGCAACGCAACCGAGTTGAACAGACCTGTCCCCGGGCCGGCGCACGCCGGCACTGGAGTGGTGTTGGTGTAGTGGAACGTCACCGCGAGGTTGAAGGTCTGCGTGACCCCTGGACCGATGGCAGAACCCGCCGGAGCCAGGGTGTAAGGACCGGCGGTCGACGACGACCCACCAGCAGGAGCACCGCTCCCGGTAGTCGTCCAAGCAGCACTCGTTGCAGCCAGGTTCGGGGCGAACGCCGGAGTGTCGGCCAGGGTGCCGTAGGTCCCGGCCACCGAGCCGGTGTTGGCCACGGTGACGGTGTAGTTGGCGACAAAGTTGCCGTTCGCATCCGGACCGGTGACCGTGCCGGGCTGCTTGGCTACGTTGATGATCGGCTGGGCGGTGTTTGACAGGGTGCAGGTAATGTTCGCCCCGGCCACCGGGGTGATGGCCAGCGAACCGCTGAACGCGGCACCGACGGGCAAACCGGTCTGCAGGCCGAACGAGTCCGTACAGGTAATGGTGCCGGCATAGTTCGCAAGGTTGGCCGTACCGGCGGCCGCTTCGGTCAGGGTATACGCGGTTCCAGCCGTGGCCACGTAGGCGCCGGTGGTGCCGGTTCCCGCAGTTACTGACGATCCCGTACCTGTCGTGGTCGAGTTAGTCGTGTTGTTAACCACCGCGCCTGTCGCCCCGCCGGTGCGGATCTGCACGGCGAACTGGTCCGTTGCCGCCTGACGCGGCGCTCCGAGCGCCTTGGTCAGGGTGATCCGCGGCGCCCGGACGGTCAGGGTGGCGTTCGCGGGCGGGTTGAGGTTGGTCACGATGTTCGCGGGACCGTTGACATACGTCCCCTCTCCAGCTGCCGTCACATTGAACGTGATGGTGCAGGATGCCTGCCCTACGGCAAGATCACCGCCCGTGGCCGTGAAGGTGTTCGATCCGGCGGCTCCCGTTTTGACGAATGCGGCACCGGTCACCTGGGCACACGTTCCGCCGATCGCGGGGTTAGGGGCGATCACGACGCCGGCGGGCAGCGTATCGGTGATGCTCCAGTCGTTCTTCGCCTTCAGGTCGCTGGTATTGGTCACGGTGAGCGTCACGGTGGAGGCCTGGCCGGGGGCAATGAGCGCAGGACTGAACGACTTGTCCAACTGCGGGGTCACGTCGACGATCTGGGGCAGGTCGAACGCCACGTCGTTACCCGAGCCACTGGTCTGGGCGTTGTACAGAGACAGCCCGAGGTTCGCGGTCGTTCCGGTCGGAATCATGTACGCCGCTGACTGCAATTTGGTCACCTGAGTCGACCAGTCAGTGGAACTGGTGCATGGGTTCAGCCCGGAGCTCAGCACGATCGGAGTGCCGTTCACGAGAAGACTGAATGTCTCCTGCGGTTGACTGGCGCCGCCCTGGGCAGGACAGTTCACAGCCGCGAAATAGGCCGACACGG
The DNA here is from genome assembly GCF_030209835.1 of Arthrobacter sp. efr-133-R2A-120. Lineage (GTDB taxonomy): Bacteria > Actinomycetota > Actinomycetes > Actinomycetales > Micrococcaceae > Arthrobacter. The sequence continues at coordinate 77,605 of NZ_JARVRF010000036.1, read as the reverse complement.
CGTAGTAGTGCCCGGCGATCGCGGGAATGGTCTTCACTGTGCGGAATTCCGTGCCGGCTGTGATGGAACCGCTCAAGGCATTCGTGTACTCCGTCAGTGCCTGATTCGTTTGTGCTTGCGCCGGGCTCTGCCCCTGCGCTATGCCGAGTGCTTGGGCCATGCTCCGTAGCGAGGGCCACGTGGTGCCGAGGTTGCGCTGGCAACCAGCGTCTGAGGCCGGAGGATTGGGCGTGGTCCAACTCATGATCCAGCCGTTGCACTGGTTTCCAGCCGGCGTCCATTGCGGGTCCGCCGTGTACGTCGAGAACGCGGCTGCCGCACCGCCGGTGTAGTTCAGGATGTTGATGGCAGCCGCCGAAGCATCCTGACTGCTGAAGTCTTCGGTGTAAACCGGCGTACCCGCCTGAGGCACTCCCGGGGTTCCTGGCGTCGTCGCATACGCGGGTGAAGGCAGGGCGCCGCCCAGGCCAAGGCAGACAATCGTGACGGCGAGGAGAATTGCCAGCAGCTTGGCTGGAAGGGACTGCTTCATGGGCTTTTCTTGCATCACTTTCGGGAGCGGGCACGCAGGTGGTCTCTAGCCATCAAGTGCGCGCTTCCCGCGATTCGTGTCGCAGAAAACAGATTCAATTTTTTGAAATAACTGGGGAGAAACTGCCACCCACTGAAACAGTGGGAGCTATTCGCGGATCGTGACGCGAAAATCGGAAAGTATTTTCGGAGCAAGAGGCTGGGTCATGCTCCGGGCAGCCAGCAGCGCGGGGCGCTTATTTTGCTTCGTTGCGCTTCCGGCGGCCGGTGACCGTGAACAGGCCTGCGCCTGCGAGCACGAGGATCCCGCCTGCGGGCAGGGCCCAGGTTCCCACGCCGGTGAACGGCAACTGGAATCCGGAGTTCTGCTTGACGTTGCCGATCGTCACCGAGACGGCGGACGGGTCGGAACTGGTAACCGTGGTTTCAACCGGCTGGGCAAGCAGCGCGTAGCCGCCCGGAGCCTTGGTCTCCACCAGCCAGTACGACTGGTAACCGGGCTGGCCCGGGCTGACGTCAGTTCCATTGGCCCGGTTGGAATACCGAAGGCCGGAGATCACCAAGTTGCCGCTGTCGTCGGTGGTCCAGGAGTTGACGCCGGCGACGCTGATCGCGTTGGTGCCGGCCAAGGCATCGGCTTGGCTCGGGTACACCGAGAACACAGCGCCGGCCAGCGCTGCAGAGCTCTGGGAATCCTTCTTGTGCAAAACGATGTTGCCCCACTTGGTGGTGCTTACGGGAGGCATGACCACCGGACCGCCGGGCTGGCCAGGGGCGATGTTGAAACTGGCCGCGCTCGGGTAGAAGAGAGCCGTGTTCGTGATCTCACCAACGGTATTCACCGTGGAATTCACCGTCGCCAGGACCTTTGCCGTGGGGTTCGCAGCCAGAATGGCGCGCCCGCTGGCGGTGAAGTCGACCGTGAGGGTATTCGTGGCCGCATCGAACACGATCGTGTAATCCGTATTCAGCGCCAACGCCGCGTTGTTGGACAGCGCGACGGTCGAGTTGGTGTAGCTCAGCTTCGAATCCAGCTTGTCGACGATCCTGTACCCATCGATCGGGCTGACATTGGGGATGTCGGAGGTAATGGTCCACTGCACGTTGTCCCCGAGTTTGGCGACGGACGCATCGTTGACGGTCTTCGTCGCCCCGGTCACCGCGTTCTTGGGGTAGACGTTCACGTCATACAACCAGCCGTTCCCGCCGGTAGGATCCTTCATCGGCAGTGTCACTAGGAACGGGGCCGTGGGAGTCACACCGGCCGGATAGCCGGTCTCCGTCACGAGGTACAGGCCCAGGGGAAGGTTTCTCAGGGTCGCCGTTCCGGTCCCGTCCGTCGTCGTGATAGAGCCGGGGCTCGCTGCCTGCGCCGCGGCCTGGGCGGGGGTCAGGGCCGCCGCCGCAGCCCAGCCCGCGTTGGTCGTCAGGTCAATGTTGTTCACCTTCTGCACCGTGAACGTCACCCCCGCCATCGGCGTCAGCCCCTGCAACTGCGCGGCGGTCAAAGCCGTTCCATCGTTGGGCAGACTGGTCGCCGTGGCCGGCTTCTCATACTTATGGATAGTCAACGAACCCGTCAGCCGAATGGGGGTTGTGATGACGGGTTCGGAATCAACCACCCTGACCGTCTGCTGCGGCACAGGAACCGCTTCCGGCGCGATTGGCGCGGGCGCCGGGGGTTCCGGCACCGCGATGGCGGACGCGTCCGCCGTCGGCGCCGAGCTCGGTGCGGGTGCCGTTGGTGCCGTCGGGGGCCGTTCCGGCACGGACTGTGGGGCCGACGGCGCGCTGCTCGGAACATCGGCTTCAGCGAGTGGCGCCGGGCCGGCCTGTCCCAGCCACGCGAGGATGCCCCCGATCACCAGGCCGCCCACGACCAACGCGGCGACTGCCATCGTCCAAACTCCACCCACTGAGCGCAGTCCGGCGGCGGCCGGTTCGGCCCCTCCCGGAAGGAGCGTCTTGGGAAGGAACGGCTTGGGAAGGAATGGCTCCGGGAGAACCCCGCCGGGGAGAAGCGTCTCCAGCAGTGCTGTTCCGGGGAGGAATCCGGCGGTCACTTCCGGTGTGAAGACCACCCCGACCACCAAGGGGAAGACAAGCGCCCTCATGCCCGCCTGGACATCGTTGAGTTCCATCAGCACGGCCGTGCACTTCGGACACTCCTCCAAGTGGGCCGTGACCTTCTCGTAGGACGCGCGTTTCAGGCCGCCGCGGGCGTACTTTCCCAGCTGGCTCGAAAATTCGGCGCATGGGTCGTCGCTGTCCAAGCTGATGTGGTTTTGCAGGTAGGCCTGCCGGAGCCCCTCACGCGCCCGGATCACGAGTGACGAAACGCCGTTGGGGCTCAATCCGATAAAGGGTGCGGCTGCGGCAGGTTTCAGGCCTTCGATGTCCACGTGCCAGAGGGCCGCCTGCCAGCGTTCCGGAAGCGACTTGAACGCCTTCGCCATGGTGCTGGACTCAAAGGCGTCCAGAACGCTGTCCGCGTCGACGGCAACGGTATCCAAGACGTCGACGTCGCCTACGACCTGAGTACGCCTTGCCTTCCGGTTCCGGTCGTAGGCAATTCGCCGCACGGCGGTCAGAAGATAGGAGCGGAAGAACTGGTCCGGTCCCTTGCCCTCAGTGAGGGCTTGGAAAATCGAAGCAAAAGCCTCGGACACAACGTCGTCGGCGTCACTGGCATTGTCTGTCTGCGCGCGGGCAACAAACTGGGCCGCTGCCACATGTCGCTGGAACAGCACATCGAAGGCGGAAAAATCGCCGTCACGCACCATCGCCATGATTTGAGGGTCGCTGTGCCCGACGGTCAACGACGCGTCCCCACCCTCCGAACCGTCCTTTGAAACCTGCCCCATAGCAACCCAGTGTGACAGCAACAGAGTTTGTGACTTGAATTTTACTTCGAACCCGGTTAGTCAACGGCACCGAGCTTGTTTACGCCACGGGTATCACAAAACTTTGCCACGCCGCCAGGCACGGGCCGGGCACGGCGGACTGACTAATCGTTCCCCGGTTCCCCCACCGGCGGTTCCGGCGGCCAGTCGACGTCGAGCTCGTAGCCCTCATGCTTGCCCAGATAGGCGGCGATGAACGGGCAATGCGGGATGATCCGCTTGCCGGAGGCGACGACGTCATCCAAGGCAAAGTGCGCCAGGACCTTGGCCAGCCCGCGGCCTTTGAACTTGGGGCGCGTCTCGGTGTGGAGGAAGTCGATGTGGCCGGGTTTGTCCATGAACTGCGAGATCACGGCTACTTCACCGTCAACCAGAAGCTCGTAGCGGTGGAATTTGTCGTTCCTGACCGTTGTCACGTCCGGGCTGAACGACTCTGCGGTTGAATCCGTGAACTCAGTCATGAGTCGAGATTCGCACGTAAACCGGGCTCTGGCAATGGCACCGCAGGGGCACCGGGAACCGCCGGGGACAGGACTCCGGCAGGCACCCGTCCCAGCAGTAACACTCCCAGCGCGAAGCACGCCGCTCCCCCAGCGAGGAGTGTCAGCGTGAGTCCGTTGAAGGCGGCGTCCACTACCGGAATGAAGACCATGACGCCGGCAGTCACCACCGCGACGTGCGTCCTGCCGCGCGCGTGGCTGGCCGCCGTCGGGCGCTCTTCAAGTCTGCCGCACAGCAGCAGGACCGGGAGCAAGAGCAAGAGGACGCCGAGCAGCACAAGCGGGCGGGCCCACCACCATTCGGCTGTACCGGCCGCCGGCTTGGGGAAGTCGGTGAGCAGAAGCAGCCCCGACATGGCTGCGAGCAGCGGCAAATGCCACAGATAGACCGTCATGGACCGTCGGCCCGCCACGGTCACCATCCAACGGATCCAGCGCACGCCGGCCGCCCAGGCAAGAGCAGGGCGCAGCAATTGGAGGGTCGCCGCCTGGGACAGGCCCAGCAGCAGCATGCAGAAGTTGGGCGGATTCAGGTCCACGATCATGTTTCCGGAGTAGACCCCGATCCCGGTCACGAACCCCAGCAGCAGGTTGCTGCCCACGATCAACCCCGCGAACCAGCCCCGGCTGCGTCCGGCGAAGATGCCGTCGGCAATGAAGAAGCCGAATTGCTGGACCGCGCACCACACGAAGAGCATATTGACGAAGGCGAGCATCGGAAACGCTCCGCGCAGGGAGTCCAGGGTGATCACTGCGGCGACGAGCCCGCTGAGGGTCAACCACGGGGAATGTCCGTGCAGGCGGGCCAGCAGAGGAACACTCAGTTGGGTAGCGAGGTACGCGGCCAGGAACCACAAGGGCATTCCCGCCCCGGTCGCGATGAGCTGGACCACTTCCGGGTCGACGCCGAGTAGGCTTGCGGCCCACAACCCCACGAACATCGAGGCCAGCAGCGCGGTTGCCGGACGGATGAGGCGCAAGAGACGCAGTTGAGCGTAGTCGACGCCGGAGCCGCCCCGCGCACGCAAGCGACGCCACGATTCCAGTCCCGTGATGCCGCCAAGGACGAAGAACAGCGGCATCACTTGGAACACCCACAGGACGGGTTCGAACCAGTGCTGTTCCATCAGCGTGTTTTCGGTGGTGACGGTCCCGTCGGGGTGCAGGACCGGGCTGACCATCATGCAGTGCGAGAGCACCACCAGAATGAGGCAGAAGAACCGGGCGAGATCGATCACGGGATCACGCGAGCGGCCAAATGCGGCCATGCCCGCCGACGTCTTCTGTTGCCTCGAGAATCCCATTGCGCTCCCTCGCGAACTGCTGAGACCATTGTCCGCCCGCTCGACGGCGGGAACCAGAGCGGGCGGACTGCGTGAATTCGTGGGTGCGGCCCGGGGCCTGCGTGCCGGAACGAAGCTGTGGAGCCGCACCCACGGTCACCTCGTCTAGCGAAGTAGCCGTTCCCGTTGCCGGGGATCGCTGGCCGCCGCGCAGGCCGCCAGGGCCAGACCGAAGGCGCCGTCCAAGACCGCCCGGTCCGCGGAGGCGGATGAGCCGTGGGCAGCAAACTCCGCGGTGTGGTGGGCGGCTCCGTGTACGTCGTACCCGAGCAGCGGATGGATGCTTGGTACCAGTTGCGAGACGTTGCCCATGTCTGTGGAAGCTACTGGATCTTCGTTGAACGCAACAGCCCTCCCCCGGGCGGACATTGCTTCCCGGTATGCCTCGGAAAGGTACCGGTCCTGCCTGAGTTCAGCGTAGGCGTTGCCTGTGGGGGATACCTTGAGCGTGCTCCCGCTGGCCAGCGCTCCCGCTTCCAGGCAGCGCCGCACGCGTTCCTCGATGACGCGAAGATTCTTGATGCTGGGTGAACGCATTTCGACGTTTGCCCGCGCCCGCTCCGGTATGACGTTGACGGCGCTCCCGCCTTCCGTCACGATCAACGAAACAACCGAACCGGGCGGAAGCTGCTGCCGCGCCAAGGCAATGGCCGTCTGGGCAATCACGAGCGCGTCGAGGGCATTGACCCCCTCGAACGGAGCGGCCGCGGCATGCGCAGGCCGCCCTTCATAAAGCACGTCCCACATACCCATGGCCAAGGATGAGCCGCCGATGACGTCCTCGGCACCGGCATGGGCCATCATCGCCAGGGACACGTCCTCGAAGAAGCCCTCACCAATGAGATCGACCTTGCCGCCACTTGTCTCTTCCGCAGGAGTGCTGAGGACCTTGACGGTGATCCCGAGCTCGTCGGCGACGGAAGCGAGCGCGAGTGCCCCGCCTACAGCACAGGCCGCGTTCACATTGTGTCCGCAGGCATGCCCGATGGTCGGCAAGGCGTCATATTCGACGCACAACGCGACCACCAGCTCACCGGTCCCGAACCTCGCGCTGAAGGAGGCCGGGAGCAGCGGCTGCGGAGCGTCAAAGCTGAAGCCCGCACTCCGGAGCAGCCGGCTAACCCGCTTGGCGGCCCGGAACTCCTGCCCGCTGAGCTCGGGATCGGCGTGGATGGCGTGGCTCAGGCCAAGGATTTCCGGCTTCCAGCCCTCCAGCGCAGCGGAGACGGAGCGCTCGACGGCGGCCGAAGAGGTTGTGACGGGCGTTGCGGTTTCCAGGGAGGCCGCTTTCACGGCCGCGGCTTTCATACGGCGACCCCTGCGGTTGTCGCCGCGGCTGGCCGTTTCGGGTAACGGGCGGCTGCTGCCGCGGCAATCAGGGCAGCGATCGCCAGGGCAATCCAGATCGACAGGAGCCCTCCCTCGCTGATGTGTCCGGACTGGACTGAAGACGAGGAGATGAGCTTCACGACGGCGGCGCCCACCGCGATGCCAACGGACAGTGCCAGTTCGTTGAGGCCGGCCGCGGTCGAGGTTTCCTCCAGGGGAACCCCCTCCACCGACAGCGCCCGGGTTCCCGCCTGGTACATGCCAAGGCTCAAGTTGAACATGGCGAATCCGGCGCAGTAGCCGGCCAGGGAACCGTGCGCAGCCGCCATGACCAGGAAGCCGCCCGCCAGCAGGAGACCGGCGAACACCAAGGTGGCCCGTTCGCCGAACAGGCTGAGCGCCTTTGAGGTAAGAAGCGAGGAGAGCAGCGAGAGCACGGATGCCACCGCGAGGACGATGGCGATCATGAGCGGGCTCAGCGCGAAGCCGTATCCGGTCTTGTCCGGGTTTGAATACAGGAAGATGCCGTTGGTGCCGAAGTAGCTGATGGAAGCAAAACCGAAGAAGAAAGTGGCCAGCGAGACCGTCCGGATCCGCGGGATGGCAAGCATCCGCAGGTCCATGAAGCGCTTCCCGTTCACGTCGCGAGAGTCCAGGACCACCCAATAAGCCAAGAGCGCGAGTCCGATGATTCCGGAGCCGAGCGTCTTGGCATCCAACCAACCCCAGTCCGGTCCCATCGAAAGAGCCACGACGAAGCCGATCAGTCCGAGGGAACATGCCGTGAGTGGCACCAGGGCGAGTCCCTCGCGGGTGGGGGTTCCGGCGTCGGGCAGGACGAAGGAGCAAAGCAGCCCCACAACGGCGAACGGCACCGCCACCCAGAAACCGAGGGTGGGATCGTCGACGCCGATTATCCCGGCGAGGAGGCCGCCGGCACCGACCATGATCATGAGCATGCCGATCATCACGCTGACCCCGGTGCGGGTCCGCGCCGGGCTGCTGACGCGCAGGATGCCCATCATGAGCGGAATGAAGCCAACCACGCACGTGAGCATGACGACGCCGATCGTCACCGTCCACAGCGACGGCCACAACGCCATCATGACGACGCCGGCCGCGACTACCGCCGTCGACCAGCGGAGTACGAGCCTGTAACCGTAGCTGTCGCCGAGCCGCGAGATGATCGGCGTGAGCACGGCAAAGCTCACGTTGGAGATGAGGAAGATGCCGTTGATGGTGGGGTCGTCGATCGAAAAGGCGGGCCCCAAGGCGGGGAGGATCGGGTTCAGGTAACCCTGGGTGACTCCACTGAGCGATTCGATCAGGGCCATCGCCACGATCATTCCTGTGATGGTCCGGCGGGCGATGGCCGCCGTCGCCGGAGGTGCTGTCTTGCTTGCCATGTGCTTCCTTGAGTGTTGGGGGCTTCTTTGCCTGGGTCTTCGGATGCGAGTGGGGGTGATGCGAGTCACAACGTTAGGTCCGCCGTCTACACTGGCTAGGAATTTGTTTGAAATCCTCTGAGAATCGTGAATTTTGAAGGAATCGGCCATGATCTCCGAAACTGATCTTGAAATCGTCAATGCCCTTCAGATCAATCCCCGTGCCGACTGGAGCCGCGTTGGGGATGTCCTGGGCTTGTCCGGACCCACCGTCGCGCGCCGCTGGAACTCCCTAGCTGAGCAGGGACTGGCGTGGATCACCCCGGCCCCAGGTCCGCGCTATCTGAGTGCTGGCTGGTCGGCGTTCATCAGTCTTTCCTCTCTTCCAAGCGAGAACGAAGCCCTCGTCCGGAAGCTGTGCGAAGAGCCCGCATTCGGCACCGTTTCGCTTGTGTCCGGCTCGCACGATCTCTTCGTGGACTGCTTCGCCTCAAGCCATGAAGAGCTCATGGAAATCGTCACCGGATCCTTCGCAGGCCTGCCAGGCGTGACCCACCGGGAGGTCGTTTTCGTCACGAAGCTTTACCGGCAGGCTTCCGACTGGCGCAGCGGCACCCTGGAACCGGCGCGGGCACGGCTCATGTCGGCAGAACCCGTGCCCGCCCCGGCGGCCTATGCGCCGGACAGGCTCGACGCATCCCTCTTGGAGGAACTGGCAAAGGACGGGCGCGCCAGTTGGGCGGAACTAGGAGCCGCCTGCGGCGTCTCTCCTCAAACGGCACGACGGCGGGTGGAGCGGTTCCTCGCGTCCGGCTACATGACGCTGAGGTGCGATACGTCCGCTTCAGCCCAACAAGGACTAAGGGAAGTGAGCCTGATCCTCAACGTGCCCGCCCACCATGTTGACGCCGTCGGGCGCTATTTCGCGGCCCTGCCGAATTGCAGGCTCAGCGCCCAGGTTCTGGGCGCCCAGAACCTGCTCGTGACACTGTGGGTCCGCGACTACCTGGAGGTCCAGGGCCACGAGCGCGAACTGGCGGAGCGCGCTCCAGGAAGCGCCGTGATCTCCCGGCAAGCCGTGGTCCGCAACTACAAACGCCTCGGGCACGTGTTGGACGAGTCCGGGCGCAGCCGGAGCGTCGTCCCGTTGCCTCTATGGCGTGAAGGGTAGCCGCCCACTCGTCCCCCAACGCTCGCTCACCTATGACACCAAATCCCCCAACGCTCGCTCACCTATGACACCAAATCCCCCACCGCTCGCTCACGTATGACCGGAAGATCCGCTCCCATCTGGACACCCAGACGGCAACCCCGACATTTGCCGTACACCGCGACGAGCCGCGGCGTTTAGTAGAGAGTGCTATCAATCCATGACAAAGGAGTCATCGTGGCACGCGCCGATTTCGCGACAGTGCAGTCAGCCCCATTTCCTCTCCCTCCAACTCCACTTGCCAGCGGCAATGCGCTTGGCCCCGGTTTGGCGGCAAGACCAAACGCCGACGACGACTCAGAGGCCGGCGGCGAGGTCCCCAGCAGCGCGTGGCGGGTGCGCGCGGACGCGTGGGAGTTCCTTGGCTACGCCGTCAAACAGCTGGCCGCCGGCGCCCGGACCTCCGCCGGCCGGCAGCCGCGCGAACTGCCGCAGGAGGTTCGAAGGCTGTTGCCGCTGCTGGAATCCCTCGAAATGTATTGGGCGTCTCCGGGGCAGCAATATGTCATGGAATTGCGGCGAATCCTGGAGGCTGGAGAATACCCCGAGGCGCTAAGTCTCATAGAGCCAGTCGCGCGACGCGTTGCCGGCCACAACCAACATGCCCAGGAACCATCGCCGGACCCCGAACGCGAAGCGGAATGGGTTGAAGAACCCGCCGAATCGCGCAAGCGGTTCGAGGTCCTCGTGATCGATGATGTCTCCAGCGCCGACCGTGAAGCACTTCAGACCGAACTGCTCAGCCAGCGCCGCCCCGCCGACGCCTTCAACTACGAGCTCGTGTTCGTGCCGAGCTTCGAGGACGCCATCGTGGCTGTCCTGCTCAACCCCGACATCCAGGCGTGTGTGCTGCGGCCGGGGTTCGTTCCCGACAGCAGGCAGCGCCTGAGCCGGGACGTGCGCAGCTTCCTGGGCAGGTTCTTGGGGAAGTCACTCCCCCAGCGACCGTTGGACCGGATCCTGAGCTTGGCGGAGAAGCTGGGCCAACTCCGCCCCGAGCTTGATCTCTACCTCGTGGCGGGCGTGGGGATCGAAGAACTCGCCGGTTCCTTGACCCGCCAATTCCGCCGGATATTCCGCCGCCAGGACGGGCTAGAGCTCCATTTGTCCTTGCTGGCCGGCATCGCGGAACGGTATGAAGCGCCGTTCTTCCACGCGGTCCAGCAATACAGCCGCAAACCCGCCGGTGTTTTCCATGCCCTGCCGGTATCCCGGGGCGGATCGGTCATCCATTCCAAGTGGATCAACGATCTGGGCGATTTCTACGGCCTCAACCTGCTCCTTGCTGAAACCTCTGCCACGTCAGGCGGGCTCGATTCGTTGTTGGATCCGCACGGCTCCCTCAAACAAGCCCAGAAGCTGGCGGCCCGGGCATTTGGCGCCCAAAAATCGCTTTTCGTCACCAACGGAACGTCAACAGCCAACAAGATCGTGCACCAATCGATCCTGGCTCCCGGTGATGTGGTCCTGGTGGACCGGAACTGCCACAAATCGCACCACTACGCCCTTATGCTGGCCGGCGCGCAGGTCTCATATTTGGACGCGTACCCCTTGAACGATTTCTCCTTCTATGGCGCGGTTCCCTTGGAAAGCATCAAGCGGATGCTCCTGGATTACCGCCGGGCAGGCAGGCTCCACGAGGTCAAGATGCTTGCCCTCACCAACTGCACGTTCGACGGCATTGTGTACGACGTCGAACGAGTGATGGAGGAGTGCCTCGCCATCAAACCGGACCTGGTATTCCTATGGGACGAGGCCTGGTTCGCATTCGCGGGCTTCCACCACATCTACCGCCGCCGCACTGCGATGGCTTCGGCCCGATCACTCGAGGCAAAGTTCGCGGATCCGGCTTATGCGGCCCGCTACGCCCTGCAATTGCGCGAGCTTGCGGCGGCGGGCGGGGCGGCCGACGGCGCGGCGGGCGGCAGCGAGCCCGACGACGGCGGCCCGGGTTCCGGCGTCGGGCACGTCAGCGATGAGCTGCTCCTGAAGACGCGCCTGCTTCCCGATCCGGCGAAAGCTCGCGTGCGGGTCTACTCCACGCAGTCGACCCACAAGACCCTGACGTCGCTCCGGCAGGGGTCCATGATCCACATCCATGACCAGGACTTCGGTCAGTTGAACGAGGAGAGCTTCCGGGAGGCGTACATGACGCACACCTCCACCTCGCCCAACTACCAGATCCTGGCTTCCTTGGACATGGGACGGCGGCAGGTCGAGTTCGAAGGCTACGAGCTCGTGCAACGGCAGGCAGATCTCGCTGTCAGCATCGCCCACGCCGTGGCGAGGCATCCCTTGCTGAGGAAGTACTTCCGCGTCCTCGGAACCAAGGACCTCATACCTGAGCAGTACCGCGAGACGAGCCGGCAAATGCCGCTCCGCGACGGGCTGGCAGCGATGTCGGAAGCTTGGGAGCGTGACGAATTCGTTGTTGATCCGAGCCGTTTGACCCTGCATATCGGCCTCACCGGCGTGGACGGCGATACCTTCAAGCACGACTATCTGATGGACAAGTACGGGATCCAGGTCAACAAGACGTCAAGGAACAGCGTTCTCTTCATGACCAACATTGGTACCTCGCGAAGTGCCGTCGCCTACCTCGTCGAGGTCCTGGTCAAGCTGGCCGAGACCTTCGAAGACGAGCAATCCGGCCTGAGCGGCTTGGGCCAGCGGGCCCGCCGTGCCCGTGTCGCGGCACTGACCAGCACGCCGCCGCCCTTGCCGGACTTCAGCCGCTTCGCCGAACGGTTCCGCAGGGACGCGGACACGCCGGACGGCAACATGCGGGACGCCTATTTTGAGAGCTACAAGGCCGGATCCTGCGAATACTTCACTGCTGCCGAACTTGCGCGAAGGGTCGGGGCAGGAGAGGAGATGGTCTCGGCGTCCTTCGTCACCCCCTACCCGCCGGGATTCCCTGTCTTGGTTCCCGGGCAGGTGATCACGGAGGAAATCCTGGCCTTCATGTCGGCATTGGACACGCGGGAGATCCATGGATTCAATCCGGAACTGGGGTTCAGGGTTTTGACGGGTGAGCTAGCGTCACGCCAAACGCCCGCATAAGTGAGCGAGCGACGGGATTGGAGGGCATATACGTGAGAGAGGGTTTGCCTCGTAGGACGCTCGCTCACATCTGACGCCATTTTCGCCAACGCTCGCTCACATCTGACGCCTTTTTCGCCAACGCTCGCTCATATCTCTAGCCGAGCGCGACGGCAAGGATGCCGAGCACGACGGCGAGTAGCGGCGTCGTGCCCTGAAGAACGGCGGGGCGGAGGTACTTCTTGCCGCTCAAGGCAAGCACGATTGCCGCCAGCAGCATCGAGCCGCACGAACTGAAGACGAGGGTCCAGCCCACCTGCGGGTGACCGATCATGACAAAGACCATCCCGGCGAGCGCGCCGATGGCGAGGAAGAGGTTGTAGAAACCCTGGTTGTAGGCGAGGGGTTTGGTGGTTTCGGCGTCGGACTGGGAAGCGACACTGAAGCGCTTCCACGTGGCCGGATGGGTCCAGGTGATGGACTCCATGCTGAAGATGTAGACGTGCAACAAGCCGGCAATGAGGGCAAAAAGCAGGGAGGCCAGGATCATGTGCTGATCCTAGCCTCCCTGTGTTGCTTGGGTTCGCTTCCCGCGCGGTCGCCCCGCGAGCCCTGCCTAGCGGCTGAGCATGTCCAGTGTTGCTCCCGCGAACGTCGAGGCGGAGGAACTCCAGTGCCCCAGCAGGCCCTGGAGGTTCTCGCCGTCGGCCCGGTGCGCGGTGGTCTCGGCCTCGAGCGTGGCGAGGATGCCAGTGCGCAGCTCGGTGTTGAAGTTCACCTTGCCCACGCGCATGGATGTGGCTTTGACCAGGTGCGCAGCAGGGATGCCCGACGCGCCGTGGAGTACGAGCGGAAGCTCAGTTCGCGATGCGATGTCCTCCAGCACGTCCCAGTGCAGCCTGGGCTCTCCGGTGTAACGGCCATGGGCATTCCCCACGGCCACGGCCAGGAGCTGGGCACCAGTGCGATAAACGAATTCCAACACCTGTTCGGGATCGGTCAGGCCCGCGGGATGGGGGCTGGTGTCAACGCCGAAAGCCTTGTCTTCATCGCCCGCCAGCCCACCGAGTTCCGCTTCAATCACGATGTGGGAAGCACCGGCGCCGACCAAAACCTCATGTACGGAGCGGACCAGGGCGATGTTCTCCTCGAACGGGAGGGAAGAACCATCGGCCAGGACGGCGTCGGCACCAGCAGCCACGGAGTCACGGATGACCTCCAGGTCCGAGGCGTGGTCCAGCTGGACCGAGACCGGAACGCTGGCGTCGTCGGCCAGGGCGCGCAGCGCCGTGATCAGTCGCAAGCCGCTAGGAGTGCCGGCTGTCTTGGGTGCGACCAGCAGGATGACGCCTCGGCCGGATTCCTCGGATGCAGCCACCACGGCGAGGGCGGTGGTGAAGTCGTAGCATGTGAAGGCCGGGACAGCTGCCCCCCGCTCCAGCGCGGAGCCTACAAGATCGTCAAGGCGTACACGCATCAGTGGGCCAGGCCTCCCACCAGGATCCAGGCGACATAGCTGAGCAGGAAGCCCGCGACGCCCAGGATGGTGGTGAGCACGGTCCAGGTCTTGAGGCCGTCGGACACCGTGAGGCCGTAGTAGCGCACCACCACCCAGAAACCTGCGTCGGTCACGTGGGACAGGCCCAGTCCGCCGAAGCCGATCGCGATCACGATGACGGCGATCTGCGCGGGGGTGTAGCCGCCTTGGGCGACGGCAGCCGAGAGGAGGCCGGTGGTGGTGACGATGGCGACCGTGGCCGACCCCTGTGCGGCACGCAGTGCCAGGGAAATGATGAAGCCGAGGAGGATGATCGGCACGCCCAGGGAGTCCAGCGTCTGGGACAAGGCCGCGCCGATGCCGGAGACCTGCAGGACGCCGCCGAACACGCCGCCGGCAGCAACCACCATGAGGATCGAGGCGATGGGAGGCGGCGCGCCTTCGAAGATTTCGCCGGTTTCCTTGAGTGACCACTGGCGGCGGACCGCCAGCAGGAAGAAGGCGAGCGCAACGGCCACCAGCAGGGCGAAGAACGGGTTGCCCACGAAAGACGCGACGCCGTACCAGTAGTCCTTCTTGTTGATCAGGAGGGTACCTGCCGTGCCGAGCAGGATCTGGACGATCGGAGCGGCGATGAGGAACATGATCAAGCCCGGACGCGGCGGAGCGACCGCGCTGGCACCGGGACCGTCGTGGCCGACGCGCACCAAGGAATCGGAGCCGAATTCTTCGATCTGGTCGCGGACGCCGGGCAGCAGCTCGTAGTCCTTGCGGTTCATGATGCTGGCAACCCAGTAGGACAGGAAACCCAGCGGCACGCAGATGATCAGCGAAATCATCGCGATGAGACCGATGTCGGCACCCATGACGCCTGCCCCGGCAACGATCCCCGGGTGGGGAGGAACGGCGACGTGGATCGAGAGCATGATGCCGGCCATGGGAAGGCCGAACTTGATGGGGTGCAGCTTGGCGATCTTCGCGAAGGCGTAGACAATCGGCACCAGCACGATGATGCCCACTTCGAAGAACACTGGAATGGCAACGAGGAAGCCGACGGCGGTCAGTGCCACGGCAACCCGCTTGGCACCGAGCTTCTCGGTGAAGTGGTTGGCCAGCGATTGCACGCCGCCGGACACCTCGATCATGCGGCCCAACACGGCGCCGAGGGCAATCAGCAATGCCACCTTGCCCATGGTTCCGCCCACGCCGTTGGCCACGACGGTGAATACGTCCGCCAAGGGGATCTGCGCGGCAACGGCCACAAGGATGCTCACGGCCAGCAATGCCACGAAGGCCTGGATCTTGAAGCGGATGATCATCACAAGCAGCAATGCGACGCCCGCGGCTGCGATGGTCAACAGCAGCGGAGTCCCAAGCTCCACGGCCGGCTTGATGGCAGGGGCATCAGCTGCCCGGACCGCCAAGGAATTGATGAGGGGATTCATCGGGGGTTGTCTCCTTTGACAGAGCCGGCCTGGACTCGAGGCCAGCGAGAGGGGCGACGACGGCGGAGGGGGGACCGCCGTCGTCGCACGTTTCTTTGGGGTTAGTTTGTACGCCTGACGGGCGCGACAACCTTGATGACGGCGGAGTCGTCGGCGGCGGCGAGGCCTTGGGCCTGGCCGAGAAGGTAGAGCTGTTCGGCAGCGGCGGCAACAGGTGCTGCCAGGCCGGCGGCGCGGGTCGCCTTGCCGACTATGCCCATGTCCTTCACGAAAATGTCCAGGCGGCTGAGGACCTCGGCGCCATCCTCGGTGTAAGCCTCGAGGATGCGTGGGCCGCGGTTGGACAGCATGAACGAGCCAGCGGCACCTGCTTCCAGGGCCGCGAGGGTCTTCGCCTGGTCCAGTCCGAGGGCGTCGGCGAGCGCCATGGCCTCGGCGGCAGCGGCGATGTGCACGCCGCACAACAGCTGGTTGACAGTCTTGAGGGCCTGGCCGTCGCCGGGCTTGTCGCCCACGATGCTCAGCGTGGAGGCCAACAGTTCCAGGGCGGGGCGGGCCTTTTCCTGGGCGGCCGGCGTTGCGCCAACCACGATCAGGAGGTCGCCTTCGCCGGCACGCTTCGGGCCACCGGAGAGCGGCGCGTCAACGAGTTCGACGCCGTATTCGGCCAGGCGGGCAACCGTGGCCGGGATGGCTTCGATACCGACTGTGCTGCCGAGGATCACGACGGCGCCCGGCTTGAGCACGGGGGCGACGCCGTTCTCGCCGAAGAGGACATCATCGAGCTGTTCTCCGTTGCGCACGGCAAGGAGCAGGGCGTCGGCGCCTTCCGAGGCTTCACGGGCTGAAGCGAAGGTGCGGATTCCGGCGTCGGCGGCGAGCTGCAGGCGCGGTTCGGCGATGTCGAAGCCGTGGACGGTGAGCTGGGTTGCCAGGCGGGTGGCCATCGGCAGGCCCATGGCGCCCAGGCCGAGGACGGCGACGGTGTAGTTGCTGGTCATGGTGTTCTCCATTGAATTAGTTCGGGCCCACACTTGCCGGGTTCCCTGGCCGAGCTTGCGAGGTCAGGGAGCAAGTGGGGAAGGTGTTGCTGAGCTTGCGCGTGACTTGAGTCAGGGATTCGTCGTCGCCCACGTTGCCGGCGAAAACGATGTACGGGATGCCCTTCGCGGGCCCGTCCACCGGCTCCCACAGCGAGACGATGCCGGGCAACATGGGGCCGCGGACTATCGCGTGGCGGATTTCCAGGCCGTGCGCTGCCACGTCCGAGGACGTGATGCCGCCCTTGGCGATGACGAAGCGCGGCGGGAAGGTCTTGAGCGTCCGGTTCACGATCGCGACGACGGCGGCAGAGACGGTGCGGGCAATCTTCAGGCTCGCCGCGGCGTCGTCCGTCTTGATGAGCAGGCGGCTCGTGTGGACGATGACGTCTCCATTGCGGAGGGCAATGACGACGGCAGCGACCGTCTCGTCCAAGTAGGCCTCCGCGCCGCTAGCGAGCAGTTTCTCGACGTCGATCTCGATGATCCGGGCGGCGCCATGCTGGGCCGTCAGGGCATTGAGCTGGCGCGTGGTGACGCCAACGTGCGAACCAACAACGATGAGGCCACCGGCTGTGGAGGGAGTGTTGCCTTCGTAGGCCTCCTCACCGCTGAGCGCCTCACGGATTTCCTGGCCGATGCGGCCGCGGACGAAGGGCGGGCCCACCCGGTAGAGGAGCTTCTTGCCGCGGCGTTCGGCCTCTTCCAGTCCGAGGGCGAGTGCCCGGAAGTCGTTCTCGGTGACGATGTCCGCAACGATCGGCGTGGAGTCCGTGGCGGGTTCGATCGCGTCTGCGATGGCCTTGGCGGAAAGCTCGGGATCTCCGGCGGATCCGTTCGCAGCGGCCGCACCGGCGCGGATGATGTTCAGGTCGAGGACTATCACATCGCTGGCCGGGAAGCGGCCCTGCGACTTCTCCTCCACATATTTGGCCATCTCGGAATTGGCGAAGCCGAAGCTCGCATCCTTGGCGAACTCGGTCTCGGCAACCGGGGTGAGCTTGCCGGCGTCGTTCCCGGTGCCGCGCATGTAGTGCACGCCGCCAATGGTGACCCGCCCGGCGTCGGGGAAGGCGGGAACCATCACGACGCCGTCGGTCGCTTCGCCGGTCACGTCAGCGACAGTGGCGGCAATGACGTCCGGTTCCAGCGGGTAGTGGCCGCGGAGGGTGGAGTCGGAGCGGCTGACGAATCCCAGGCGTAGCTTGGAGCCGGCAGCATCGTCGCCCGCGGCGGCGAGCGCGTTCCGCACGATTTCCTCGTTGCGGGCAGCGGCCTCAACCGGGTCGAGGCTGCGCGTGTTGGTCAGGACGTAGACCGCAGGCTGGGACTGGCTTTCCGCGATGTGGGCGAACGCCCACGTGAAATCGGCGACCTCCCAGTGGGTGAGGACCGGCAGGTTGGCGACTGATTGGGTGCCCGTGGGGTCGTCGTCGAGGACTACCAGGACTCGGGGCGAGGCTGCGGAAGACGCCGCTACAGCGTCGGCAACCAGCTGAGCGGGGATCTGGACTTCAGCCGGGAAGGCGGCCAGAACATCGGCTTCAAGGGTCACTGTGCACTCCATCGTGGTTTGAGGTAAATGTAAGATGTCAGACATCTAATATTTGAGTGCTAGTGTGACACACCTGCTTTCGGCTGTGCAAGTGTCAGTCGTCACTATGCTTGGCGCATGCTTCAAGAGCCTCCCGCCGCCGCGGCATTACACGTGGACATGCGCTTCCCAGCGGCTGCCGTTAAGGCGGACTTTCCGCCTCAGCCTCCCGTCCTGTTGCTGCACGGCTGGGCCTCGACATCCGCCTATTGGGAGCCGCTCGCCGCCGAATTGCTCGACGCCGGGTGGACCGTCTGGATCGTCGATTTGCCCGGGTATCACCGCGGGGACGTGTTGCCTCGGGACTTCCAATGGACCCTGGAATCAGCGGCCGATTCCGTCGCTGCTGTTGCTGCCCGGAACGCAGCACCGGTCCACATTGCGGGCCACTCGATGGGCGGCAGCGTCGCGCTGACACTGGCTGCGCGGCATCCGGGGCTCGTGGCCAGCGTGGCCTTGATCGGCATGGTTCCGGCTCCGCCGAACGAAGGCTTCAAATCGATGCTCGAATCCCAGCTACGGCAAGGCTTCGTTGACGACGCGACGCGCGCCAAGTGCATGAAGGCCTGGTTCGGGGCGTTGTCGCCGGAGGACAATCGCTTGCTGAGCCGAGGATTTGAGCTGCCTTTCGAGGTCCTTGGCCCCAGCGGCCTCGCAGCCATGGCGGGGGTAACGGCGGATGTCCCCGAAAAGGTGACGGTTCCAACGCTGGTGATTGCCGGCGTCGGGGACCGATTACGTTCGCTGGACCAGGCGGAAGCCTTCGTGGCAGCCAGCCCGCTGCGCAGGCTCGTGGCGATCCCCGACGCCGGGCACAGTGTCCATTGGGAGCAGCCGCAGGATTGCGCCCGGGCGCTCGGCGCGTTTTGGAACGAAAGCCCGCAACCGCCAGCGTAAGATGTCAGACATCTAGGAACGGAGCACCATGGCACGCAAGTCGCTGGTCGGCGTCGTCGCTGACGAGCTGCTGGACCGCATCGTCGCGGGCGAATTTCCGCCGGGCACAGTGGTTCCCGGCGAACTCGAGCTGAGCGCCAAGCATGAAGTCAGCCGCATGACGGTCCGCGAGGCCATGAAGACCCTCGAGGCCCAGCGAATCCTGAGCGTGGAGCGCGGCCGGGGGACGTTCGTCAACCCACTGAACCGCTGGGCTTCCCTCGAAGCTGTGCTGCGTGCGGCTTCGGAAGGAAAGAACGACGCCGCAGCGGCCGTCCAGCTCATCGAGCTGCGCCGCATGCTCGAGACCGGTGCCTGCGAACTCGCCGCCTCACGGGTCTCCCCCGAAGAAATCGACCAGCTGCAGGTTCACGTGTCCGCCATGCAGAAGGCCCACGATTCCAACGATGTGAGCGCGTTCGTCGAGGCGGACTTAGGCTTCCACGATGTCATCCTCCACGCCTCCGGCAACGTCTTCGTCGCTGTGCTCTTCGAACCCCTGCACCGCGTCTTGGAAACCCGGCGCACCCAGACCTCGCAAATCCCCGATATCCAGCGGCACGCGATCGGACATCACCGGGCCATCCTCAAAGCCCTCGAAGCCGGCGACGCCCCCCGTGCCCGCGAGGCCATGGACGCGCACATGCAGCAGACCCTCGACGATCTCAGGACATACGTCCTGGAGGCCTAGGCAGGCCCGGCTTACTCCGACGCTCGCTCACATATACGGGCCAATCCCCAAACGCTCGATCAGATATACCGGCCAATCCCCAAACGCTCGCTCACATATCACCGGTTGTGGGCGGCCCCTCGCTCACATCATCTGAGCGAGCGTCCCGCCGTTTGGGGTCATATCTGAGCGAGCGTCGGTCTAGGACCGGCGATAGGTGCGCGCGTCGGTCCAGGACCGGTCATGTGTGAGCGAGCGTTCCGCCGAAAGGCACCATATGTGAGCGAGCGTCGGTTCCAGACCGGCCATATGTGAGCGAGCGTCAGGAGGGCCAGACCCCTAGTCCGCCGGCCCTCCGTCGGCTAGTCTGCTTTCACGGCCTGCCAGGCCCGCAGTTCAGGCATCAAGGACGATCATGAGGAGCAAGAATGGCTGACCACACATATAGCGTTTCCGAAATTGTTGGAACCTCGTCCGAGGGCGTCGACGCCGCCATCAAGAACGGGATTGCGGCTGCTAGCCAGACCCTTCGGAACCTCGATTGGTTCGAGGTCAAGGAAATCCGTGGCCACCTCAGCGAGGGCGCCGTTGCCGACTGGCAGGTAACCATCAAGCTCGGATTCCGCCTGGAGCGATAAGAAGCCCTCTAAACCCCAAAACGACGATGGCCGTCAGCCTTTCTGTGGAAAGGCTGACGGCCATCAGTTGCGAGGCTGGACTCACCCGCGGGTCCAGACTTGGACGGGGTCACCGCCACAGAGGAGTCGCCTGCCACGGCCGGCAAATTCGATCCACAGGAGTTCGTGATCGGAGGAAACTTCATCCACTAGGCCGGCGTCGAAGCCCCATTTGTCCTCGTGGATCCAGACGGTTTCGCCGCGGCTGAGTTCGGACCATTTCGACGGCGGCAGGCGAAGTGCCGCCCCAGCGGGCCGTTGGGCCGACGTCGTGAAGTGGCTTGGGCCCCACGCGCCCAATGTTTCTGGACTCATCGGGACTCGGAGACCAGGTACTGGCGGTGCCAGACCGTCGCCGCACCGTTGTGGGCAGGGAAGACGTGACCCTCAAAGAACGTGTGGACCACGTGGGGTTCGCCTTCAGGGCTCCACTGACCGGAAGCCGGGCAATGCGAGCCCGTGGATCCCGCGGACCCGGCGGTGATTGCCCGTTCCCTCAGCAGCGCGATGCGTTTCATCGTTGAATTCCATCCTTGATATGCGAAAAGGTCTGGATTCAGCGTAAACGCGATTCAAAAGCCGCCCAATGGGCACCTAAACAGAATCATGCCAATTCACTATGCAACAGCACAGTGAATTGGACCACTTTTGGGTGAACCTCCCTCAGCTCTCGTCCATTGCATGACGCTCGGACAACTCCGGGCTCGCCGCCGCCGTTCCCGCACCAAATGCCGTTCCCGCGCCAAACGCCGTTCCCGCGCCAAAGCTGCCCAGCAACTTCAGCGCATCGTCCGACGGCGAACCCGCCTTCGCGGAGTAGACCCTCAAAACCTGGTCCGGGTCCTGTGGCAGGGCCAGATTCTCGAAGTTCAGCTCCACGTCCCCCACAGTGGGGTGATGCAGGCGGACAGTCCCGGCGGAACGCGCCGCCACGCGATGACCGGCCCACCATTGGCGGAAGTGTTCGCTGTTTACAGCGAGTTCGCCCACGAGTTGGTTGGCTTGGGGGTCGTCGGGGTGCCGCCCGGTATCCGCACGCAGGGAACCGGCGGCTTCCGCCGCAACCGTCTTCCAGTCCCGGAACAGTTCGCGTGCCTTTGGATCCAGGATCAGCCAACGCGTGAGGTTCCGCTCAGCGGAAGGCATGGCCGGGAAGTCGGCAAACAGTAGGATCGCCATGCGATTGGCTCCGAGCACGTCACTGCGCCGGCCCAGCAGGAGCGCCGGAACGTCGCCCACAGCGTCCAGAAGTTGGCGCAGCGCCGGCCGCACGCGGGGCGTCGTAGTCGGCGCTTTGGCGCTCTCCGCGCAGTGCTCAAGCAGGTCCATCATGTGGGTGTGCTCGCTTGAGTCCAGGCGAAGTGCCCGCGACACCGATTCAAGGACCGCCCGGGAAGGATGGATATGGCGACCCTGTTCGAGGCGGGTGTAGTAGTCCGTGCTGACATCCGCCAAGCGGGCAATCTCTTCCCTGCGTAGCCCGGGAACGCGGCGCGCGCCGGACCCTTCCGGCAACCCTGCATCCTCCGGCGACATCCGGGCACGCATGGCTTTGAGGAACTTTCCGAACTCGGCACTTTGACCCATGCCCCCATTCTTCCCTCCCTCAGGGCGTGTTTCCACGGCCAAGGTAGGACTGCGAGTCCTAGGAAAAACAGGGGGCGTCAAAACTACTGATTGTTCTGCCGAAAGTGCATAGGCTCGAAAAAGCCAGTCAGGCAATACACCCACCAGCGACGAAAGGGCCGGACATGTCCAACGCTCAGAATTCAACCGTTCCCGGGCTCGTCCTGAACAACTCGGTCACCATCCCCCAGCTCGGCTTCGGCGTCTTCCAGGTCCCACCTGCCGAGACCCAGAAGGCCGTGGAGGACGCGCTTGAAGCCGGGTACCGGCACATCGACACGGCCGCGGCGTACCGGAACGAATCCGGCGTCGGCGCGGCAATCAAGGCTTCCGGCATCGCCCGGGAGGAACTCTTCATCACCACCAAACTCCGCAACGGCGAACAAGGCCGCGCCGCGGCGGCATTCGACCAAAGCCGCCGCGAACTCGGCCTCGACGTCATCGACCTTTACTTGATCCACTGGCCTGTGCCGTCCCAAGGCCTGTTCGTCGACGCGTGGAAGGCACTGGAAAAGATCCACGCCGACGGCGGCGCCCGGGCAATCGGCGTCTCCAACTTCTTGCAGGATCATCTCGACACTCTCCTTGAGTTCGCCGACGTCGTTCCCGCCGTCAACCAGATCGAACTGCACCCCACCTTCCAACAGCGGGAACTGGCGGCGAAGAGCCGCTCGCACGGGATCGCCGTCGAGGCCTACAGCCCGCTGGGGCAGGGAGCGGACCTGGGGTCGGCGACGGTCACCGAACTTGCCGAAACGCACGGTGCCACCCCGGCGCAGATAGTGCTGGCCTGGCACCTCGGAACGGGCAACATCGTGATCCCCAAGTCCGTCCACCCGGAGCGGATCCGGCAGAATCTCGCGGCGGCGGCGTTGCAGCTCACCCCGGGCGAACTGGCGGCCATCAGCGCCCTCGACGGCGGTGCCCGCCTCGGCGCCGACCCCGCCGTCGCGTCCTTCAGCCAGATGTAGAAACCCACCCATCACAGCGTAAGGAAAGCAAAACCATGCAGTACACCCACTTGGGCCGCTCGGGCCTCAGCGTCTCCCGCCTGTGCCTCGGAACCATGAACTTCGGCCCGCAGACCGAGGAATCCGCAGCGCACTCCATCATGGATTCCGCGCTGGACTCCGGCATCAACTTCTTCGACACCGCCAACGTCTACGGCGGCCACGACAACCGGGGCTGGACCGAGGAAATCCTGGGCCGCTGGTTCGCCAAGGGCGGCGAGCGCCGCGATCGTGTTGTCTTGGCCACCAAGCTCTACGGAACCATGACGGACCGCCCCAACGAGTCCAAGCTCTCCGCCCTCAACATCCGGCGCGCCTTGGACGCCAGCCTCAAGCGCCTGCAGACCGACTACATCGACGTCTACCAGTTCCACCACGTGGACCGGAACACGCCGTGGGACGAGATCTGGCAGGCCATCGAGGTCGCCGTCCAGCAGGGCAAGATCCTGTATTCCGGCAGCAGCAACTTCGCCGGCTGGCACATCGCCCAAGCCCAGGAGGCCGCCGCGCGGCGCAACTACAACGGACTCGTGAGCGAGCAGTCCATCTACAACCTGCTCACCCGGAACGTCGAATTGGAAGTCATCCCGGCCGCCCAGGAGTACGGCCTCGGGCTCATCCCGTGGTCGCCGCTTCACGGCGGCCTTTTGGGCGGGGTGCTGAAGAAGGAGCGCGACGGCGTCCGTCGCCTTGAGGGCCGTGCGGCCGAAACCCTGAAGAAGCACGAAGACCAGATCCGCCAGTATGAGGACCTCGCAGACGACCTTGGCCACGAGCCCGGCGACGTAGGCTTGGCCTGGTTGCTGCACCAGCCGGCCGTGACCGCACCGATCGTGGGTCCGCGCACGCAGGAGCAGTTGGACGCTGCCATCAGGGCTCTGGACGTCACCCTCGACGCCGACGCCCTCAAGCGGCTCGACGACATCTTCCCCGGCCACCGGACCGCACCGGAAGACTACGCGTGGTGACGTCGGCACCATTGCGCCTGCTGTTCATTGGCGGGACCGGGACCATCAGCGCGGCGGCGGCGGAGCGCGCCGTCGCGCTGGGTCACCGGCTCACCGTGCTCAATCGCGGACTAAGCTCGGAAAGGCCTGCCCCTCCGGGAACCGAACTGCTCCAGGCAGATATCCGCAATGCTGCCGAGGTGGCGGAGGTGCTGAACGGCCGCGAGTTCGACGTCGTCGCGGACTTCATCTCTTTCACGCCCGAGCATGTGGCCGCCGCCGTGGAGTTGTTTCGGGGCCGGACCGGCCAGTACGTGTTCATCAGTTCGGCTTCGGCCTACCAGAAGCCGCCCGCGCACTTGCCGATCCTCGAGTCGACCCCGCTCAGGAACCCGTTCTGGAAATACTCCCAGGACAAGATCGCATGCGAAGACCTTCTGACCCGGGCCTACCGCGACGAGGGATTCCCCGTGACGATCGTTCGGCCTTCGCACACCTATGACCGCACGCGGATCGCCCTGCTGGGCGGGTGGACGGACATCCATCGAATGCGGGAAGGCCTGCCTGTGATAGTCCACGGCGACGGTACCTCGCTGTGGACCCTCACCCACGCGGATGATTTTGCGGTGGCCTTCGTTGGCCTCCTCGGCCGGCCGCAGGCTGTGGGTGAAAGCTACACCATCACCTCGGACGAAGCCCTCCCGTGGGACCAGGTCTACCGGCTCTTCGCCACAGCGGCCGGGGTGCCGGAACCCGAACTCGTGCACATCGCCTCGGATACCATTGCCGCGCACTCCCCGGAGCTGGGACCCGGGCTTCTCGGGGACAGGTCCCACTCCGTGGTCTTCGACAACACCAAGATCAAAACGCTCGTTCCCTGGTATCGGGCAGAAATTCCTTTCGCGGCAGGCGCACGGGAGATCGTCCGGTGGCATGATGAACATCCAGGCATCAAGCACGTGGACCAGGACTTCATGAAGCTCAGCGATCAACTGGTCCAATGGGCACGGAGGCCGATCTAGCAACTGAAAGGACAGGACCATGGCACTTGCTCCGACCGTCAGGCTCAATGACGGTAATGCCATTCCGCAGATCGGCCTCGGGACCTGGCCGCTCGACGACGCCCAGGTCGCCGCGGCGGTGGTGTCCGCCGTCGAGCTTGGCTACCGGCACGTCGACACGGCGTACCGCTACGGTAACGAGGCCGGCGTCGGGCAAGGCGTGCGGGACTGCGGCATCCCGCGCGAGGAACTGTTCATCGCCACCAAACTGGACGGCACACACCAGGGCCGCGATCGCGCCGTCGAGGGGCTCGAGGGCTCCCTCAAGCGCCTCGGACTGGACTACGTGGACCTCTTGTTGATCCATTGGCCGCTCCCCCAACGGAATGAATTCGTGTCCACCTGGGAGACTTTCGAGCGGCTGCAGGCTGAGGGGAAGGTGCGTTCGATCGGCGTGTCCAACTTCAAGCCCTCGCACCTCGAGCGGCTCCTTGAGGAAACCTCGGTGGTGCCGGCCGTCAACCAAATCCAAATCTCACCGCCCATCACGCGGATCGATGAGCGAGCCTTCAACGGCAACCATGGCATCGCCACGGAATCGTACAGTCCGTTGGGGGCCGGCCGCGATCTCCTGAATGCCCCGGTCTTGGCCGCGATCGGGAAGAAACACGGAAAGACTCCCGGGCAGGTGGTGCTGCGCTGGCACATCCAGGAGGGGCTCGTGGCCATCCCGAAGTCCGCCAATCCACTGCGCATGAAGGAAAACCTGGACGTTTTCGACTTCGCTTTGGACCATGACGACCTGTCCGCGATCGCCACTTTGGACGCGGGTGCCGATGCCGGTGTTGACTCGGACGTACAGGGACACTGATTCAGGTTCTACTCACCAACACTGAGGACGGCATGGCAGAGAACATCGACGGAACGCTCATCTGGGCAGGCGCGTACACCGCGGACAGCGACGGGAACGGAATGGGCATTGGGGCAGTCGCCGCGCGTGAAGATGGCAGCATTGCTTGGCTGGGCACCGCCGTCGAAGCACCGTCGCCGTCGTTCCTTGCCGTTCATCCCGCCCTGCCGGTGGTCTACGCGGTAGCCGAGGCCGCCCAGACGATCCGGGCGTACCGGCGGACCGGGCTGTTCGGCCTCGAGCCCCTGGGCGAGGCTTGGCCGGCCGGAGCCGCGGCTTGCCACGTCGCCGTCGACCCTTCCGCCCGTTTCATCGTGGTCAACTGTTGGGGCGACGGGAACGTGCTGCTGTACGGGCTCGACGACGACGGCGGCATCACCTCGCGCTTTGCCGCGCCGCCGGCCAAGGACCCGCACGCCGGCGTCGACGGCGGCATCGACATTGCCACGGGCGGCGCCCGGGTGAGCCGCGCCCACGCAAGCCTCATGCTCGAGGATGGCCGGATCATGACCACGGACCTCGGCTTCGACCTCGTACGGGTGTGGAATTACTTCCCCGACACCGGCCTGCTCAAGGACCACGAAGTCGCGCTCCCCGTGGGCAGCGGTCCGCGGCACTTGGTCCAGCACCCCTCCGCCGACGCGGTCTTCGTGGTGACCGAGTACTCCATCGAAGTGGTGGTGCTCCTGCCCGGCGCGGACGGTCGCTTTGTGCTCCACCGTCGCGGTCCTGCGACGGCCGGTGGGGCCGCCGACGGCGACGCCGCGGCCGAAATCGCGCTGTCGCCGGACAATCGCTTCGTCTACACGGGTATCCGCGGCTCCAACCGGATCTCGGTGTTGGCCGTCGAGGGCAGCGGAACCCGGCTCCGGCCCGTGGCTGACGTGCCCAGCGGAGGAGACTGGCCCCGACACCACTTGGTCCGCGACGGCTGGCTCCACGTCGCGCACGAACGTTCCAACCAAGTCACCACGTTCGCCCTGGACCCTGCCACCGGCATCCCGGGCGAGGTCCTGGACCAGCTGAACACGGGTTCCCCCACCGCTTTGGTTATAGCTCCCTGACGGGCCAAAACGGCGACGCTCGCTCACATATGCGGCCAAAATCGGGAACGCTCGCTCATCAAGGTGAGCGAGCGTTCAACTGAAACGGCCCAAAGGTGAGCGAGCGTCGCGGGGAGGGCCAAAGGGCGAGATTTCACGCCTCGATGCGTTGCCTAACCCCGTACAGCCTCGTCCACGGCCGCGAGCAAAGAGTTGAACCGAGGGTTGGCATCAAGGTCATCGATCAGCACCGCGCGTCCGCGTTCGTCGGCGAGTGGCACTTGCCAGTTGGGGTAGACCTCCGACGTCGTTCCCGGCTGGTTCTGCACCCTCCGCTCCCCTACGGCATCCACTAACGCAACGCCCAACAGGACCGACGGTGCAAGGGCCAGCAGACGATGCAGCGCCTCAATGACCTGCTCCTCACCAAGCGCTTTTCCGTCGGCAGGCAGCAGGCCCCGTTCCCGCAGCAACCCCATCATCTTGTCCAGGCTGGCCTCGTGCTCGGCCCGTTCCTCGGCCACGCTTCGTTCAAGCAAGCCCAGTTGGTTCCTGAGATCCACGTGATCGCCTGCGAGGTATCCGGCGGTCGGCGGGAGGTCGTGGGTGTTGACACTGGCGAGTGCCTGCGTTCGGTAACGTTCGGGCGGCAGGGGCGAGTCGCCGTCGTACTCGAACCAAAGGATCGACGTGCCCAGGATGCCTCGGGCCGCAAGATAGTCCCGCACCCACGGCTCGAAAACGCCAAGGTCTTCGCCGATGACCACCGCTCCCGCGCGGTGCGCTTCCAAAGCAAGGATGCCGATCAGGGCCTCGTGGTCGTAGCGGACGTAGGCGCCGTCGCGGGCGGAGTTGCCGGCAGGTACCCACCACAAGCGGAACAGCCCCAGGATGTGGTCGACGCGGATTCCGCCGGCATGGCGGAGGACGGTGGAGAGCATCGCTCGCAACGGCGCGTAGCCCGCCTCCGCCAAACGGACCGGGTGCCAGGGCGGCTGGTTCCAGTTCTGTCCGAGCTGGTTGTACATGTCCGGTGGTGCTCCCACGCTGACACCCGGCGCGAAGCTGCTGCGCAGGGTCCAGGCGTCGGCGCTGCTCAGGTCCGCCCCGACGGCGAGATCGTGCACCACTCCCAGCCGCATGCCGGATCGCTTCGCCGCGGCCTGGGCTGACTCGAGCTGTTCATCGCAGATCCACTGAAGCCAGCGGTGGAAACCGATCCGATCGGCCAGGGACTGGCGCATCGACTCAAGCTTCGGAGAACCGAGCGTGGCCGCGGGATCCTGCCAGAAGGGGTCGTCCGGCGATCGGTCCTCGCGGATGGCGCACCAAAGGGCGAAATCGTCCAGGCCCGGGCCGGACTCGCGGCAAAATTCCTCGAAGGCGCGCTGCCGGGCCGGAGAAAGCTTGACCGTGTGAAGGAGTTCCAGGGCTGCGAGCTTGGCGGCGAAGATCTGGTCCCGGTCCAGCCGTTCCGCGTCCTTGTTGAGCGCGTGGACGTCATCCAACAGCCGGTCCACGGTGGCCCGCTTTCGCAGCTTCACATATGCCAGTTCGGGAATGGATTCGATTCGAATGTAGAGGGGGTTGAAGAATCGCCTTGTGGACGGAGAATACGGCGACGCTTGAACCGGAGGCACCGGATCTGCGGCATGCAGGGGGTTCACGAGGACGTAGTCGGCCCCGCGCGTGCCGGCCAGCGACGCCAAATCGGCCAAGTCCGCGAAATCCCCGATGCCCCATGAGCGCTTCGAGCGTACCGAGTACAATTGCGTCGCGAGTCCCCAGCCGCGGCGTTCCTCGAGCTGTGCTGCCGTCTGCAACTTGGCCGGAACCACGGCCAGCACCGCGGTGGCCGTCACGCCGTCGGACTCGGCCGTGAGCGAATGCCAGCCGAGCGGCAACCCGGCCGGCACCTCAAAAGTGGCGCGGCCTGTGGGCACTCCATCCACGCCGCGCGGCGAAGCCCAGTCTTCCTGTTGGGTGGCCGCGAGTTCCGTTCCGTCCTCGAGCGAGATCGTCAGGCGCGCAGGCGAACCGTCGCGGACGTGGATGTGTACAGCCGCCGTCGTTCCCTCCTGGACGACGACGGCGGGCGGCAGCATCCGCCGCCACGGCGCCAGTTCCGCGTCCGCAAGGGCCGCTTCGATCTGCTCGTTGGAATGTGCGGCGACTCCCAGCGCGCCCAGCACTTGGATCAACGTGGTGGGCGAAACGTCGTGTTGCAGCCCATCCCAGCCGTAGAACGCCGTCCCGACGCCGTGAGCATCCGCGAGCCGGTGAAGCAAGTCCTCGTCAATGGCGGGGTTCGTAGCGGGTGGCATCGCCGTGGTGTCGGTGGCCTGCTGGATGGGAGTGTTGGTCATGTCCGCCTCGTCTGCGATGTGATTCGTCCGAAGGTGCATACCGCCCCGCGTGCAACTCAAGCGAGGCAACTGGTTCCGATTATTGCAGGGCGGTGGTGGCCGTCCCAGTTATTCCGACAGCATGACGCCCCATTCCGGAACCCTCGCTCACATATGGGCCCCAAACCCCAAACCCTCGCTCACCTATGGGCCCCCAACCCCAAACCCTCGCTCAGATATAGCTCCCTAAACCCAAACCCTCGCTCACATGATCTGAGCGAGCGTCAGTCGTAGACCCCACATACGTGAGCGAGCGTCGGAAGGCTCGAACCCTCGCTCAGATATAGGCCCCTAAACCCAAACGCTCGCTCACATGCGCCTGGGCGCGGCGTGGTACATGATTGAGCCATGGACGCCGTAGACGCGCTCAACGAAACCGCCTTCTGGCTGGAACGGGAACTCGCGGACAGCTTCAAGGTCCAGGCGTTCCGCCGGGCCGCGGGCATCATTGCCGGCCTGAGCCAAGAGGAACTGGCCGCCCGGGTCAAGGATGGCCGCCTCAAGCGAACCAAGGGAATCGGCAGTAGGACTTTCGAGGTGATCAGCCAAGCCCTGAGCGGCACCGTTCCGGACTACCTTGAAAACCTCCGTCGTCGTGGCGCCGAACCCTTGGTCAAGGGTGGCCACAAGCTGCACGCCGAGCTCCGGGGCGATCTGCACAGCCACAGCAACTGGTCCGACGGCGGCTCGCCGATCGAGGTTATGGCCGACGCGGCTCGTATACTCGGACGGGAATATATTGCGTTGACCGATCACTCCCCCAACCTCACCATCGCCAACGGGCTCAGTCCCGAGCGTTTGATGGAACAACTCACTATTGTGGATGGGATCAACGGGCAAAACGGGCAGGATCCCGGCTTTCGGCTGTTGGCCGGCATCGAAGTGGACATCCTTGAAGACGGAGAGCTTGACCAGTCCGCGGAACTGCTGAGCCAACTGGACGTTGTGGTGGCCAGTGTCCACTCGAAGCTCCGGTCCGACAAAGGGCCCATGACCCGGCGCATGCTCACCGCCATCGAAAACCCGCACACGAACGTCCTCGGGCACTGCACCGGCCGCTTGGTCAAGGGATCGCGAGGAACCCGGCCTCCGTCGGAGTTCGACGCCGAAAAGGTGTTCGCGTCGTGCGCGGAACACTCGGTCGCCGTCGAGATCAATTCGCGGCCCGAGCGCCAGGACCCGCCGGACGAATTGATTCAAATTGCCCTCGACGCCGGCTGCCTCTTCAGCATCGACAGTGACGCCCATGCCCCCGGCCAGCTCGACTTCCTGCAGTACGGTGCGGAGCGGGCGGAAGCCAACGGCGTACCCGCCGATCGGATCATCACGACTTGGGCATTGGATCGGCTACTGGAGTGGCTCCAGCCCGACTAGCGGCGCCGCGCCGCCCGGAATCGCAGGGCCGCAACCACCCAAACGACGGCGAACAGCGCAATCAGCACCAGACCGGCGTCGCCGAGGTCAATTTCGCCCAGCCACGTGGTGACAGGATCGCTCAGTCCAAAGGCCGCATTGAGGAAGCCGCCCAGCGTGATGACCGAGATGAACAGGGCCGAGAAGGCCGAGATGCCGGTGATGATGGCGTTGAATCCAAGCTTGCGCTGGGGATCATGGATGGCGGATTTGTACATGCGCATCATGGCCACGCCGTTGATGGAATCGCAAAGGGTCATCGCCGCGGTGAAAGCGAGCGGCAGCGCCAGGAGGGCGAGCACGGACACGCCCGCGAGCGACGCCGCCGTCGTGAGCACCAGCAGCCCGATGGTGGTGGCGGTGTCGAAGCCGAGCCCGAACAAGAACCCGATCACATAGATGTTCCGCGGACGCTGGACCTTGGATAGCGGCTTGGCCAAGAGCCGCGCGATGAACCCTTTGGTTTCGAGGTCGTCGACGGCGATCTCGCCGCCGGCCTGGGCGGCGCGGTACAACTGCATCGTGCGGAGGAACGCCGACCCGTTGAAGATGCCCATGGCCAGAAGGAAGAGCCCGGACACGCCGCTGCCGATCAGCCCCAGCACGAGGTGTCCGGTGGTGCCGTCCTCCATGAGCTGGCCCACGAGGCTGGCGCCGCCGACCACCATCACCCCGGCCAGAATCACCACGGAGCTGTGGCCCAGGCTGAAGGCGAAGCCGACACTCACGGGGTCCTTGTGCTGTGCCACGAATTTTCGTGTGGAATTGTCGATCGCGGCGATGTGATCCCAGTCGTAGCTGTGCTTGATACCGGCCACATACGCCGTCAGCACGAGGCCCAGCGCCAGAGGCTGGCCGCCACCGGCACCACCCACCAGCAGGAATACGACGGCGGCAAGGTGCAGGAGGACGACGGAACCGAACATGAACGCGAGGCGCGACTTCATCGGGAGATGCTCACGCTGGCGATACATCGAAGCGAACTCGGCGAGTGAAGTCATCAGTACTTCCTGAGGTTCAGCGGCGCCCTGCCGTACCAGCGTTCGCGCAAAAGGCCAGTACAGGCACCGAGCAATCGATTCAGTTCCTCGGTGCTGTTCGAGAGGGATCGTAGGACCAGGCCCGTCGTGCCCGCAAGGGTTCGGGTCAACGACAAACCCGAGTACGCCTCATACCCCGCCGTCAGCCGGTGCAGTTCGTCGGCGAGCGCCTGGTCAACCCGCGGATCCACCACAACGAGCGAACCCAGGTGGCTGTACCCCTCCATGAAGCCCATTCCGGTCACATCGCCCAGGGGCGGCCGGATCAGGAGGTTGTCGAGCGCAAGCAGCGCCGCGCCGTCGTCGCCCTCCACCTGGATCTCGTTCCGGAGCCGGAGTTCCTTGTACTTGAAAGAAGCGCCATCCGGGGACCAGCCCGGAGTGATGACTTCCGCCATGACGAGGCTCGACGTCGGGTGCACAGTGATGTGCGTGTCCTGCCGATAGCTGGCCTCCCGGTAGGCGATGAGCTGGTCAGGTGCCAACTCCAGTTCCGCCCCCTCCCCCAGCCGGATAGTCATCCGCTGCTCGGCAAACGACCCCGGAGTCCGATAGATCTTCGTGGCCGACTGCGTCGTCAAAAGCAACGAAGCCCCCGCCTCCACCTCCACGTCCACAACATAGAGATCCGCCCCCAAATACGCCCCACCAGGGTTGACCACGACATAACAAACCTGCCCGCTCTCATCCAAGTAATGCGGTCTCAAAACCCGCAAGGCACCCTGATGAAACTGCTGCACGGCCACGGAACGACCAGCACGTTCGGCGACCCGCAGTCTGAGCTCCCCCCGGAGTGAGCTAGTCGAAGAGGCGGCGAAGCCGGATTTGGGGGCCGCGGCGTGGTGGGCACCGCGATGGGCCCACTGCCGCGAGGGCCCCGACTCGAGCTTGCGAGAGTTGGGAGCGGCTGGGGACGGGCACGGCCCCAAATCCGGCGGAGCCGCCGGAGGCGACCCAACCGCCGGAGGAAGCTCAGCCGCCGTCGCCGTCGTGCTCATTGCGCCAGGTCGAGCATCAGGACATCGTGCCGCATCCATGCGATGACCTTGTCGAGCCCTTCGTCGGTCTTGAGGTTCGTGAAGCAGAAGGGCTTGTCGCCGCGGAATTCCTTGGAGTCCCGCTCCATCACTGACAGGTCGGCCCCGACGAAGGGGGCGAGGTCGGTCTTGTTGATGATGAACAGGTCCGACTTGATCATGCCTTGGCCGGCCTTGCGGGGGATTTTCTCGCCCTGGGCGACGTCAATGATGTAGATCGAGAAGTCCACGAGTTCGGGGCTGAATGTGGCGGAGAGGTTGTCGCCCCCGGATTCGACGAAGATCACCTGCAGGTCCGGGTGGCGCTTCTTGAGTTCCTCGATGGCCGCCGTGTTCATGGAGGTGTCTTCGCGGATGGCGGTGTGCGGGCAGCCGCCGGTTTCGACGCCGATGATGCGGTCTTCGGGCAGGATGCCGTTGGCCGCGAGGATTTTGGCGTCTTCGATCGTGTAGATGTCGTTGGTGATGGCGGCCATGGAGATTTCCCGGCTCATGTGGCGGGTCAGGCGCTCCACGAGCTGGGTCTTGCCGGCGCCTACCGGTCCGCCGATGCCGATCTTGATGGGTTCAGACATGTGTCCTCCTATGGTTCTAGCTCATGAACATGCGCGCACGTTGCCATTCGTGCCGCATCTGCGAAATTTCCAGGCCGGGGCTGACGGCCCCGAAGTCGTCCCAGCCGAGGTGCTGGACATGTTCGACGGCGGCAGCGACGCCGTCGTGCGCTTTGCGCAGCAGGCGCTGCCCGGAGTTCTGGCCGAGCGGGATGGCGCGCACGGCGTTCTGCGTCAGGGAGGTGACCGCCGCGAAAAGGTACGCGGCCAGCGCTTCTTCGAAGGGCACGCCGAGCGAGCGCGCGACGACGGCGAACGCGAGCGGCTGATGACCGGCGGCCTGGCCCGTGGCCACCATAGCCCGGTAAGCTTCCAGCTCGGCCGAGGGAAAGACTTCGGTCCCGATCTCGATCAGCCGCCCGCCCATTTTGGTACTGGCCTCCCGCAACTGCCGAGGCAAGAGCTGAGCACTCAAATGAGCATCCAACTCCCCCACACCCACCCCTTCATAAAGGAAGCGAATGCCCAAACCATCGGAATAAGTCAACTGCTGCCCCACAAACGCAGCCAGCCAAACCCCAAAACTCTCCTCATCAGCCACGACCCCCCGGTCGATGTACGTCTCAAACCCCAGCGAGTGAGCAAACGCCCCGGTAGGAAGAGCGGAGTCGCACAACTGCTGGAGGGCTAGCTGATAGGAGCTCACTGCTGCCCCCCGAAGGTGACGTGCACGGCGTAGGTGGGTGATAGGGGCCGCGGCGTGGCGGGCACCGCGGAGCGGGCACGGCCCCTATCACCCACCGGAGGCTTGCCGACCGGGTTAACAGCAGCCGAAGCAGGCTCAGTGCGTGTGTTCAGCATGGCGAAAAGGCACCGGCATTACGCGTTCCTGGCGGTCGTAAGGCACACCGACGTGTTTGAGGTAGTCCTCGACCGTGTGGTCGTACTGGCACACCATGACTTCGGCCCCGTATTCGGAGTCGCCGTCGAAGAACTGGGCCTGCAGGTGCCGGTTGCCGAGGGAGTGCGCCACTACGCCCATTTCGTAGATGCTGCGGGCGGCGATGACCAGGACGTCGCTCGGCAGCACGGACACCACGATCAGGTTCGCGTCCTCGACTGCGAGGATGTCGCCGTCGCGCAGGTCTCCGGATCCGGCCGGGAGGCGGATGCCGAGCTCCTTCCCGTGGTCTGTGGTGACGCGTTGGATGCGCTTGACGAGTTGGGCGCTGGGCAGCACCACCTTCTCCTTGTGGAGTTTGGCGAGCGCCGCGGCCTCGGCCTGCGGCAGTTCGTGCAGGTTGCCGAGGATCTTTTCGATGATCATGTGGTTTTCCTCCGGCGATCTAGAAAAGGAAGTAGCGCTGGGCCATGTGCAACACGTCGGAAGGTTCGCAGGTGACGTCTTCGCCGTCGACCGTCACTTTGTAGGTTTCGGGGTCGACGGCGATATCGGGCGTTTCGCCGTTGAACTTGAGGTCCGCTTTGCTCAGGTTCCGGATACCGGAAACCGGCCGGATAACGCGCTCCAATCCCAGTTCCTCGGGGACGCCGGCGTCGATGGCCGCCTTGGACAGGAAGGTGATGGAAGACTGCTTCAACGCCTTGCCGTAGGTGGCGAACATGGGGCGCATGGTGCGTGGTTGCGGGGTGGGGATGGAGCCGTTGGAATCGCCCATGAGCGCGTAGGCTATCTGCCCGCCCTTGATGACCAGGTCCGGCTTCACGCCGAAGAAGGCCGGATTCCACAGGACGAGGTCGGCGAACTTGCCCACTTCCACCGAGCCAATGGAGTCGGCCATGCCCTGCGCGATCGCGGGGTTGATGGTGTATTTGGAGATGTAGCGCTTGATCCTGAAGTTGTCGCTTTCCTCGCCCAAGCCGTTCGCAGCGCCGTGGCTGGCGCCGGACGCGTCCTTGAGGACGCCCCGCTGCCGTTTCATGGCGTCGGCCACTTGCCAAGTGCGGATGACAACTTCGCCCACGCGGCCCATGGCCTGGGAATCCGAGGAGGTCATCGAGAAGATGCCCAAGTCCTGGAGCACGTCTTCGGCGGCGATGGTTTCGGCCCGGATGCGGGAATCGGCGAACGCCACATCTTCCGGGATGTCCGGGTTGAGGTGGTGGCACACCATGAGCATGTCCAGGTGCTCTTCGATGGTGTTCCGCGTGTACGGGAGCGTGGGGTTGGTGGAGGCCGGGAGCACGTTGGGCAATCCGGCGATCTTGATAATGTCCGGAGCGTGCCCGCCGCCGGCGCCTTCGGTGTGGAAAGTGTGGATGACGCGGCCGTCGATGGCCTTGATGGTGTCCTCGACGAATCCGCACTCGTTGAGGGTGTCGGTGTGGATGGCTACCTGCACGTCGTATTCGTCAGCCACGCGCAGGGACATATCGATCGACGACGTCGTGGCGCCCCAGTCCTCGTGGACTTTGAGGCCTACTGCGCCTGCGCGGATCTGTTCGGCCAGCGGCTCGACGGCGGAGGCGTGGCCCTTGCCGAGGAGGCCGATATTGATCGGCAGGCCTTCCGCGGCTTGCAGCATCCGCGAAATGTGCCATTTGCCGGGTGTGATGGTGGTGGCCTTGGTACCTTCGGCCGGTCCCGTGCCACCGCCGACCATGGTGGTGATTCCGCTGCACAGGGCCGTGGGGACCTGGTCCGGTGAAATGTAGTGGATGTGGGTGTCCACGCCGCCTGCGGTGAGGATCTTGCCTTCCCCGGCGATCATCTCAGTGCTGGCGCCGATCACGATGTCCACGCCGTCGGCGATCTGGGGGTTGCCGGCCTTGCCGATCTTGAAGATGTGCCCGTCTTTGAGCGCCACATCGGCCTTGTAGATTCCGGTGTAGTCGAGGACCACCACGTTCGAAATGACGGTGTCCGGGACGTCGAGCATCTGGTCCGATGCCGCGTTGGAGTCGGGCAAGCGGCCGTCGCGGGTCACTTGGCCGTTCTGCCCCATGCCGTCGCGGACTACCTTGCCGCCGCCGAACATGACCTCTTCGCCGTAGACCGTGTAATCCTTCTCTATCTCAAGGAAGAGTTCGGTGTCCGCCAGGCGGATGGAGTCCCCCGTCGTCGGGCCGTATAGGTCTGCGTACTGCTTGCGCGAAATTTCAAAGCTCACTGGGCTGTCCCTTCCTTGCTGGCTCCGGGCCCTTCGGTGGCAGCGGCAGCGCCGCCGTCGTTCTTTCCGGCGTCCGCGTCAAGGGGACCGTTGACGGCGTTCCGCAGGCCGTAGACCTCGCGGCTTCCTGCGAGCGCAACGAGTTTGACAGTCTTGGAATCACCGGGCTCGAAGCGCGCCGCCGTTCCCGCGGGGATGTCCAGGCGGCGGCCGTAAGCGGCTTCGCGGTCAAAATCGAGCGCGGGGTTCGATTCGGCAAAGTGGTAGTGCGAGCCCACCTGGACGGGGCGGTCGCCACGGTTGACGACGTCGACGGCGATTGCCTCGCGTCCGCTGTTGCAGGCAATGGGCTCTGCTTGGAGCCGGTACTCACCGGGAATCATATTGGCCTCCTAGCGGATCGGGTCGTGGACGGTGACGAGCTTGGTGCCGTCCGGGAAAGTGGCCTCGATCTGGACGTCATGGATCATCTCGGGCACGCCCTCCATGACATCCTCGCGGCGAAGCAGGGTAGTTCCGTAGCTCATGAGTTCGGCGACGGTTTTCCCGTCGCGGGCTCCCTCAATCAGTTCGTAGCTGATGATGGCCACGGCTTCGGGGAAGTTGAGCTTCAAGCCACGGGATTGCCGACGGCGGGCGAGGTCGGCCGCGACCACGATCATGAGCTTTTCCTGCTCACGGGGCAAAAGATGCATCGGTTCTCCTTAAAAGTTGTGTGCTGCAGAGGCGGACATCAGATCACTCGAGGCTCAGATAAGCCGAGGACGTCGGGGCAGCTACTACGGTTATAACGCCAAACATCAGACATATCCAGTTCGTCCCTTCGCCGCCCCTCCCGAACAAATTGTGACCAGCCTAAAGCCTTGACGTTTCCGCCAGATTTCCGTGTTCCTGCGGCATCAGGCCTTCTTGGCGCGGTGCTTCCTGACTTGCCACACAAGCAGAATCGCCACCACAATTACCGCCACCACAGCCGCGGCACCCCGGCCCACGACGCGGGCCACTTCTTCGTACGAATTTCCGGCCACAAAGCCGAGAGTCACGAACAACGACCCCCAGATAATGCCGCCGCTGAAATTCCAGAACGCGAAACGCCGGTAAGGCATACGGCTGAGTCCGGCGAGCGCGGGCATGACGGCACGAAAGAAAGCAGTAAACCTGCCCAGGAGCACCGCGATGCCGCCTTTGTCTTTGAGGAAGTCTTCGGCCTTCTGCAATTGGGCGCGTCTTTTGTCCAGGATTTTCAGCGCCATCACCCGCGGGCCGAAGTGCTTGCCTATCTCGTAGCCCACGGTGTCTCCCGTGATCGCGGCAATGACCACAATGACGATCATGGCCCACAATTCAAAGAGCCCACGGCTTGCAATCACTCCGCCGACCACTGCCGCCGTTTCACCGGGGATAACAAAGCCCACAAAGATTGCATCCTCAGCGAACACGAGGGCGAAAACGATGCACGCGATCACAAGCGGGCTGGTGTTCAAGAGTCCGTCCAAAAGCGCGTGCATGAGGAACAGTCTGGCAGGAGAAGCCGTACTTGGGCAGGAAGAGTCAGATCCGGCTGGCGTTGCCCGTCCGCGTGGGCCCGTCCAGAATGGTGAGTGTGAACGACAGCTTCGCTGATGTGGCCTCCCGCATGTGGCAAACAATCTGCGCCGATAACGACAGTGCGGATTTGCAGGCCGCCCAGCTAACGACGAGCGGGCCACGGGCGGTCCTACGGGCCGCTTTCGACGTGACAGGACTTGCGACGGGAGCGGTTGCCGTCGCAACGGTGGCCGCAGCGCAGTTCCTCGCAGCTCGCAGCCAGTCAAAGCAGCCAGTAGTGACGGTAGACAGTCGGGAGTCGCGCGCCGCGTTCGCGTCCGAGAGGCTGTTCACCCCGATCGGCTGGACCCGGCCACCGATGTGGGACCCCATCGCCGGCAACTATCGTGCCGCAGATGCATGGATCAGGCTGCACACCAACTACGCCAGCCACCGCGCCGCCGTCGAGCGGGTACTGGGCGCCCATGACCAAGAAGCAGTTCAGGCCGCAGTGGCAGGGTTGCGTGCCGAAGAATTGGAGACGGCGATTGTGGAAGCGGGCGGATGCGCCGCCGTCATGCACAACCGAGGCCAATGGCTCGCGTCGGCTCCGGGGATGGCGACCGCGGACGCGGCGCCGCTGACCGTCGTCGAACGCTACTCATACGGAGCCGGCACTCCGGACTCCGTCGGGCAACTGCCCTTCGACGGAGTGCGCGTGCTCGACCTGACGCGGGTGATCGCCGGACCGGTGTGCACCAAATTCCTCGCTGGCTACGGTGCCGATGTGCTGCGGATCGACCCGCCGGGCTTTGACGAGGTGCCGTCGCTGCTGCCTGAGACGACTCTCGGCAAACGTACTGCCGCCCTGGATCTCACTGCCTCAAGCGACCGCGCGACGTTTGAGGAACTGCTCGCGGGTGCCGATGTGCTCGTGTCCGGACTGCGGGCCGACGCCCTGAAACGCTTGGGCTACGACGACGAAGCCCTCACCCCCATGAACCCCGGACTGATCATCGCCAGCTTGGACGCGTACGGCTGGGATGGCCCGTGGCGCCATCGCCGCGGGTTCGACAGCCTGGTCCAGATGAGCTGCGGGATCGCCGACGACGGAGCCACCGCCACGGGACAAGCGGAGCCGGCCCCGCTTCCCGTCCAAGCCCTCGACCATGCGACCGGCTGGTTATTGGCCGCGGCCGTCGCACGCGCTCTGACCCGACGGCTCACCCATTCGATGGCCGCCCGCATCCAGGGCTCACTCATCGGCACGGCCAACCTGCTCTACTCGTTGCCCCTGCCGGACGACCACCTGGCTGTACCTACACCCGAAGACTTCGCACTCGTGGCAACCACCACCGACTGGGGGCCGGCGCAACGCGTGCCGCTTCCAGGGCGAATCGACGGCGTCCCCGCGCACTGGTCGCAGCAAGCCGGCCCGCTCGGCCGTCACCCCGCCACGTGGGCCACACGGTAACAGGCCACGTACAAGTAAACCCCCGGAACCGTGCGGTTCCGGGGGGTTTTAGGGTGGGCCCTGTGGGGATCGAACCCACGACCCACGGATTAAAAGTCCGATGCTCTACCAACTGAGCTAAAGGCCCCTGCCGACTGTAGAAACAGCCATAAATACTGTACCTCAAGCTCAAGGCCGTTTTGACACGGGCAGCACCCGCGCCGTCGAACGCAACAAGCCCAGTCAAGAGTGCACGAGCGAAAACACAGGAGTAGCGTTGGGGCATGAGCGAACAATCGGGACCTCCTGTATACGGCGGAGCAAATAGGCACCACAAGCCGAAACCCTTCGCGCCGATTGACTTCGAGCCGTTTGCCGGCGGAGCGGACCCCGCGCGCGTGTCCGAAGCCGCGCACCTTGCCGCCCAGGCGCTCGTGCGGCGAGGTCGGGATAGCGATGATCCCAAGATCACGAGGCGCCTCGTGAAACTCGCTGACGAGCAAGGCCTGGAGGCTATCGCTGAAATGTGGGCCGAGAGCCCCGCCCGGTCTTTGCCTGGCGCCTTGTGGCGGCTCTATGCCTTGCGCGCGGCCACCATGCAGAACTCCGAGCGCATTTCCGTGTACTTCAAGGCCGGGAGGGACACCGCCCAGGTTTCCCATGTTGTGGCGGGGGCAGCCGAGCCGCCGGGAGCGGACGAAATGAAGCAGATGGCAGATGCCATCCTCTCGGGAGCGTTCGACGGCGATTTCGACGTCGCGCTGGAACGCTCAGCCGCGTTTTGCCGCGTCGTCGCGCTCGGCCAAGCAACCCTGGCGGACAGCGCAGAGCATTCCAACGAAGGCCACGCGAGCAAGCTGACCCGGAACTCGCACCAACTCGTGAAGACCGCGGAAGATCTCGAGCACGCGGCCAATGCATGGCGCCTCGGAGAGCTGGACTGACATGAAACATAAGGGCGACCGGCCGTCACAACCACCCCCGGCGCCAGCTGTCAAGATTGACTTAGCTCGGCCGACGTAGAAAACTGAAACTGGTGTCGAACCGCGAAACCCCCGGGCTTCAACTTATAGCCGCTTCGAGCGGCCTACCGCCGAGAGGCGTATCCGGTTCGGCACCATTTTTATGCCCTTCGGCGAAGACGCCGCCCCGCCCGCACCCCTCCCGCCTACCGGAAGCCAAATGAAGCTGCGTCTCTTCCCCCAAGAACCCGCCGGGTTGCAATTGTTGTCGCAAATGGCCCGCCAGATTCTTGAGGCAACCGGGACGCTTTCTGAGATCTTCGGAGCCCCTGTCGCGGAGCACGAACGGCTTGTGGAGGAGTTGCACGAGCACGAGGCGAAATCCACGGATCTGCATTTCGCCTTGCTGACCCACATGCGCACGAGTTTCGTGAACCCGCTCCCCCGCGAGGACATGTACGCCCTCTCCCGTTTCCTCAACGAGGCGATGGAGAAGCTGGATGCCGCGGGTGAGCTCGTAGCCCTCTACAAACTGGACCGCGTGCCCAAGCGCGCGGCGGATCAGTTGGAGATCATCAGCCGCCAGGCGGAACTCACAGTCGATGCCATGCGCCAGTTGGACGATCTGGACGAACTCGAGGACTACTGGATCGAGGTCCTGCGGCTGGCCAAGCGTGCCGAGCGCAGCCACCGGACCTGGGTGGCAGAGATGCTCCGCGACATGAAGTCCACCCAGTTTTCGCGGAACCGCGACGTAGCCAACCAACTAGTGGACGTCACCAAGGACATGCGGCGCGTCGCCACCCAGGTAGGCAGCATCATCGTCAAGGAAGCATGAGGTGGCGGTCGCGTTCTTCGCCCTTGTGGTGGCGCTGGCGGCTGGCTTCGCATTCCTGAATGGCTTCCGCGACGTCTCCACCGCCGTCGCACTCTCCGTGCGGACCCGGGCCCTCACTCCGTCAGTTGCCGTTGTGTTGGCGGCTGTCTTCAACTTCGCGGGGGTACTGCTCAGCGGCGGTTTCGCGCTGATTTTCAGCCAGTCGTGGGTGGTTCTCCCCTCGGGAGTGAGCGGACTGACTGTGCTCGCCGCGGGGCTGTGCAGCGCCATCCTTTGGGGAATCTACGCTTGGTGGCGCGGTGTGCCGCTCTCGTCGACCCATGCCTTGGTGGGAGGCCTGGTGGGGGCCGGAGCTGCAAGCGCAGTCATGGGAGGTGGCTACATCAACGGGGTAGACAGCGTTCTGCTGGCGCAAGTGGTCTTGCCGTTGCTGCTATCCCCTGTGATCGCCTTCCTTGGCGCCTACCTTCTCGTGTGGCCTGTCACGTGGGCGGCGAGATACACCCAGCCCGATGTTATGCACGGCCGTTTCCGCCATGCACAATCCGTCTCGGCCGCTGCCGTCGCGTTCGGACATGGCCTGCAGGACGGGCAGAGAACAGTAGCGGTGATCCTGTTGGGCGCTGTCGCGGCCGGGGTGTCCGACTCCAATGACCTTCCGATCTGGGTCATCCTCCTGACGGCTGTCATGCTCACGGCGGGAACGCTTTGCGGTGGCTGGCGCATCTCGTACACCCTGGGCTACAAGCTGACACGGGTAGACCCGATGCGGGGATTCATCGCCCAGAGCCTGACGTCGCTGATGCTGTTCGTCGGCGCCATCGGCTTCCATTTGCCGCTTTCCACCACGCACACTGTGACGTCGGCAGTGCTCGGCGCGGGAACCAACCAGAACTTTTCCGTCACCAACCGCCGGATGGTGCTGCGGATCCTGGGGTTCTGGGTCGCGACGCCGATCGTTACCGCCGCTGTGGCGTTCGTCCTTGGGCTGGCGCTCTCGCCGCTGTCGCACTGAGTTGAGCGGGTCCCGCTGAGTTCAGCTGGCCCACTGAGTTCAGCGGGGCCCAACACTCCGCCACACGTACCGACGCTCCGGCCGGCCCACTCCGCCATAGCGGAGCTGAACCGTGACCAGGCCTTCCTCGCTCAAGTACTCAAGGTAGCGCCGGGCACTGACCCGGGAGGTTCCCAGGACATCGGCGGCCTCGCTTGCGGAGAGATCCCGGTCCGATTCCTTCAGCAACTGTTCCACCATCCGCAGCGTCTCCGCGCTGCACCCTTTGGGCAGGGGACGTTCACGCCGGCTGAGCCCGAAGACCCGGTTCACGTCGTCCTGCTCGGCCGTGGTCTTGGACGCGGCCAGCGAGCTGTACGCGCGCTGGTAGTGCTGGAGCCGTTCGTTCAGGTCGTCGGCGGAGAAGGGCTTCATTAGGTAGTGGACA
This sequence comes from Arthrobacter sp. efr-133-R2A-120, assembly GCF_030209835.1. Taxonomy (GTDB): domain Bacteria; phylum Actinomycetota; class Actinomycetes; order Actinomycetales; family Micrococcaceae; genus Arthrobacter. The sequence continues at coordinate 35,163 of NZ_JARVRF010000036.1, read as the reverse complement.
ATGCCGCCGCGGAGTGCGCGGCGGACAGTATCCACTTCGCGCGCAGCCGTAATGACCAGCACGTCAAGCTCCGGCAGTGCCTCCCGGAGCTGATGCAGCAAGTCCAGGCCACTGATGTCAGGCAGGTGGATGTCCAGGAGGACCAGATCCGGTTTCAATCGCCTAGCCTCGTCCAAGGCCTGCGCGCCTGTGTGTGCCACACCGACCACTAAGAAGCCGGGGGTCTGGCGGACAAATCCTGAGTGGACCTTGGCCACCATGAAGTCATCGTCGACTATCAGGACATTGATCATTCGATTGGACTCCGCTTCTTAAGGCTCGCGGTGAACACGGCACCGCCGTCGTTGTGGACGTTCACCTCTCCGCCCCGCCTCAGACAAGCCAGCCGGGTGAGCGCCAGTCCGAAGCCACGACCGCCGTCGGCCGTTATCGCTTTAGTAGTGAATCCCTGCCGGAAGATGTCCGCCATCCGTTCCTCGACCACACCGGGACCGGAGTCCCGCACCGTGATCACCACACTGTCAGGCTCTTCGGCCAACGTCACGCGGACGGTTGCGTCAGGGGAACCCGCGACGGCGTCCATCGCGTTGTCCACGAGGTTGCCGACAATGGTGGTCAAGTCCCTCGAGAGCTGCTCGTCAACGCGCCCAAGCATCGAGTTCTGGTCCAGCTGCAGCGTTACGACCCGCTCGGCGGCCAGGCTCGCTTTCGCGATGAGCATGGCTGCGAGCGCAGGATCGTGGATACGGGAGGTGACGTCGTCATGCAGGCGTGTTCGGCTGAGGCTGACGCCGCTGACGAAGCTGACAACCTCGTCGTATTCCTTGAGCTGGATCAGTCCCGAAATGGTATGAAGCTGGTTGGCGAACTCGTGTGTCTGTGCCCGCAAGGTGTCCGTTGTAGTGCGGGTGGCTCCGAGCTCCTTCTCCAAGGTGGAAAGTTCCGTGCGGTCCCGCAATGTAGTCACTGATCCGATGACCCGCCCATGTGAAAGGACAGGTTTGCGGTTCAGAACCACTACCCGCTCTCCTGCCAGCACCAAACGGTCCGGGTCCGGCTGCTCCGTGGTCAGGACCTCCCGCAACTGCGGTTCCACGCCAAGCTCGTTGAGCTTGCGACCCACACAATCCATCGGCAGGCCGAGGAACTCGCGCGCGCTTTCGTTGGCAACCGTGATCCGTTCGTGCGGGTCCAGGGCGATAACGCCTTCCTTCACGCCATGCAGGATGGCCTCACGATGCTCAACGAGGCCGGCGATCTCCTCGGGTTCAAGGCCGAGTGTCTGCCGTTTCACGCGCCGGGACAGCAGCACGGAACCGGCCGTGCCCAAGGCCAAGGAAACGCCGAGGTAAGTAAGCAGATCCGGTACGGCGTCGCCCAGCCTCTCCCACACCGAAGGGTAATTCCCGCCGACGGCGACGATCCCCACCATGCGGCCCTCGTCATTGAGCACCGGGACATGTGCCACAAGGGATACCTTGCCGTTCATGTTGACGGCGCCGGTCCATGCGCGCCCCAGAAGGACGTCGCTATCACCCAGGTCCAGCAACGTACCAAGCTGGGAGGGGTCAGGCGAAGTCAGGACGGTGCGGTCCGGTTTGGCCAGGATGACGAAACTTGAGCCGGACACGGTCCGGGCGGATTCGGCGACGGCGGGAAGCGCGGCGCCCTGACCTGGCTCCGCGTCAGGAAGCAGGGAACGGACCACGGGCATCGCAGCGAGGGATTCGGCGGCTGACAGGGCGCGCCGCCCTTCCACACGCTCGAAGGTCTGCACCGATTGGGCAAGCGAGATGAAAATGACCCCGACCAGCACAGCGAGCACAATCAGCAGTTGCAGCCCCAGGTATTGGCCCGCTAGCGACATCCGGCGGCGGCGCAGGATCCTTCGCCTTCCGGCAGCTTTGAGCACAGGTATTTTCCTTTCCGCATCGGGGCCAGCCGGGTGCAGGCCATTCTGCTTCGCGGCTTTTCCGCGCGGGGTCTGTTCCATTATCGGCCCACCTGGCGCTTGTGTGACCGTGACCACAATGAACACAACGATCTTTGAGAACACAACAGTGACCTGCATCACTGCCGCCCGTAGCGTGAAGACACTCCCACCAATGATGAGAAGAGGAACACATGCGTCCAATGAACGCACTGCGCGCCATCGCTGTCGCTGCAGGCCTTGCCGTCGCGGCCACCGGCTGCGGCGTGACCGGCGGCGCCGACGCCGGCAAGACGAGCAGCGCCCCTGCCGGACCGCTGACCGGGCTCCGGATCATGGTCCCCAACACCCCCGGCGGCGGCTACGATACGACGGCCCGCACAGCAGCCAAGGTCATGGGTGATACCAAGACCGCTACAAACGTCGAAGTCTTCAACCTTGCAGGCGCCGGCGGCACGGTGGGCCTGGCACGCCTGGTCAACGAAAAGGGCAACAAGGACCTCGCCATGCTCATGGGCCTGGGCGTTGTTGGCGCCAGCTACACCAACAAATCCGAGGCGAAGCTGACGGCCACCACTCCCCTCGCCCGCCTCATCCAGGAACCCGGCGCCATCATGGTCGGCAAAGATTCCCCGTACAAGACCATCGACGATCTGGTGAAGGTCTGGAAAGAAGACCCATCCAAGGTCTCCGTCGGTGGCGGTTCCTCCCCTGGCGGCCCTGACCATTTGCTCCCGATGCAACTTGCCAAGGCAGTTGGCATCGACCCCAAGAAGGTCAACTTCGTCTCCTTCGACGGCGGCGGCGACCTGCTTCCGGCAATCCTTGGCAATAAGGTCGGCTTCGCGGCCTCCGGCGCCGGTGAATACCTCCAGCAGATCAAGTCCGGCGAAGTACGCGTGCTGGCCACGAGCGGCGAGTCACGTCTGGAAGGCGTTGATGCCCCGACACTCAAGGAATCCAAAATCGACCTCGTCTTCACCAACTGGCGCGGCATTGTGGCTCCGCCCGGAGTTTCCGACGCCGACCGCGACCGTATTGTGGACGCCCTGACCAAGATGCACGCAAGCAATGAGTGGAAGGCAGCCCTTAAGACGCGCGGCTGGTCCGACGCATTCATCACCGGCAATGAGTTCAAGACCTTCCTCACGGACCAGGACAAGCGGGTGGCCGACGTACTGAAGGAACTGGGGCTGGCGTGACGCAGCACGCCACCGCCGCCGGTAAGCCGGCGGCACGCAAAGGCCGCTCCGAGCTCGGCATTGCTGCCCTGCTCGGGGCGGCCGGCGCCGTCGTTCTCTGGGACGCATCCCGGTTGGTAGTCCCGTACTCGGTATCAGATCCGGTGGGTCCCAAGGCCCTTCCAATCATCATCGGGAGCCTGCTCCTCGTCACTGCCGTGCTGCTGGCTGTCAACGTTTTGCGCGGCGGCCGCGGCCAGGCCGAAGAGGGCGAGGACGTGGATCTGAGCCATCCCGCGGACTGGAAGACCGTCCTGCCCCTGGCTGGCGCCTTTGTCCTGAACATCCTGCTGATCGACGTTGCCGGCTGGGTCATTTCCGGAACGCTGCTTTTCTGGGGCAGCGTGTGGGCGTTGGGTGGCCGCAACTACGTCCGGGACGGGCTGGTCTCCGTGGCCATGGCCCTTCTGACTTTCTACGGCTTCTACTTCGGGCTGGGCATCAAACTCCCCGCCGGCATCTTGGCAGGAATCCTCTGACATGGATACTTTCAATCTGTTGCTACAGGGGTTCTCCACCGCGCTGACCCCCATGAACCTCATGTTCGCGTGCCTTGGCGTGCTCCTCGGCACCGCCGTGGGCGTGCTTCCAGGCATCGGCCCGGCCATGGCTATCGCGCTGTTGCTGCCCCTGACCTACAACCTCGAACCCACCAGTGCGCTCATCATGTTCGCCGGCATCTACTACGGCGGTATGTACGGCGGCTCCACCACGTCCATCCTGCTGAACACCCCAGGCGAGTCGTCCACGGTTATCACCGCAATCGAGGGCCACAAGATGGCAAAGGCGGGCCGGGCTGCACAAGCCCTGGCCACGGCAGCCATCGGTTCCTTCGTGGCCGGCACCATAGGAACCGCGCTTTTGGCCGCGTTCGCCCCCGTGGTGGTGAAGTTTGCGGTGAGCCTGGGCCCGTCCAGCTATCTGGCCATCATGATCCTGGGCCTGTTGACCGTGACTGCGGTCCTTGGAGCCTCCAAGCTCCGAGGCTTCGCATCCCTCGGCCTCGGTCTGGCCATCGGACTGGTCGGCCTGGACCCGGTGACCGGCCAGCAGCGCCTGGTCTTCGGCATCCCCTTGCTGAGCGACGGCCTCGACATCGTAGTGGTGGCCGTGGCGATCTTCGCCGTCGGCGAGGCCCTCTGGATCGCTGCCCATCTTCGCCGCAGCAAGACGTCCACCATCCCGGTGGGCCAGCCATGGATGGGCAAGCAGGACTGGAAGCGCTCTTGGAAGCCGTGGCTCCGTGGAACCGCGCTTGGCTTCCCGTTCGGCGCCATGCCGGCGGGCGGGGCCGAGGTCCCCACATTCCTGTCCTACTCGGTCGAGAAAAAGCTCACCAAGCACCCGGACGAATTCGGGCACGGTGCCATCGAAGGCGTGGCCGGCCCCGAGGCCGCGAACAACGCCTCCGCTGCCGGGACGTTGACGCCCCTGCTGGCGCTCGGCCTGCCGACCAATGCTACGGCGGGCGTCATGCTTGCCGCCTTGATGCAGTTCGGCATCCAACCCGGTCCGTTGCTCTTCCAGAACGAACCAATCCTGGTCTGGGGCCTCATCGCCAGCTTGTTCATCGGGAATACCCTGCTCTTGCTCTTCAACCTGCCCATGGCGCCCTTGTGGGCCAAGCTGCTGCGGATTCCCCGGCCTTACTTGTATGCCGGGATACTGTTCTTCGCAACGCTGGGCGCGTACGCGGTCAACCTGCAGGCATTCGACTTGGTCATCCTGCTGGTGCTCGGTGCACTGGGCTTCGCCATGCGGCGCTTCGGCCTGCCGATCCTGCCCCTGATCATCGGCCTGATCCTGGGTCCCCGGATCGAAGGTCAGCTGCGCAAGGCCTTCCAGCTGAGTGCGGGCAACATCTCCGGCCTGTGGAACGAACCGGTCGCCGTGGTGGTCTACCTCTTGGTGGCGCTCATTCTTTGCTGGCCGTTGGTGGCCTTGGCCTGGCGCCGCTTCCGGCCGGCGAAGGCAGCGGCTCGGGAGGCGGCCCTTGAGAGGGATCCGCACCAGATCCGCTTGTAGCCCTCAGGTATGCAAAAGCCCGACGGCGGCAGTCACCTTCCGAAGTGACCGTCGCCGTCGGGCTTTACTGGGCCCACAGCAGCAGGGGTCCCCGGGCGTGGGCCCACGCCGCCAGGGTTCCCTGGCCGGGGGCCCACACCGGCGAGGGCCCCTGCCTGAGCTTGCGAAGGCTGGGAGCCGGTGGGGACTTGCGAGGCTAGGGTGGCGGTGGGGATTATCCGAACCGGCCGGAGACGTAGTCTTCCGTGGCCTTCTGGGACGGGTTGTTGAAGATGGTGGTGGTGTCGGCGAACTCGATGAGCTTGCCGGGCTTGCCGGTGCCGGCGATGTTGAAGAACGCGGTCTTGTCGGAAACGCGTGCGGCCTGCTGCATGTTGTGGGTCACGATCACCACGGTGTACTCGTCCTTGAGCTCATTGATGAGGTCTTCGACGGCCAAGGTGGAGATGGGGTCAAGCGCGGAGCAGGGCTCGTCCATGAGGATGACCTGCGGTTCCACGGCGATGGCACGGGCAATGCAGAGCCGCTGCTGCTGGCCGCCGGAGAGTCCGGATCCCGGCTTCTCAAGGCGGTCCTTGACCTCGTTCCACAGGTTCGCGCCGCGCAGGGACTTCTCCACGAGTGCGTCGGCCGCGCCCTTGCTGATTTTCTTGTTGTTCAACTTCACGCCGGCCAGCACGTTGTCGCGAATGGACATGGTGGGGAACGGGTTGGGCCGCTGGAAGACCATGCCGACCTGGGTGCGGACGGTCACTGGGTCCACGCCGGGGCCGTAGAGGTTGTCGCCGTCGAGCAGGACTTCGCCTTCGACGCGGGCCCCGGGCAGTACCTCGTGCATGCGGTTCAGGGTGCGCAGGAAGGTGGACTTGCCACAACCGGACGGACCGATGAACGCCGTGACCGATTTGGCTTCAATGTTGATATTGACGCCTTCAACGGCCAGGAAGCTGCCGTAGTAGACGTTCAGATCCTTGACGTCGATCCGCTTAGACATGGTGTTCCTTCGGTGCTGTGGTTGGAAGTTTGCGTGTGGCCTGGCGGTTCAACGGCCGGCCTTGGGGGCGAAGATCCGGGCTATCAGCCTGGCGCCGAGGTTCAGGAGCATCACCAGGATGATCAGGACCAGTGCGGCGCCCCATGCCCGCTGGCTCGACGGGTCCGGGTTGGACGGCGAGGTCGGGTTCAGGATCTGCGTGTAGATGAACGTAGGCAGTGAGGCCATCCAGCCGCCGAACACGTTGTTGTTGATGGTGGTCGCGAAACCTGCGGTGACGAGGATCGGAGCCGTCTCGCCAATCACTCGGGCGATCGCCAAGGTGACGCCGGACGCGATGCCGGAAATCGCCGTCGGGATGACCACCTTGAGGATGGTGCGCCATTTGCGGACGCCGAGCGCGTAAGCCGCCTCGCGGAGCTCGTTCGGGACGATTTTGAGCATTTCCTCGCTCGAGCGAACCACCACCGGGATCATCAGGACTGAAAGCGCGACGGCGGCAACCGCACCGGTCTTGGTGCCCGGGCCGACCACGGCGAAGAAGAATGCTGCGGAAAAGAGACCCGCCACGATCGAGGGGATACCGGTCATGACGTCGACGAAGAACGTGATGGCACGGGCGAGGGCCCGGTCGTTGCCGTACTCCACGAGGTAGATAGCCGTCAGCAAGCCAACCGGGACCGATATGACAGTGGCGAGCAGGGTGATCTGCACGGTGCCCAGGAGCGCGTGGTAGACGCCGCCGAGGACCTTCGTGCCGTCATCGACGCTCTTGTTGTCGAGGGCACCTGTGACGCCGTTCATGGATGTCGTCAGGAAGCCGGGGGTGATGATGCCCGGGATGCCGTTCACGAGGACGGTCCAGATCACCGAGATCAGGGGCAGCAGCGCAACAAGGAACGAGCCGACGATCAGGCATGTGGCAAGCTTGTCGTTTGCCTTACGGCCGCCTTCGACGGCTGCGCTCCAGCCGACCAGGCCGATCGTGAAGAGAATGGCGGACACGAGGCCCCAACCGAAGGCGTTGAAGCCGATCAGTGCAAGGATTGCAGCGCCGAGTACCAAGGCGACGGCCAGGACGACATACGGTGCGAAAGCGGGCAACTGGCCCTTGGTCAGTGCGGAGCGTTTGCGCGCTACGGGGGCTGTGACAGTCATTAGTTGGCTCCCGAGAATTCTTTGTGCCTGGAGATGATCCAGCGTGCAATCATGTTGACACCCAGGGTGATGACGAACAACACCAAGCCGGCCGCGATCAACGTACTGACCTTGAGTCCGCTGGCTTCAGGGAAGTTCAAGGCGATTTCCGCGGCGATGGTCTGGTTGCCGGACTGGATCAGGCTTGCGGTCAGTGCGCCGGAGGAGAGGACCAGCGCGACGGCCATGGTCTCGCCAAGTGCACGGCCGAGGCCTAGCATGATGGCGCTCACGATGCCGGGTCGCCCGAACGGCAAAACCGCAATCTTGATCATTTCCCAGCGGGTCGCGCCGAGGGCCAGGGCGGCTTCCTCGTGGAGCTTCGGGGTCTGCAGGAAGATCTCGCGCGACAGGGAAGTGATGATCGGCAAGACCATGACGGAAAGGACGATGCTCGCGGTCAGGATGGTCTTGCCGGTAGCGGAAGCCGGGCCTTGGAAAATCGGCAGCCAGCCCATGTTGCTGGCCAGCCAGCCGTAGGCGGGCGAAATCTGGGGGGCAAGGAATGCCGCGCCCCATGCGCCATAGACCACGGAAGGAATGGCAGCGAGGAGGTCCACCACATAGCCAAGGCCCGAGGCAAGCCTGCGGGGCGCGTAGTGGGAGATAAACAGTGCAACGCCGATGGCAACGGGAGTTGCAATCACAAGTGCGATGACGGCGGCAATCAGGGTTCCCACCACGATCGGACCGATGTAGGCGAAGAAGCCGTGGCCGCCCTGGATGTCCGCGGGTGGAGCCACAAGGGCCGGAATGGCCTGGATGACAAGGAAAAGTGCGACGCCGAAGAGAACCGCGAGGATCAGGCATCCCGCGGCCAAGGTGGCTCCGGAGAAGACCTTGTCCCCGGCGCGTCCGGCACCTTGGGAAGTGGTCAAGGAGTTGGTGGTCACTTCACGATCCTTCAGATTCACTCAAAAATGGCCAAGTTCCCCGCCCCGTCCGGTGATGTTTCACCAGCGCGGGACGGGGAACGTTGATATTCAAGGGTAGTGGTGACGCGGTCCGCGGCACCACTACTCCATTGTGGTCCTTAGGCCTTGGCCTTGATGGAGTCAACAGCGGCCTTCGCCTTGTCCTGCAGCGCCTTGGAGAGCGGAGCGGACTTGGCGGAGCCGGCAGCAGCCTGCTGGCCGGCGTCGGAGACTACGTAGCTCTCGAATGCCTTGACCAGGTCAGCGGTTTCCTTCTTGTCGTAGGTGGTGCAGACGACGTGGTAAGAAACGAGGACTACCGGGTAGGCCGAGGAATCCGTGGTGGTGCGGTCGAGCTTGATGGACAGGTCGCCGGTCGGGCGGCCTGCAACGGGCTTGCCCAGTTCAACAGCCTTGGCGGCAGCGGCAGCGGAGATCTTGACGAAGTCCGAGCCAACCTTGATTTGCGCGGTGCCGAGCTTGCCGGAAACTGCGGAATCGTCAGCGTAAGTCACGGCACCCGGGGTGTCGGTGACGGTCTTGACGACGCCGGAGGTGCCCTTGGCGTTCTCACCCTTCAGGGAAGCAGGCCAAACGCCGGCTGCCTTGTCGGTCCAGACCGAGGGAGCAGCGGCAGCCAGGTAATCGGTGAAGTTCTGGGTGGTTCCGGAGTCGTCAGAGCGGTTGACCGGGGTGACCTTGAGGTCCGGAAGCGTGACGCCGGCGTTCAGGGCGGCGATTGCCGGGTCGTTCCAGTTGGTGATCTGGCCGCGGAAGATCTTGGCAACCGTGGTGGCGTCGAGCTTCAAGTCCTTGACGTTCGGGATGTTGAAGGCAACGGCGATCGGCGAGACGTAGACCGGGATGTTGATGGCGCCATCGGTGCCGCACTTGGTCTTGGAGGTGGCCAACTCAGCGTCGCTCAGGTAGGCGTCAGAGCCTGCGAACTGCGCGGAGCCGTCGAGGATGGCCTTACGGCCTGCGCCCGAGCCATCCGGGGAGTACTGGACGGTGGCACCCGGGTTGGCGGAAGCGAACGCGGCCTTCCAAGCGTCCATGGCCGCGCCGGTCGAGGAGGCGCCGATGCCGGTCAGCGTGCCGGTGACCTTGACGGCTGCGGCGCTCGGGGTGGCTGCCGGTGCGGCGCCGGTTGCGTTATCTGAACCACAAGCGGTCAGCGCAAGGGCGCCGACTGCGAGGACCGCAATTGCCGCGTTGCGGCCGAAGCGAGTTGCCTTCACTGGGATGTACCCCTTCCAGGGATTCTCTGATGCGTGCCGAGGGAGAAAGTCGGCATACGAAAGATTTGCGTACGTGTTTGTACCTTGATTGACGGTAGGAGCCGCAGGTAACGGGATCGGCGGTCCAAAGTGAACGGGAGATGAACGGCGGCGGACCATTGGTTTACAAGTGCAGCGTCGCCCTTGCGCTTGGCGTGTCATGGGGGATTAAGTGACGCCCCTCACTTCAAGGCTTCCTCGGCGTGCCGCACTCCGTGAGCCGCTCCTGAATAGACTTGAGCCATGAGCGCCCCCCAAGGACTTTCAGCAAGCAAGAAATTCCTGCGGGCGCGGCTGCGCACCGGCTTCGTCCGCAGCCGGAACTCCTTGGTTCCGGCCGTCCAGATGACCGTGTGCGCTGTGGGCGCCTACGCGTTCGCTGAATACATCCTGGGGCACAAGGGACCCCTTTTTGCTGCCACCTCGTCCCTGATCGCGCTCGGCTTCTCGCGGGATCCGCGGCTTCGCCGGGTGGTGGAAGTCGGGCTCGGCTGTACCCTCGGGATCGTCATCGGCGATTTGCTGCTCCACTGGCTGGGTTCGGGAATCTGGCAAGCCGCCGTCGTGCTCCTTTTCTCCATCCTCCTGGCCCGGTTCCTGGACAGTGGCTCCATCTTCACCACCCAGCTCGGCCTGCAATCACTTCTCGTGGTCCTGCTGCCGGCACCGGAAGGCGGGCCGTTCACGCGGAGCATCGACGCCGTAGTCGGCGGGGTTTTCGCGCTGCTGGTCACCATGCTGGTCCCGAAGGACCCGCGACGGGAACCGCGCCAGGACGTCCGCAAACTCCTCCACGAACTCTCGGAGGTCCTCCGTGAGTGTGCCGACGCATTGATCAACAGCGACTCGACCCAAGCTTGGCATGCCCTCATCCGGGGGCGGAATTGCCAGCCCCTCGTGGACCGGATGCGCCAATCCCTCAAGGCCTCTGGTGAGGTGGCCACGCTCGCCCCGGCGTACCGGCGGCACCGCGACGAGTTGGCCATGCTGGAGGAATCGCTGGATTCCATCGACCTCGCCCTTCGCAACGGCCGCGTGTTCGCGCGGCGGCTGACGAGTGCCATCAACCATGCCGCGTTGACGGACGAGGCCACGGACAGCATTTCGGAGGTCCTGCAGGACACTTCCGCCGCGGTCGAGGAACTGTCACTCGGACTCGCGGAAGTGCACGACGGCGCCCGCCGCGCCCACCTGCGAGGCGCTCGGCAGGACTTGGCTGACATTGCCACCCGCTTGCACCCCAAAATGCTGCACGTCCAGAAGCTCGAGGGCGAAACAGTGGTGATGCTCTTCCGCCCGCTCATGGTGGACCTGCTCGAAGCCGCGGGCATGGACCCCCGCGAGGCAAGGGACGTGCTTCCTCCATTGCAGTAAGGCGCACTTGACTGTCCTACCCCTCCACTAGCCTTGTACGCATGGCTTCCAAGACCTCACGCACCTCCAAGACACCCGCGTACAAATGTGCCGAATGCGGGTGGACCACGGTCAAGTGGGTGGGGCGCTGCGGCGAATGCCAGGCGTGGGGCACCGTGGAGGAAACAGGCGTCACAGTTGCGCGTACGACGGCGGCCACAACGGTTTTGGAGCCGGCCCGCCGGATTGCCGAGGTAGACGGCACCACGGCCGCGTTCCTGCCCACCGGCGTCGACGAACTGGACCGCGTCCTGGGCGGAGGGCTGGTTCCCGGTGCGGTCATCCTGCTTGCCGGGGAACCCGGCGTCGGGAAATCCACGCTGCTCCTGGATGTCGCGGCGAAGTTCGCCCGCACGGGCCAGGACGTCCTGTACGTCACGGGCGAGGAATCGGCGGCCCAGGTCAAGCTCCGTGCGGAAAGGATTGACGCGGTCGCGCATACCCTCTATCTCTCTGCGGAAACCGACCTCGGGCAGGCACTGGGGCAAGTGGAGAAGCTCGAGCCGAAGCTGCTGATCGTGGACTCGGTACAGACCCTCAGCAGCGCCGATGTCGAAGGTAGCGCGGGCGGAGTCTCACAGGTCCGGGAAGTCGCAGCGTCCATCATCGCCGCCGCAAAGCGCCGCAACATGACCACCCTGCTGGTTGGCCACGTGACGAAGGACGGCTCCATTGCCGGTCCGCGTCTCCTGGAGCATCTGGTGGACGTCGTGTGCCAGTTCGAAGGCGAGCGCCATTCGCGCTTGCGATTGTTGCGCGCGGTCAAGAACCGCTACGGGGCCACGGACGACGTCGGCTGTTTCGACCTGAACGAAGCCGGCATCGAAGGCCTCGCCGATCCCAGCGGGCTTTTTGTGTCGCGGACGCGCGAGCCGGTGTCGGGCACATGCATCACCGTGACCATGGAAGGCAGGCGCCCGCTGCTGGCCGAGGTGCAGTCGCTCCTGGCTGAGAGTGCCAGCTCACAGCCGCGCAGGGCCACGAGCGGCCTGGACAGCTCGCGCGTCGCCATGCTCCTGGCTGTGCTTCAACAGCGGGCCGGCTGCATCCTGCACAAGGACGACTCCTACGTGGCCACTGTCGGAGGGGTGAAGTTGAGCGAACCGGCCACCGACCTCGCGGTGGCGCTTGCCGTGGCCTCGGCGAAGGCGCGCAAGGCACTGCCTCAGCGGCTCATTGCATTCGGCGAAGTTGGCCTGGCTGGCGAGGTCCGTCCCGTGCCGGGGATCAACCAGCGCATCCACGAGGCGCAGCGGCTTGGTTTCACCCACGCCGTGGTGCCCGCCAGCCCTAACGGACCGGGGCCCATCCCGGAGGGTTTCTCGGTCCGCGAGGTGGCACACCTGGCCGAGGCTTTGGAGTTGCTGATCACGTAGCGCCGTGACCGCATAGGAGTTTCGATATCGCCGGTGTCGGCGCGTTCGGCGCCGCAGGTTCCGAGTGCCACCTGCGCCCTCTACCCATCGCCGCCTTCGTGTGTGCGCGCTGCGGGTTCGTCGGGCGACGGTCCCGTGTGGAAGATCGGCCAGCAGATCTCGGTGCGCCACTCGGCCGCCTCTGCGCTCTCGTGGCGCCCGACGGGGTAGTACTCGCGGATCGGGCCGTCCACGGCGAGGGCATGTTCAGCGACGTACGTGCCGAGGGCTCCGTAAGCCAGGTCGATATTCGCATGCGGGCCGCGGTGCACAATCGTCGCCAACTCGACCGCCGGGATGACCAGCGCGCCGACCCTACCCATGGGGCGCAGCGGTCCGGCGCAAGGCACGAAGATCGTCGCCGGTCCGCGCCCGTGGGTGAACAGGTCGGTACTGAAGATCCCGCCAGCCGGCGCGTCGGCGGCCAGGCCCTGGGCGTCGAGCGTCGCGTAGATCTCACCGAGCGCACCCTGGTACCAGGTCAACGCCTCGGCGACGTCCACCGTCTCGGTGATCGCAGCCGCCGGCGTGGCCGGAACGCTCCGGCGCCCGATCTCGGCCCGGGTGCCGCCCGGCGGGCGGGTAAGCAGGTCGCGCAGCGAGGCGACCGCAGACTGGCTGCGCGCCAACTCCCGCTCCATCTGGTTCAGGTGCGCGGCCAGCAGCGCGTTGCGGGTGTCGAGGTCGGGGGCGGCCAGCACCTTGGCGATCTGCTCGACCGGCATGTCCAAGGCGCGAAAGCGGCGGATGATCTGCGCGGTCGGGATCTGCGCGGTGGTGTAGTACCGGTGGCCGGTATGCCGGTCCACCTCGTCCGGTTCCAGCAGGCCCACCTGGTGGTAGTAGCGCAGCGTCTTCACGCTCAGGTGCGTGGCCCTTGCGAAGTCCCCGATCGGCAGTGTCGCGTCCATGCCTGCCACTATGCCACCTCCCCCAACGGGAGATACACGGGCGCGTGCGGGGCTTGCACCTCTCGTCGGGGCACGCCGCAGGGTTGTCCGTAGCGGCTGATCAGGGCCGCGAGATGAAGGGAGCAAAGTCATGACGACGACCGAGCAGGACAAGGAAGCCATCATCGCCATCGTCCGCGAGATGGCGGCGTCGATGACCGGTGCGCAGAGCACCCGGCACTGGGCGTCCGACGTGCTGTGGTTCGACATCCCCCCGTTCGCGTCCAGGGGTGTCCCCCCGGCGCGCAAGCTGTTCGACGACACCTTCGCCAACTTCGAGTCCTGCAACGTCGAGATCCTCGACCTGGCCGCGAAGGTCAATGGGGACATGGGCATCGTCTGCACGGTGCAGAGCACGAACATCGTGCTCAAGAACGGCTCCACCAAGCACGTCACGGCCCGGCAGACCGACTGCTTCGAGCGGCGTGAGAACGGCTGGGAACTGATCCACCAGCACGCCTCCGTCCCGGCCGGCGGCGCGTGGGACGGCAAGATCACCACCGCGTAGGGCCCGATCCGCGACGCGACCGGCCTCCCTGCCGAGCGGATAGGTCCGCGTCCACTGGATCTCGACCGCCCATAAGTAGCGCCACCTGAGGTGCCCCGAAGTTGATCCATGCCGTACGAACAGGTGGTCAGCACCTAGTCCACCACTGGACCTGCCCCCTGTTTGAGTTGACAGCTTGGCTCGGAGTGTCGGGCGCGTGAGTTAGCCGTGGCCACCGGAAGATTGTCCCCATGACCAAAAGAAATGTGCTCATTGGGGGACGCCTCTTCTTTGCCCTCCTGACCCTTGTAGCCGTCGGGACGCAGCTCACGGTCCACATCGGCCTGGGCTTTGATCCGTGGAACTTCTTCAGCTACTTCACCAACCTGTCCAACATCTTCGCGTCGGTGGTGCTGTTGATCAGCGGCTACCGCGTGATGGTTGGCAAGCGGCCCAGCGAACTCGACGACGCCACGCGGGGCACTGCAACGATCGCCATGGCCGTTGTGGGACTCGTCTTCGGCGCACTCCTCGCAGGACAAGACCTCGGCTCCTTGCTCCCCTGGGTCAACTTCGTCGTCCACTACCTCATGCCGGTTGTCATGGTTGCCGATTGGCTGTTCCAGCCTCCGCGCTCAAGGCTGACCGTCAAGCACCTCTGGTACTGGCTGCTCTACCCGGTTGCCTACCTCGTCTACAGCCTGGTCCGGGGGTCATTCGTAAACTGGTACGCCTACTGGTTCATCGACCCTTTGCGCGCCGGCGGTTGGGGCGGAGTGGCGGTTTTTGCAGTAGCGATCGCCGTAGGATTCCTCGCGGTGAGCCTCGCCATGCTGGGGTTGGGAAACAAGCTCGAACGCCAAGTGAGCTACTGAACGCCCGCCCCAAGCCCAGGTCCCCACGGGACATGCCCCCTCTTCGAACCAAGGACTGGACATAACAGCATTATGTCCAGTCCTTAGCTCATACGAGGAGCATGTCCAGAGGAGTGCTTCGCGTTTGGAGGACTATTTCGCAGGGTTGTGCGTGCCGATCGGGACCAGCGTGAGCTTCGGGTGGTTCTTCTCGATCCTGCGCAGCGCCCAGACATCGTTGAACAACGCGAGGTATTCGCCGTCGGACCTCAGAAGCACCTCAGCGCCGGGGACGTTTGCGAGCGCCGGCATGGCCTCCGCCGTCGAGATCCTCGCCATCGAGTACGGGAGGCGCTCCAAGCGCATCGGGGCGTTGAAGTCGTGGGCCATGCGGTCTTCCACCACTTCGAACTGCATGGGACCGACAGCGGCGAGGACGGGTGCCTGGTCGCCTCGGACGTCGGAACGGAGCACCTGGATGACGCCTTCGTGCTCAAGCTGTTCGATGCCGCGGCGGAACTGCTTGAAGCGGCTGGGATCCTGGGACCTTGCCACTTGGAAATGCTCTGGGGCAAAGAGCGGAATGGCGGGGAATTCCACTGGTTCGTCCAGGAACAAGCTGTCCCCTACACGGAGTGAGGACGCGTTCACCAAGCCGACGACGTCGCCGGGGTAGGCCTCGTCGATGACTTCGCGTTCGCGCCCGAACACCTGCTGGGCGTACTTGGTGGCGAAGGACTTCCCGGTGCGTGTCTGCGTGACCACCATGCCGCGCTCAAAGACGCCGGAGCACACACGGATGAACGCAACGTGGTCTCGGTGGGCCTTGTTCATGCCGGCCTGGACCTTGAAGACGAATCCGGCGAAGGGAGCGTCAACGGAACGGGGCTCGCCGTCGACGTCCGGGCGGGGTGCGGCCGGAGGCGCGAAATCCACCAAGGCGTCAAGGATTTCCTTGACCCCGAAGTTCAGGGCCGCCGAGCTGAAGAGGATGGGTGTTGCCGTTCCGGCGTGGAAGCTCTCCACGTTGAATTCGAGGTTTGATTCGATCACCAGTCCGGCTTCGTCGACGGCGTCGCTCCAGTTGTTGCCCTGGGCCTCGGCTGCTTCTTCCGGCGTGAAGTATTCGGTGATGGCGATGTTGGCGCCGGCGTTGTTGCGCGCGAACCGTGCGAAGCGGTCATTGCGCAGGTCCCAGACTCCACGGAAGTCGCCGGAAATGCCCACGGCCCAGGTCAAGGGCATGGGCTGAAGGCCGGTGCGTTCCGTGATCTCGTCCATCAGCGCGAGAGCGTCCAGGCCCGGACGGTCCCATTTGTTGATGACCGTGATGATGGGAAGGTTCCGCTGCTTGCAGACCTCGAAGAGCTTCATGGTCTGCGTTTCCAGGCCCTTGGCGGCGTCGACCAACATCACTGCGCAGTCGACTGCGGCCAGGACGCGGTAGGTGTCCTCGGAGAAGTCGGCGTGGCCCGGGGTGTCCAGCAGGTTGATCACAGTGTCCCGGTAGGAGAACTGCAATGCTGCGGAACTGATGGAAATACCGCGGTCCTTCTCCATCTGCATCCAGTCGGAGACGGTTTCCTTGCGGTTGGCCTTGCCGCTCGACGCACCGGCGGTGCCGATCACTTTGGCGTGCAGGGCGAGGGCTTCCGTGAGCGTGGACTTGCCGGCGTCAGGGTGCGAAATGACCGCGAAAGTACGACGCCGGGAGGCCTCATGGTGAATTTCCTGGACTCGGGCGGGGCTCAGGACTTCTTGGGACACGGTGCTACTTTCGCTGCGATCTGGGCGTTGCCCGCATTGAAACGACGGGCCGAACGTGGAATGGAGGCTGGGTACGGCCCCGTGCCGGCCGGGGGCCAACTCAGGGAGCGGCACGATTTGCGCGCCAGCCAAGATACCAAGTTTATCGCAGCCGGGGACTCCGCCGGAGGCAGGGTCCCAAGGCCGGCGCTTAACAGGATCGAAACGAGGTGCACAAACCTCCGAAATCACCTGCCGATAGTTTGAATTGAAAGGCGGGAGCTCCAGCTCGCGTTGGAGCCATCCGCCAGGAAGAACACCCGAGCAGCCGACGATGGCATGAAAGGAACAGGCATCAATGAAACCAGGGAATGACTTGTTCTACGATCCCCTCGGCCCCTCCCCCGCAACGTACCCCGCGGCGAATCCCCCGGCGAACCTCGCCGCGAGCCTCGCCGCGAACCCTCCCGGGTTCACGGAAGCGAACTCCGCCGCGGCCAGGAGCCGGCTCCGGCAAGGGCACCGCCCGGACGTGGGCAGAGGGGCAACCCACTCTCCCGCGAGGCAAACGCATCCGGACACTGGAAGGGCGGCGGCCCGGGAAGCCGCGTTGCAGAGTGTGCGACGCGACCTCGAGCGGCTCGCGCGGCTTCGGACGGCCCCCTGAGGTCCCAGTGACCAAGTTGAGGGTCCCGGGGACCGAGCTGAGGGTCCGGGGACCGAGCCCAAAGTGGCGGTCGGGCGGCCGCCGTCGAACGCGTTTCGAAGCACCCGCCACATAACCTTCTTTGGGGCACTTTAAGGCTTGCCCGTGCGGTTGTTGCCGGTCTATACCTCTATCATTGAGCTTGCGGGAAACCTGGCATTTTGATCCCGTCGACTCATTGCTGAAAACCGGCACACTTGCGGGCGCGCCTGCGTGCACCTTTGAAGGGAACACCTATGGCTCGGAGCCCCGAAGATTCGCTCAAGGCGACTCTGGGCAGGGTGGCCCCCGGAACACCTTTGCGCGACGGCCTGGAACGCATCCTTCGCGGGCGCACTGGCGCCCTGATTGTGCTGGGAACGGACCGGACCATCGAATCCATCTGTTCCGGCGGTTTTGAAATCGGCATCGATTTCTCCCCGACGCGGCTGCGCGAACTCGCGAAGATGGATGGCGCCATCATCTGCGACAAGGACGCCGGGAACATCCTTCGTGCCGCGGTCCAGCTTGTGCCGGACTCCAGCATCGAGACCCAGGAATCAGGAACGCGCCACAGGACGGCCGAGCGCGTGGCCATCCAGACCGGAGTTCCGGTGATTTCGGTCAGCCAGTCCATGCAGATCATCGCCCTCTACGTCAACGGCCTGCGGCACGTGCTGGAGGGCTCCGAGAAGGTCCTGGCCCGCGCCAACCAGGCTCTCGCAACCCTCGAACGCTACAGCGCCCGCTTGGACCAGGTCACCAGCGCCCTGTCGGCCCTCGAAATCGAAGCCATGGTCACCGTCCGGGATGTGGCTGTGACCCTTCAGCGCCAGGAAATGGTCCGGCGCATTGCCGAGGAAATCGCACAATATGTCCTGGAGCTTGGCGAGGACGGCCGGTTGCTCTCATTGCAGTTGGAGGAGCTCACCACGGGCCGCGGGCCGGGCAGCGACGTGATCATCCGCGACTACGCGGGTGCCGATGCCTCGCCGGAGGACATCGACGGCGCGGTGCAGGCCCTTCTGGATCTTGGCCCTACAGAGCTGATTGATCTGGGCAAGATTGCCGGGATCATCGGTTTCGCCGGAGGTATGGACGTGCTCGACGCCGGTGTGCAGCCGCGCGGCTACCGCCTCCTGTCGGGGTTGAAGTCCGTTCCGAAAGCCGTGGCCGACCGTTTGGTGGAGCACTTCGGCGGACTCCAAAACCTTATGGCCGCCACTATCGACGACCTCATGACCGTGGACGGCATCGGCGACCAGCGCGCCCGGACCGTCCGCGAAGGGCTCAGCCGCATGGCCGAAGCCAGCCTGCTGGACAGGTTCCTCTAGCGCAGCTCGAAGACGGCTTTGGTGCTCGCCTTGTTTCCCAGGACGGCCTTGAAGGTGTACGTACCGGTGGCTGGCTTGGCCGAAATTACGCCGCAGCCCTCCGTCGTCCGGTTGCGTTGCCACGGGAAGTTGGCCGTCTCGCTCTTGCCCGGATCGATCTGCTTCACTAGGTCATCGCCCTTGGCTTGGCAGTCCTTGGAGGAGAAAATCCGGTCCTCGCCACTCATCACCAGGAACTCCATCTGGGACGTGCCGACGTTGACCTGGCACGGCGCCGTTCCCCCGTTGGTGATCTTCATGCTCAGCACGGGGTTCTGCCCGGCCGCATAGGCAGGCTGGTCCGTGGACGCCGTTACCGTCACCAGATTGAGGTCGCACACCGGGGTCGGCGCGGGCGTTGTAGTGGGCACAATTGGATCAGTCGAAGGAGCTTGGACCGCGGGGGCCGCCGCACCCGCGTCGTTCTTGGAGATTCCGGAATCAGCCTTGCTCGCAAGGGATGAACTCATGGCCACGACCCCGGCCACGAGCATCGCAAGGACCAGCAGGAGGGCACCGAAAACTACCAGCCTCCGACGCCGGTAAACGGCAGGGCTGGTCCGGCGCCTTTGAGGCCTGGCCCCGTTTGTCGGACGGTTTGCGCCTGCGGTCCGGGCAGGGCTTTTTGCCGACGACGACGTGCGCGCCCTCGGCGGTTGCTTGCCCTTGTTGACCATGCTTCTAGGCTAGGCAACGCAGGGCCTTGATGGCGCCGCACCACGCCGCCAGGGCCCGATCGGGGCCAGTATGACCTACGTCATCCCCGCGACTCCACTACAGTGGATGGCAGGAATCGGCCGCCATCAGGGCCTGCCACGAACCGCAGCAAGGATCTTCATGTCACTGCCCGGCTCCGCCGAGATTGCCAGCGCCGCTGAACTTGCCGGCACCCATCACCTCACGGACCTGCATCAGTCCATGGACCGCTGGTTCTCCGAGGTGGCCCGGGTATTGCCATGGAGGTCACCGGACTGCAGCCCGTGGGGAATCCTGGTCAGCGAGGTGATGCTGCAGCAGACTCCGGTAGTTCGTGTCCTGCCGGTGTGGGAAGACTGGATGGAACGCTGGCCGGAACCTGCGGATCTCGCGAGGCAGCCCTCGGGCGAGGCCGTGCGGCATTGGGGCAGGCTCGGTTATCCCCGCCGCGCGCTCAGGCTCCACGCGGCCGCCGTCGCGATCGTGGAACAGCATGGCGGCAAGGTGCCGGATACGCACGCATCGCTGTTGAGCCTTCCCGGCGTCGGCGACTATACGGCCGCGGCGGTGGCTGCTTTTGCGTTCGGGCGACGCGAAACCGTGGTGGACACGAACATCCGGCGAGTGCATGCCCGGCTTGTTTCGGGACTTGCGCTGCCGGCGCCGTCGCTCAGCGCGTCGGAGATGCGCCTCGCCCAATCGCTCATGCCCGACGACGTCGGGCTCTCCGTCCGCTGGAACGCTTCCGTCATGGAACTCGGAGCGCTGGTGTGCACGGCCCGCTCCCCCAAGTGCTCAGACTGCCCCGTCCGCGACTCCTGTGCGTGGCTTGCCGCAGGTGAACCGCCGCCGACATACACGCCCAAAGGCCAGGCGTGGCACGGCACGGACCGGCAGCTGCGGGGTGCCGTGATGGCCGTATTGCGCGTGGCCGATTCGCCGGTAGCCCCGGAACTGTTCGAGCGCCCCGCGGCTGACCTCGGTTTCGCGGCCGAGGGCGCGGCCGTACCGCTGGCTGCCCTGCATCGCTTGAATTCGGCCCCGGAGCAGCTGGAACGCGCCCTCGAAGGGCTCCTGCGCGACGGCTTGGCAGAGATGCACGACGGCGGACTGCGGCTCCCTGCCTAGGCCTCCGTTTGCGCGGCTTCGTTCACGCCGTGGCCGGTTTGCGCGCCGGCTTGCGGGCTAGAAGGTAGGCCTGCGGGGTCTTCTCGTGCATTTCGTCCGGTTCGCGGAGAAGCTGCGCGTCCACGACAAAGCCGGCCCGAAGGAGGAGTTCCGTGATGTGCTCAGGCGGCAAGCGATAGGCATCGAGATCGATCTCGTGGCCATACGCGAAGTCCAAATGCCTGGGCTCGTCACCGGCCTGAAACGCGAGAAGCAGCAAGCCGCCGTCCAGGAGGGTCCGGTGAAATTCCGCGAACACCGCCGGCAAACGGCCCGGCGGCGTGTGGATGATCGAATACCAGCCGACGATGCCACCCAAGGTGCCGTCCGCCAGCTCCAGCGCCTCCATCGACCCTTCATCAAACTGCAGGCTGGGGTGATCGCGGCGGGCTACTGCCACCATCTCCGGCGATAGATCGATGCCGAAAGCCGCCAGGCCGAGCGAATGCAGGTGCGCGGTGATCCGTCCAGGTCCGCAACCGATATCGGCAACAGCACCGCCTCCGGAAGACCCCACGAGCTCGGCAAAGGTGCCAAGCATGGCCCGGTCAAATGGTTTTGCCTCGAGCTCGTTGCGCAGGAGATCAGCATAGTCGGCAGCTACTGTGTTGTAGGCGGAGCGAGTGGCATGCACGTCCGAGGGTTCAGTCATGCAAAGAACCCTATTCTTTGCGGCCGGCTAATTCCTTGCGCCCGGCCGTGACCCGGCCGTGAGGTCGCGGCGCGGCAACGATCCGCAAATGTCGGTAACGATGTGCCTGCCAGTTGCAGGCCTCCCGTTCCGGGCCACGGCAGCGGGATTATCCTCAAGTATGCGCAGGTTGTGGGCCGCCATCGCATTGACCACGACGGCGGCACTCTGGTCGGGATGTGAACCTCAAGTCACCGCTTGCCCGGCAATTGCCATGGCCCCGGTGGTGTCCCTGACAATCACGGCGGAATACGCGCCGACGGTGAAAACCGTCCATTTGAAGGCATGCCAGGACGGGAAATGCCGCGAGGCCGATTTGGATTTGCGCCCAGGCAGCGTGTCCGTCCCCCAATCCTGCAGCCCTGAACCCGATGGGTCATGCTCCGCCGTCACGTCACCGGATGGCACCCGCTACGGCTTCCTGAACATGGGAACACTGACGTCCTCACCCATCGATGCCGAGGTGACCGGCACGGACGTAAACGGCGGGACCTTGCCGCCCAGGACACTCGACTTCACACCCAAAACCGCGAAACCCTGGGGCGAGCAGTGCCAGACCACCATCACGGTGAGCCTCCTGCTCGATGCCCACGGTCTCCGGCAGTCCTGAATCCCAAACCCCGCGCGGCGTTCAGGTCTCGCCGCGTCAGATCTCGCCGAATCCCTGTTCCACCAACCGCCTGACGTACTCCAGGGCTTTCGATGAGTCTGTGCCCCAGGCCTCGACCCTGAGCTTCCCGCCCTTGCCTACTGCGAGGCTCATGAGTTCCATAATGGATGTGCCATCGACGCCGTTTACTGTTGCCTCGACATCCATGCCGGCCAGTCCACCTGCAATCTTCGCCGCAGGCCGGGCGTGCATTCCCATCGGGTTTACGAGTTCGAACTCGCCGCTTTCCGCCGGTTGACCCCTGCCTTCGGATTGAGACGGCGCCTCGGCATCAAAAACAGGCTCCGGGCCGAATCGAACGGCCTCGGCGGCGGCCTTCACCGCGGCGGCCAATGCACCACCCTGGGTCGCCACCGCTGCGGCAACGAGGCCCTCCACCAAAGGAGCGTCGGCAAGGAGGACCTTTTCGGGCTCGCTGGAGAACTCGACTGCTGATTCTGCCGTCATGACGGCCGAACCGAGGTCCGTCAGGACCACCACGCCATCCCCGGAAGCCTCCGCAAGTCCTGCCTCGAATGCGGTGATCGTTTTCTCCAGGTCCGTCCCAATCCTGCCATCGTCCGTGCCGCCTACAGCGTAGAACCGCACATCGGGGGCCATCTGCGCGGCCAATTCCACTGCCCCCTCCGCGATCTTCCGGCTGTGTGAGACCACCACCAAGCCCACCGTCATTCGGCGGACCCCTCGGGGAATCCCGCCGCGGTGGCGGCCGCGCGCAACAGCAAAGCAGAAGACGCGGCCCCCGGATCGCGGTGACCAGCGCTGCGTTCACCGAGGTAGCTGGCGCGACCCTTGCGGGCTACCAACGGATCAGTCGTGACGGCTCCAACCTCGGCAGCCTCGGCCGCCGCAGCCAGCACTGCAACAGCATCTCCACCGGCCACCAGGACCTCGTCCGCCGCTTCCACCGCCGGAGACCAGGCATCCACCATGGTTTTGTCACCTAGCTCCGCCTTCCCGCGGGCAACGATTCCGTCCCGTGCCGCAGTCAGTGCACCCGCTAGCGCTGCCGCATCAATGTCGGCGTTTTCTCCCAGCGCCGTGGCCGCCCGAAGATACGCGGTTCCATACAGCGGTCCGGCGGCCCCACCCACTTTGGACATCAGGGCCATCGCAGCCAGCTTCAGAGCTGCGCCGGGTGTTTCGGGAGGAGTTTGTGCAAGCTTCTCCATGACGGCCTGGAATCCTCGGTCCATGTTTTCGCCGTGGTCCGAGTCGCCAATCGCACGGTCCAATGCAATCAATTCCTCCCGATGCTCGGCCATGAGCCGTGCGGAGAGTGTCAACCATTCGACCGCCCATTCGACCCCCAGGCCCACCGTCACATCCCCCAACGCAGGGCTGGAGTGTGGACGGGCGCGTCCCAAAGGGCGGTGAGTTCGTCATCAAGACGCAGTACCGAGATGGAGCAGCCCTGCATCTCAAGGGACGTGACGTAGTTGCCCACGAGTGAGCGCTCCACTTTGGCTCCCCTTTCCGCGAGGATCTGGGCCGCCCGGCGGTAGACAATGTACAGCTCACTGAGCGGCGTACCACCCATGCCGTTGACGAAGAGCAGCACCTCTTCACCGGCCTTGATCCCGAGGTCCTCCAGAACGGGGTCCAATAGGCGGCTGGTGATGGCGTCGGCTCCCTCCATGGCGATCCGGTGCCGCCCCGGCTCACCGTGAATGCCTATGCCGATTTCTATTTCGTCGTCGGCGAGCTCAAAGCTGGGTACCCCGGCATGCGGCACGGTGCAGCCGGACAAAGCGACGCCCATAGTGCGCACGTTGCGGACAACTCCCTCCGCTACACCCGCGACAGCTTCCAGGGAATCCCCACGCTCGGCTGCGGCGCCTGCAATTTTTTCGACCAGCACGGTGCCACCCACGCCGCGTCGGCCTGCCGTGTACAGCGAATCCTCCACTGCGACGTCGTCGTTGACGAGAACCGAGCGGACGCTGATTCCTTCAGCCTGGGCCATCTCTGCCGCAGTCTCGAAATTCAGCACGTCACCGGTGTAGTTCTTCACAATGTGTATGACCCCGGCCCCGGAATCGACGGCCGCGGTGGCCGGAATGATCTGGTCCGGGGTGGGCGACGTGAAAACGGCGCCCGGCACGGCGGCGTCGAGCATTCCGTGCCCCACAAAGCCGGCATGAAGCGGCTCATGGCCGCTCCCTCCTCCCGAGACAAGCGCCACCTTGCCGGCAACCGGCGCTCCTTTTCGAACGACGAAGATAGGGTCCGTATGGACGTCCACGAGATCGGCATGGGCCATGCCGAATCCCTCGACAGACTCGTCCACCACCGAGCGGGGATCGTTGATGAGCTTTTTCATGGCGCGCTCCTGGGGCGTTGCTGGTAGGTGATTTGACCCTACTACCAGCGCCCCGGGCACGGTAGGGGAATGGTACGTATGTGGGAACGTGCAATACAGAACCCAGCGGTAGCCACAAGGAAGGGACAACCCCCAATGGCTGTCCCTTCTGGAAAAACTTCCGGCATGCGCCTGGTCAGTGCGGCGGCCCGCCCACTGTCAATCGAGCGATACTCAAGTCTTGGCCTGTTGCGTCTTTGGCCACCGAGTCCGGCCAGAGATCCGTGCACGCGGACCGCATGCAACCCCCGGTTCCCTGCTTGCGCGACTCCGGTGTGGCGCCAGGGCGCGGCATGTCGATTTGGAAACCTGAAAAGTCCGGAAACATAACGTGGTACTTCATTTCTCGCCTCCACAGTATGGTTGGCCCGCCGCAACCGAGCCTCCATTAGTTTATCCATCAAGTTGATATACGTAAAGGCTTGAGGACCGGCACATTCAGGAACCGAGAGAAGAAACCGGAGCTACAGGACCTTGATCATGCGGGTGTTGCCCAGGGTATTGGGCTTCACACGGGCCAGATCAAGGAACTCGGCCACGCCTTCGTCGTGGGAACGCAGCAATTCCGAGTAGACCTGGGGGTCGACGGCGGTTTGGTCCGCCATGACTTCGAATCCGTGGCGCTTGAAGAAGTCCACTTCGAACGTCAGGCAGAAGACCCGGGCGACGCCCAAAGCCCGGGCGTCCTCCAGGAGCTGCTGGACAAGGACGTGACCCACGCCCTTGCCCCGCCAATTGTCGTCCGCTGCCAAGGTGCGCACCTCAGCCAGGTCCTCCCACATCACGTGCAAGGCACCGCAACCGATCACCTCGCCGTCGGACGATTCGGCAATCCGAAACTCCTGAAGGCTCTCGTAGTAGGCCACGGTCTCCTTGGCCATCAGGATTCGCTGCTCTGCCAATGGCGCTACAAGCCTCTTGATCGCGGCAACATCGCCGGTGCGGGCAGGGCGGATACTGAAAGTCGAAGTCACAGCCCCAATCTTACGAGGCCGAAGGCGCCTAAAGCCCCAGGTCCCCAGGAACTGGAACCTCCTGTCCCAGTAGCTGCTTGGCCAAAAAGTGCTCCACGACGCCGTACCAGACCTTGGCGTGCTGTGGCTGCAGGATCCAGTGGTTCTCGTCAGGGAAGTACAGGAAGCGGTGCTGGGTCTCGCCGTTGTCGTCGGCGGGCAGCCCGGAGCTGGAAAGAAGTTCGTACCAAAGCCTCAGGCCCTCGCCGATCGGCACCCGATAGTCCTTGTCGCCGTGGATCACCAGCATGGGGGTGTGGATTTTTGCAACATGGAGATGGGGCGAGTTGTCCATTGCCATCTCCGCGGTCATTTCCTTGAGCCAATACTGCGAAGCATCCGTGGTGGGCCCGAACTGGTCCAGTGCCCACAAACTGGCGTGCGTCACGATCGCCTTGAAGCGGTCCGTCTGCCCGGCCACCCAGTTGGCCATGTATCCGCCGAATGATCCGCCCATGGCGGCCGTCCGCGTCTCGTCAATGTCCGGCCGCCGGACCACTGCGTCGGTGATGGACATGAGGTCCGTAAACGGCGCCTTGCCCCATTGGCCCCAGCCGCGCTGGATGGATTGCTGGCCGTAGCCTGTGGATAGTGCCGGGTCCGGCAGCAGCACGGCATACCCCTTCGACACGAGCAGCCATGGATTCCATCGCCAGGTCCAGGCATTCCACGATCCCAAAGGCCCGCCGTGGATCCACAACAGCAACGGCGCCGGATTTGCCGCGGACGCGCCTTCCGGGAGCGCGAGGTAAGCCGGAACCCTCGAACCGTCAGCCGCACTGGTCTCCACCCGTTCCAGCGAGCCTTTGATCCTGGGGCGTTCAGCCGGGGCGGGGAGCCGCTCGACCTCACCCGAGGCGAGATCGATCCGGACCGCTTCGGCCGGGAATTCATAAGAGCTGCGTAGCGCAAACGCGCTCAGACCATCGGGCGAAACCACGACGTCGGTGTACGCCGCCGCGTCACGTGTCACCCGGGTGACCGTACCGTCAGCGACGGCGACCCGGAAGACCGGCGTCGCGCCGTCGTCGTCGGCTGTGACGAGGAGCGAGCGCCCGTCGGGAAGCCAGGCCGCCGGGCTGCCCCAGCGGTCCCAAGCGGGCGCGAGCGGCTCGAGGTCAAGGGTTTCTCCCACTCCGACATTCAAAAGGTGGAGTTTGACCTGGGGCGCCTCCCCGGGGGTACTGTCGCTTTCGCTGACTACGGAGAGCATCTTGCTTTCAGGGCTGACCGGGCCCGGGAAATAGCTCATTCCCTCATGGTCAAGGAGCACCTTCAGTGAGCCGGAAGCGACATCGACGGCGGCGAGCACAAAGCGCGTATCGGCCTTCGCGAGCGGCTTGGCCAGGCTCGTATAAATCGTCTTGCCGTCCGGGCTGACCACCGCATGGGTGTTGCGGAGGTTGCCGCCGACGTCTGGAGTCAGATTGCGCAGCTTCAGGGGGGCGGTAGCATCCACGGTCGCGGGCTTGCCGGACTCAACCGCGTCTCCGTTTTCCACGGCAAACAGCCTCGGCTGGGCTGGTCCCAGATCTGCGTCCCAGTAGCGGACCGGGTAGCCGGTGTGCAAAATGGCCGCTACCTTGTTGTCCTTGCGGCTCTTGCGCCGCTCCTCGTCATTTTCCTCATCGGTGGAACCGGCGAGGACCGAGGCCGTCACGAAAGTAGCATCCGCGGATGACGCGGCCGTGACGCCACTTACGCCGCCCGCGCGGGAATGCACTACCCGGGCCTCACCGCCGTCGGCAGGCAGGAGCCACAATGCGCTCACGGGATCCGCTTCGGGGCTGTCCGGATCGGGCCGGGCCGAGGTGAAGTACAGGTCACCGTTGGCCGCAAACACCGCACCGGTCTCCCCCTTGGCGCTGCGCGTGATGCGGCGGGCGTGCTTCTTTCCCGCTGGATCAAGCTCCCACAGGGCAGTGACGTATTCAGTGCCCTTGGCGTTGAGGGTGGAAACCGTAGTGACCAAGCGGCTTCCGTCGGTGCTGAGGGCCAGGCCGCCGACCCGGGGGATGGCCAGGTAGTGGTCGAGATCGTGGAAAGGAGTTTCGGGTTGTGTGCTCGGGGTCTCTGAGGCATTCGAATCCATGCTCTGATTCAACACGCAATGTGCCGCAGATCACAAAGGATTCACTAAGAGTGAAACACTTATTTCAGATATTACGCACTTGGGGGACACAAAAACCCCGCCCGCTCCTCTTGGGAGCGGACGGGGCCTTTGAATCGGAACTCGGCGGAACCCGAACCTAGGCGCTCGGAGCGATTTCCGGGATGCGCGGCTTGGCGTTGCCGGCAAACGTGAACTTGGCGTCGTCGCCTTCGCCGTCCACGTCGACCACCACGATGTCACCTGAATGCAGCTCGCCGAAGAGGATCTTCTCGGAGAGCTGGTCCTCGATCTCGCGCTGGATGGTGCGGCGCAGCGGCCGCGCACCCATGGCGGGATCGTAACCCCGGGTCGCCAGGAGAACCTTGGCGGCCGTGGTGAGCTCGATGCCCATGTCCTTGTCCTTGAGGCGGGCCTCGAGGCGCGTGACGAACAGGTCAACGATCTCGATGATCTCGTCCTGCGTGAGCTGCGGGAACACCACGACGTCGTCAACACGGTTGAGGAACTCGGGGCGGAAGTGCTGCTTGAGCTCCTCGGTGACCCTAGCCCGCATCCGGTTGTAACCGGTGGTGGTGTCCGTGCCGGACTGGAAGCCGGTGGCCACGCTCTTGGAGATATCGCGGGTTCCCAGGTTGGTGGTCATGATGATCACCGTGTTCTTGAAGTCCACCACCCGGCCCTGGGAGTCGGTCAGACGGCCGTCCTCAAGGATCTGCAGCAGCGAGTTGAAGAGATCGGCGTGGGCCTTCTCCACTTCGTCGAACAGGACCACGGAGAACGGACGGCGGCGGACCTTCTCGGTCAGCTGCCCGCCTTCTTCGTAGCCGACGTAGCCCGGAGGGGCACCGAAGAGACGCGAAACCGTGTGCTTCTCGGAGTACTCCGACATGTCCAGCGTGATGAGGGCGTCCTCTTCACCGAACAGGAATTCGGCCAAAGCCTTAGCGAGCTCGGTCTTGCCGACGCCGGTGGGGCCGGCGAAGATGAACGAGCCACCCGGACGCTTGGGATCCTTGAGGCCAGCACGGGTGCGGCGGATCGCCTGGGAGAGAGCACGGATGGCCTCGTCCTGACCGACGACGCGCTTGTGCAGCTCGTCTTCCATCTTGAGCAAGCGGCTGGATTCTTCCTCGGTGAGTTTGAAGACCGGGATGCCGGTGGAGTTCGCGAGAACCTCGGCAATCAGCTCCTCATCCACTTCGGAGATATCGTCCATGCCGCCGGACTTCCAGCTGCGTTCCTTCTCGGCACGCTCGGCAATGAGCTTCTGCTCCTTGTCGCGCAGCGAGGCGGCGCCTTCGAAGTCCTGGGCGTCGATGGCCGATTCCTTCTCCATCTTCACCTCGGCGATGCGCTCATCCATGGCCTTGAGCTCCGGCGGAGCCGTCATCCGGCGGATGCGCAATCGCGCCCCGGCTTCGTCGATCAGGTCGATCGCCTTGTCCGGCAGGAAGCGGTCCGAGATGTAGCGTTCGGCCAACGTTGCCGCAGAGGCAAGGGCGCCGTCGGTGATGGTCACCCGGTGGTGCGCCTCGTAGCGGTCACGCAGGCCCTTGAGGATCTCGATCGCGTGCGCGACGGAAGGCTCCTTGACCTGGATCGGCTGGAAGCGGCGCTCCAACGCGGCATCCTTCTCGATGTGCTTGCGGTATTCATCCAGAGTGGTGGCCCCAATGGTCTGGAGCTCACCCCGGGCCAGCATCGGCTTGAGGATGGACGCGGCATCGATGGCACCCTCTGCAGCGCCGGCGCCCACGAGCGTGTGGATCTCGTCGATGAAGAGGATGATGTCCCCACGGGTGCGGATTTCCTTGAGGACCTTCTTCAGGCGCTCTTCGAAGTCACCACGGTAGCGGGAACCCGCCACAAGGGAACCGAGGTCAAGCGTGTAGAGCTGCTTGTCCTTGATGGTCTCCGGGACGTCTCCGCGGACAATCGCCTGGGCGAGGCCTTCGACGACGGCGGTCTTGCCGACGCCGGGCTCGCCGATCAGCACCGGGTTGTTCTTGGTGCGGCGGGAGAGGACCTGCATAACGCGTTCCATCTCCAGCTCGCGGCCGATCACAGGATCGAGCTTGTTTTCCCGCGCGGCCTGGGTCAGGTTGCGACCGAACTGGTCCAGCACCACCGAACCGGCAGGGGTGCCTTCCTGTTGGCCCGGACCTGAGCCAGGACCGGCAGTTTCTTTGCCCTGGTAGCCGGAGAGCAGCTGGATGACCTGCTGGCGGACGCGGTTGAGGTCGGCGCCAAGCTTGACAAGCACCTGCGCGGCAACGCCTTCACCCTCGCGGATGAGGCCAAGCAGGATGTGCTCAGTACCGATGTAGTTGTGGCCGAGCTGCAGGGCTTCGCGGAGCGAGAGCTCAAGTACCTTCTTGGCACGCGGGGTGAAGGGGATGTGGCCGGACGGGGCTTGCTGGCCCTGGCCGATGATCTCCTGTACCTGCTCGCGGACGCCATCGAGCGAAATGCTCAAGGACTCAAGCGCCTTGGCGGCAACGCCTTCACCCTCGTGGATCAGACCCAAGAGGATGTGCTCGGTACCGATGTAGTTGTGGTTGAGCATGCGTGCCTCTTCTTGGGCAAGCACAACAACGCGACGGGCACGGTCCGTAAATCTCTCAAACATTTCGCCACACTCCTAGCTACGACGTACTTTGATGCTACGTGGCAACGCTGGAATTTTGGGGCGTGTTCGCCACAGGGGAAACATGGCCGCACCGGGAATAAGCCCGCTCAACCCGTCTGTGGCACCTGGGACCACGGTGGCGACCAAATCAGGGCCTCCACGATCCGGCCGCGCTCCCGCCGCAACCCCCACGAGCCGGCGGGCCGCCGTCGTCCTTCTCAGAAAACGCAGTGATCGCCTACCGGATATGCCCAGTCGACTCCAAGCCTTCCCGGGAATAGTGGCGCACGACACCGTTATCCCGACCGCCCGGCGGTTAAAAGACAATACCCCGGGCCTAGGGCCGGGGTATTGATACTTGATGTCAGGAATTGGCCTTCTGGTAGGCTTCCTGAATTTCGGCCTGAATGCGGCCACGGCTGTTTACGGTATAACCGTTCTCGCGCGCCCATTGACGGATCTGTGCGGAGTCCTGGTTTCTCCCCGCAGCAACGCGACTACGCGTTGCACGGCCGGTCGATGTCTTGCGCGCCTTGGCTACAAATGGCCCAAGAGCGTCCCGCAGCTTCGCAGCGTTGGCACTGGACAGATCCATTTCGTAACTGACTCCATCAAGGCCAAAGCGGACAGTTTCATCCGCGGAGCCCTCATCCAGGTCGTCAACGAGGATAATTTTGACTTTCTGTGCCATGAAAAGACTCTCTTTTGGAGGGGTCGGATATGCAGAATAGCTAGACTACTAATTAAAGATTATCGTCCAGTGCATGGCGTCAGTCAAAGGCACAGTCAAAGGCTCTATTAAAATCTTCGCGGGCGGCCCGGAGAAAGAGCTATTTGGCAGGTGTTGAGCCGTCGCCCGCCGGCTTCGCAATTCCGAGTCCGGCTTCTTCCTGGGCGCGGGCTTCTGCTTGGCGCTCTGATTTGTCCGCGTTGAAGATAGCCTTCATGGCAAACCAAAAGAGAAGTCCGACAACGACGGACGGCGCAAGAACGGCAATGTATTCCATGGTCAGTGCCCTTCGGGCTTGAGGAGTGGGAACAGGATGGTTTCCCGGATGCCTGCTCCGGTGAACAGCATGACCAAGCGGTCGATGCCTAGGCCGATGCCGCCCATGGGCGGAGCACCGTACTCAAGGGCGCGCAGGAAGTCTTCATCCAACTGCATGGCCTCGACATCACCTGCGGCCGAACGACGCGACTGTTCCGTGAGGCGTTCGCGCTGGATGACGGGGTCGATCAGCTCGGAGAAGGCCGTGCCGCGTTCCATGCCGCCAATGATGAGGTCCCAGGCCTCGATCAGGCGGTCGTCCTCCCGATGCGGGCGGGCAAGAGGCTGCGCGGAGGGCGGGTAGTTGTAGACAAAGGTCGGGTTGAGCAGCGTGGGTTCGACAATCTCGCCAAACAATTCGACTACAAGCTTTTCGGCATCCCACTTGGGATCCACTTTGACTTCGTGCTTGGCGGCAATCGCCTGCAGTTCCGCCACCGTGGTGTCCGGAGTGATTTCCTCGCCGATCGCCTCGGAGAGGCCCGGGTAGACGGCAACCCAAGCCCATTCGCCGTCGAGGTCGATCTCTCCGGCGTGCGTCTGGATGGTGCGGGTGCCCACGACGTCGGCGACGTTCAGGATGATTTCCTTCATCCGCTCGGCCATCACGAACTGGTCCGCCCACGCCTCGTAGCATTCCAACGTGGTGAATTCGGGGCTGTGCGTGGAGTCGACGCCTTCGTTGCGGAAGACGCGGCCCATGTCGTAGACGCGGTCAATTCCGCCCACCACGGCGCGCTTGAGGAAGAGCTCGGTGGCGATACGCAGTGTCATCTTCTGGTCGAAGGCATTCATGTGCGTCTCGAACGGACGCGCGGTGGCACCACCGTGGACTAGCTGCAGGATGGGCGTCTCCACCTCCACGTAGCCGCGGCGGTCCAGCGTGTCGCGAACCGAACGGGTAATCGCTGCGCGGGTGTAGACCATTTCCCGTGCTTCATCGCGGACCATCAGGTCCACATAGCGCTGCCGGACACGGGTTTCCTCATTCAGTTCGGCGTGCAGCACCGGCAGCGGGCGCAGGGCCTTGGAGGCCATGGACCAGGAGTCGGCCATGACGGACAACTCGCCGCGTCGGGAGGAAATGACTTCGCCCTTGATGAAGACGTGGTCCCCGAGGTCCACCAGCGCCTTCCAGTCCGCGAGGGTTTCCTCGCCGACGTTCGCCAGGCTCAGCATCGCCTGCAGGCGCACGCCCTTCCCGTCCGCACCGCCCTCCTGGAGGGTTGCGAAGCAGAGCTTGCCGGTGTTGCGCACGAACACCACGCGGCCAGTGATTCCCACGATGTCGCCGGTGGTTTCATCAGCCTGGAGATGGGCGTACTTCTCGCGGATCTCGGCAAGGGAATGCGTCCGCTCAACACCCACCGGGTAGGCCTCGGTGCCGCGCTCGATCAGCTTGTTGCGCTTTTCCATGCGGATGCGCATCTGCTCGCTGGCGTCGGCGGGCTCGGCGGCGGTGTGCGGGGATGGGGTGTTTGCGGAAGTCACAATCCACAAGTTTACCGGGGATTCCTTAGAGTTCCCTCTCTTCCCCTCCCGCCCCCGCAGCAACATAGACTCGGGCTGTGGAGACATGGACAGTTGAAACGGACGACGACGGCGGTCACCTTGAAGTGCACTCCTTCCGGCCGGCGGCAGAGGCATCCATTCCCGGCGCCTCGAGCGCTGCGGAGGAGCCCGGCGTCGTGCTTGTTCATGGCACCTTGGTGACTGATTCCCTTTACTGGCCATTCGCCCGGAACCTCAGCGTCCTGCTTGGCCGGCCGGTGCATTCCTACAACCGGCGCGGCCGCGGCCGTTCCGCACCTCAGCCGCCTAGCTACTCCGCCGAGACTGAGACCAGCGACTTGCTTTCCGTGATGGAGGCCAGCGGATCCACCGATGTTGTCGGGCACAGCTATGGCGGATTCGTCGCGCTCCAGGCGGCCCTGCGCGCACCCATTTCCCGACTCGTCACTTACGACGCCGCGGTTTCCCTCTCCGGCAACTTGAACGAGCGGTGGCGGCCGCAATTGGAAGAGGCCGTCACCGCGGGCCAGCTCGACCACGCATGGGCGCATTTGGTCCAAGGGCTAGGCACGGCCGGCCCGATTTCGTATTTGCCACTCGGGGCACTGCGGGTGCTTAGTATCCTCTCGGCCAAGACGAGGTTGGGATCCGAGATGAGGGAACTGCTGCCGACGGCGGTGTTGGAGATGCGGGCGATCATCGACGCCGGCTCGCATATCCAGGACTATGCGGAGTTGCAAACGCCAACCCTGATGCTCAGTGGCGGCTGGAGCCCGGCGTACTTTGCCGAGACCGGTCGGCAACTTGCGGCTGCCAGCCCGGTGGTGGACTTCGCGGTAGTCCCCCTGCAGTTCCACGAGGGTCCCCTCCGGCCGGGGAAGCAGCTCGCGGTGAGAATCGCCCGCTACCTGGCACAAGGAACTGCGAAGGCGCCCTCCCCCTAGGATGAAGCGGTGAGAGAACGTGAGGTCCCTACGCCCGACGGCGGCAAGCTCGCCTTGTACAGTTACGGCGCAGTGGACGCGCCCGGAGAGCGCCGCGTGGTGCTCATTGGCGGCGCATTCCTGACCGCGCTCATCTACCGGCCATTTTCCATGGCGCTATCCAAGGGACTGGGCGAGGGCTGGGCAGTCGACGCCTACGATCGCAGAGGTCGGGGCAGCTCGACGGAACTACCCGCGGACTACTCCATGGCCACCGAGATTGCGGACGTGCGGAGCATCATGGACGCCACCGGGGCCAGGAACCTCCTCGGCCACAGCCTTGGCGGATCCGTGGCACTGAATGCCGTGCAGGAGTTCGCGGGAACAAGTTACGAGCCGGACAAACTTGCCGTGTACGACGCCGCCGTGAACATCGACGGGAGCGTGGACACCGGCTGGCTGGACGGCTTCGCCCAATCCGTGGATAGCGGGAATGTGGGGCATGCCATGGCCAGGATGAAGCGGGGCATGCAGCCTGGAACCGCCCTGGCGCGGATACCCGAGCCCATCTTGGCCGGACTCATGGCCCTCGTGTCCCACACGAAGGTCAACAAAGTCCTCAGGGAACTCATGCCCACAGGGGTAGCCGAGCTCAAAGCCGCCTACGACGAAGCTGCCCTCCCCCGGGATTTCTCCGTGCTCCCCCGCAACACGCGGTTCATGGTGGGCAGCAAAAGCCCCCAATACTACAAGGTCACTGCGGAGCGGCTATACGCAGCCGTCCCAGGAAGCACACTGGTGGTATCGCCAAAAGGCTTCCACGGATCCATCCCCGCGGCGGTCAAGGAACTCGTGACGGACCTTTCAAGCTATTTCAAGGACTGACGGAACCCTGCGGCTCCGTTAGGCTCGAAGCATGACGCGCGAGAACATCACAACGGCTGACGGCGGAACCCTCGAGCTCTTCACGACGGGCGGTGAGCTTGCTAACGGCGGCTCAGGCGTCGTCGTCGTGCCCGCCTCCATGGTGACGGCCGCGGACTACTCCAAGTTTGCCCAGAAACTCAGTGCTGCCCTTGGCCGCCCGGTCCACACTTTCAACCGCCGCGGCCGTGGTGAATCGTCGCCCCAGCCCGAGGACTACACCCTCGACGTCGACATCCGGGATCTTTCCGAAATCATGAAGCACA
Source organism: Arthrobacter sp. efr-133-R2A-120 (assembly GCF_030209835.1). GTDB lineage: Bacteria > Actinomycetota > Actinomycetes > Actinomycetales > Micrococcaceae > Arthrobacter. The sequence goes on along the minus strand of NZ_JARVRF010000036.1, from coordinate 645 downwards.
CGGGCAGCACCGATGTCTTCGGCCACAGCTTCGGAGGCGCAGTGGCCCTGCACGCGGCACGCACGCTGCCGGTGGAACGCCTGGCGGTCTACGACCCCGCAGTATCCGTCAACCACAGCGTGAAGGCCGAGTGGACAAGCGAATACGAGCGCGCGACGGCGACCGGAGACTTTGACCGCGGGCTCGCTGTGCTCGTGAAGGGCGTCGAAACGGAGGGCGCCTTCGCGCGGATGCCGCTATCCATGCTGACACTCGTCAACAAGCTGACGTCGGGCACCCCCATGGGCAAACAAATGCGTGAGCTCATGCAGGCCGGCGTGCGGGAGATCAAGGCAGTCATCGCCGCGGACATGCCCGCAGAGCCGTTCCTTGAGCTGCCGCTGGAGACGCTCATTGTGGTCGGGGAAAAGAGCCCCGCCTACTTCGGGGTGGCGTGTGGCCAGATCCACGACGTCCTCTCCGGATCGAGCTACACCATCCTGCCCGGCCACGGACACGACGGAGTGATCCGCGCACCCGACAAGCTCATCGCCGAGCTCGCCGACTTCTTCTCGGGCTAGACGCCCGCTCACGTATGCCGGGTTTTCGTGGGACGCCGGCTCACCTGTGCGGGTGGGTTTAAATGGTTCAGGCCCCGACGTGTGT
>NZ_JARVRF010000025.1 GCF_030209835.1 Arthrobacter sp. efr-133-R2A-120 | reverse complement strand
TTAACCGGCCTTCGCGTCTGGGTCAAGCTTGGGTTTATTGCTGTCAGGCCTTTAGCCGGTCCAGGTGTTTCTGGAGGCTGGTGATGACGCGGGCGTGTCTGGCCACTTCGCTGTCCCAACCGCGCTCGAGCGCGTCTTCTCTGAGTTCGGTTTCATCGTGTATTTGCGCCTCGATCTGGGGAAGGAATTCGGTGCTGGTGGTGTAGTTGTCGCATTGTTCGCAGATGTTGGCGTAGGGGCAGGCTTCGGCAGCGAGGTGGCGCGAGCAGTACCCGTGGGCGACGCGGGTCTTGAGCATTTCGCTGTGGAGCCATTCGATGCGTTCGGGCACGACCGGCCGGTCGCTGACCACCAGGGGAAGTTGCCGGCTTTCGCGGATCCTGGCCATCGCCGAGTCGTATGAGGCCCGGACGGTGGTGTCGGCGAGGTGGGCGTAGCGGGTTGTCATCTCTGGGGTGACGTGGCCCAGCAGCGCCATGAGGGCCTGTAGGGTCATTCCGGCGTTGACCAGTTCGGTGGCATAGGTGTGGCGGAGCTGGTGCGGGGTGACGTGTTCGGGTGTTCCGCCGGGGCGGACGAGTCCGGCAGCCCGCACCGCGTCGTCAAGGCCGCGGCGGATCCGGGTTGCTCCGATTCGGCTGCCGCGCAGGGTGAACAGGAAGTCTGCTGGGCGGCCGGTGCGCGGATGGGGCAGTGCCCGCTGGGAGCCCCGCTCGCCCATCCATTGGTCCAGGGCCGCCAGGGTCGCGTCATCGAGAGGGACCACGCGCTCGGTGTTCAGCTTGCCCAGCGGGACCTTGAGCCAGGTGCCGTGACCGGGCAGGTCCCAGAGACAGTCGAGCTCGAGATCAAGCAGTTCCCCGAGCCGCAGGCCGCCGCCTCGCAGCAGTGTGATCCCGGCCCGGGCGGCGGTGTCGGGGAGCTTCGCGACGGCTTTCATCAGGGCGCTGTCTGTTTGTGGGGCCAGCGCCCTGGGCAACGGCGCTGGCGGCCGCGGGATGTCCGCGCGGTGGACAACGGTCTCGGCTGGCCGGTCGGCCCATCCCCAGGCGGTGAGGTCATCGAAGAAGCTGCGCAGGTTGATCACGGCGTGCATATGGTGGGTGACCGAGATCCGTTCCCCGCGTCCCCGCCGTCCTTGGGAAAGCCGGGTTGCATCCCAGGCCAGGAATTCTTCGAGGTGCGCCCGGGTGAGGCCCGTCAGTTCGCGGCATTCGGGGTGTTTCCCGGAAAGCCAGACTGTCAGCAGGGTCAGGTGTTCGGCCCGGGAGGTAACAGTGGCAGGGCGCAGTGTCGCGGCGATGGTCGTGAGGTAGCGGGCGATGACGGGGCGGATCAGTGGTTGCGGCACCGTCTCAGCCCGTTGCGCCGGCGTCCGTTCTCGGCGGTTGGGGTGAACGGGCGGAATGTCCGTGACTCCTAGCTGATAGCAGAGCTTTCGCAGGCAGCGGTGCTGACCGCCAAGGACTCGCCGCGTGCGCGGCGCCAGCAGCGTCGATGCCGAGATAGCCTGCTCCACTGCATCCAGATCGGCCTCCGTCATGGATTGCAGGTCGACGCCGCGGGTCATGCAAAGCAGCGGAAACGCGTTGCCGATGACGCGTTGTTCCCATTCCGCGCTCCAGTCGAACGTCGTGGCCGCCCGGCTAACCGCGGTGTCGTCGTCTGGATGCAGCCGGGACCAGAGCGAGAAATGAGTGCCCTTGCCTTTGAGTGTGAGCAGTTCCAGATCGGGGACAAGCCGGCCGGTGGCAAAGCACCAGGACAGGAAGGGCCAGGCGTCGAGGCGTTTGATCTGTAGCAGGCGTTCGGCGACGGGACGACGCATCCACTCCATGGGATTCGGGTAATTGTTCAGAAAGGCGGCCGCATGCCGGCGGCGCAGGTATTTTGCCTGCGGACCGCAGGAAAGTTCCGCGACGAACCCGAAGTAGTCCTCGCACAGATCTGTATCACCGGGCGCCGGCCGGAGGAGGGGTTTCGTGACAGTAGACATCATGACTCCAATCGTGATCTGGCAGCCGCGTACTCCTCGGCCAGCGTTGTTGCCGACAGATGGACATAGCCGGCGGTCGTCTCCGGGCTGGCGTGGCCCATGAGGTCGCGCAGCACCAGCAGGTCGATTCCGGCAGCGGCGAGTTCCGTTCCATAGGTATGGCGCAGCCGATGCGGACGCACCAGCGGGGTGCCTGCCCGCAGCCGGTGGGTGCGGAAGATCCGCCGTAGACCGGCTTCGGTCAGGGCACGGCCGGTGGTCGGTCCGCGCAACACCACGAAGCATTCCCGGGCAGTGCAGCCGGCCGGGCGCTCGGTGCGCAGGTAGGAGGCCAGTTCGGTGAAGAATGACGGGTCGACCGGCACGACACGTTCCTTTCCTCCCTTGCCCTTAACCCTGACCCTGCGCAGACCAAAATCAACGTTGGCCAGCGGCAGCAGTCGTACCTCTGACGCGCGCAGTCCGCCCAGCAGCATCAACAGTGCCATCGAACGATCGCGGGCGGTCAGCAGATCGGCGATGAAAACGGCGACCTGCGCAGGATCCAGGGCAAAGGGAAGCCTCTTCGCTTCACGCACCAGCTTGCCCCCGCCCCGCTCACGGCCCTTGCCTAGATGCCCGAGTAGCCCGCGCCGCATGGCCCGGAAACCGGAAGAACGCCGCGCCGCGGGGACCGGGTTCTCGTTCACGGCACCGGCTATCACGGCGTAGTCGTACAGGCTCCGAACTGCGGCAATCCGCCGGTTCATCGTCGCCGGTGCCGCGCCCGTGCGTGAAGTGAGCCGGACAACCGTGCCGCCGGAATTCTTCTGCGGCTGCTGCTGCCAATCGAGGTAATCGAACAGATCAGTCGGGGCGACATCTGCCAGTCCGAGCCGTCGCTCCATGAGAAAACGCAGGAAGTTCAACAGGTCGAACGCATACGCCCGGCGCGTTGCGGGCGAGAAATTCCTTGTCGTCAGATGGGCCAGGAATCCGTTGACCAATTCCCCGGTGGCGTCAGCGGCGCCTGTGAGAATGTGCCCGTCCTCTGACGTGGCAACCTGTAGTCCCATTCGTCCTCCTCCGGGCAGGACTGTTTCCAGTCTCCTACCCGCACGACGGCATCCGAGGCTTCTGGAAATTCGTGGCGTGTCCGGTCATCGAAGGCCGGTTAACTGATT
>NZ_JARVRF010000053.1 GCF_030209835.1 Arthrobacter sp. efr-133-R2A-120 | reverse complement strand
ACCCACACCCACCAAAGGGTCCAGGATCGCTCCGGAGCAACTTTCCAAACTTACCCGAACCACCACCGCTTTGCAAATCAATTTCTCAACCGATTTCAGGGTGACAATTCGAATTCCCTCGAATTGCGGCGCACAAAGCACCAGCCGTTTCAGGCTCAATTCGAAGGGGTTGGCCACCCGTGGTTCCCAGCTCTAGGCTGTCTCCCTCGCGGCGACTTAGAAGACATTACACGGCTTCCGTACACTGCGCAAATCCAGCACCGCCGCCCCCTATTTCCCTTAGGCTCAAGCTGAGCGACAGGGCCTGTCCGGGCCGCCGCGGCGACGTCGACGACGGAACGCGGCTTCCGCCGTCGGGCCCGTCTAACGGAAGGCGGCGATACCGCTGAGCTTGCGTCCCAAGATGAGCGTATGGACTTCGTCGGTGCCTTCATACGTGCGAACGGACTCCAGGTTGTTGGCATGCCGCAAGGGCGAGTGGTCCAACGTGATTCCGTTTCCGCCGAGGATCGTCCTTGCTTCGCGCGCAATTTTGATGGCCTCGCGGCAGTTGTTCAGTTTGCCCACCGAAATCTGATCCGATTGCAAGGTACCGGCGTCCTTCTTGCGCCCAAGGTGTAGGGCAAGAAGGAATCCCTTATTGATCTCCAGAGCCATATCAACCAACTTCTGCTGGGTCAGCTGGTAACCGGCCAGCGGTTTGCCAAATTGCAGGCGTTCCTTGGAGTAATCGAGGGCTACCTCGAACGCATCGCGCGCAGCGCCCATGGCGCCCCAGATGATCCCGTAGCGGGCTTCGTTCAGGCATGAGAAGGGGCCCTTGAGCCCGACGACGTTTGGCAGCACTGCACTCTCGGGTAGTCGCACATCGGACAATTCGATGTCGCATTGGATGGACGCTCGCATGGAGAGCTTCGGCGCGATCGGCATCGCCGTGAATCCAGGTGTCTCGGTTGGGACAACAAAGCCGCGGACGCCGCCGTCGGTCTGTGCCCAGATGATGGCGACTTTGGCCACTGACGCTAGGCCGATCCAGCGTTTTGATCCGTTGAGGATCCAGTCGTCTCCATCGCGGTGCGCAAAGGTAGTCATGCCACCCGGATCCGATCCGGCGGCGGGTTCTGTCAGCCCGAAGCACCCGATCACTTCCCCCGCGGCCATCGCCGGCAGCCATTCGGCTTTCTGTTCATCCGAACCGTGCTTGTAGATGGCGCTCATCGCCAGTGAGCCCTGCACCGAGACGAAAGTGCGCAGTCCGGAATCGCCAGCCTCAAGTTCCGCTCCGGCCAGGCCATACTCGACGGCGGATCGGCCAGCGCAGCCGTAACCTGTCAGGGTCATGCCGAGTAGGCCCATTTTTGCCAGTTCTGGAACAAGTTCCAGCGGGAAAACCGCCTTTTCATACCAGGTTGCGATGTGCGGCTTGATTTCGCAATCCACAAAGGCGCGCACCGAATCGCGCAGCGCACGTTCATCCGCGCTAAGGAGGGAGTCAAAATCAATCAGATCGCTGATATCGGACATTTATGCGCCTTTCGCGGAAGTGTTTGGGGATCGGACAGCGAATGTGGATCCTTGATGCTCGCCAAGGGCCGGGGGAACTTGCCGGTAGCTCGGTGCCGTCGCAGACAATCGGATCGGGTTGGTCAACTGGCGGGACTCCCGGCCGGTAGCGGGATCGGTGACAACGATTGACGGTTCCAGCCCAAGGCTCTCAGCCAGCTCGAAAGCGTCGCCGGCGCTGTTGACCCTGCCCGCAGGAACTCCTGCAGCGAGCAACTTCCGCTGCCAATTCGCAGCAGTGTCAGCATCGAGCGCAGTCTCTATCACAATCCGAAGCTCCTCACGGGAGGCTACTCGGCGTTCGTTAGTAAGAAATCTCGCTTGCTCTGGCAAACCCCCTAGTCCCAGAACTGACGCAAGCGCAGCAAATTGCCGATCGTTTCCGACAGCGATGGCGAGCGTGCCGCCGCCAGTGCGAAATGTCTCATAAGGGGCGATGCTGGGGTGTGCATTACCGAGCCTGGCGGGCGAAAAGCCCGTGGCCAAGGTAGCCGTGCCCTGGTTGACCAATGCTGCCAGGAGCGAGGAGAGGAGATTTATCTGCACCTGCTGGCCGGTCCCCGTAGCATCGCGCACCCGCAGCGCCATCAAGATCCCCGCCAGGGCATTCTGTCCGGTGAGGACGTCTACCAGGGCAACCCCGACCTTGCTGGGTTCTCCGTCCGGGTGGCCAGTGATGCTCATCAGACCGCCAAGCGCCTGCACCAGCAGGTCGTAGCCTGGCAAATCCACACCGGCGCCAGCCCCGAAGCCCGAGATAGAACAGTAGACGATGTCCGGCCGGCTCTCGGAGACGGTCTGATAGTCCAAGCCGAATTTCGCCATGACGCCAGGACGGAAGTTTTCGATGACGACGTCGCAGCCGGCCACGAGGGCGCGTGCATAGCTCAACCCGTCATCGGACTTGAGATCGGCGACCACCGATCTCTTGTTGCGATTGACGCTTGAAAAATATGTGCCGGTCCCATCTGCCTCCACGGGCGGGATCCACGCCCGGGTATCGTCGCCGGCAGGACCCTCGATCTTAATGACCTCGGCGCCGTAGTCGGCCAACATCATGGAACACAACGGTCCGGCTAGAACCCGCGAAAAGTCTGCGATCCGTATACCAGCCAAGGGCTGCGGCAAACCGCTCAGACCACCTTCTGTGGATCCCACCACGCATCTCCTTTGACGGTTGTATGTTGCATGTAACAGTAAGGGAATGTCTTCGGCTTGTAAACAATTTTTCGTTGAAACGGAGTCAGCCGCTAAATTTCGTGAGCTGATCCAACTTCGCCAGATACGCGTCGGCGGACAGTCCAGGCGTCTTCGCGCAAACGCCTGTAATGAGAAGCCGGGCGGTACGGGTGACATGCTCTCGAACCGCTACAGATGCAGCCCGGGGATCCTGCCGCTCCAATGCTTCGAGAATGCCTCGACGGTCGTCGGCCAGGTCCTGGCTGCTTCGGATTGAAGGGATGGTCACCAACCCTTGCGCGAGAACGAGATTGCGGAGCTCGCCGTCCAGCGCCATTAGCCGGGGGTTGCCCGCCAAGCCCATGAGAAACAAGTGGAATTCCTTGTCCGCCTGCAGGGTGCCGGGACCATCTTCGCCAGCTGCAGCGTCCAGGATGCGCCCGTGCAGCACCCGGAAATGCTCAAGGTCATCCTTAGTGACAACCTCGGCGGCCCGAGCCGCTGCGGGGGGCTCAAGAATAATTCGGATCTGGAAGATCTGGACAATCTCATCAAGTGAAATCTGCAGCACCCGGACGCCGCGGTTCTTCTCGATCCGGACAATGCCCTCCTTTTCGAGCAGCTGCAGGGCCTCACGCACCGGTGTCCTGGACACACCGAGTCTCTCGGCTAGTCCGATCGCGGAATAGTGCTCCCCGGGTGTCATCTCGCCGGACGTGATTGCCGCCCGCAGCATATCGGTGGCCTGCGCTGTCAGCGACACTCCGGGAGTAACCTGTTGCATGCTACTCATCCTGACATTGTACGGGTCGACGCGAGTCGGTATCTCGGAGGGGTCCGTGGGTGAGCGAGGGCTTGCCCGGGACCGCTGATACGTGAGCGGGGGTTTGGTCATGACCGTTGATATGTGAGCGGGGGTTGGGTGACCCGGACGCCGGCTCTCTTATGCCGGGTTTTCGTTGAACGCTCGCTCACGTATGCCGGGTCCCGGCCGGACGCCCGCTCACCTATGGGGGGCCGGACGCCCGCTCAAGGCTGCCGGGCGCTGCGGGTGTGGCTGCGTGCCGGTGCGGCGCATATGTGATCGGGGGTTTGCCCACAACCGCTGATATGTGAGCGGGGGTTTATCGAAACCGGGCCATACGTGAGCGGGGGTTTATCGAAACCGGGCCATACGTGAGCGGGGGTTTCTGGACGCCGGCTCACCTGTGCGGGT
>NZ_JARVRF010000055.1 GCF_030209835.1 Arthrobacter sp. efr-133-R2A-120 | reverse complement strand
GCACATCCCACTCATCAGCCGGAATCACCCGCGGCACGATATCCAACGGAAAGGGTCTCTCCTCCCCCGCATAATCGAAGGTCACACCCCGGTCCAGGAACGTCCGCGCCATCGACTCCGCACGCGCACTTACATCGGCAAGGGTCAACTGGCCCAGCGACTCGGCGATGTGACTGTACGAGCCGCGAGCCAACATGCCCGGTGCGAACATCTCGTCGTACGCGCCGGTGCGCTCGACCGCAGGGCCGTAATCTTCAAACAGGTCTGACATTCCCCTCACCCTCTCAATAGGTGCTACCGAGTCAAGCGGTTGTTTATTGCGGATACATTTCGTGTCGTGAAACATCATTCATAGTCCAGAAAGCAACTTAACGGAGCCTGAAAAGGGCAGTGAAGCTGGGGTTTAGCGCGATTCAAAGCATTCCTCGCAGGAATTGCGCGGCAATAATCCGCGCAAACTCAGTGATTTCCGGGCCTTGAAAAGCCTGTCGGACAGCCAGACACCCGGCTGCCCGACAGGCTTTGCGGCAGGCGGGGACAGCGCTGCATCTGGCCGTTTGTAACTTAACCGCCGTGAAATAACGGGGAAACTCACCGCACCTAGCGTGGGTTGGGCGCCGGGCACCAAGCACCATTTCAAACAAACGGACCCGGCATTAGCCATCAATCGGGGGGACCATAATGTCCAACGGAATACCTCGGCCGGATCACTATCCAGCCGAAGACTTTGAAAACGAACGGGAACGCACGGGCGACCTTGCACTTGCGACCCAGGATTTTTCCAACGAAGACGCGGGGTACCACAAAACCCTCAAGCCGCGGCAAATCCAGATGATCGCCATCGGGGGCGCAATCGGAACCGGACTGTTCATGGGAGCCGGTGGCCGCCTCCATGGATCAGGTCCGGCGCTGATCCTCGTTTATGCGGTCTGTGGCTTTTTCGCCTTCCTCATTCTCCGTGCGCTCGGTGAGCTCGTCCTTCACCGGCCATCGTCGGGATCCTTCATTTCCTATGCCCGCGAGTTCTACGGCGAAAAGATGGCCTTCGCCGCGGGCTGGTTGTATTTCCTCAACTGGGCCATGACCTCGGTGGTGGATGTCACCGCCGTCGCGCTTTACGTCAAGTTCTGGGCGCCCTACTGGACGCCGCTGCAATCCGTGCCGCAATGGGCGATCGCCCTTGTGGCGCTCGTCGTGGTCCTGTCGCTGAACCTCGTGTCCGTCAAGCTTTTCGGCGAAATGGAATTCTGGTTCGCGCTGATCAAAGTTTCGGCGCTGGTCCTGTTCCTCATCATCGGCGTGTGCTTCCTCGTGTTCGGAGGCCACACGGACATCGGCCCCACGGGCTTCAGCGTCATGGCGGATAGCGGCGGGATGTTCCCCATGGGCGCCGTTGCCCCCTTGCTGGCCGTGAGCGGCGTGGTGTTCGCCTATGCCGCGATCGAACTCGTGGGTACGGCCGCGGGCGAGACGGAGAAGCCCAAGGAGGTCATGCCCAAGGCCGTAAACACGGTGGTCTTCCGCATCGGCATCTTCTACGTGGGATCGGTGCTCTTGCTTTCGCTCCTCCTGCCTTTCACCGCCTACAAGGCCGGAGAATCGCCCTTCGTGACGTTCTTCTCACACATTGGATCTCCGGATGCCGGCGCGACGTCCGCTTCGATCATGAACTTCGTGGTCCTTACCGCCGCGCTATCGAGCCTCAACGCGGGCCTCTACTCGACGGGTCGCATCTTGCGTTCAATGGCCGTCAACGGCTCTGCCCCGGGCTTCACGGCCAAAATGAGCAGCCATGGCGTTCCGTATGGCGGGATCCTTCTCACCGCGGTCATCACCCTGCTCGGAGTCGGACTTAACGCGGCGTTCCCGTCCGAAGCTTTCGAAATCGTGCTGGAAGTGTCCGCCCTTGGCATCATCGGCGGTTGGGCCACCATTGTTCTTTGCCAGATGAAACTGCAGAAATGGGCGAAGGAAGGAAAGCTCGAACGGCCGACCTTCAGGCTCTTCGGCGCACCCTTCACCTCGTACCTGACGCTCGCATTCCTGCTCTTCGTCTTGGTCACCATGGGCTTCTCAGACACCGGGCGCTGGGTACTTGCATCCCTGGTGGTGCTTGTTCCTGCTTTGGTGGGCGGCTGGTTCGCGGCGCGCAAAGGCATTTACCGCGCTGCGCTGGAGCGCTCCGGCTACACGGGCCCGTTCCCGGTGGTGGCTGAACGTCCCGCCATCGACGCCGCCCGGTAGCGCCTGCCCGGCTGTGATCTGACGAAAGGAGAAGGGCCCGACGGCGGTCGCCGTCGGGCCCTTGCGTTACGTTTAGGTGCGTTTAGCGCGTGCTCCCCGCCAGCAGGCCGCGGCGCAGTAGGAGGCGGCGCTCAATCGGGGCGAAGACCAGGAGCTCGATCAGGATGCCGACGAACAGGATCGCGAGGATCGCGGACATGACAGTGGCCATGTCGGACAAGGTGCGGCCCTGGTCCAGGAGCGAGCCGAGTCCGAAGCCGATGGTGCCGCCCACCGCGATGATTTCGGCGGCCATGAGCGAACGCCAGGAGAAAGCCCAGCCCTGCTTGAGTCCGCCGAGGTACCCGGGGAGGGCCGCCGGCAGGACGATCTGCAGGGCCATCTGTAGTCGCGAGGCCCCGAGGACCTTGCCGACGCTCCGGTATTGCGGCGGGATCTGGTCCACGCCGGAGATCAGGCCGTTGATGATGGACGGGATGGCACCCATCAGGACGACGAAGTACACGGTGCCGTCCGAGAGCCCGAACCAGATGATCGCAGCCGGAACCCAGGCCACCGACGGCAGCACCTGGAGCCCGGAAATGAGCGGTCCGAAGGCACGGCGCAGCGGCTGCACCTGAGCGAGGAGCAGGCCCACCGGTGTGGCCACGGCGACGCTGATGAGGAAGCCGATCACTCCTCGCTGAAGTGAGGTCCAGATGGCTTCCTGGGCTTTGCCTTCGGCCCAGAGGGCACCGAACTGGCTCAGGACGTCAAGCGGTCCGGGAACCTGGTCGCGGCGCTTGAAACCGAGGGAGACATAGAACTGCCACGCGAGGATGAGGACCAGGAGTGCCGCAATCGGGAGGATGACCCGGGCCCAGTCGATGCGCGCCTTGCGGTGGGCATCCGACTGCAACTTATCCAGGCCGGCTTCGAGGTCCCGGAGCTCGTCCGGGTTTCCCTTCAGTGACGGCGAGGTGATGTGGCGGGACTGTGGAGCTTGCTCGGCAGTCTCCCCTTCGGTGCTTTCCCCTGCAAGCCGGGTCTCTTGTTCAATTGGCATGGCGGCGGATCTCCTCGCGCAGGCGGCGGGTAATGGTTCCAGTCAGTTCCCCGGCACGGCCGGCGTCGGTCCGGTGTTCCTCGGTGACATCCCACTCGGCCACGACCCGTCCCGGACGGGAGGACAGCAGCAGGACCCGCTGGCCGAGCCTGACTGCTTCGCGCACGTTGTGCGTCACGAACACGATGGTGCGGCCGGTTTCCTTCCAGATCCGCTCGAGCTCGTCGTGCAGAAGGTCGCGGGTGATGGCGTCGAGGGCAGCGAACGGTTCGTCCATGAGCAACAGCTGCCGGTCCTGGGCCAAGGCGCGGGCCAGGGCAACGCGTTGCCGCATGCCGCCGGAGAGCTCGTGCGGGCGCTTGTCCCCCGCGCCACCCAAGTGGACGAGGTCCAACAACTCGCCCGCGCGGGCAGCACGGGACGCTTTGCTCTGGCTGCCGGACTTGTCCGCGAGCTTCAGCGCGAGTTCGATGTTGCCGCGGGCAGTGAGCCACGGGAACAGCGCCGAATCCTGGAACATGAAGGCGGCGCCGTCGCTGGGCACCTCCAGGGCGCCCGACGTCGGCTGGTCCAGCCCCGCGAGGATGTTCAGCAGCGTGGATTTGCCGCAGCCGGACGCACCGAGCAGGGCGACGAACTCGCCTTGCTGGATGGTGGCGTTGACGTCGTCCAGCACCGGGGCGCCGTCGCCGAAGCGTTTACCCAGGTGTTCCAGTACGACTGGCATGGTCCCGTCCTTCGTTTGTTGCTTCGTTGGTGAATGTGCGCCCAACTAACTCGCAGTTGTTGTCGTTATGAGGCCTCAAAACGACAACTATTGCGAGCCAGTTGGGACTTG
>NZ_JARVRF010000043.1 GCF_030209835.1 Arthrobacter sp. efr-133-R2A-120 | reverse complement strand
GCGCAGCCACACCCGCAGCGTCCGGCAGCAGCCTTGAGCGAGCGTCCCGCCGGGACCCCCCATACGTGAGCGGGCGTCGGACCCGGACCCGCCATACGTGAGCGGGCGTCGGACCCGGACCCGGTATAAGTGAGCGAGCGTTGAGGGGCGGGGAGTTCGCCCGCGGCGGAATTGACCCCCAAAAGCGCCCGAAATAGGGTGAATTTGGTCAAAAAAGCGCGGAAACACGCGGAATTTGCTGGCCGTGTCCTCCCAAGCTGGTAAGTTTTCGAACAGTGGCTCGCACGCATGCCGTGTGTGAGCTCCAAAATCGTAAAGTCCAGGAGGACACAAATGGCTAAGAACCGTAGCGAACTGGTTTCCGAGGTAGCTGGCAAGGCTGGCACCAGCCAGGCTGCAGTCAACTCCGTGCTCGATGCCCTGTTCGAAGTTTTCGAGACTTCCGTCGCCGCTGGCGAGAAGATCACCATTCCGGGCTGGCTCGCCATCGAGCGCACCGACCGCGCTGCCCGCACGGGCCGCAACCCGCAGACCGGCGAGACCATCCAGATCGCCGCTGGCCACAGCGTCAAGCTGACCGCTGGCTCCAAGCTGAAGGCAGCTGTCGCCAAGAAGTAAGACACTTCGGCGCACGCCTTAGAAAGGCGGCAACCTGCGGGTTGCCGCCTTTCTGTGTTAATCCTCCCGATTCGCCGCGCCGCCGAGGTTAGCGGACAATGGATAGGTGCCATCAGCCAAAACTCCCGCCACCGCCCCCTCGCCCGCTTCCAAGCCGGGAACGAAGGCAGGCGCTGCTGTGGAGGGGATCTCCCTACCGTGGCAGCTTGCGGGCTTTGCTGCACTCCTCTTGGCTCTCGCTGGCGCCCTGATCTTCTCCGGCGCCTCGGCCGCGCGCCAGGTCTCTGATCCAGGGGCCTTGGTCCGCTGGGGACTGCCTGTCGCCAAAGCGATTCACAACGTGTCCTTGGCGACTGTGATCGGCGGGCTGATCTTCGCCGTCGTCATCCTTCCCAAGCACGTATCCCGCTCCAGGGAGGACGACGCCCCGGAACACCCCGCGTTCGCCCGTGCTTTGGCCGTAGCGGCGGCAGCGGGCGCAGCCTGGACGCTCTCCGCCGTCGCGGTCCTCGTGCTGACCTACGCGGATGTGGCCGGCCAGAGCCTCTCCGGGGACGCGCAGTTCACTGCTTCCCTCGTCTACTTCATGACGGATATCCAGACGGGCCAGGCATGGCTCGCCGTGACGATCATCGCCGCGATTGTCACAACCGCGCTGTTCGGCGTCCGATCATTGGCGGGACTCGCGCTGACGCTCGTCTTGGCCCTGGGCGGACTGGTGCCGAGCGCACTCATCGGCCACTCCGCGAGCTCCAGCGACCATGAGGGCGCCATCAATTCGCTCGGCCTTCACCTGGTGGGCGTCTCAACCTGGGTGGGCGGCATCATCATGCTTGCGGTTCTCTCGGGCCTCCTGCGGGGTTCCAAGGCAACAGGCACCAGGGACATCACGGAGCAGACGCTCCGCCGGTTCTCAGCATTGGCAGGCTTTGCCTTCGTGCTCGTCTTCGCTTCGGGCGTCGTCAACGCGAGCATACGGGTCACCAGCTTTTCGGCCTTGGTCGGCACCCCCTATGGGCAGATCATCCTGGCGAAAGCGCTGGCCACCGTTGTACTCGGCGGCATCGGTTTCATGCACCGCCAGTGGGTGATCCCGCAGCTGGGCCGCAAGTCGATGACCACGCGTCGCGTGCTGTGGCAGCTGGTGTTGGTTGAACTTCTGGTGATGGGCGCGACGTCGGGACTCGCCGTCGCGCTGGCCAGTTCGGCACCGCCGCTGCCCACCACCTACGCGCCCGACGCCTCGCCGGCCTTCATCCTGTCCGGTTACGAGATGCCGCCCGAACTGACGCCCGCGCGCTGGTTGACCGAGTGGCGCTTCGACTGGCTTTGGGTGGCTGTGGCCCTCTTCGGCGCGGCGAGCTACATCCTTGGCGTGGTCAAGGTCCGCCGCCGCGGTGACTCCTGGTCATGGTTCCGTGCCGTGAACTGGATGATCGGCCTGCTGGTCCTGACTTACATCACGTCTGGACCGCCGTCGGTCTACGGCCGCGTACTGTTCTCCGCCCACATGGTGGACCACATGGCGTTGACGATGGTGGCGCCGCTGTTCCTTGTCCTGGGTTCTCCGGTGACGTTGGCATTGCGGGCCCTGCCGTCGCGCGGCGAGGGATCACGCGGGGACGGCTCCCGTGGCCTTCGTGAATGGCTCCTGGTGTTTGTGCACTCGAAGTTCTCCCAAGTGGTGACCCACCCGCTCTTCGCCGCCGCGAACTTTGCCGGTTCGATCGTCCTGTTCTACTTCTCGGACGCGTTCGGCTGGGCGATGCGTGAGCACGTGGGCCATGAACTGATGAACCTGCACTTCTTGCTCACCGGCTACATCTTCGTCCTCACCATGATCGGCACGGACCCTCTGCCGCGTCGTGCGCCCTACCCCATGCGGCTGCTTCTCTTGCTCGCCACGATGGGCTTCCACGCCTTCTTCGGAGTGTCCATCATGGGAGGCACCGGACTGCTCGCTGCCGATTACTTCGGCAACCTCGGCCGGACCTGGGGACAATCGGCTTTGCTGGACCAGCAGACAGGCGGCGCCGTGGCCTGGGGAATCGGCGAAGTTCCCACCTTGCTGGTGGCGATCGGCGTCGCGGTCATGTGGTCGCGTTCGGATGAGCGCGAGACCAAACGCACCGACCGGGCGGCGGACAGGAATAACGACGCCGACCTTAATGCTTACAACGATATGTTTGCGCGGCTTGCAGACCGCGATGCCAAACTGGCTGATCGGGACTCCAAGCAGCCCGAAAGCAAGACCAACCTGGAAGGACGCTGATGAGCGAAACCGTACGCACCCAACTGCGTGTCCGCGCCTCTGAACTGGTGGGCCGTGGCTGGCTCAACACCGGTGGGAAGAGCCTGGACCTGGAAGCGCTGCGCGGGAAGATCGTGATGTTGGACTTCTGGACGTTCTGCTGCATCAACTGCCTGCATGTCCTGGATGAGCTGCGCCCGCTCGAGGAAAAGTACTCCGACGTCCTGGTGACGGTCGGCGTGCACTCTCCCAAGTTCGAACACGAAGCCGATCCCGTGGCCCTCGCATCCGCCGTGGAGCGTTACGAAATCCACCACCCCGTCCTGGACGACCCCGAGCTCGCCACGTGGAAGGCCTACACGGCCCGCGCCTGGCCGACACTGGTGGTTGTGGACCCTGAGGGCTACATCGTGGCGCACCTTTCCGGTGAGGGCCACGCAGACGGCCTTGCGGTGCTCCTCGAGGAGCTCGTGGCCGAGCACGAAGCCAAGGGGACCCTCCACCGCGGTGACGGCCCCTACGTGGCTCCCGTCCCGACGTCGGGCACCCTGCGCTTCCCCGGCAAGGCGACCCAGCTGGACAACGGCAACTACCTAGTGGTCGATTCCGGCCACCACCGACTGGTGGAACTTCGTCCCGACCTTGAGACGGTGGAACGCGTCATCGGCTCCGGAACAAAGGGTTACCTGGACGGCGCAGCGGAAATTGCCCAGTTCAACGAGCCGCAGGGCGTGGCGGTGCTCCCGTCGTCGCTCGCTTGGCAGCTTGGCTACGAAGCAGTGGTCGCGGACACCGTGAACCACCGCCTCCGCGGTGTCACGCTCAGCTCGGGTTATGTGCAGACAGTTGCCGGCAACGGCGTCCAGCGCCTGCTCGACGCCGGTCCGGCCCGGGTTACGGAAAGCGGTGCCGGCGTTTGGGCTGAACACCACGACGCCGGTCCGGCCGACTTCGCGGCCGACGCACTCGACGTCGGGGTACTGGGTGCCGGGACCGGAGTGTCCCTTTCCTCGCCGTGGGACGTGGTGTGGAGCGAGAAGCTGCAGCGCGTTGTCATCGCGATGGCCGGCACGCACCAGATCTTCGCCTTCGAGCCCCTCTCTGGCGAGGTGTCCATCCTGGCTGGCTCGGGCCTCGAAGGTTTGCTTGACGGCCCCGCCGAGGAAGCCTGGTTCGCCCAGCCTTCCGGCTTGGCCGTGGATGCGGACGACAACATCTGGGTGGCCGACTCCGAGACCTCGGCATTGCGCCGCCTGGTCCTTGGCGAAACCGGCGTGACCGTAGAGTCGGCCGTAGGCAAGGGCCTGTTCGATTTCGGCTTCCGGGACGGCGAAGCCACTGAAGCCCGCCTGCAGCACCCTCTTGGCGTAACGGTTCTCCCCGATGGCTCGGTGGCCGTCGCAGACACCTACAACGGTGCCGTGCGGCGCTACGATCCCGCGGCTAAGGCCGTGTCCACCCTGGCGAGGGGACTCGCAGAGCCGAGCGACGTCGTCGTGGTCTACCCGGAAGGCGGCGAACCGCTGCTGGTGGTGGTCGAATCCAACAAGCACCAGCTCGTCCTGGTTCCCATCCCCAAGGAAGCCCAGCAGGTAGACGAGGGCGCCTCCCAGACGCAGCGGCCCAAGAGTCCGGTGGCGCCGGGGAACCTGGAACTCACCGTGCGCTTCACGGCCCCCACCGGACAGAAGCTCGACGACCGCTGGGGCGACCCTACGCAACTGAAGATTTCGTCGACCCCGCCCGAGCTGCTGCTTTCCGGCGGTGGCACCTCGGTAGGGCTGCTGCGGAACCTCGAGCTGTCCTCGGACGTGCCTGAGGGAATCCTCCACATTACGGCCCGCGCGGCTGCGTGCGATGGCCCGGAGACCGAGGACGGCGAAATCCCGGATCACGCCGCGTGCCACCTCTACCAGCAGGACTGGGGCATCCCGGTGGTTTTGCAGGCAGACGGCGACTCCGAGCTGGTGCTCGACCTGCGCGGGATGGACTAGGGCGTGTCTCCTAATGCTGTCAGCCAGATGCTGATGGCGCGAAGGACGGCA
>NZ_JARVRF010000023.1 GCF_030209835.1 Arthrobacter sp. efr-133-R2A-120 | reverse complement strand
CTACGAAGGATAGAACAATGGAACAGCAATTCGAGGGCAAAATTGCCATCATCACAGGCGCCGCAAGCGGCATCGGCTACACCGTCGCCCACCACCTCGCATCCCGCGGCGCCCGCGTCGTCGGCGTCGACCTCTCCGACAGCGTCGGGGCCCTCATGGCAGAGCTCCCCGGCAAGGGCCACCACGGCATCGCCCGCAATCTCACCGCACCCGAAGCCGCCGGCGAGATCGTCGAAGAAACCATTCGCGTCGCCGGTGTGCCGCACATCCTGGTCAACTCAGCCGGCGTCGCCCTGCTCGATGCCGCCGTCGACGTGCCGGCCGCACGCTGGCAGGCAACAATCGACATCAACCTCAGCGCCAGCTTCTACATGGCCCAGGCGGCAGGCCGCGTCATGGTCGAGGCCGGATACGGGCGCATCATCAACCTCGCCTCCCAGGCCGCCGTCATCGGCCTGGACCAGCACGCCGCCTACTGCGCTTCCAAGGCAGCGATCGTCGGCCTCACCCATGTGCTCTCGCTCGAATGGGCCCCCAAGGGGGTCACGGTCAACGCCGTCTCCCCCACCGTCGTGGAAACCCCGCTCGGCAAGAAGGCCTGGGCCGGAGAAAAAGGCGAAAAGGCCAAGCGGGAAATCCCTGTGGGCCGCTTCGCCCAGCCCGAGGAGGTCGCCTCGCTCATCGGGTACCTGGCAAGTGACAACGCCGCCATGATCACCGGCAGCAACGTCCTCATCGATGGCGGCTTCACCACCGTCTGACAAACGCCCACCAGACAGGAGCGTTCCCGCACCGCGGGCCGCTCCTGTCTGCCGTCATACCCAAAATCATTGAAAGACACCAAGAGAGGGGCTCGGTTTACGTGCCACATTTGGAAGAGCAAGAACTGACTTGGACCAGCCTGGACCAGCGCGCCGTGGACACCGTCCGCGTTTTGGCCGCTGACGCCGTCGAGAAGGTCGGCAACGGTCACCCCGGTACGGCCATGAGCCTTGCCCCGGCCGCCTACCTGCTGTTCCAGAAGCTGATGCGCCACGACCCGAAGAACCCGGACTGGATCGGCCGTGACCGGTTCGTCCTGTCCCCCGGGCACACGTCGCTGACCCTGTACATCCAGTTGTTCCTTTCCGGCTACGGCCTGGAGCTGAAGGACCTCGAGGCCCTGCGTACCTGGGGTTCGCTGACCCCCGGCCACCCGGAATACAAGCACACTGCCGGCGTCGAGATCACCACGGGCCCGCTGGGCCAGGGCCTGGCCTCCTCGGTGGGCTTCGCGTACTCGCAGCGCCGCCAGCGCGGCCTGTTCGACGCCGATGCTCCCGCCGGCGAGAGCCCGTTCGACCACACCGTCTGGGTCATCGCGTCCGACGGCGACCTCCAGGAAGGTGTGACCTCGGAGGCTTCCTCCCTGGCCGGGCACCAGGAACTGGGCAACCTCGTGGTGATCTACGACGAGAACCACATCTCCATCGAAGACGACACCGACATCGCGTTCACCGAAGACGTGCTCAAGCGCTACGAGGCCTACGGCTGGCACACCCAGCGCGTGGACTGGACCAAGACCGGCGAATACGTCGAAGACGTCCAGGAACTCTACGGCGCCCTGCTCGCCGCCAAGGCCGAGACCACCAAGCCGTCCATCATCTCGCTGCGGACCATCATCGGCTACCCCGCCCCCAAGAAGCAGAACACCGGCAAGATCCACGGTTCCGCCCTCGGCGCCGAGGAAGTCGCAGCACTGAAGGAAGTCCTGGGCTTCGACCCCCAGCGTTCCTTCCAGGTTGACGAGGACGTCCTGGCACACGCCCGTGCCGTCGTCGAACGCGGCGCAGCCGAGCGCAGCGAATGGCAGGCATCCTTCGAGGCATGGCAGACCGCCAACCCGGAGGGCGCTGCACTGCTCGAGCGGATCGAGGCCAAGAAGCTTCCTGTCGAGCTCGACGCCGCGCTGCCGGTGTTCGAAGCAGGCAAGGAAGTTTCCACCCGCGCCGCGTCCGGCAAGGTCCTGAACGCGATCGGCCCGGTCCTTCCGGAACTGTGGGGCGGCTCGGCCGACCTCGCCGAGTCCAACAACACCACCATCGAGGGTTCGCCGTCGTTCATCCCGGCCTCGCGCTCCACCGGCGCGTGGAAGGGCAACCCCTACGGCCGGGTGCTGCACTTCGGTATCCGCGAGCACGCCGCCGCGTCGATCGTGAACGGCATCTCGCTGCACGGCCGCACCCGGGCGTTCTCCGGCACGTTCCTGATCTTCAGCGACTACCAGAAGCCGGCCATCCGCCTTGGCGCCCTCATGGGTGTCCCGTCGCTGTACGTCTGGACCCATGACTCGATCGGCCTGGGCGAAGACGGCCCCACCCACCAGCCGGTGGAACAGCTGTCCACCCTGCGCGCCATCCCGGGCCTGGACGTCGTCCGTCCCGGCGACGCCAACGAGGTTGCCGCAGCATGGAAGACCATGCTGGAGAACCACGAGAACCCGGCAGGCATCGTGCTGACCCGCCAGAACATCCCGACCTACGCACGCGGCGAGGGCGTTGCCGAGGATGACACCTTCGGCTCCACCGCCGGCGTCGCAAAGGGCGGCTACGTCCTGGCAGAGGCTTCGAAGGACGGCGCCACGGTCCCGGCCCAGGTCATCCTGATCGGCACCGGTTCCGAAGTCCAGCTCGCAGTGAACGCCCGCGAAGCGCTCCAGGCCGAAGGCATCCCCACCCGCGTCGTCTCCATGCCGTGCGTCGAGTGGTTCAACAAGCAGGACGCCGAATACCGCGAGTCCGTCCTCCCGGCCGCCGTCAAGGCCCGCGTCTCGGTCGAAGCCGGACTGGCACTGGGCTGGAAGGAATTCGTCGGCGACGCCGGACGATCCATCAGCCTCGAGCACTTCGGCGCCTCGGCAGACTACAAGCGCCTCTTCAAGGAGTTCGGCATCACGGCAGAAGCAGTCGCCGCCGCCGCCAAGGACTCCCTCGCTGCCGCGGGCAACTAACACCCCAACTAGAGTGCGGCCGGCGCCGAGGGACTGCCCACGGGCGTCCCTCGGCGCCCCGCAAACTGCCACCTATTCGAAGGAAGAAGCAGAAGCCATGACCGACGCAACACCCACCGCACAGCTTTCCGCCGCAGGCGTATCCATCTGGTTGGATGACCTTTCCCGCGAACGCCTGTCCAGCGGCAGCCTGCAGAAGCTCATTGACGAGAAGAACGTCGTCGGCGTGACGACGAACCCGTCCATTTTCCAGGCCGCGATCACCTCCGGCAGCGACTACGAAGCAAAGATTGCCGAGCTCGCCGCGAAGGGCGCCAGCGTTGAAGAGACGATCTTCGAGATCACCACCGCGGATGTCGCGGATGCCTGCGACCTCTTCGCCCCGGTCGCGGCGGCGAGCAAGGGCGTGGACGGCCGCGTCTCCATCGAGGTGGACCCCCGCCTGGCGTGGGATACCGAAGGCACCATCGCCGAGGCCAAGCGCCTCTACAAGAAGGTCGACAAGGACAACGTCCACATCAAGATCCCGGCAACCCTTGAAGGCCTCGCCGCCATCACGGCAACCCTGGCCGAGGGAATCAGCGTCAACGTGACCCTGATCTTTTCCCTGGAGCGCTACCGGGCCGTCATCAACGCCTTCCAGACCGGCCTGAAGCTGGCCAAGGAAAACGGCCACGACCTCTCCACGATCCACTCCGTGGCGTCCTTCTTCGTTTCCCGCGTGGACTCCGAGATCGACAAGCGCCTCAATGCCATCGGCACCGAGGACGCGAAGGCCCTCAAGGGCAAGGCCGGCGTTGCCAACGCCCGCCTGGCGTACCAGGTTTACGAGGAACTGTTCTCCACCGAGCGCTGGGCCGTCCTGACCGCAGCCGGAGCGCGCCCGCAGCGTCCGCTGTGGGCCTCCACCGGCGTGAAGGACCCGGCCTACCCCGACACCCTGTACGTGACCGAACTGGTCGCCGCCGGCGTCGTCAACACCATGCCGGAAAAGACCCTCGACGCCACGTTCGACCACGGCGTAGTCACCGGTGACACCATCTCCGGAACCTACGAGGAAGCAAACAGCGTCCTCAACGCACTGGAAGGCCTGGGCATCTCCTACAACGACGTCGTCGCAATCCTCGAATCCGAGGGCCTGGACAAGTTCGTCGCCAGCTGGAAGGAACTTCTGGCCGACGTCGAAGGCGCCCTCGCACGCAGCTGACGGTGGAGATTGGGCGACCCTTACGGCATAAGCATGCGCAACTCAAGACAACGAACACAGCCGCCCAATCTCTCTCCGTTTGACCATGTGTCAAGCAGCCCCAGTTCAGTCAATCCTCATGACTACCGCCATGAGGATTGACTGGCGAGGCCAAAACCATACAACCTCCACCCGCATCCGGACGTCAACGTCCGGAATGTGCAGCCCTATTGAAAGCCAGTAAAATGAAGGCAATTCGAAGGTTTACCGTCCGTACCCTGCTCCCCGAGCCGATCCGGCCACTGGCGCGTCTCGCCACGAATCTGCGCTGGTCGTGGCACCGGCCTACCCGTGAGCTCTTTGCGAGCCTTGACCAGGAATTGTGGGAGGAGAGCCGCCACGATCCAATAAGCCTCCTCGGGTCAATCAGCCGCGATCAGCTGGACCAACTTGCTTCCAACAATGAACTTGTAGAGCGTGTCCAGCACGCGGCTGCGGACCTGGACCGGTACCTGAGCGAGCCGCGCTGGTACCAGGGCCTGGGTCCGGACGCTCCGGCCTGCATCGCGTACTTTTCCCCGGAGTTCGGCATCACGGAGGTGCTTCCGCAGTATTCCGGCGGCCTGGGCATCCTGGCCGGGGACCACCTGAAGGCCGCCTCGGATTTGGGTGTGCCGCTGATCGGCGTCGGGCTGCTCTACCAGGCCGGCTACTTCAAGCAGTCCCTTTCCCGGGACGCCTGGCAGCAGGAAACCTACCCGGTCCTTGACCCCGACGGCCTGCCCCTGACACTCCTGCGCGAACCGTCCGAGGACAGTACCGGGAAGCCCGTGACGATCTCCCTGCCGCTACCCAACGGACGCAAGCTCAACGCGCACATCTGGCGTGCCGACGTCGGGC
>NZ_JARVRF010000039.1 GCF_030209835.1 Arthrobacter sp. efr-133-R2A-120 | reverse complement strand
TGTGTCTGTTGTTTGAGAACTCAATAGTGTGCCAAGTTTGTTGATACCGATTTATTTATATGAATTGGTTGTTTTGGCTGGTTTCGTGTCACCTCCGTGGCGCGGGGCTGGTTTTACAGCTGGTTTCAAATTTTGTGCAGCTCTTCTGCCGTTATTTCCGGTGGTTGTGGTTGTGTCTGTTTTTGTTTTACTTCAACGGAGAGTTTGATCCTGGCTCAGGATGAACGCTGGCGGCGTGCTTAACACATGCAAGTCGAACGATGATCTCCAGCTTGCTGGGGGGATTAGTGGCGAACGGGTGAGTAACACGTGAGTAACCTGCCCTTGACTCTGGGATAAGCCTGGGAAACTGGGTCTAATACCGGATACGACCGCTCCACGCATGTGGTGGTGGTGGAAAGCTTTTGCGGTTTTGGATGGACTCGCGGCCTATCAGCTTGTTGGTGGGGTAATGGCCTACCAAGGCGACGACGGGTAGCCGGCCTGAGAGGGTGACCGGCCACACTGGGACTGAGACACGGCCCAGACTCCTACGGGAGGCAGCAGTGGGGAATATTGCACAATGGGCGCAAGCCTGATGCAGCGACGCCGCGTGAGGGATGACGGCCTTCGGGTTGTAAACCTCTTTCAGTAGGGAAGAAGCGAAAGTGACGGTACCTGCAGAAGAAGCGCCGGCTAACTACGTGCCAGCAGCCGCGGTAATACGTAGGGCGCAAGCGTTATCCGGAATTATTGGGCGTAAAGAGCTCGTAGGCGGTTTGTCGCGTCTGCTGTGAAAGACCGGGGCTCAACTCCGGTTCTGCAGTGGGTACGGGCAGACTAGAGTGATGTAGGGGAGACTGGAATTCCTGGTGTAGCGGTGAAATGCGCAGATATCAGGAGGAACACCGATGGCGAAGGCAGGTCTCTGGGCATTAACTGACGCTGAGGAGCGAAAGCATGGGGAGCGAACAGGATTAGATACCCTGGTAGTCCATGCCGTAAACGTTGGGCACTAGGTGTGGGGGACATTCCACGTTTTCCGCGCCGTAGCTAACGCATTAAGTGCCCCGCCTGGGGAGTACGGCCGCAAGGCTAAAACTCAAAGGAATTGACGGGGGCCCGCACAAGCGGCGGAGCATGCGGATTAATTCGATGCAACGCGAAGAACCTTACCAAGGCTTGACATGAACCGGTAACGCCTGGAAACAGGTGCCCCGCTTGCGGTCGGTTTACAGGTGGTGCATGGTTGTCGTCAGCTCGTGTCGTGAGATGTTGGGTTAAGTCCCGCAACGAGCGCAACCCTCGTTCTATGTTGCCAGCGCGTGATGGCGGGGACTCATAGGAGACTGCCGGGGTCAACTCGGAGGAAGGTGGGGACGACGTCAAATCATCATGCCCCTTATGTCTTGGGCTTCACGCATGCTACAATGGCCGGTACAAAGGGTTGCGATACTGTGAGGTGGAGCTAATCCCAAAAAGCCGGTCTCAGTTCGGATTGGGGTCTGCAACTCGACCCCATGAAGTCGGAGTCGCTAGTAATCGCAGATCAGCAACGCTGCGGTGAATACGTTCCCGGGCCTTGTACACACCGCCCGTCAAGTCACGAAAGTTGGTAACACCCGAAGCCGGTGGCCTAACCCTTGTGGGGGGAGCCGTCGAAGGTGGGACCGGCGATTGGGACTAAGTCGTAACAAGGTAGCCGTACCGGAAGGTGCGGCTGGATCACCTCCTTTCTAAGGAGCACCATTATCGCCCTTCTTCCTTCCGCATGGTTGGTTGGGGGTGTGTGGAAGCAAAGCCCATTGCGCAGGCGTCTGTTCTGCGGTGGGTGCTCATGGGTGGAATATCAGCAGATAGCGGCCGGTTGGTTCTTTTCCTGTGTCCAGTACGGATGCCTTCACTTTTGTGGTGGGTGTTTTGGAACGGTGCGGGTAGGGGGTTGTCCGGTTTTCGTGTTTGGCACACTGTTGGGTCCTGAGGCAACAGGGCCGTCGGGGAGGGTGCGTGGCCTGTGTGGTTTGCGTGGTTTTTCCTGGCGGGTTTGGGTGTTTCTGGTTTCCTGGCTGCATGGTCTTCGTGCGTGCACGGCTGTCCCTTTTCCGGGGGTGGTTGTGGTGCGGGGGTGTGTGGTACGGGGTTGTTGTTTGAGAACTACATAGTGGACGCGAGCATCTAGGCACGGGCAGGCCCTTGGGGTTTGTTTCGTGTCTTACAGCAATTTCTTTTTATGAACCCGGCCCTCTTTTTGGGGGTCTGGTTCTCTCGAGAAGTTTTTTGATCTTGTGTGGTCAAGTTTTTAAGGGCACACGGTGGATGCCTTGGCATTAGGAGCCGAAGAAGGACGTAGGAATCTGCGATAAGCCTGGGGGAGTTGATAACCGAACGGTGATCCCAGGATGTCCGAATGGGGAAACCCCGCCAGACGCGTTTTGCGTGATCTGGTGACCCGCATCTGAACACATAGGGTGCGTGGGGGGAACGCGGGGAAGTGAAACATCTCAGTACCCGCAGGAAGAGAAAACAAGAGTGATTCCGTTAGTAGTGGCGAGCGAACGCGGATGAGGCTAAACCGTTCCATGTGTGATAGCCGGCGGGCGTTGCATGGGCGGGGTTGTGGGACTTTCCGTACTGGTTCTGCCGGACCGGTGGGGTGAGAGCGCAGGCATAGGTGAACGGTCTTGAAAGGCCGGCCGGAGAGGGTGTTAGCCCCGTAACCGTAATGTTGTGTGCCGCCTGGAGAGGATCCCAAGTAGCACGGGGCCCGAGAAATCCCGTGTGAATCTGTCAGGACCACCTGATAAGCCTAAATACTTCCTAATGACCGATAGCGGACCAGTACCGTGAGGGAAAGGTGAAAAGTACCCCGGGAGGGGAGTGAAACAGTACCTGAAACCGTGTGCTTACAATCCGTCGGAGCCAGTCTGATTCTGGTGACGGCGTGCCTTTTGAAGAATGAGCCTGCGAGTTAGTGTTACGTCGCGAGGTTAACCCGTGTGGGGTAGCCGTAGCGAAAGCGAGTCTGAACAGGGCGAGTGTAGTGGCGTGATCTAGACCCGAAGCGGAGTGATCTACCCATGGCCAGGTTGAAGCGACGGTAAGACGTCGTGGAGGACCGAACCCACTTCAGTTGAAAATGGAGGGGATGAGCTGTGGGTAGGGGTGAAAGGCCAATCAAACTCCGTGATAGCTGGTTCTCCCCGAAATGCATTTAGGTGCAGCGTTGCGTGTTTCTTGCCGGAGGTAGAGCTACTGGATGGCCGATGGGCCCTACAAGGTTACTGACGTCAGCCAAACTCCGAATGCCGGTAAGTGAGAGCGCAGCAGTGAGACTGTGGGGGATAAGCTTCATAGTCGAGAGGGAAACAGCCCAGACCACCAACTAAGGCCCCTAAGCGTGTGCTAAGTGGGAAAGGATGTGGAGTTGCGAAGACAACCAGGAGGTTGGCTTAGAAGCAGCCATCCTTGAAAGAGTGCGTAATAGCTCACTGGTCAAGTGATTCCGCGCCGACAATGTAGCGGGGCTCAAGTACACCGCCGAAGTTGTGGATTTCAGATAGTAGACAAGCCTTCGTGGTTCAGTCGTCTGGAGTGGTAGGGGAGCGTCGTGTGGGCGGTGAAGTCGCGGTGTAAACCAGCGGTGGAGCCTACACGAGTGAGAATGCAGGCATGAGTAGCGAAAGACGGGTGAGAAACCCGTCCGCCGAATGATCAAGGGTTCCAGGGTCAAGCTAATCTGCCCTGGGTAAGTCGGGACCTAAGGCGAGGCCGACAGGCGTAGTCGATGGACAACGGGTTGATATTCCCGTACCGGCGAAGGACCGCCCATGCCAAGCGGGGGATACTAACCGCCCGGAGCCTGCCCAATCACCCTTGTGGTGTGCGGGTTTTGGCCGAGCGCGGGACCTGATCCCGGGAGGTAAGCGTATTAACAGGTGTGACGCAGGAAGGTAGCCGGGCCGGGCGATGGTTGCCCCGGTCTAAGGATGTAGGGTCAGCGATAGGCAAATCCGTCGCTGTGTCTTGGATGACGATCCTGAGATCTGATGGGACCCCCGTCATGGGGGGATCCGGTGATCCTATGCTGCCTAGAAAAGCATCGGCGCGAGGTCCCAGCCGCCCGTACCCCAAACCGACACAGGTGATCAGGTAGAGAATACCAAGGCGATCGAGAGAATTATGGTTAAGGAACTCGGCAAAATGCCCCCGTAACTTCGGGAGAAGGGGGGCCCCAACCTTGAACACCACTTGCTGGTGGGAGGGGATCGGGGCCGCAGAGACCAGGGGGAAGCGACTGTTTACTAAAAACACAGGTCCGTGCGAAGTCGCAAGACGATGTATACGGACTGACTCCTGCCCGGTGCTGGAAGGTTAAGAGGACCGGTTAGCCGCAAGGCGAAGCTGAGAATTTAAGCCCCAGTAAACGGCGGTGGTAACTATAACCATCCTAAGGTAGCGAAATTCCTTGTCGGGTAAGTTCCGACCTGCACGAATGGAGTAACGACTTCCCCGCTGTCTCAACCATAAACTCGGCGAAATTGCAGTACGAGTAAAGATGCTCGTTACGCGCAGCAGGACGGAAAGACCCCGAGACCTTTACTATAGTTTGGTATTGGTGTTCGGAGTGGCTTGTGTAGGATAGGTGGGAGACGTTGAAGCCCTCACGCCAGTGGGGGTGGAGTCATCGTTGAAATACCACTCTGGTCACTTTGGACATCTAACTTCGGCCCGTGATCCGGGTCAGGGACAGTGCCTGATGGGTAGTTTAACTGGGGCGGTTGCCTCCTAAAAAGTAACGGAGGCGCCCAAAGGTTCCCTCAGCCTGGTTGGCAATCAGGTGTCGAGTGTAAGTGCACAAGGGAGCTTGACTGTGAGAGAGACATCTCAAGCAGGGACGAAAGTCGGGACTAGTGATCCGGCGGTACATTGTGGAATGGCCGTCGCTCAACGGATAAAAGGTACCTCGGGGATAACAGGCTGATCTTGCCCAAGAGTCCATATCGACGGCATGGTTTGGCACCTCGATGTCGGCTCGTCGCATCCTGGGGCTGGAGTAGGTCCCAAGGGTTGGGCTGTTCGCCCATTAAAGCGGTACGCGAGCTGGGTTTAGAACGTCGTGAGACAGTTCGGTCCCTATCCGCTGCGCGCGCAGGAAATTTGAGAAGGGCTGTCCTTAGTACGAGAGGACCGGGACGGACGAACCTCTGGTGTGTCAGTTGTACTGCCAAGTGCACCGCTGATTAGCTACGTTCGGATGGGATAACCGCTGAAAGCATCTAAGCGGGAAGCTCGCTTCAAGATGAGATTTCCATACACCTCGTGTGTGAGAGGCCCCCAGCCAGACCACTGGGTTGATAGGCCGGATGTGGAAGACAGGACTAAAGACTGTTGAAGCTGACCGGTACTAATAGGCCGATAACTTACACCACACAAACAC
>NZ_JARVRF010000058.1 GCF_030209835.1 Arthrobacter sp. efr-133-R2A-120 | reverse complement strand
TGTCCTGTCTCAAATAAGTTGAACCACGTCGCCCCGGAAATACGCGGTCAGGTCAACTAAAGTGAGACGAATTTCCCCGATTTGTCTCACTTTAGTTGACCCAAATCGTCGAATCCCTCTACGTCAGGCCTCATCTGCCGCTGCCGCTGGGCACATTGCCGTGCCCGAGATCTTGTGCCCTCCCTGTTCGACAAGGTGGCAGTCGCTTGTAGCCTCCGGAAATGGGTGAGTCTGAGATTCCCAGGCGGTTGCAGCCAAGATGACCTGCGGCGGCTTTCGCGCTCAGTTCATCCTGTGGTCGATTTGGACCGTGCTGCAGTTGGCATTGGTGGTCAGTCGGTCTGGTTACGGAACCGTGCGATTTGTTCGTCTCGCTTCACTTTCCGATTGATGAAGATTGACGCGAAGCCTCCTAGCGCTCCGGCCGCTGCTAGGAAGAGAACGCCAAGCCACCCGAGCAGCTGGAACAGCACCCAACACATAACCAGGAAACATACGATCCATATGACGCGTTTCGTCGTCTTGCCCATGGTTCATCCTATTGTCCGGAGCGCCCCCGGGTTAGGCGCTTTCACTTCGCTTCTGGTAAGACGTTCCGATCTGGGGGGCAGACGGACGAATCGTGTCTGACCCTCGAAATCCTGGCAGCCAGTCGGTGTCCATCCAGTGCCGAAGGGGGTCTGAGGCTCCGCGGGGCTGCCAGCCGTCCGTGACTTCAACGCTGATGCGGTCCAGGAACCGGCCGGGGTGGCGTGAGTGCGCTATTTCTGCCCAGTGCGGTGAACTGATCGCGGCGGTGACCCTGACGATCGCGGGGTAAAGGGAAGCGGCGACGACTGCGTGGCTGTTGGCGTACCGGGGCTGGTCGGCTGCCAGTTCGTCGTAGGTTTCGGTGGTGGCGTTGAAGTGGTGGAACTGGTCGTACCAGCGCCAGTTGATGACACAGGCGATGTGGAATGCTTTACGCACTCCGGAGCGTCCGTGCCGGGCGATGAGGTTCCTGTGGTGGTGCCAGGCCGCGGTGATCTCAGGGGCGGCCCGGATGGAGAACTGGTCGGTGAAGCCCGTGACGCCATCGCCGATCCAAAGACCATGGCGCGGGCAGATGACGTGTTCGTGGGTGCTGTAGATTTCCACGTATCGGCCGGCACCGCGGGCAAGGGTGCAGCGCTGGCAGGCGGTGGTGTGGGTTGTGCGGGTGGGGCGGCCGGCCAGTTTCTGCCGCAGTGATGGATCCGGGTCGTGTTGGCCCAGTTGCGGCATCGCGAGCAAGAGGACGGCAGGGGCGTTGTCCGTCCATGCTGCCAGGCTTTCGAGCCATGGCCTCCGGCTCGCCTTCAAGAGCGTTCTGAGCTGCCGGGGCTGGAGGGCGTTCGCCGTTTCGAGCCTCCGGACGAAGGAGGGAGTTGTCTCGTCCTTGTAGGGATGGATGGGGCGGGGCAACGGCCGCGAAGGGAGCCGGACTGCGGCGGTTGTCATCGCGCGGATGGGGTGGTCGTGGCCGGCCGGGGTGCGAGGGATTCGGCGGCATGGTCGATGCTCGTCTCGTTCAGCAGTTCGCGGTCGATCTTCTCGGTGCCGGTCAGGATGGCCATGATGGCGGCCTGCCGGATCAAGTGGGAGAGGCTGCTGATGCTGCCGCCGGCGCGGTAGTGCAGATGCTGGGCCTGGGCAGTGAGGGTGCCGGGCGCGTGGTGGTGCAGGCGAAGGCCGTTTTCGAGGGTGGCGACCAGGGCCTCCCATTCCTCGGTGAACGGGAACGGGCCGGTGGTCTTGAGAACGGAGCGGGCGGAGATCTGCCGTCCCCGGAGCCCGGTGAACAGGCCGGAGTTTTCGACGTTGATGCCCGCGTAAACGAAGGTCGCGGGCATGTGTTCGGTGAAGTATTTGAGGTGGTCGGACATGTCCTCGCCGGCGCTGGTGGCCAGGTTCAGGTTGTGGATCTCGTCGACGAGGACGAGGTCCGTCTTGGCGTCTGTGAGGACCTGGCAGACGGCATCGGCGATGTCGGTGACGTTTTGGCGGGGACGTTGGGGCAATCCGAGGAAGTTGGCGAATTCGCTGGCCAGTTTCCGCGGGGAGCCTTTCGGCGGGGTGGTGATGTAGACGACCGGGATGCGGTCCTGCCTAGGGTATTTGCGCCGGATGAGCAGCTCGTGGGTCTTGCCCAGGAGTTTGATGGCCGTGGTTTTGCCGGAGGCCCAAGGCCCGGAGACGACCAGTCCGCGGCGGGCGCTGATCTCGCGTTGGTTGAGCATCATCAACAGCCGGCCCTGATTCGTGATGGATCGAACCGTTGAGGTTTCCACGATGACCAGTTCGGAGTGGTAGCTGATGCGCTGCTCGTCGTAGCGTTCACGCTCGATAGCACTCATGGCTGCCAGGGTTGCGGGATCGGGCGGGTCGATCGTGGGCGCGATGGAGGTGACGAAGCTCCGCCAGCCCTGCAGGGTAGTGGTCGGCGCGCGGCTGGTGCTGGGGAGTTCTGCTGTTTCTACCACCATTCGTCTGCCTTTTCCTGGGGGTTGTAGATCTTCAACGGGATGATCTTCGCCAACTTTTGCGAATCCACGGCTTGCTCCGCGGATGATGCGGCCGTTGTTTCGGACTGTGGGATAGGTGCCGGTTTCGGTAGTTGTTGATCGATATGGGGGCTCGGGCGTCGGGCGCCCAGCGCGGCAGTGTTGCGGGCGGCGGCATGCCGATCTTTCCTGTTCCTCGTCCGCGGTTTGGCCGGTGGTGAGGCTTTGTCGAGGATGTTGTTCACCGCGATCCTGATCTCGTCCTCCGAGGGCCTGGTGATGCCGCGTTGTGCGACGATCTGGCGTCCGTAGGCCCAGATGTCCTCCCCGAAGGGTTGGGGAGAGCCGGACAGGTGCCTCCAGTAGGCGGTGATCCAGCCGCCGTCGATATGGTTGCGGATCCAGACACAACCGGCATCGTAAGGGTCGTACCTGACCTCCCACAGGCCATTGAGCGCTTTCATCCCGGATTTCTGGCCGCGGTAGGGATTCAAATCGGCGGTGTCGTAGACCCGGTGGCGGATCTTGACTCCGTAGCTGTTGATCACTCGCGTTTCGGCGGGCAACAGTTCCAGGTATTCCTCCGACCCTAGCGGGACCGGGACGTAGCCGCTGACCGCGAGAAGGGCCGCGTATTTCTCGTTCGGTGTCAGCACCCGGGAGGGGGTGAAAGGGTCCCGTAGCCCGTCGTGGGGGCGGTTCTGCCAGCCGGTGACGATCCATTCATCGAGGAGGTCCTGGATCTCCAGCAGGGAGAACACGGCCTGGTGTTCGGCGTTTTTGCCGCGCCGCTCGACCGAGGAACCCAGGTAGCCGGTGACGTATTGGGCAAAGAGTGTGCCGATGGACTGCAGGGTCCGTTCGATGACGGGCTTGTCCGTGGGCGTGTCGGGGTGGGCTGGCTGCAGGCTGATGCCCAGGCTGCGGCAGGCGCTCTTGAAGGTGTTGGACAGATAGGCCTTGCCGTGGTCGCAGACAATGGTTTCCGGAACGATGACCGGTTTCGCAGCCGCACCGGCCAGTCGTTCGTCGATGGATTTCATCGACCGGTAGGGCAGGGCGGAAGCGGCCATTGATGCCGCTTCTGCCCACCCGGGCCGCATCAGCTCCGGAGTCAGGCAGCGTGCGAGCAGCAGGGCCGCATCCACGGCCTTCGTCGTGGGTCGGACGACCGCCGCAGGGATGCTTCGCGTCGCGATGTCGACCATCGCGGTCAGCTCGACCCGGCCGATGACGCCGTCGTCGAGTTCGACGGCGATGTCCAGGGGAGTGGAGTCGATCTGCATTAGTTCCCCGGGCCGGACCGGGTAGACGGCGGCGAAAGGTCCCTCCG
Organism: Arthrobacter sp. efr-133-R2A-120; assembly: GCF_030209835.1. Classification (GTDB taxonomy): domain Bacteria; phylum Actinomycetota; class Actinomycetes; order Actinomycetales; family Micrococcaceae; genus Arthrobacter. Next base: position 1,684 of record NZ_JARVRF010000058.1, on the reverse strand, counting down.
GTTGTTGGGCGAGGGTGCGACGGGTGCGGGCGGAGCCGGTGGCGTGCCGACCTTCGGCAAGCCGGCCCACCAAGCGGTGAAACGTGGCGCGGGACGGCAATGAAACTGTTCCGGAACCATATTCGGTGTCCAGTTCCTTGCAAACCTGGTGCATCAGGCGGTCTGTGGTGCCGGTGGATTGGTGGGTGTTGTGCTCCAGTACCTTAACGAGGGCGTCAACGACGCGCTGGTCCGTCTGGCCTGCCACGGGGTCACGCCGGATGAGACGCTGATCGATGAGGCCGAGTAACCCCTGCCGCTCGTAGGCGCGGCGCAGGCGCTGGATCTTGCTGAGGCTGAAGTCTTCTCCCAGCTCGTGGAGTTCCGCCATCTTGGCCAGGTCCCGCTGCCGGGGAGTAGTCAGCTGGGGGTTGTAGATTCGTTTGGCCTCGTGGTTCGGATCAGCATTGCAGGGGACGCCATCGAGGAGTTCGGTGACGTGTCCTTCAAGCCACCGAGCCCTACTTCGGACCCCCTGGGGCAGCGACTCGAACAGCATTGACGGTCCCGTGATCCTCCGCCGCTGCGGTGCGGAGTCCAAGATTTTGAAGCTCTTATCGGCGAAGAGGGATCCCAATTTGATGCTGACGGGTGGCTTACCGCTGACGGCGAGCATGGCCACATCGCCGTCAAGGGCCGTGAACCGATACCTGAGCCCGCGGAACTCAACGTCATCTCCAAGCTTCAGCATGCCGTGACCTCCTGTCACCGTGCCTCCTCCAACGACACCACGGCCTCCTTGCCAAGGCTGCAGCGGTGCAGATCCGTGCTGATTATGCGGCTCCACAGCAGGTGGAACAGTGTCGGCAAGACAGTGACCGGGTCGCCCGCCGCAGCCATGAGGTCACGTATCGACGCCGGGCCGTTCGAGAGGATGTCCGTCAACAACGTCACCTTGGCTTCGCGCGAACACCGTGGATGACGGTAGCCAGCGAGCCACCGCAGATTCGCCAGAAGAACCGGAGGCAGGGCGCCGAGCCGACGGTAGCTCCAGCCGACGTGGCCGCACAGGTCCTTGGTTGCCTGGAAAACGTCCCCGTCGGCTGGTGTCACGAGGGCGTCCGGCCGAACGTCAAGCACGACGGCGGACCCGTCGCGACGGCGGATGAAGTAGTCAGGGACGTGGGACTTCTGGGGGAGTGATGGAGGCAAGGTGATGCTGAAAGGCTGGGATGAAACACCAATGACGTCAGGGTCAAAATCCAAGGACATCAGGCGATCACGTTCGCACCAGGATTCGAACCCGACATGGCGTTGATTCGTCGCACACCACCACAAGCCGGCGAAGTTGTGTTGCCCCTTGAATGCTGCTGTTTGACGGATCGGGAGGACGTCCTCAAATGCGACCATCCAGCAATCCGCTAAGGACGCAGTTGCCGGAGCGCTGCTGAACCGCTCCCTGAACGTCAGGGTGCCTGCAAAATCGTGCTGCCCGGCAAAACTGTCGGACGCCGCCATCGAGCGTCCCATGGCACAAAACCGTATTAGCTTGGGTCGGCAAACTGCGTCAACTAACGTGAGACACGCCGGGTGAATGCGTCAACTAACTTGAGACAAGCCGCCAGGATGCGTCAACTAACTTGAGACAAACTTGGCTAATGCTCCAACTAAGTTGAGATTGCGTCACTTTAGGTGAGACAGGACA
>NZ_JARVRF010000034.1 GCF_030209835.1 Arthrobacter sp. efr-133-R2A-120 | reverse complement strand
ACCCACACCCACCAAAGGGTCCAGGATCGCTCCGGAGCAACTTTCCAAACTTACCGGCTGCTTGCCTCCTAGTCAAATCGGCGTTCTTGACTTGATCTTCACGAGGAACTCAGTCAACTTCACCGATCTCCACTGGGAGCAGCGCGGGTACTAACTATACCACCACTTCACCGGGGAGGCAAAACCCCCGCCAGACGAGCTCCTGTGCCTCCGCAGCGGCACGAAAGGTCCAAAGCGAAAGCCCGGAAGCACGCGGCTTCCGGGCTCCCACCCAAGAACAGCTAACCCACAAGCGTGAACCAAGAAGCTCCAAGCGGCGGCAGCGTGACGGTCAGTGCCGCAGGCAATCCTTCCGCACCCGGTGCGGTGGCAAGCAGCTCACCGCTGTTGATCACACCCGAGCCTCCGTACACCTCGGCGTCAGTGTTGAGTACTTCCTGCCAAGCGCCGGCAGACGGGACGCCAAGCACATAGTCCTGGTGCGGGCCTCCCGAGAAATTCACGGCGCATACCAAGGGCTTGCCGTCGTGGTCCCACCGGATAAAAGTCAGTACGTTGCGATCCGCGTCCGCGCCGTTGATCCACTGGAAACCGCCAGGCTCGTTGTCCCGGACATGCAGGGCCGGCGTCGAACTGTACAGCGAGTTCAACTCGCGGGTGAGCAATTGCAGTCCGCGGTGCGACGGAATGTCCGCAAGGAACCAGTCGAGCCCGTGCTGTTCGGACCACTCCGCCTCTTGGCCGAATTCGGTGCCCATGAAGATGAGCTGCTTGCCCGGGTGCGCCCACTGGTAAGCCATGAACGCCCGCAGGTTTGCTAGCTGCTGCCAGCGGTCGCCGGGCATCTTGCGCAGCATGGATCCCTTGCCATGCACTACCTCGTCGTGGCTGATGGGCAACAGGAAGTTTTCCGTGAATGCATAGACCATGGAGAACGTCACCGTACCGTGGTGCCAGCGGCGGTTCACCGGGTTTTCGGAGATGTACTTGAGGGAGTCGTGCATCCAGCCCATGTTCCATTTGAGCCCGAATCCGAGGCCGCCATGGTTGGTCGGCGCGGTAACGCCCGGGAACGCCGTGGATTCCTCGGCAATGGTCACTGCCCCGGGGTGGGTCTTGTAGATCGTGGCGTTGACCTCTTGGAGGAAGGAAATGGCTTCCAGGTTCTCGCGTCCACCGTGGACATTGGGGAACCACTCCCCGTCCTCACGCGAATAGTCCCTGTAGAGCATGGAGGCCACGGCATCCACCCGGAGCCCGTCGATGTGGAATTCCTCGAGCCAGTACAGGGCGTTCGCGACCAGGAAGTTGCGAACCTCGGTGCGGCCGAAGTCGAAGATGAGCGTGCCCCAGTCCGGGTGCTCGCCGAGTCGGGGATCGGAGTGTTCGTACAGTGGTTCGCCGTCGAAGCGGGCAAGGGCCCATGCGTCCTTCGGGAAGTGCGCGGGGACCCAGTCGAGGATGACGCCGATACCCGCCTGATGCAGTGAATCGACCAGGAACCGGAACTCATCCGGATGCCCGAAGCGGGAGGTCGGAGCAAAGTAGGACGTGACTTGGTAGCCCCACGAACCGCCGAAGGGGTGCTCCGCCACCGGCATGAACTCCACGTGGGTGAAGCCAAGCCACTTCACGTATTCCACGAGGTCCTTGGCCAGTTCCTTGTACCCGAGGCCAAGGCGCCACGACCCAAGGTGGACTTCGTAGACGCTCATGGGCGAGTTGTGCGGATCCTTGTTGGCGCGCGCCGTCATCCAGGCGTCGTCCTTGAAGCGGTAGCCGGACTCCACCACGCGTGACGCGGTCAGGGGTGGAACTTCGGTGCCGAAGGCGAGCGGGTCGGCCTTCTCCACCCAATGGCCGGCCTTGGTGAGCAGCTCGAATTTGTAGCACGCCCCTGCTGAAACGCCCGGAATGAAGACTTCCCAAACGCCTGAAGACCCGAGTGAGCGCAAGGCGTGTTCACGCCCGTCCCAAGAGTTGAAGTCGCCCTTGACGCGGACCGCCTGAGCGTTCGGCGCCCAGACGGCGAAGGAGACGCCGTCTACATCGCCAAGTGGCGAGCGGTAGTGCTGGACGTGGGAGCCCAGTGTGTCCCAGAGCCGTTCGTGCCGGCCTTCGCCGATGAGGTGGAGGTCCACCTCTCCGACGGTTGGTAGGTAGTGGTAGGGATCATTGATCGTCACCGGCGCTGAATCGCCGTACACAACTTCCAGGCGGTAGTCCGGCACGTGGCCGTGCTGCAGCGGTTCGAGGACCGCCACCCAGACGCCGTCGGTCTCGTGGGTCATCGGGGTGGAACCGGCTTCGGTGACTACAGTTACCTCCGCCGCCAAGTGCTTGACCGTGCGGATGGTGACGTGACCGTGGTCGTCAAGGTGGGCACCAAGCACCGAGTGCGGGGCATGGTGCGCACCAGCGGCCACCCGGCCCAGGGTAGCGGCGTCCACATACAGCGGGACTCGGGGCCGTTCGGTACGTGCTGAGCCTGTCATTTCCTTACCTTCCGATGTCGCCGCGGCATCCGTGCCGGGGCTCGTATTTCCGAGGAGCTGCCGCGAAGCATTGACCGGAATGGGCAACCAATCCGGCCTGTTCCGCAGCTCGTAGATCACCTCGTACAAGGCCTTGTCCAGCCACAATGCCACAAACAGCGGCGATCGGCGGTCAATAGTTCCAGGGGTGATGTCGCTGTAGCCGGCCAGGAACGCCTCGGCACAGTCGTCAACCCACGTGGCGGGAACCCGGGCGCCCGGATTCTCGCGGATGGCCGCACCGGCGGCGTAGTCGAAGGATCGCAGCATTCCGACGACGTCCCGCAGGGGAACGTCGGGAATGTTACGGTGTTCGATCGGCCGCAAGGGTTCGCCCTCAAAGTCCAGAATCGCCCACCGGCCCGGTTCTCCCGCGGCGCCGGGCACCAACAGGATCTGGCCCAAGTGAAGGTCTCCGTGGATGCGCTGCAGCATCCCGGCTTCCTTGCCCGACAGTTGCGTCAGGAGTGCCTCGAGTTGCTGCTCGTGGGGCCCGACGGCGGTGCCCGCCTCAGCCCAAGACTGGCGGACGCGCCGCGCTACTTCGGGTGCGATGTCCTGGCCGGGAACGCGTTCCCGGGCGGTTCCGAGGGTTTCCGCGAGCCGCAGATGCACGGTGGCAGTCGCTTGGCCCAGCTGCCGCGCTTCGGCGGAAAAGTCCCTGCCTGAAGCCGCGGCGTCGACGGCGAGGCGCCAGGCGTCCTGCCCGCCCGCAAGGAATTCGTGGGCCACGGCGAAATCCGCCGATGCCGCGCCGTGCCGGCCCAGGGGCGTCCGCACCTCCCAGGTTCCCGTGATCCAGCCAAGGGTGGAAGGCACTTCCTTCGTGCCCGCCGAGGTCAGGGCCGCGCCAACCTCCACTTCGGGGTTCTTGCCGACCGACAGGACCCGGAAGATCTTCACGATCGCCGCGGACACGCCGTCGTCGACGATCACTGAAGTGTTGGACTGCTCGCCGGAAGAGACACGCACGGATCCTGAGGCAGTGGGCAGCCGCAGGCTGCCGGGCACCGTATGCCCGCTCGCCGTGCATTCCCCCTCTCCGGGTTCGGCGGACGACTGACCCCGGATGAGATCGAGCATTGCCGCCACGAAGTCAGGATCGTGGGGAGCGTCATATACCCAGACCGGCGGGTCCTGCTCACTTGTTCCACCGATCTGGCCCACCGAGGCAGTTGCCAAGGCGGCCGCTGGCGCGGAGCGAAAGCTGAGCGGTACCTGGATGATGTCAGTCTGCCTCCCGCCATCGGCCGTGGCGTAAGCGACGGAGATCAGCTGGACCTCCAGGCCGGTCCCGGCGGCGGGCTCAGGAAGCCCGAACGAGCCGACGAAATCCAGTTCGAATGACCCTGCCTTGACGGGAAACCAGCGCTGCCGGGGCAGCCATTCCTTGAGCAGGGAGGCGAGGACCGTGGTGGGCGCCATGTGACTCATGTCAGCCTTCGATGGACAGCACTGGGATGGCCTGGGTGTACGGCGAGGAGCCGGTGGAACCCGCCGAGCGCACCCGAAGCCAGAAGAAGTCGTGGCTACCGAGCGTGAGGGTCAGGGAGCCGTCGGCGCCGATGCCCGGGAACGGCTGGCCGCCGAACACATCCCGCAGGCCCCTTCCGGCGTATTCAGGGATATCGAGGGTCGTAGCAACCGGATGTTGGGACAGGTTGAAAACGCAGAGGATGGATTCGGCATCCTCGCCTTCCGGATTGTCCTCCCGCAGCTCGCGCATGTAGGCAAGAACCACCTCGTGGTCCGCCGGAACGTGCCGGAAGTCGCCTAGCCCGAAGGCTGGGTGGTTCCTCCGGACGCTCAGGATCTGGCGTGTCCAGCGCAGGAGCGATCCGGAATGGGCCGCTTCGGCCTCGACGTTCGCCATGCTGTAGTTGTAGACCAGCGACTGGATGACGGGCAGGTAGAGCTTTCCGGGATCGGCGTTGGAGAAACCTGCGTTGCGGTCCGGGTTCCATTGCATCGGCGTGCGGACGGCGTCGCGATCGTCAAGCCAGATGTTGTCTCCCATCCCGATTTCATCCCCGTAGTACAGGAAGGGGCTGCCCGGCAGGGAAAGCAACAACGCATTGATCAGCTCGATCTCCGAGCGGGAGTTGTCCAGCAGGGAGGCGAGCCTGCGCCGGATGCCGATGTTGGCCCGCATGCGCGGGTCCGGAGCGTACCAGCCCAACATGGCGGCACGTTCGTCGGCGGTGACCATCTCGAGGGTGAGTTCGTCGTGGTTGCGCAGGAAGGTCCCCCATTGCGCGCCGGCCGGGATTCCCGGGGTATCCCGCAGCGTCTCGATGATGGGAGCGGCCTTCTGGTCGCGGAGCGCGTAGTACAGGCGCGGCATGATGGGAAAGTGGAAGGCCATGTGGCACTCCGGTTCTTCCTCCGTGCCAAAGTACTCGACGACGTCGTGCGGCGGTTGGTTGGCTTCGGCGATGATCACACGGCCCGGGTAGTTCTCGTCCACCATCTTCCGAAGGTCCCGCAGGAAGCCATGGGTGGCCGGCAGGTTCTCGCAATTGGTGCCCTCTTCTTCGAAGAGGTACGGGATGGCATCTGCCCGGAATCCATCAATGCCTTGGTCCAGCCAGAACTTGACGACGTCGTGGACGGCCTCGATGACCTTCGGGTTTTCGAAGTTCAGGTCGGGTTGGTGGCTGAAGAAACGGTGCCAGAAGAACTGCCGGCGGATCGGATCGAACGTCCAGTTGGACTCTTCCGTGTCCACGAAGATGATGCGCGCGTCCTGGTACTTCTCGTCGGTGTCACTCCACACGTAGAAGTCGCCGAACGGCCCATCCGGGTTCTTGCGTGACTCCTGGAACCAAGGGTGTTGGTCCGAGGTGTGGTTCAGCGGGAGGTCGATGATGACCCTGACGCCCCTCGCGTGGGCCTCGGCTACCAGCCGCTTGAAGTCGCTGATGGTGCCGAACTCGTCCAACACGGACGTGTAATCGGAAATGTCGTAACCGCCGTCGCGCAAGGGCGAATCGAAGAACGGCGGCAGCCACAAACAATCCACTCCGAGCCACTGCAGATAATCCAACTTGTCGATGAGTCCGTGGAAATCACCGGAACCGTCACCATTCGCATCCGCGAAGGCCCTCACCAGAACCTCGTAGAAAACAGCCTTCCGATACCAATGTGGGTCATGTTGAAGACCCGGGGCGTTCAGCTCGAAAGTGTTCTTCGGCGTGAAGTACTGACTCTGACCCTGCGGATTGAAGCTCACTAAGGCTACCTCCGGATATTGAGAATGTGTGCCGGTTCTACATGGGCGTCCAGTCGGACGTAGTTGTATTCGCCCCACTCCCAGCTTTCGCCGCTCACCAAATCATCCACCCAGAATCGTCCGTTGGCGGTGAAGTCGGCCGGATCCAGCGAAAGAGCTGAGAGATCCAGCGTCACGGTGCTTTCCCTGGTGCCGTGGGGATCGACGTTGACCACAATGATCAAGGTGTCCTTGCTGCCGTCGGGCAAGGTCTTGTGCTTGGAGAACACGATGGTGGCGTCATCCGTGCTGTGATGCAGAGTCAGGTTCTGCAGATCACCCAAGGCGGGGTGGGCGTTCCGGATGGCGTTAAGCCGCGTGATGTAGGGGGTGAGACTGTGCCCCGACGCCGCTGCGGCATCCCAGTCGCGGTTCTTGAACTCGTATTTCTCGTTGTCGATGTACTCTTCGGCTCCGGGACGCGCCACATGCTCGTACAGCTCGAATCCGGCGTATACGCCCCAGAGCGGGCTGGCCGTGGCTGCCAGTGCTGCGCGGATGCGGAACGCAGCCGGACCGCCGTATTGGAGGTATTCGGTGAGGATATCCGGGGTGTTGACGAAGAAATTGGGCCTGAAGTACGCCGGGGATTCGTGGCTAACCTCCTGGAAATACGATTCCAGTTCGGTTTTCGTGTTCCGCCATGTGAAGTACGTGTACGACTGTTGGAAACCTGCCCGGCCGAGGGCGTGCATCATCGCGGGGCGGGTGAACGCCTCGGCGAGGAAAACGACGTCGGGGTGCTTCTTGTTGACCTTGGCGATCAGCCATTCCCAGAACCACACCGGTTTGGTGTGCGGGTTGTCGACGCGGAAAATCTTCACTCCGTGGCTCACCCAGAGGAAGACGATCCGCAGGATTTCCTTGGACAGTCCGGCCGGATCGTTGTCGAAGTTCAGCGGGTAGATGTCCTGGTACTTCTTCGGCGGGTTTTCGGCATACGCGATGCTTCCGTCCACGCGAGTGGTGAACCATTCGGGGTTGGTCATCACCCAGGGGTGGTCCGGGGCGGCCTGCAGCGCCAAGTCCAGCGCCACCTCGAGGCCCAGCTCATTGGCGCGGGCCACAAAAGCGTCGAAGTCCTCGAACGATCCCAATTCCGGATGGATGGCGTCGTGCCCGCCGGCCTCGGAGCCGATGGCCCACGGCGAGCCGGGATCCTGCGGACCCGGAGTCAGGGTGTTGTTGCGTCCCTTGCGGTGCTGGAAACCAATCGGGTGGATGGGCGGCAGGTAGATGACGTCGAAGCCCATCTCCGCAACGGCGTCGAGCCTCCTGGCCGCCGTCGTGAAGTTGCCTGAAGTCCACGTTCCGGTGGAGGGATCGAAAACGGCGCCTTCGGAACGCGGGAAGAATTCGTACCAGGCTCCGCGCCCGGCCAAGTCACGCTCCACGAGGAGCGGGTATTGTTCCGAGACGGTCACCAGTTCACGGATCGGCTGGCGCTCGACGACGGCTGCGACCTCTGCGCTGAAGCCGTCGGCAAGGCGCTCCTCGGCAGTCTTCGAAGTATCGGCGAGGCCTTCGGAGGCAGCGCGAAGGGTGCGCTTGTCAGCCGCGCTTCGCGTGCTTTCGCCGGCGGCTTCCGCGAGCAAGGCGACGCCCTCGGCGAGCATCAGCTCCACGTCGATGCCGGCTTCGACCTTTACTTCGGCGTTGTGATGCCATGTGCCGTAGCGGTCGTGCCAGGCCTCGATCGCGAAAGTCCAGGCTCCGGGCGCCGTCGGGGTCAGCAGGCCCTCCCAACGGTCGGTTCCTTTGCCACGCTCACCCGGCGCAGGGGCGAGCCGGACACGCTGGCGTTCTTTGCCTTTGGGGTCCAGCAGGATAGCGCTAACCCCCAGCTGGTCGTGGCCCTCGCGGAAGACCGTGGCGCCAACCACCAAGTCTTCACCAGGCAGTGCCTTGGCCGGGAACCGGCCTTCCTCGATCACGGGCTGCACGGCCGTGATGGGGAATCTGCCGAACTTAAGACCATCGGTGATACCGGTCTTCTGCTTGGACTTGGATGCTGAGCTGGATCGCGGTGCTGCAGTAGTGGTCACAACCTCGACGTTAGCGAGAAAAATCACATTTTGCGAAGAGGTGCCCCAGACTCTTCCGCGCAATGTGTCATTTACCTAAAAGAAACCGAAAGCTGTTCCTGCCGTCCACCGAGTGGATTAGTGTGACGCTCGTGAAGGCAATTCGAAGGTTTACCGTCCGTACCCTGCTCCCCGAGCCGATCCGGCCGCTGGCTCGTCTCGCGACGAATCTGCGCTGGTCGTGGCACCGACCTACCCGCGAGCTCTTTGCGAGCCTTGACCAGGAATTGTGGGAGGAGAGCCGTCACGATCCAATAAGCCTCCTCGGGTCAATCAGCCGCGATCAGCTGGACCAACTTGCTTCCAACAATGAACTTGTAGAACGTGTGCAGCACGCGGCTGCGGATCTGGACCGGTACTTGAGCGAGCCGCGCTGGTACCAGGGCCTGGGTCCGGACGCTCCGGCGTGCATCGCGTATTTCTCGCCGGAATTCGGCATCACCGAGGTCCTTCCGCAGTATTCCGGCGGCCTGGGGATCCTGGCCGGGGACCACCTGAAGGCGGCTTCGGACCTGGGCGTGCCGTTGATCGGCGTCGGGCTGCTGTACCAGGCGGGCTATTTCAAGCAGTCCCTTTCCCGGGACGCCTGGCAGCAGGAGACCTACCCGGTCCTTGACCCCGACGGGTTGCCGCTGACACTGCTGCGCGAGCCGTCCGAGGACGGCACCGGCAAGCCGGTGACGATTTCGCTCCCGCTACCCAACGGACGCAAGCTCAACGCGCACATCTGGCGTGCCGACGTCGGGCGGGTGCCGCTGCTGCTGCTCGATTCGAACGTTCCGGCCAACGACGACGCCGCGCGCGGGATCACGGACCGCCTCTACGGCGGCGGCGGTGACCACCGCCTGCAGCAGGAGCTGCTGCTGGGCATGGGCGGGGTGAAGGCGCTGCGGGTCTACCAGCGGCTCACGGGCACCCCGGCCCCGGAGGTTTTCCACACCAACGAAGGCCACGCCGGGTTCCTGGGCATCGAACGGATCCAGGAGCTCATGTCCTCCGAGGCCCCGCTGAGCTGGTCCGAGGCCCTGGCCGCCGGACGCGCGTCCACGGTGTTCACCACCCACACCCCCGTGCCGGCCGGCATCGACCGCTTCGAGGCCGTGCAGATCAGGCACTTCTTCGACGCCGGCCTGGCCCCGGACGTGCCGGTGGAGAAGGTCCTGGAACTGGGCAGGGAAAACTACGAGGGCGGCAACCCCGCGGTCTTCAACATGGCCGTCATGGGCCTGCGCCTGGCGCAGCGGGCCAACGGCGTGGCCAAACTCCACGGGGTGGTCTCCCGCGAGATGTTCTCCGGGCTCTGGCCAGGCTTCGACCACTCCGAAATCCCCATCACCTCCGTCACCAACGGCGTCCACGTGCCCACCTGGGTGGATCCGCGCATCTCCGCCTTGGCCCGCCAGCAGTTTGGAACCGAGGCCGAGGCCTTGGGCCGTTGGGATCTCGCCTACAACGTAAGCGACGAGGACGTGTGGTCGCTGCGGCGGCAACTCCGCGTCTCCCTCGTGGAGGATGTCCGGCGTCGGCTCCGGGCGGCGTGGAAGAAGCGCGGCGCGGCCGATGCCGAGCTGGGCTGGACGGACACGGTGCT
>NZ_JARVRF010000068.1 GCF_030209835.1 Arthrobacter sp. efr-133-R2A-120 | reverse complement strand
GCGCCTCCTACAACTTCCCCTCCAACTGACCACCCGCCCAACTACCTAGCAGTAGTTGTCGTTATGAGCCCCCATAACGACAACAAATGCGAGTCAGTTGGGCTGCGGCCCCCGGTGGGGAGCAGTCAACGTTAAGGATTGAGCAATGACAGAGAACAAACTCATCATCGGCACGGCCCCGGACTCCTGGGGCGTCTGGTTCGCGGATGACCCCAAGCAGACCCCGTGGGAACGCTTCCTGGACGAAGTGGCTGAGTCCGGCTACAAGTGGATCGAACTTGGTCCCTACGGCTACTTGCCGAACGACCCCACCCGCCTCGCCGAGGAACTCAAGCAGCGCGACCTCAAGGTCACGGCCGGAACGGTCTTCACGGCGTTCCACCGCGGCGCCGCACAGTACGAGGAAGCCTGGGAGCCGGCACGCAAGGTGGCCGAGCTGACCGCGGCCATGGGCGGCGAACACATCGTGGTCATCCCAGCCATGTGGCGCGACGACGTCACGGGAGAGGCTGTGGAGAGCGGGGAACTCACCGAGAAAGCCTGGAGCGACCTGTTCGCCGGCCACAACCGCATGGGCAAAGTGCTGCTGGAAGACTTCGGGCTCAAGCAGCAATTCCACTCCCACGCAGATTCCCACGTCGGCGCCCAGGCCGATATCGAAACGCTTCTGGCGTCTACCGATCCCCAGTACCTGAACCTGTGCCTGGATACCGGGCATGCGGAATACTGCGGAGCGTCCAGCCTGGAACTGATCAAAAACTACCCGGACCGGATCGGCTACCTGCACCTGAAGCAGATCAACCCGGAAGTCTTGAAGAAGGTCAACGAGGAGAACATGACCTGGGCCGCTGCCAACCTGGCCGGTGTCATGACCGAACCGCCGAACGGACTGCCGGATCTTCGCGCAGTCATCGAAGCCGTTGAAGGACTTAACCGCCCGATCTTTGGCATTGTGGAACAGGACATGTACCCCGTGGCCTTCGACGTCCCGATGCCCATCGCCAAGCGCACCCGAAACTACCTGCTCTCGTGCGGCTCCCGCACGACTGTCAACTAACGCTGCCTCTCAAGCACAGACAACTAAGGACAGAAACAATGACTGACATTCTCCGCGTGGCCGTCATCGGCGCAGGCCGCATGGGCGCCGACCACATCAAGCGGCTCAGCACCCGCATCCACGGCGCCGAGGTGGCCGCCGTCGTCGACGTCGACCTCGCCCGTGCGCAGGCCGCCATCGCAGGGATCGACGGCGCCGTCGCCCTCGCCAGCGCCGATGAGGCCCTCAACAACGGCGACGTCAACGCCGTGCTGATCGCCACGCCCGGTTTCCTGCACGAGGAAATCCTGTACAAGGCACTGGAGAAGGACTTCCCGATCCTCTGCGAAAAGCCGCTGACCCCGGATGCCGAAAGCGCTTGGAAGGTTGTCCAGGCCGAAACGGCACTCGGCCACAAGCGCATCCAGGTGGGCTTCATGCGCCGCTTCGACGCCGAATACGCCGCCTTGGGTTCCGTGATCCGCGATCGTGAACTCGGCGAGCTGCTCATGCTGCACCACCAGCACCGCAACCCGGACACTCCTCAGGGCTTCACCAACGAGATGCTCATCAACGACTCCGTGGTCCACGAATTCGATGCCATCCGTTTCTTCACTGGTGAGGAAATCACCTCTGTGCAGGTCCGCCTGGGCAAGGCGACGCGCAATGCCCCGAACGGCCAGCACGACCCGCAGCACGTCCTGATCGAGACGGAGTCCGGTGTCCTGGCCGACGTCGAAATTTACGTGAACGCCAAGTTCGGCTACGAAGTCGCCACCCAGGCGTCCTTCGAGGATGGCATTGTGAGCATCGGTGGCGACGGCGGTCCTTACGTCCGCAGCGCCGGCCGCTGGGGCGGCAAGGTCACGCCAGGTTTCGAAGAGCGTTTCGGTGCCGCGTACGACGTCGAGGTCCAGGCTTGGGTTGACGCCGCCCGCCGCGGCGAAATCGGCGGCCCCACCGCCTGGGACGGCTACGCCACCGCTGCGTGCTGCGAAGCCGGCGTTGAAGCCCAGAAGTCGGGCGAAAAGGTTGCGGTACAGCTCAACACCAAGCCTGAGCTGTACAAGTAGGAGTGACCATGAAGATTGCCCTCGATCCCACACCGTTCCACCACAGCCACAGCCTGCTGGAGTTTCCGCGGCTGGCCGCCGACCTCGGCTACAAGTACCTCCAGCTGACCCCGCACGCGGACTTCATCCCGTTCTTCAACCACCCGAAGGCCGACGACGAACTTGTGGGCCAGCTGAAGAAAGCCTGCAAGGACGCCGACGTCGAGATCGCCTCGGTGCTTCCCGTTCTGCGCTGGTCCGGACCGGACGAAGACGCCCGCGAGGCCGCTGTCCGTTACTGGAAGCGTGCCATCAAGATCACTGTTGATCTTGGCGTGCAGACCATGAACACCGAATTCAGCGGCCGCCCGGAGAAGGCAGAGGAGTCCGAAAGGGCCTTCTACCGCTCCATGGAAGAACTGCTTCCGATCATCGAGCGCGAGGGCCTGGACGTCCTCATCGACCCGCACCCGGACGACTTCGTGGAGGACGGACTCGCCGCCCTGCGCGTCATCCGGGGCGTGAACTCGCCTAACATCGGCATGGTCTACGTTGCGTCCCACACGTTCCACATGGGCAACAAGCCGCTCGACATCATGCGGGCCGCGGGGGACAAGCTGCGCCTGGTCCACGTGTCCGACACCATGGACCACCACGCCTCGCACGGGCTGCGCTACATCACCAACCCGCCCGGAAACGCCGTGCGCGTGCACCAGCACCTCAAGATCGGCGACGGCGACGTCAACTGGGACGAGTTCTTCGGTGGACTCAAGGAAATCGGCTTCCTGGACAAGGACAACACCGTCATGGTGTCCAGCGTCTTCGCCGAGGACGACAATGCCAACGAGGTGTCCCGCTACCAGCTGGAGACCATGGGCAAGTACATCGCGAAGGTCCAATAAGGGCATACAACAAAGGGGGGCGGCGACTCTATCGCCGCCTCCCTTTGTTGTGCTGGCTACCGAAGCAGGGACGCCAGGCAGGTGTTGTACCCGGTCATCACTTCCTCGAAGCTAAGCAGTCGCGGCCTGCCGTGAACGTCGCTTGTTTTGGAAAATGGAGGGAGTCCCTCTGGGGAGCACAAGATTGGTTCGCAGGTGCGCCCGGCGGCATTCAGGGTGGCGATGCCCCAAGGATGAACGGCCTGTGTGACAGTGATGCCGATGGTATTCAGCGGGTCGGTGAGGAGGTTGCGGGTGACCGACTTCCAAGTGGCAAGGAAGGATTCGCGGAGCATTTCGATCTTGTCGTTGTCTTCAAGGTCGTAGGTCCGGAGCAACTCCTCGGAGAGTGTGTCCCATTCCTCGGCGGACCGGACGAGCAGGTGGGCGGCCCGTATACGGGCGCTGGTTTCGTTCAATGAAGGCATTGGTCTTCTTTCAAGGATGGGGCGGACCGGCTGCGGCTGGACCGGTTTACGGGGTCTTGCCGGGGTTGCGTGCGCTGGCGGCGCGGGCGACGTGGCTTCGGGCATGCTCCACGGCGGGGCCCAGTTCGGTGAAGAGGTGTTTGTGGTGGCGAAGGGAGTCCAGAACCCCCACCTGGGTGACGAGCCTAAGGTGGCGCTCCTGGATCCCTTTGATTAGCACGGTGATTCCGCGGCGTTCCAGGGCCTGGACGATGTCTGTGATGGTTCTGGCACCGGTTGCGTCCAAGATCTGCAGCTGCGACATGCGGATGATCACGACGTCGACGTTCCGGATGGCGCTGACCCGCTCCAGGACGCGCTCGGCAGCGGCGAAGAATAGGGCTCCGTCGAGACGAAACACGGCGATGTGCGCGTCCCCTTCGTGGACCGGGCCGGGGATTTCTTCCCGGTGCACACCGCTGGACCGGACTAGGGCACGCAGGGCGAAGAAGGCAGCGACGGCGATCCCGATCTCCACGGCCTCGATCAGGTCGAAGGACACGGTAATCAGTGCGGTGACGAAGAACACGACCGTGTCGGCGCGGGTTGATCCGATCACGCTGCGCAGCGTCTTGAGGGAGACCATGCGCGTCGCGGTGACCATCAGCACCCCTGCGAGCGCGGCAAGGGGGATGCGGGAAACCGGGCCGGTGGCCAGGTACACCACGGCAAGCAGGACCAGCGCATGGGTAATGGCGGCGAGGCGTGTCCGGCCCCCGGAGCGAATGTTGACTGCTGTGCGGGCGATGGCACCTGTGGCCGGCATGCCGCCGAAGAATCCGGACGCGACGGACGCGAGGCCCTGGCCCAGGAGCTCACGGTCCGCGTCGTAGGGGCCGGTATCGGAGATCGACGCCCCGACCCGTGCCGAGAGCAGTGACTCGATCGCGGCCAGGGCTGCGATCGTAGCCGCGGACCCGGCCAGCGCGGTGATCGTCGCCAGGTCCAGGGAGGGGATCATCGGGACCGGCAGGGAATCGGGCAGGGCTCCGATCCGGGTCACCGGCAGGTCGAGGAACTGTGCGGCCACAGTGGCAATGATGATCGCGATGAGCGAGCCCGGGATCCGAGGGTGGATCCGCGGTGACGCAATCATGATGACCGCCACCAGAGCCACCACGGCAACCGGGGCAAGGACCGAGGCAGGGGACACGGTGCCGATGGCCTGGATCGCCGAGATGACAGCGTTGCTACTGGGCCCTGGCTTGGTGCCGAACGCGGCAGGGACCTGCTGTAAGAAAATGATTACCGCGATTCCGACGGTGAAGCCCTCGATCACCGGCCAGGGCAGGAGCGTCACGACCCGCCCGAGTTTGAGTAACCCGGCGGCCACCACTATGACCCCGGCAAGGACCGAGACCGCAGCCAGCGCCCCGAGCCCATGGGCGGCGATGATCGGGCCCAGAACCACGACCATGGCGCCGGTGGGTCCGGAGACCTGGATATTGGAACCACCGAAGACGGCCGCGATCACGCCGGCGATCACGGCGGTGATCAATCCGCTGGCCGCACCCGCGCCGGAGCTGACTCCGAACGCGAGGGCCAGCGGCAGCGCGACGATGCCGACCGTGACCCCGGCAACCAAGTCTCCTTTCCAGGTACCCGGCAATAGCGCGTAATCCTGCCGCCCTGGCAGCAAGGCCCGGACCGCGACTAGGGCCTTCACAGGGTGCTGGCCGCTGCGGCTGACGCGGGTGCAGTCGCTTCTGAGGTCTCAAGCTGCGCCCGGGTGGCGTGGAGCATGTCGTTGAGCAGCAGTCTGGCGACGGTGAGGAGTTCCGCGACCTGCGGGTACGCCAGGGTATAGAACATCTGCAACGCCCGTCGTTCTCCCTTGACCAGGTGATATCGGCGCAGTACCGACAGATGCTGGGACAGGTGCGAGGCCTCCAGGCCCGTTGCGGCCAGAAGCTCTGTCACCGACACCTCGGGCGCCGCCGACAGCAGCTCCAGTACCCGGATCCTGACCGGGTGGGCCAGCCCCTTGAACAGATTGGCCTTCACCTCATACAGCGGTGCCCGGAAATCCGCGAACTCTTCCATGACCACCTCCCTGGCCCAGACCACGAGTCTTTGCTTGACTATTTTATGGATTCATCATCCAGTGTAACAAGGGCTGGAACGGAAGCCCTGCGGGCCAACAAAAGGAGGGCTTCATCCGAAATCGGATGAAGCCCTCCTTTGCAGTTCGAGGAACCTCCTACGCCGTAACCTTCAGCGACGCCGTGAGCGCTGCGTCTGCGTCACGCAGGACCTTCGCCGCCACTTCGAGCCCTTCGATCCGGCCGAGGGAAGTGTCTTCGTGCTCGATGTTGACGAGCATGCCGGGGTCCACCTCGTGAAGCGCGCGCAGGAACTCGGTCCAGTAGGCGGTGTCGTGCCCGCGGCCGAGGGCAACGAAGTCCCACGCGGAGTTCTTGGGCCACTCGTTGGCCCATTCGTCGCCGCCGAGGTTGGTGCGGTTCTCATCCGGCGAGAGGCGTCGGAAGCTGTTGTCGAGAACCCCGTAGAGGGAGGCATTCGCGGTGTTGACGCGGACGTCTTTCGCGGCTGCCTGGAAGACCAAAGGCCCGAGTTCGCGGACCACGGCTACCGGATCCATCTGCTGCCAGAACAGGTGCGAAGCATCCAGTTCAACGCCCACATGGGTAGCTCCGGTGAGCTCGATGAGCTTGTGCACGTCGGCGGTGTTGAACACGATGTTCTGCGGGTGCAGTTCGAGGGCCACCTTGACGCCATGGTCGGCGGCCAGGTTATCGGTCTCGCGCCAGAACTTCGCCGCGACGTCCCATTGGTAGTCCAGCACATCCAAAGCCGCCGAATTCCAGGCGTTGACGATCCAGTTCGTCACGGTCGCGCCGGGCTCCCCGCCGGGCAGGCCGGACATGGTGACCACTCGACTCTGGCCGAGACGCTCTGCAAGCCGGATGGAGCGGCGGATGTCCTCGGCATGCTTCTCGCCGATCTCGCGCTTCGGGTGCAAGGGGTTGCCGTTGCAGTTCAGCCCCGCAATCGCGACGTCGGTCCCCTCGAAGATCGCGAGGTAGTCGTCGCGGGCGGCATCCGATACAAGAATGTCGTCGAAGGCGGGGACGTGCACGGCTGGCAGGAATCCGCCGGTGTTGATCTCGATGCCGGTCAGACCTAGGTCCGCGATGACCTTCAAGGCCTCGGGAAGCGGGCGGTCGTGCAGGATTGCGTTGTAGACGCCGAGTTTCATAGCGTGATCGTCTTTCCGTTGTTGAGTGCGGATTCCGCGACGGCACCGAGCAGTTCCATGTTGCGGACGCCTTCATCGAACGTGGCGCAGCGGGGGAGGGACTCGGCCTCGGGAAGGCCGGCAACCTCTTCGAGGAACGCCCGGGCCTGGTAGCCGAAGGCGTCGTTCTGGCCGAAGCCAACCTCGGGGGCGTCCATGGCGAGGCCGCCGGCGATGTAGGGGTGGCCCGGGCCGAGGATGACCTGGCGGTAGCCGTTCTCGTTGCCGGAGCCATCGTTAAGGAACAGCTGGATTTCGGAGGGGCGGCGCTGGTCGAACTTGGCCGCACCGTTCTCGCAGAACACTTCGAAGTTGAGGCTGTTGGCGTGGCCGGCGGCAACGCGGGAGACTTCGAAGCTGCCGGCTCCGGTTTCGAACTCTGCGTTGAAGGCGGCGTAGTCGTCGTTCTCTACGGCCTCGTAGGTGTCGCTCACGGCCGCGTGATCGTGGCCCATTACGGCGCCGAGCGGCAAGGGGCGTTTGTCGATGACAGTGCTCAGGCGGCCGCCGCTGATGGACTTGATGTCCCCGCACAGGAACTCGGAAACGTAGGCCAAGTGGCTTCCGACGTCGGCCAACGCACCGGAGCCGGGACCCCCCTTGTAGCGCCAGCTCATGGGAGCGGAAGGGCTGAAGCCGTAGTCGGTCCAATAGCGTCCGCTGAAGTGCAGCACCTTGCCGAGGACGCCGGTGCGGATCAAGTCGCGGATGTACGCGATGCCGGGCGTGCGGCGGAACGTGAAGCCAATGCGGGCGATGCTGGACGCGTTGCGGGCCGCTTCGGCCATGGCGCGTGCGTCTTCGATGGAGTCGCTCAGCGGCTTCTCGCAGAGGACGTGCTTGCCTGCGGCCAGGAGTCCCTCGACCACCTCGCGGTGGAGGGAGTTCGCGATGACGACGCTGACGACGTCGATATCGTCCGCTTCCGCGATCGCTTGCCATGAGGTGTCATTGCGTTCGTAGCCGAAACGCCGGGCAGCGAGGGACCCGAACTCCGCGTTCACGTCGCCGATCGATACGAGGCGCACCGGCGGAAGCACGGGGCTATAAAGTGCAGACGCTGTGCGGTAGGCCGCCGCGTGTGCCTTGCCGGCCATTCCTGCGCCGATGACGGCGACCCCTAGGCTCTCAGCCATTGATTTCTCCTTCGAAATTCAGCCTGGGTGTCGAGCACACCGGGGCATTTTGGAGCGCTACAATTTAGCACTGGACTTACAGCGTAATCATGTGAGTATGTCCTGTCAATGTCTTGCGAATACCCTTGACGGCAGAGGAGAAAGGTTCCCGAACCATGAGTGCGACAAGTCCTAAAACCCGCCGCCCCACCATCTATGACGTAGCCAAGCTGGCTGGCGTCTCGCCGTCGCTGGTGTCCTTGGTCCTCCAGTCGCCGGAAAGGGTCAGCGACAAGCGCCGCCAAGCTGTCCAGTCGGCAATGTCTGAGCTCGGCTACCGTCCCAGCAGGGCCGCGACCACGCTGGCGAGCAATCGGACCAAGAGCATCGGCCTGCTCATTGACGACTACAGGAACCTTTGGTTCGTCGATCTCCTCAGGGGAATGGAGTCGGTACTTTCGGAGCTCGGTTACCACGTCACGCTGGCCGACTCCCAGCCCGGCGAAAACCGCATCAAGGAAGCAGCCGACGGACTTCTTGCCATGCATGTTGACGCGCTTGTCATCGCCGCAGAACCGAGCGATTCCATGCTGGCCAGGACGTGGGTTCCCACGGTGGTGGCCGGGTGGCGCAAGGGGGTACCGGTCGGTGCCGACCTCATCACCAACGACGACGACGGCGGCGGCGGCGTGGCCGCTGACCACTTGCTGGGGCTCGGTCATACCCGCATTGGCCATCTCTCAGGGTCCGACGGCGCGTCAGCCCATCGGCGTGCCGGTTTCCGGCGGCAGATCCAGGCGGCCGGCGTCGAACTCCTGATTGTCGAGTCCAAAGGTACTTCGGAGGAGGACGGCTACGCCGCGGCTTCTTGGCTCCTGGACCACCACCCGGACACGACGGCGATCTTCGCGGCCAACGACACCATGGCCGTGGGCGCCTTTGCCGTCCTCAAGGCCAGGGGCCTTCGCGTGCCCGGCGACATTTCGGTGATCGGCTATGACAATTCCCCGTTGGCCAAGTCGAGGTACTTGGACATCACTTCCGTCGACAACCGAAGCGACGTTGTCGGCATTAATGCTGCGCACAGGCTGCTCGCCAGGATTGAAGACCCCGCCATCAAGCCCGAGCGCACCCTGATTGATCCCGTCCTGGTGCTGCGAAGTACCACGGCCCGACCGGCCCCGTAGCCCCCACCGCCACCCTCGCCTCGCAAGTCCCCACCGGCTCCCAGCCTTCGCAAGCTCAGGCAGGGGCCCTCGCCGGTGGGGGCCCACGGCCAGGGAACCCTGGCGGCGTGGGCCCACGTCATCAAACGAGCCTTCACGTAAAAACATCCTAATGTCAGGACAAAGTATTGACATATGTGAGGCGAGTCACCATGATCTGTGTAGAGGGCTTTGAGCTCCTGCAGAGTGGCAGGGCCGCAACCCCTATCAAAGGAGATAAATCGTGAAGAAGTTTTCCTGGCGGAAGGCGGCACTTGTGGCAGCCGTCGTTCCGATGATGGCTCTTAGCGCTTGTTCCAGCCAAGGCGGAAAGCCGGCTGACACCGCCAACGCCGCCGGAGGCGGGCAAGCCGTCAGCACTCCGCGCATGAAAGTCGCCCTCATCACCCACGCGGCAGCAGGGGACACGTTCTGGGACATCGTCCGCAAGGGTGCAGAAGAAGCGTCTGCGAAGGACAATGTTGAGCTTCTCTACACAAGCGACCCCGAAGCCGGGCGCCAGGCCCAGCTCGTCCAGCAGGCCATCGACCAGAAGGTTGACGGTATTGCTGTCACCCTCGCCACCCCGGACGCCCTCAAGGACGTCCTCAAGAAGGCCACCGATGCCGGCATCCCGGTGGTGAGCCTCAACGCTGGTGAGGGCGTCTCGGCACAGCTCGGGGCTTTCACCCACTTCGGTTCGAATGAGAAGCTCGCCGGCGAGGCCGTCGGAACCAGGCTCGCGGCACAGGGCTTCAAGCACCCGGTCTGCGTGATTCAGCAGCAGGGCCACGTCGGCCTCGAAGCACGGTGTGCCGGCGTCAAGGCGAAGGTGCCCGGAACCGAGATCCTGTACGTCGATGGCAAGGACATGACGGCGGTCCAGTCCACCGCCACCGCGAAGCTCCAGGCAGCCAAGGATGCAGATGTCATCATCGGCTTGGGCGCGCCGATCACCCTCACGCTCCTCAAGTCCGTCACGGACGCCAGCAGCTCGGCCAAGGTTGCCAGCTTCGACCTGAACGCGGACCTCGCCCAGAAGATCGTGGACGGCTCTGTGATCTTCACGGTGGACCAGCAGCCGTGGCTCCAGGGCTACATGTCCGTCGACTCCCTGTGGCAGGCCAAGCGCGGAGGTTTCAAGCTCGGTGGCGGCCAGCCCGTCCTGACCGGTCCCACCATCGTGGACAAGTCCAACGCCTCCGACGTTCTCAAATTCGCCCAGCAGGGCGTCCGCTAGATCCAGGATTCTGGCCGCGCGGCGGGCGACCGCCGCGCGGCCTGACCAACAAGGAGTTCTTCCTATGGCAAACACAGCAACCCTGCCGCCGGCACCGGCTTCGGCCCCCGGCGATGAGCGGATCGGACGCCGTAGCCCGGTCCAGAAGTTTCTGGGCAGGCCCGAAGTCGGCGCCCTCGTGGGGGCGGTCGTCCTCTTCATCTTCTTCGCGTCCGTGTCCCAGACGTTCACGCAGCCGAACGCGCTCGCGACCGTGCTGTATGGTTCCTCGACGATCGGGATCATGGCGGTGGGGGTGTCGCTGTTGATGATCGGCGGTGAGTTCGACCTTTCCACCGGTGTGGCCGTGATTTCCTCGGCCCTGACGGCTTCCCTGTTCAGCTGGTATTTCTCGATGAACGCCTGGGTCGGCGTCGTGCTGGCGCTCGTCGTTTCACTCGGCATCGGCTTCATCAACGGGTGGATCCTGGTCAAGACGAAGCTGCCGTCCTTCATCG
>NZ_JARVRF010000081.1 GCF_030209835.1 Arthrobacter sp. efr-133-R2A-120 | reverse complement strand
TGACCTGACCGCGTATTTCCGGGGCGACGTGGTTCAACTTATTTGAGACAGGACAGAATGCCTTTGCCTTCTGCCCGAATCGGGTAGATGGTCTGTCTTCTATTCAGAGCGCGGCTTCTTCAAATCCATGGATGCATCTAATAAAACAATGATTCATTAAGTCAACATGTGGCGCTCCGAACGAGCACCCGATGGCGACACCCAGGTAGGCCACCGTGTCGCCAATCTAGGTGGCGGTTCGAGGACGGTAGATTCTGGAACAGACGCATCAAACGCCCTCGTCCAACCGTCGGGGAGGAATCCACCGTATGAGTACAAGCTTTTCACCAGAGGTTCCCGCAGCCTTGAACTGGGAAGAAGCCTGGGTTGATGTATGGCGAACCGAGCAGCTGGTGGTCCTTGTGCTTCCAACATCGACGAGTACGCAATATGGCACGCAGCCGGTTTCCGACCACGAACTCCTCAAACTCGCGGAGATGGCGGGATTCAAACGCCTAAGTCGCAGCGGCCGGATCCCCGACAACACCACAACATGGAAGGCCAGCCTCTCTTCCGGCGGATTGCACATTTGGAAGGTTAACGAGGCATTGGCGTCATTCCCTATTGGCCGTCTCCGCGTTGGATCCGGCGCGCCCCACGTGGAAGCGCCCGCCAAGCTTGTGATCACTCGACAGTCCCCGACGTCATACCGCGGGTATGGAGACCTTTTCCGTAATGAAGCTGGTGGTGCGGTAGGGGGCGTTGTCACCCTCATGCGGAGCGACTTACAGATCAGCAAGCAGCGGCGGTACTACTTCGTAGACTCAAACGGGCGCGCTTCTGAATCGGTTGCCCCAGGCTCATCTGTCCTCATAGACCAAAGCATCCTGATCGACGCCGAGCGCGTCCTAACAAATATGCCCAACGAAGGCATGAAGCTCGAAAATCAGCTCCGCGACTGCCTCGCGTGGCTGCAGCGCATTGACTGCATCCCCGGGCTTGGCATCTGCGAATGCGCACTAGGGCCTACGGGAGCAGACGGTGGTAGGCGCCTCATGGCAGCGTGGGAAGCCTGGATGACGAATGACCCGATATCCGCTCCATTGACCCGAGTGAGAGCAACCTATCTGACAAGGCTTGACGGACTTCGGGCTGAGGGTGCCCTTCAAGACCTCGAGGAAACACCTACCGAAGGAAGGCTAGAGGATCTGAATTATCTGGCCCTACTTGAATCCCTCGATCTCTGGCTTGGACTCAGGGACAAGCCTTTCGTGCCCTCCCAGAGGGTTGACGCCTACGAAACATGGATTGACCGGATGAATACACCGGACCTAGGCATGTCGGGTCACATTGGGTTCGCGGTTTCAGCTTTACTCCTCGCACGTGGAAAAGATTCCATCAACGCGGCAGGCCTCCTCAAGATCGCAGAAAGGAAGCCTTCTCTAGCTCGACTTCGGGGAGCCGCGTTCGACCTCGCGTACCACTCCATCGGAGACATGATCACCGGGAAGGCCATCGATCTGCACACGACAGGAACCGTCCACGTGGCCACCGCTGACCGTCTGATGTCATCTCTGCGCGCCCGAACAATCCTCATGGGCATGGTCGGTGATGTGGGAATCCTCATAGCCCCGACCCCATACCTTCTCCAGTACTCCAAAACGCAAGCGCGACGCATTCTGGCAATACAAGAACGGCTAGCCGAAGGCGCACAGAAACGAGCTGAGCGGATGGTCTTCGACGGTTACCTACTAAGCGACGCAATAAGGAAGCGTGAAAATGCCCTGCTCAGTAGCCAACTCGTCAGAAAGTAAGACTGAAGACGTAAGGTGGTGTCGGACCGTCCAAGCGATGTTGCATCCGCTGCAATAACGCCCGTTCCCTGCCATGCCCGTCATCTCTGACCGCCCCCTGCCGGGCTTACGTCGATCAAAGGCGGCCCAATTAGAAATGCTCCACTCGAAATGGCGTTCTTGTGCGAGGCTGGATTATGCGGCCAATGACAAGTTCCGAGTTGGAAGTGCTCGACCGGCTCCTGACACTAGATTTCGAAGGCGCTCGGGAACTCCGCAAGCAAGCCATGCATATTCTGGGAGTGGAATCGAACTGCACCTGCGGTTGCCCGTCAATCACACCATTTGTGGATCGTTCCCAGGCGGCACCAGCACCAGGACCCAGCTTCCTACCAGTCGAACTTCAGGAGTTCATGCGGCCATCCGGTATCAATCGCTCAGTGATTTGTTTCCTCGATCCCGATGGATACCTCGGGAACCTTGAGTGCGTTTACCACGATGATGCGATCACAGAGTGGCCGCCCACGCACAGGTCCGTCGTACTGCTTTCGGATTCCAGTCGCCACCTGATTTCTGCGCTCCTACCCAGTGGCGCCCAAGTGAGGCCTAGAGACGCAAACGACCACTGGGTCTCGCTCAACGAGGTGGACTCAGGATTCGGTGCCGTGACGCAGAACGGATGGGCTGAGATCTTCGATGACAATGGCAAGTTGATCTCCCGACTGTCTAGCAAGTAATCCGCCTTTAGCTCTTTTGGATGTGTTGGTCGTCGTCGGCGTTGGCCTCACCAACGGCAACAAGGTTGGTTCGGTTCTACGCTAACGACGAGGGACGCACACACCAGGTGAAGCGTCTGCCCATGAATACGCGGACATCTGATCCGCAGGGGTGCCAGTAAGTGCTATTGGCTCCTCCCATCGCATGAACGATGTTGTCTTTCCGGTAGACCCCGCAATCCCCGAGTCCTGTTCGGAAATGCGCCTACTCGTGGATTGGGCCCCGCACAATTGGGCCGGATTGCCCACCAGATGATCCAAGCTACGCACCAACTCCCCTAAAACACCTCCTCCGGATCCACCGTGGATGTTGCGTACTCCGGACGCCCGGCCGGCCGATAAGACTGGATGGTGATGCCCCGGGACGTCGTCCGTGAGTTGAGCAGCTCGAGCGCCAGGTCCGGGCCGGATTCGGGGAACAACCGTGTGCCCTGGCCGACCACCACGGGATAGGTGATCAAATCGAGCTGGTCCACCAAATTGTTCGCGAGCAGCCATCGGACCAGGACGCCGCTGCCCGGTACCAGCAGGTCGCCGTCGTGATGTGCCTTCAGCTCAGCGATTGCCGTGGCGAGGTCGCCGGCCAGGACCGTGGTGCCAGACCATTGCGGGTCGGTGAGGCTCGTTGATGCGACGTATTTGGGGCGGCTGTTCAACGCGGCCGCGATCGGGTTGGTGCTCGGATCGATCATCGCTCCCCAGTAAGGGGCGAAAATCTCGTACGTCCGCCGGCCGAAGAGGAACGCGGACGCACCGCCGTGGACCTCGCTGAGATAGTCCCCCGCTTCGGTGTCGAGAAGCGGTATGGCCCATCCCCCGCGGTCAAAGCCGCCTCTGCGATCTTCGTCGGCTCCGCCCAAGCCCTGCATCACGCCGTCCACTGAGACGTTGGTCGTGGTCTTCAACCTCATGTCGTTTCACCCCGTCGAACAACGGCCGCGGACCCCTTCTGGATCCACGCTACTTGCCCACATTCTCCCAAGCCTCACGCCCGCGGCGTAGTATCGCCGTCGAACGCTAAAGAGTGCCACGAGCGGTTCGACCATGGCCGCGCCTTCCATGCGACGATATCCGGATGGAACAGACCCCGGATGTACTGCGTTATGCCGCCTTTACCGCCACTCCCGACGGAGGAAATCCGGCGGGAGTCGTCCTGGACGCAAGCGGCGTTGACGACGCCGGCATGCAGGGAATCGCGGCTGACATCGGTTACGCGGAAACGGTCTTTGTTACCGAGATGGCCGTTGACGGGGACGCCCGCCGAAACCGTGTGCGGTACTTCTCCCCCATCGCCGAAGTACCGTTTTGCGGCCATGCGACTATCGCTTTGGCTGTCGCGCTGTCAGGGCGCGACGGTGCGGGAACCTTTGTATTCGACACTGAGGTAGGGCCAGTGGTGATTGAGACGGCGGGCCGCGGCGACACGGTCACGGCAAGCTTCACGAGCGTGGAGCCCCAAATTGCCGAGTTCTCCGACGGTGTTCTGGGTTCCCTGCTCGGATTGCTCGGCGTGGGCCAAAGCGAACTGCACCCGGGCTACCCGCCGATGGTTGCTTTTGCTGGAAACTGGCACCCCATTCTGGTCTTCGCCGAACGGAGCACCTTTGACTCCTTCGTTTTCGACCCGGATGCCATGCGCGCGCTGATGGATGTCCAGGGCTGGGCCGGCACCGTCACGACGCTCTGCGAGATCGGTGGCGGCGAGTTTGATTCACGCAATCTATTCCCCGTAGGAACCATCGCTGAAGATCCGGCGACAGGTTCAGCCGCCGCGGCTTTCGGCGCGTACCTTCGGCTGCTTTCCCTCGTGGAGACGCCCACCCGGGTGATTGTGCACCAAGGCAGCCACGTCGGCCGCCCGAGTGTCCTCACGGTCGACATCCCGCCGCAGGGTGGGATTGTCGTGAGTGGCGAAGCCGTAGAGATTGCCGAGCCCTCATAACCAATCCGGGCCCCACAGAATAAAGATAGTAAGGCAACCTTTTCAGTTTGCCTTACTATCTGCTAGCGTCGTTGTTATGAACCCTCCCCCGGACGCAGATGCGGCGGGCATGCTCGAAGCTGCCGCGGAGCTTCGTGTCCTCATTGGCCAGTTGACCCGGCGGCTGCGCGAGCAGTCCCAAGTGGACAACCTGACCCAAGTGGACAACCTGACGAATGCGCAAAAGGCCGTGCTGATCCATTTGGATCGTGACGGCCAGGCCACCTTGTCCGTGCTGGCCCGCGCAGAGGGAATGCGTCCCCAGTCCATGGGCGCCATCATTTCCGCCCTTTCCAGCGCAGGACTCGTTGAGAGCGGCCCTGATCCGGCCGATGGCCGCCAGCGGATCCTGTCCCTCACAACCGAAGCCCGGGAGAGTATCAGCGCCAGCCGTGCGGCCAAGGCTGATTGGCTGTACCGCACCATCCAGTCCAAACTCACGCCGGACGAGCGGGAACGGCTGCCCGGCGCCATCCACCTACTCAAACGCTTTCTGGAGCCGTGATACCCATGACCATCATCACCTTGGACCCACAGACCGCCCTCATAATTGTTGACCTTCAGCGGGGAATAGTTGCTTCCCCGAAAGCTCATCCCCTCGAGCCAATCGTGCAGAATTCCGCTGCGCTTGCGGATGCCTTCCGTAGCCACGGACTGCCCGTGGTGTTGGTCAACGTCGCCGGCGGCGCTCCCGGCCGGACAGATCAAGGCAGCAGCGCGCGAAGGGAGTTCCCCGCCGATTTCGCCGAGCTCCTGCCTGAACTGAACCAGCAACCAAGCGACCACCTTGTCACCAAGAAGACCTGGGGAGCATTCACCAACACCGGCCTTGGGGCACTCCTGGAGGACCTCGGTGTAACCCAGGTGGTTCTGACCGGTGTCGCTACCAGCATTGGCGTTGAATCCACTGCACGGAGCGCCCACGAAGCCGGCCTCAATGTCACTTTGACCCTCGATGCGATGACCGACCTGACGATGAACGCCCATGAGAACTCCGTCACCACGATTTTTCCCCGACTGGGCGAGACCGGAACGACGCAAGAAATACTGGACGTGCTCAAAGCCACCCGGTCGTGACCGCGCGGGACGCTGCCCTACCATCGAGCCCGTCGGCTGACACAGGCGACCGGCCACAGACTCCCCCACGGTCCGCGACTGGGGCCGAGACTTCAGGCCAGAATCGGCCCTCGAACCCGCTGGGCTGGAGGTTCACGGCACCGCTGCTCCTTGGCTCCACGCTGAACCCGATCAACAGCTCAATGATCGCCACCGCGCTGGTGGGCATCGGGGCTGACTTTCGCTCGAGTCCGGGCGCCACCGCAGGGCTCATATCCGTCCTTTATCTATGCAGCGCAGTCGCCCAACCGACCATGGGGAAACTCTCCGTGCTCTTCGGGCCCAGGCGCGTATTCCTCTGCGGCGTCGCCGTCCTTTTGCTGGCAGGGGTTGTAGGAGTGCTGGCTCCAAACCTCGGCGTTCTGCTCGTTTCGCGGGCACTCATCGGTGTCGGGACTTCAGCGTGCTACCCGACGGCGATTGCGCTGGTCCGCCGGCGGGCCGATGAATCCGGTATCGGCGTGCCGGGCCGCGTCCTCGGCAACTTTTCGATCGCGGCCCAAGTGACCGCCGTCGTCGGCTTGCCCCTTGGTGGAGTGCTGGCCGGCTCGTTCGGCTGGCGGGCCCTGTTCGCAGTCAACATTCCGCTCTCCCTGCTGGCCTTCACCTTCACTTTGCTAGGAGTGGCGAAGGATGCGCCGGTCCGCACACAGGGCCTGCGCAGCCTGCTCACCATGCTGGACCTGCCGGGGATCGCCCTCTTCGCTGGTGCGATCGTCTCGCTGCTCGTGTTCCTTTCGGCCCTTACGACGCCGGCCTGGTGGCTGGCCGTGCTCGCGGTGGTGCTGGCGGGGGTGCTGCTGTTGCGGGAACGGCACGCCCGCAGTCCGCTGATCGATGTCCGGATGCTGGGCAGGAACCGACCACTGCAGCGCACCTACCTGCGTTCGATCCTGGCCGCACTGGCCACATATGCCTCGATGTACGGGGCCAGCCAGTGGATGGAACAAAGCATGGGGCTCAACGCGGCGACAGTAGGGCTGATTCTGATTCCGCTAAGCCTGCTGAGCATCGTCGTGGCGCGGGTCGTCTCCGCTCGGGCGTGGATCCGTTGGCCCCTGATCCTTGCGGGCGTCGCGTTGGCGCTCTCCGCAGGAGTGATGCTGCTGGTGAACCACGGATCCGGCGTCGCGCTGCTCATTGGTATGACCCTCCTGCTGGGCCTGACCAACGGCTTCAGCAGTTTCGCCAATCAGGCGGCGCTGTACCTGCAAACGACTGCCGCGGAGATCGCGGTGGCCTCCGGGTTGCTGCGGACGTCGATGTACTTGGGCGCGATCGGGTCCTCCAGCCTCATCGGTATCGCCTTCGGGCCGTCCGCCACCGATGCGGGTTTCCACACTTTGGCGTGGATCCTGGTCGCCATCGGTGCATCCATGGTTCTCCTGACGGCGTTTGACCGCAGCGTTCCGGCCGTCGCCGCGGAGCATTGAGCCCGACGGCGGGTGGTCACCGGGGCCGCCCGCCGGGTCATGGCTGTCACGAGCAAATCCTTGTCACGCTTCAACTCGTCTCCTAACCTTTCCTCATAGGTGAAGACCGCGCGTCGGAGACTCAAGTTGATTGAAGCAAAGTTGCATGGTCGGGATGTCCAGGTCGAGTGGATCGATGCTTTCCTGAACGAATCCGGAAGAGACTCCCTCCTCGTGGTCAGCGGAGAACCCGGAGTCGGAAAATCGGCCCTGCTTGAATTCCTCGGCGATCGGGCAGCACTGAACGGCACTCAAGTGCTTCGCGCGCGGGCCCTTGAGTTCGAAGCGGAACTTCCGTACAGCACAGTCAACCAACTGCTGCTCCCGTTGATCGACTCGCTCCCCGAGCTCGCGCCGGATCACCAGAGGGCAATCGGCATCATCTGCGGATTTCGGACCGGGGCGATGCCCGGCCTCCTCGCTGCCGGCGCCGCGGCGCTTTCCCTCCTGCAACTGACCGCCGCAAAATCGGAATCCGTGCTCCTGATGGTGGATGACTCTCCATGGATGGACCTTCTTTCCGCCATGACGCTGACCTACCTTGGCCGCCGTCTTCGCGGCGCATCGGCCAAGATCCTTGTGGCAGCACGACTGGATGAGGACACAGTCTTCGTCCGCAGCGGCTTTCCGTCCCTTCTTGTTCCTCCGCTCAGCGACGACGCCGCGGACGCTCTGCTCGTCGACCGCTTTCCGGCTCTGCCCGCTAGCGTTCGACGGCGGATCCAAAGTGAGGCGCTCGGCAATCCACTCGCATTGCTGGAGCTCCCCGCAGCTCTCAAATACCCCCGTGCGCAGCCGTTGCCCAGCATGCTGCCGCTCACGAACCGGCTGAAACTGCTTTACGAAGACCGGCTTTCGGCGCTGCCTCCGCACACCCGTGAAATGTTGCTCTTCGTGGTCCTTGCCGGGGCCGAGAACAGGATGACCATCGAAAGATGCATTCCAACGAGCACGGGCCACAATGATTTCTCACCCGCTGAGCGCGCCGGCGTAGTGCGTTTCAACTCCCGTTCCGGGCGTTGGGAATTTCGTCACCCGCTGATCCGCTCGGCGGTGTTCGAGCGCTCAACGGACGAAGAGCGCAGGCGCGTGCACGCAACCCTCGCCGACGCCTTCGCCGACGAACCTGAAAGGCGGGCCTGGCACCTCGGCCAAGCGGCAACAGGCCCCGATGAAGATGTTGCGGCGCTTCTCGAAAACGTGTCCCAGCGGTTCATTGAAATCGGCGACGGCACCCGGGCAACCGCTGCAATGCTCAGGGCTGCGGAACTGACTCCTTCCCTCAGCGGCCGTGAGCGCCGAGTGGCACGCGCGGCATACCTTGGATCATCGATTGCCGGGGCAATCGGAGAGAGTCCGGCTCTGCTCGCGGAGTCGCTTCGAAACCAGTCCCGTTCACCACAGCTGGCGACCGTCATCGCTGTCACGTACAACCTGCTCAACAGCGAGGGGGACGTTGCAACCGCACGCAGACTCCTGCTTGCCGCCCTCGCAGCAGGGACTTCGCAGCAAGAAGCGGAAGGCCGCGATTATGCCGAAGCTCTCTACACGCTCGTCCTGGTCGGCTTTTTCGGGGGCAATGGCGACTTCTGGCAATCTCTCTTGGCCCAGTCGTCACCTGAAGGCCGGCTGCCCGAAGTACTCCAGTTTCAGCTCGAACTCTTCGTTGATACGGCTCGCGCTGAGGGAGCAGCCATCGAGCGCTTTCATCGCGCGATAGATGGTCTTCGATTCGTTACCGACCCGCTTCACATAGTTCGTCTCGCCACCGCTGGAGCCTACATCGATTCTCTCCGAGGCATGCGCGATGCCCTCTGGCACGTCGTCGAAGACGGTCGTAGAGGGGAAGCCATCACCCCCGCCATTCAGGCCCTCTTTCTGCTCGCCAATGACGACTACTTCAGTGGCAGCTGGGACGAGCTCGAATTGTTAGTCAAAGAGGGTATGGAACTCTCGATAGAACACGGCTACGCACTGACCACTGCACCGGCCAGGTTCCTGATAGCGCTGGTTCAGGCGGCCCGTGGAGAGGAAGCCCTAGCCCATAGCATCGCCGAAGAGCTACTCATTTGGGCGGCGCCCCGCAGGCTTGTCGCCCTCGCCAATTATTCGTCACACATCCGGTGCCTCACGGCTTTGCCGGCCGGCCGGTTCGAAGAGGCCTTCACTCACGCGGCGACGATCAGCCCGCCAGGCATTCTTCCGGAGTACATCCCGCACGCCATTTGGTCGTCTTTCGATCTCATTGAAGCAGGCGCGCGATCGGGCCGCAGGCCCCAGGCGCTATTGCACCTACGGGCGTTCGAAAGTATTGAAGTCGCCAGCCACTCCTCGCGGCTCGGCGCCCTTGTCTTGGCCGCCCATGGATTGTTGGACGAGGGCCCGGCGTGGAAGGAAAAGTTCGAGTCTGCACTTGCCGCGCCAGACGGCGAGCATTGGCGGTTCGATCACGCTCGGATCCAGCTGCTGTTCGGAGAGGAACTCCGACGTCGGCGGGAACGCTCGGCCGCCAAGATCCAACTCGGCGAAGCGAAGACCGTGTTCCATCAATTGGGTGCCAAGGCGTGGGCCTCGCGCGCGGACAGGGAACTTCGCGCCCTTGGCGCACCTGAGGCGCGCTCCGCCGCACTGACCCCGCAAGAATCCGCGGTGGCCGACCTCGCTGCAACGGGGCTCTCGAACAAACAGATCGCAGAATCGCTCTTCTTGTCGCCGCGAACTGTTTCCACTCATCTCTCGCGTACTTTCTCAAAGCTCGGGATCTCGACGCGGGCCGGTTTGCGTGACGCCCTCTCGTCCGGGCCAAACAATCTACGTCCCTGAATGTACGTCAATTGACGGATTACCACGCACGGCCGGAAGCCTAGCGTTGCTCCTGTCCAACACTGTGAGGAGCAAAGCATGAGACCAACGATCGTTCTCGTTCACGGCGGATTCGTCGACGGATCAGGCTGGCGGGGCGTGTACGACGAGCTGACAGCCGATGGCTTCGAGGTGCGCGTCGTGCAGAACCCCACAAAGTCGCTCGCCGACGACACGTCAACCACCCTGCAAGTGATTGACAAAGCCAACGGGCCTGTCGTTCTCGTGGGTCATTCGTACGGAGGGGCAGTCGTCACCGAAGCGGGCAATCACGAAAAAGTAGCGGCCCTTGTCTACATCACCGCGTTCGCCCCGGACCAGGGCGAGTCCGTTAACTCATTGCTGGGGACGTTCCCCGCCGACGGCCCGCAGCCACCCATCCTGCCGCCCGTCGACGGGTACCTGTTCCTCGACCGCGACAAGTTCCATGAGTCCTTCGCCGGCGACGTCACCCCCGAGGAAGCTGCATTCCTGGCCGACGCACAAGTTCCGTGGGGCCTCGAAGCGCTCGGTGGAGTCGTTTCCTCAGCCGCCTGGCGGGTGAAGCCAAGTTGGTATCTGCATGTCACCGAGGACAATATGATCCCGCCGGTGGCCCAGGCGAGCATGGCAGAGCGGATAGGCGCAACGGTCAGCGAGACGCCGGGAAGCCACGCCGTATATGTGTCGCGGCCGAAGGTGGTCGCCGACGTGATCAGGAAGGCTGCTGCCTCCGTCGGATGAGCTGGACCAGGAACTGAGCCAGCCACGCACCGCCACCGGCCACTTGCCCGCCGTGTGGCGGTGCGGCCACTTCCGCCACCGCATTAAGGTTCCGTTAAGAACATTCACAAATTTGTGAATCGGGCGTAGCGTGCGAAACATGAACACAGTGATTGAGGCCCACAGCCTTGAGAAACGCTACGGACGGGTTCGCGCACTCGACGGACTCGAGCTATCTGTCGACGCCGGGGAGGTGCATGGCTTCCTCGGCCCAAACGGCGCGGGGAATCCACCACCATCCGGGTGCTGCTTGGTCTTGCCCGGGCCAGCGGCGGAAGCGCGACGGTCTTCGGTCAGGATCCGTGGACGGACGCGGTGGAACTGCACAAGCGCATTGCATACGTGCCGGGCGACGTTAGCCTGTGGCCCAACCTCTCGGGTGGCGAGGCGATCGACCTACTCAGCCGCCTGCGCGGCGGCACAGCCGACAAGGCGGCATACGCTGAGCGCAAGGCCCGGCTCATCGAAGTCTTCCAGCTGGACCCGTCCAAGAAGGGGCGGTCCTATTCGAAAGGCAATCGCCAGAAAGTAGCCCTGATAGCCGCATTTGCGTCGCCAGCCGACGTGTACATCCTCGACGAACCCACCAGCGGGCTGGATCCGCTCATGGAAGGCGTCTTCAACCAGGAGATCAGGCGGGCGGCGTCGCTAGGCACCACCGTGCTTCTCTCCAGCCATATCCTGTCCGAGGTAGAGCAACTCTGCGACCGGGTGACCATCATCCGCGCCGGCAAGACGGTCGAATCCGGAACCCTTGCCGAGCTGCGCCACCTGACCCGGACCGAGGTGTCATTCGCACGCAACGGGCTGACGGACGCCGACATTGCCCGCATTCCATCAGTCCACGACGTCGCCCTGGTCAACGGTCGTGCCCGCTTCACAGTGGACAGCGACAAGATTTCGTCCCTGTTGCCCGTGCTTACGGAACTTGACGTCAAAGGCCTGAGGGTCGCTCCGCCGTCGCTCGAGGAACTGTTCCTGCGGCACTACGGTGACGAGCTCAACCCGGCTGAAGCGTCGCTCGCGCTGCACCCGTCACGCAAGGCCCGACGTCGGGAAGCGGCCAAGGAGGCGAGCTTGCGATGAGCACTTTGCTCACGTTGCTCCTTCAGCGACTACGGCGCGACCGCTTACAGCTGCTGATCTGGGTTGTCGGCATCGCGCTACTGGCTCTCTTCTCCGTCTCCGCGGTTGAAAAGACGTACGGCGACCCCGCGGGACGCGAGAATATCCTGCAGCTCGCCGTCGCCAACCCAAGCATTCTGATGCTTCGGGGAACACCCGAAGGAGGCGGGCTTGATCAATTCGTCTTCTTTGAAATCTTCACGTTCATCGCCGTGCTCGCCGGCCTCATGAACACTTTCCTGTCGGTGCGGCACTCGCGGGCCGAGGAGGAGTCCGGGAGGGCCGAACTCCTCGCCGCGACTCCGGCCGGGCGCACTTTGCCCACCGTGGCCACGATCATTTACGGTGCGCTCGTCAACGTTGTCAACGGGCTCTTCGTGGCGCTCGCCTTCATTGCCGGTGGACTGGATGCCAAAGGATCGTTCGTCGCCGGCTGCGCGACCGCCGCCGTCGGGCTCACCTTCCTCGCCGTCGGACTATTCGCCGCTCAACTCATGCGCACCTCCCGGGGCGCGAACGGCGTGGCCGCTGCGACCGTTACAGCCGCATATGTCATCCGTGGCATCGGTGACGCGCTCGGCACGCCATCCGTCGACCACCTCCACATGACGGTGGCATGGTGGAGCTGGATCTCACCCATCGGTTGGGGCCAGCAAACCCTGGCCTACGACGCGAACACCCTCACTCCCCTGCTGCTTAACCTGGCGCTTACCGCCGCATTCCTCTCGCTGGTCTTCGTACTTCAGGCACGACGCGATAGCGGTGCCAGCTTGCTCCCTGGCCGCCTCGGCCGCGTGGATGCCCGCAATTCCCTCTCCACTTCACTGGGTCTCGCGTGGCGACTGCAATGGCCGACAGTTGTGGGTTGGTGCGTTGGAAGCGCCGTCGCTGGTCTCCCCACGGGCACGCTTGCACATGCAGTCTCCGGCGCGGCAACAGCCGACCCAAATGTGGAGAAAGTCATGGAGAGCCTCATTCCCGGAGGCAAAGGCTCGCTCGTCCAGCTCTTTATCTCAGCGATTTTCGTGATGGTCGGCGTGCTTGCGGCCGCCTGTGCAACACAAGTCATCATCAGGATGCGCCAGGAAGAGGTCTCGGGAACAGCAGAACAAGTGCTCGCCACGCGGGTATCGCGAAGCCGGTGGCTGGTTGGCTACCTCACGGTGGGCACCGCTTCAATCGTGCTGGTGCTTCTTAGTGGCGCGGCTGCGTCGGGGCTTAGACGATATGAAGTGGGACGGGTTGCCTGGCCGTCCGGGGCGGTCCATTATC
>NZ_JARVRF010000001.1 GCF_030209835.1 Arthrobacter sp. efr-133-R2A-120 | reverse complement strand
CTTGGCTAATGCTCCAACTAAGTTGAGATTGCGTCACTTTAGGTGAGACAGGACAACAGGACACGGATCACGGAATTTAGTTGAAGTTTCAATCAAATTACTTTACATAAGGCAGGTTATCGGCTAAAAGTCAGGCTAGTTGGTGGCCTGAAATCAGGCTATAATTCCCAGCATGAGAACCGTACCGCTCAGCGAAGCCAAGGACAAGCTGTCCGCCCTCGTGGAGGAAGCCGACACGACGCACGAGATCATCCAGATCACCAGGCACGGGCACCCGTCAGCCGTGCTGATGTCCGCCGACGACCTGGAATCCCTGCAGGAAACCGTCCACTGGCTCTCACAGCCGGGCATCCGCGAAGACCTGGACCAGGCCCGGCGCGACATCGCCGACGGCAACACGACCAGCGGCGCAGACCTCCGCCGTGAATTCGGTCTGCCGCCTCGGTGACCGACGCAGAATCCACCGACCCCGCACCATGGAACGTTGAGGTCACCAGCCCGGCCCTGAAGGGTTTCCGGCGACTGCCGGAGAAAGCAGCAACCGCGATCGTCGAATTCGTCACCGGCGCACTGGCTGAGAACCCCCACCGACTGAGCAAACCCCTCACGAACGAACTCCTCGGACTCCGCACCGCACGGCGCGGCGACTATAGGGTGCTGTTCACCCTGGACATCGAAGAGCACATTCTGTACGTCCACCGCATCGAGCACCGCTCCGACGTCTACAAGCCGCGTTAGCCGAACACCTCGAGGAAAGACGCGCCATTGGGCGGCCCCTCCCCCGGCTCAGGCCGACGAAACGTCCATCTTCGGCGCAGCGCGACATCGAAGAGATGAACGCGATGGGCCTTGCCGTCTTCGCCCGCGCCGTAGTTCCCGCAGGGCCTTCGAAAAACGGACCCGGGTACGTCGGCAAACCGGTCGCCTGCGGCAACGTCGTCTGCAACCCACGTGATGTCGTCATCGGCGATGCAGACGGATCGTCGTCATTCCTCAGTCCGAGCTCCC
Source organism: Arthrobacter sp. efr-133-R2A-120 (assembly GCF_030209835.1). Taxonomy (GTDB): domain Bacteria; phylum Actinomycetota; class Actinomycetes; order Actinomycetales; family Micrococcaceae; genus Arthrobacter. Next base: position 176,195 of record NZ_JARVRF010000001.1, on the reverse strand, counting down.
CGAAACCCTCCAGGCACTCCCGGCCCAGGAAAACCTCCAACGCCAGATCCGCGACCGGATCAAAGAAGCCGTCGCCTCCTAGAAGCCACCAAAGCCCGACAACGTTGACAAGAGCGACAGCGGCCCCATCGGGCCGCTGTCGCTCTTGTAGACCCGTAACGGAAAGCACATGACCTTGAACCGAGCAACGCCGCGTAAACACGGTGACTGGAGCCTGTTGATCAACGCTCGGGTGGAAATCCGGCAAACGGCCGGTGATCGGAACCGGGTCGTCGAAGACGTCATGCCCGACTCCTCCATACTCTGGCTCGCGGCCGACCGAGACAACCCGCGCCAAATATTTGAAGCGTGCCACGGCCACCGGGTCTGGGTCACGCCACAAGCACTCTCCGGCGAACTCAACTACCGGATGACAACCAGACAGATCTTCGGCAAGAACCCCACGAGCTGCATATAAGCCCCGGCCGGCAGGACCGGGGGTGGTTCCGAAAGCCCTCCTTGCCCGTGGCGTTGACTTCTTGAACACCAGGGGCAAGGTGGCATCCTGCATTCATAGGGCCCGGGGACGGGTGATCCACAGCTAAAAGCTGCGTCCACCGTCCCCATACTGAGAACGGTGGACGGGCTGGGGCAGCGGTACTTTTTTGCGGGGAGAAGCGGGTCAGCGGACCTTTTTTACGGGAAGGATCGTCAATGCCCCAAGCAGTGCAACGCCCGCCGCCACGGCCAGGAGGAGGTCGTAACTGCCTCCGGCCATTGTCACGAGTGCAGCTGATACAGCTGGTGCGAGGGTTTGGGGACCTGTCATGGCGATGTTGAAGACGCCGAGGTCCTTTGCTGTGTCTTCGGGGTTGGGGAGGACATCGATGACGAGGGCGAGGTCAACAGCGATGTAGATGCCGAAGCCGATGCCGATGACGAGTTCAGCCCAGTAGAACCCCGTGGTTGAGTTTGCCAGGGTGAGCATCCATGTGCCGATGCCGAAAATGACAGCTGAGATCCAGATAAAGACTTTTCGACGCCCGAGCTTGTCGGAGATCCATCCGGCGATTTGGCCTGCTGTTACGAGAGCCAGGGTGTAGATAAGGACACCGGTTGCCAGGGCGCCCGCCGCGTCTTGTTTGGAAAGGCCCAGGTCCTGCTGCAAGTACAGAAGCCGGAACGTGACGAACATGAACATTGCCAGGACGACGAGAAAGCGCGAGATCCAGGCAAACGCGAAGTCCGGGTTTTGGCGGGGGTTCACCCAAAATGTCTTCAATGCGGTACGCAAGCCGCCTTCAGATGCAGGGCGGCGCTCGATCGGCCGGTCCGGTAGCACGAATGCAAAGACGAGAACCAGGACCAGAGCGAGGGCCCCCGGAACCAGGAACAGCAGCAGCATGTTCTGCCCGAAAAGACTTGCTGAGTAGGCTGCCCCCAAGGAGGCGGCTTGCGAGGCGATGCCGATCATGCCGCTGACTTTGCCGCGCTGCCATTGAGGTACCTGGTCCGCCAGGGTGGCTGTATGTGCTGCGACCGCAGCATTGCCAAGGGCCTGTGCGAGGAACCAACCGATGCCCAGAACGACGACATTCGGGGCCAGCGCAATGACGGTCAGGCAGACCAGGAGCCCCACTGCCCCGGCGACCAGCCAGGGGCGGCGACGGCCGAAGCGACCTATAGTGCGGTCGCTGAGACGGCCGAAAATTGGGTCGAAGAGGAGTGCGGCGAAGGCGCCCATTGAGATAACGACGCCTAGCGTGGAAGCAACTTCAGGCGCGGCGACCAAGGTCTGCACCTTAAGCGTCATGCCGGCCACGATTGGCATAAAAAGGGCGATCATCAGTCCCAGCCGGGCTAGCACCATCGTCGCGATGACGGTTGCTTTTGCCTTTTCAACGGGAACCGGGGCAGCGGACAAAGCCTTGGAAGCTTCAGGTCCTGCAGCAGAATCAGACACAACCATGGGTCTCATTGCTTTCTATTGGAGGCGGTCCAGACCAAGAACAGGTCCGGGGGTGTGATAAAAACCACAATACATCAAAAACAGACCGAGTACACGGTCTGTTGGAAACGGACCGTGTACTCGGTCGGTCAATGCTATAGTTGTTGTGATTCACCACACAAGACGTGGGCCACTTGCCCCCGCAGTTCGATGACGAAGGAGTCTTCCGATGGGCGTCAATACGACCGACCCCTATGACGTCGCGCTACCCACTCCTCTGCCTCCCGCCGCGGAAGAGGCTGCAGAGTATGCGCTGCGTTCCTTGAGCCTGCCCGCCAAGATCCGGCTGCTCTCCGGAGCTAAGATGTTCAGCCTCTGGGCCGATGCGTCGGTCGGACTCGAGGAGATCGTCATGTCGGACGGCCCAACCGGTGTCCGCGGCGAAGAAGTTGTGGGGGGCCGTGAAAGTTGCCTTCTGCCCAACGCCACACTGATTGCCCAGACATGGAGTACCCAGGTGCTTGAAGAGGTGGGTGCCCTCCTCGCCGAGGAGGCAATGGACCAGGAAACCCATATCGTTCTGGGCCCCACCATTAATCTGCACCGCAGTCCGCTGGGCGGACGCCTTTTCGAGTGTTTCAGTGAAGATCCCTACATCACCGGCGTCCTCGCCGCCGCCTACGTCCGCTCACTTCAGGCCCGAGGGATAGCAGCCTCACCCAAGCACTTCCTCGCCAACGAGTCCGAGACGCAGCGCACAACTGTCGACTGCGTGGTCGATGAGCGGGCGCTTCGCGAGCTGTACCTGCTGCCCTTTGAAATCGTGGACCAAGACGCACACCCGTGGACCGTCATGGCCTCCTACAACAGCATCAACGGCGTCACGGCAACAGAGCACGACGAACTCATCAACCAGATCCTCAAGCGGGAGTGGGACTTTGACGGACTCGTCATGTCGGACTGGTTTGCCACAAAGAGCGCCGCCGAAAGTGCTAACGCCGGGCTCGACCTTGTCATGCCCGGACCAGACACCGTATGGAGCACTTCACTGGAGAAGGCCGTACGCTCCGGTGCTGTTTCCGAGGAGACCATCGATGATCATGCACGGCGCCTCCTCAGGCTGGCTGCCCGCGTCGGCGCCCTCGGTGGTCGCAAGTGGCAGACCAGCATTGCCCGTCCCGACAGTGATGCGCGCCGGGAACAGTTGAGGCGCATCGCAGCACAGGGCATGGCCGTACTCAAAAACGTAAATGCCACGCTTCCGCTGTCCAAAGGCGTTGGGTCCGTGGCCTTGATCGGTCGCCATGCCACCGATACCGTGGCACAAGGTGGCGGTTCTGCCCGTGTGCGCCCGCCGCATGTCGTCAGCATCGCCGATGGCATCAGCTCCGCACTTTGGCCTGACGGTGTCAGGCTTGTGGACGGCGTTGAAACCAGGACGCGGATGCTTGCCGCTTCGCCCGCTTACGTCCGGGACCCCGAGACCGGCACGCCCGGCATGCGGGTGCGTGCCCTGGATGAGCACGGGGAAGTCATCGAGTCGCGGCACCTTGACGTAGCCGAGCTCGAAGTCGCTGAGGACGGTTGGCTCGCTGGCGCGGCCCGTATCGAACTGTCCGCAGATTTAGCGCTGAACGAACCGGCCAGGATGCGGCTGGGAGTCATCGGGCCCGGGGAATGGACCGTGACCGCGCCCGGCCATCGGGAGAACTTCACGATTACACCGCATGATGGTCCCGGCGGCGGCCTCCACAGGCCCAAGAGCCACTCGTCCGTGGTCACCGTCGAAAACCGGGCGCGCCTTACTGCTACCACGGCGCCCCACTTCGAAATGCGCATCATCGGCCTCGTGGTGACTGCCGCGCCCCGTCCACCGGCAGCCGCGATACGGGACGCCGTGGAGGCCGCGGCCTGCGCTGACACGGCAATAGTCGTGGTCGGCAACACCCAGGAGCAGGAAACCGAGGGACAGGATAAGAAGACCCTCGCATTGCCTGGGGAACAGGACGCCCTCGTCGCTGCAGTTGCCGCCGTCGCCCGCCGTACAGTCGTCGTCATTAATGCGGCGACCCCCATCCTGATGCCCTGGATCGATGACGTAGAAGCCGTCCTCTTCGCCGGGCTCCCGGGACAGGAGGCCGGCGACGCCGTCGCCGCGGCCCTCATCGGTGAAATCGAACCATCCGGGCGCCTGGTCACCACGTTCCCCGCACACGACGGCGAAGGGCCGGCCTGGGACATCATCCCAACCGACGGGCGCCTCGTCTACACCGAAGGAACGAAGGTTGGCTATCGGGGCTGGTACAACTCCGGCAGAGAGCCCCTGTTCTGGTTTGGGCATGGCCTGGGCTACACCACGTGGGAATACGCTTCAGCGGAGGTTACAGAACAGGAGGGGCCGGCAGTTACAGAAGTGGCCGTGAAACTGTCGAACACGGGATCGCGCGCTGGCAGGGAAACCGTCCAGATTTACCGTATTCCCGCCGAAGGCGAGGAACCGGTGCGCCTTATCGGCTGGGCGCAAGTTTCCCTGGATCCCGGGACGGACGGTACTGTTCGAGTCAAGTGCGATGCCAGAACCCAACGGAGCTGGGACGTCGCAGACCAACGATGGCGTCCGCTAACCGGTGGTTCCATTGCGGTTGCTCGTGGCCTTGGTGACCTCCGAATCACGCTTCCGCTCGAAAACGGACAGGAGTCCTAACGCGTGTCTTACCCTCCCGGCTTCCGTATCGAACGCGAGCGGACCCGTCCCGAAAAGGCGGGCGACGTCGCCCGGTCCAAAGCCATTCAGGCCGCGATCGAACTCTTCTCCACCAGCGGCTACAACAAAACGTCCATAGCCGAAGTCGCGCTCCGGACAGGGCTGTCCCAATCCGGGCTCCTTCACCACTTCCCGAACAAGACTGCCCTCCTTACCGCGGTCCTGGAACAACGGGAGAAGGAAGACAGCGAGTTCCTCTTCGGCGAAGGCGAACCGCCGCTGGGCTGGGCTGCTTTCGACTCCCTCGTGGCACTCGTAGCCCGTAACTCCACCCGCCCTGAGTGGATCGGTCTTTTCGTCCGCATCTCCGCTGAGGCCACCGAAGCCAGCCATCCCGCCAACAGATGGATGCTGGACCACTACAGCAGTGTCCGGGCATGGCTCACCCGCGCCCTGGAACACGGGAAGGAAAACGGGGAGGTCCTTCCCGACGCCCCCGTGGACGCCATCGTGCGCAACACCATCGCCGTCCTCGACGGCCTGCAACAGCAATGGGTAGCCGAACCACACAGTATGTCAATGGTGGCGGAACTGCGCGTCTACCTGCATCAGCTCCACACCGTATGGGGTACCGCCTAAGGGCACGCTTCAAAGCCACTGAGTCTTCCGGCGGATCCCGTTTGCCCCCACTCTCGCGCTGCCCCGCGCTGTGCTTTCGCGCCCTCCATCCCCGCCTGAAAGGCCCTAGCATGCCAGCCCTTCCCCCACACCTTTTCGACATCGTTTCGCAGCCAAACCCCGCTGTGATGGCCACCGTCAATTCAGACGGCCATCCTGTGAGCGTACAGATCGTGTACCTGGCCGAAGATCCGGAACACATCCTGCTTAGCATCGCGTCAGAAAATTCCCGGGGCGGCCGTCTTCAACACCTCCGCCACGACCCGAGGATGTCCCTAACAGTCCTTCAACGGAACGACTGGACCGAGGCTGTCACCATCCAAGGAACTGCCGTCGAGTTCTTTGGCGACGAGAACCTTGCAATCATCGACGCCATGACAATGCACTACTTCGGCGGCCCCTACGCGGTCCGGGCCCCCCGGACCGCCGTCAGGGTACGAATCGACGATTGGACCCACCACTCGAACAGTGCTTTCCGCGTGAATGACCCCCATCAGGGGGACACCGATGGCTGAAACGCGGCGGAGATTTCCGCAATCGGTTTTCACCCACGGCCAGGAACCGGACGCCCGCTTCAGCCTCGCAAACGAGCGAACGTTCCTGGCCTGGATCCGCACCGTACTGGCACTGCTCGCCGCCGGGGTGGCCCTTGAAGCACTCGGACTCGGCCTTCACCCCGCCTACAAGCTCACAGCCTCGGTACTGCTTATACTCGCAGGCATCCTCGCCGCCCTCCAGGCCTGGGACGGATGGAAAAGAACCGAACGCGCCCTCCGCGTCAACACGCCGCTGCCCTCAGCGCCCCTCGCCCTCCCGCTGGTTGTGTTGTTGGCGGTCATCGCGGTGTTGATCCTGCTCGGGATCCTGCTGAGATGAGCGGCCTGTTCGACCCCGGCCTGCAGCCGGAGCGGACCGGACTGGCCTGGCAGCGGACGTGCCTCTCCCTCCTTGCAGGGTCTCTCGCAGCGATCAAGGTCCTGCCCCCGGCACTTGGCCCGTGGTCCATGCTCCTTGGCCTGGCCGGGGTAATCGAAGCTCTGACACTTCTGGCGCTCGTACGGTGCCGGTACCTCCGGCACAATCGACTCCTCACCAGCACAGACGTGCTGCCGGGACAGGTCGCCAGCGGCCGGCTGATCATGACCCTCAGCGTCACAACCCTGATCGCGGGATGCGTCTCGCTGGCAGCTGTCTTGAACATGGCGCAGCCATGGTAGACACTACGTACGCCACGCCATCCCGCATTCGCGCAAGCCAGGCAGTTCCCTTTCTGACCACCTCAGCCCAGCAGAGCCGCGCTTAAGTCAAGCCGCTCAGGAAGGCCGAAGAGGCTCGACGCTACGCCGTAACCCATCAACAACCCCATGAACAGTCATGACCGCAGAAAGAGGCACCAAGCTGGCGCATCCCACTCCCGCAACCCAGCAAGGTGACGTCGCTCCGCCCGGGACCCACACAGCCGTGGGCACCTTATTTCATGTCAGGGAACGCCAGAAGGAAGGCATCGCCCTGGCCAGCGCGGCGTCTACAAAGGGCGGAAAAAGACCCTCACACCGAAACGGGCGGCCGAGCTGGTCCAGCGGGCCGGCAGCGGTGCTGACATGGGGTCCCGCGTACTTCGAGACAGTCCTGCACTTCTCGAGCCAACAGGCTGGCGCCCTCATCGCGCTGCCGTGCGCGTGGGGGACTATCGCAATGGTCGGCCTGAGCGCCCTCGCCCGGCGGCTGCACCTGCGCGGCATCCCCACCCGCCGTTCGAGGGCCTGGGTGCTCGGAGGAGCAGCCCTTACTGTCCGGCGGCTCGCTTCTGGCCGCTGTCATAGTGTCCTCACCCATCGCGTCCATGGCGCTCATGGTCGTCGGCTTCGGTACCGCCCCGGGTCTGTTCGCCCTCACGATGCACATCGTGGCTGAGCTGACCACGACTGCCCGACGCGGCGCCAACCTGTCGTTTGCGAACGCGATGGTGACGAGGGGAGGCATCTTCGCCCCGGCCGTGTCCGGCTTTATCATCCAGAACGCCGCAACAAGGGTGGAGGGCTATTCAGCGGCCTTTGCGCTAGCCGGCGGGCTCACGCTCGTCTTCGGGATCCTGTGCTTGGTCTTGGTCAACCAGCAGCGCGACCGCCGCCGTCTCGGCCTAAAGGACGAGACGGTCGAGGACCTCCTCGTCCGCGTCTGAGAGGCTCGAGAATTCTATGTGGGGTATTGGCGTCAACTGCAGCGGACGATCTGAGGTTCCAAGGTGCGCAGAGCCACCTGCCCGGCCCCCGAGGTCGCCTTCCGACCGCTCTCGGCGCCTCGACCATGGTTGCAGGGATTATATCGCTCGCTTTGGCCCTAATTATTCGGACTTGAGGACGTCGTCGGATATCCCGCTCTAAAAGGAAAAGTGCGCGGACCAGTGTGCTCAGTATGGGGGGCGGTACAGCTTTCGTACTTGTCCTGCCCACCGAGCGGACGCTGAATTGAAGCAAGGCGTCACCGCCGACGCCTTACACGACAAGGAGTAGAGGAAGAACTATGGCTGCAAACCTCGCGCGCATGCAGAAGGCCAATTTTGTCGACGACGACAAGTACGAACTCATTACTATCGGTCGGATCACGAAGAGGATGGTGACTCTTGACGGGGCCAGCGCCCTTCTCGTCCGTTTTCCGGTGGGGGCATCAGTGACGGAGGACGCGGTCAAGACCGGGGTTCTCGACACGGATATGTGTCCGATGCCGCACGTAGCCTACATACTGGAAGGCAGTTTAGGGGTGCGCCAGCGTACCGGATCCGAGGAGGAATTCTCTGCCGGAGACCTTATGATGCTGCCCCCGGATCATGAAGCATGGACGGTCGGGGACGAGGACTGCGTCTTTATCGAATTCATGCGCGGGACCAGTGACGTCTACGACTATTGGCCCGAGCACTGAGACGGGCCACCAGGCATGATGTGATCTCCTGGCACGGTGAGCGCAGGAGATAACGCTCATCATCGGCACGCCTCCCGTTAGGCAAGTCGCAGCGCCTAACGGGAGGCGTGTTAGGCGGCAGACACCGAACTGCATCCGTCTGGGGCCGAACCCCTTCCTCGTGAGTCGGCCGGAAAAGCATCATCTAAGTGCCTATGGTTTCGTTCCTAAGCCAAGGAAGATCCACGGCCCGTCTGCCGCTCCATCCATGGCATGCTCCGGAAGGACTGTGGCAGCCGAATCCGCGAACCCGCGGGCGTTGTGAAGCCTCAGCCGGCACCCGCTGGCGGCCCGGGAAGCCACCCGCATCCTATAGGCAGCACAGCTATGACGTCGTGGGTGTTGACGGCAGCCAAGCTGCCTACTCCCGTCGCCGGCGGTCTGCTTGTTCTATCAGTTCCGTAATCCATGGCCGATGTCCGCGTCGGAATTCCATCCATTCGGGCAGGCCCTGAATAGATGCGCCAGACTTGTCGATGTCGATCGTGATCCGGGCGCCGCCAACAGGTGCGTTGGTGATGTGCAGATCGCCGTAGGCTTCGGGGATCACAGGATCCATCCAGAGTCCCCGCCGGGAGACATGAACGTCGTACCGCATCAGGTTTGTCAGCAGGAGGATCGGGGCCGTTGCTGCCCAAGCCTGGGGCGAACATGCCGTTGGATAAGGTACGGGTTCGGCGAACTGATCACGGCTGAAGCCACAGAAGAGCTCGGGCAAGCGCCCGCCCGTGAATTCGGCGGCTTCCAATATCGCGGTGGTAACGCGCTGTGCTTCCGCCACGAAGCCATATCGCAACAGACCGGCAGCGATGATTGCATTGTCGTGGGGCCATACCGAACCGTTGTGATAGCTGGCCGGGTTGTATGCACCCATGTTGCTGGCCAAGGTCCTTACACCCCAGCCGCTGAACATCTCCGGAGACATAAGCCGCTCGGCAACCTGGGGAGCCTTGTCGTCGTCAACGAGGCCGTAGACCAGACAGTGGCCCATGTTGGAAGCACACGCGTCCACCTGGCGTTTCCTGCCGTCGAGGGCGATTGCATAGTAGCCCCGATCCGGCATCCAGAACTGCTCGTTGAATCTCCGCTTCAGCTCCGCCGCCCGATCGGCGAGTTCATCTCCCCGCGCGGTGTCCCCCGCGTCGTATGCCATCCAGGCGCGGGCTGTGTACGCCGCATAGACATACGCCTGAACCTCGCAGAGCGCGATTGGGGGCTCAGCAAGCGTTCCATCGGCAAAATTGATTCCGTCCCAGGAGTCCTTCCACCCCTGGTTTATCAGGCCTTGGTCGTTGAGACGTTCATACTCCACGAAACCGTCGCCATCCTTGTCCCCGTAATGACTTATCCATTCCAGGGCGCGGTCCGCGTGTGGCAGCAAATTAGCGATGATATCTGCCCCGAATCCCCACCGGCTGACGGCTCCAAGCACATCCACAAACAGCGGCGTCGCGTCGACGCTTCCGTAGTAGGCCGATTTGCCTCCAAGGGCCAAACCGGCATTGACGCTAAGCCTTACTTCATGCAGGATCTTGCCGGGCTCCTCCTCCGTCAGCGGGTCCACCACGCTTCCTTGCCGATCCGCCAGCGTCTGCAGCGTCCCCAGGGCCAGTGAGGGATCCACCGGCAGCGCCATTTCCGATGCCCACAAGGAATCCCGGCCAAAGAGCGTCATGAACCATGGGGCGCCAGCAGCCACCACAACACGTTCGGGATGATTCGGGTCCTCGATCCTGAGGGCACCCAAGTCATCGTAGCTCCGCCGTAAAGTCCGCTCGATGGATCGATTACCCATGCGGACGACTGGAATCCTGGCAACCCAGTCCTTACGGCGCCGGTCACTAGGGGACACCTCCTCCCCGTTAGGGTGGACAAGTGCGGCGCTCCGGCTGGAGCCTTCGACCTCAGCCGTGGCACTGATAACCGTGCTCCAGTGACCGTGCGGCGGGACAGATACCAGATAGGTGACCGCGTCCGGCTTCACCTCTGCTCCTGGCGCCTGAATGATCACCCGCTTTCGCATGCCTCGCCAGACACCGGCAATGGTTAGCTGGTCCCGGTCGACGTAGCGGGTTGTGTCCCATGTGCGCTGGATACGGGCTTCCTTCACTTCGAAAAGGTCCGCGAAATCCGCTTCAACCTCGAGGGAAATCGCGCATTCTACGGGCTTTGTCGAGTAATTGCGAACGGTAAGTTGCTCTTGGATACCGGACCCGACTTCCCGCAGCCGCTCTACGATCAGCGGGCTGTCAGCATACCCGTCAGAGCGGGGAACACGACCTGCAAACAGGGCCCGGAACGGCTCACGTGTCTCGGCAGCCAAGGACTCAAGCGGGTGACTGTTGACTGTCAGGTTCCAGCGGGACAGGAAGCGGGTGTCCTGGACGAACAAGCCATGCGGGTGCTCGGGATGGATGTCCCCATTGGGCAAGGAAATGCAGAACGACGTTTCCTCTACCAGGGTAATGGTCCCTGCGCCCACTGGGCCGGCAGCCGTGTCAGCATTCCATCCAGCCATACTGGTTCCTCCAAGAAAGCAGCACCGGCACAAACGCGGTCTGCTGGACATTCCTGGGCGACGGCGCCTGTGTTTAATTGACCCTACTCTCCCCTTGCTAAGGGATGCAGTCCTTGTTTGGTGTCCCTCAGTTGCATCAGGAAAAGAGGGGAACCTGTGCAGCGGAAATAACGGCGAAGAAAGCAGGGAAAAGGCGCGGGCCGGCAGTCCGCAGAGGCATCTGGATTGTTCAGTGGGGCATGGAGCACTAGGAAGCTGCTCGAGGAGCGAACCAACCGGAGAAGGCAGCAGCCCACTCCTCTGGGCCAACAAATCCGATGGAGCCCAGCTTCCTTGCATCCTCACAGCGGCGAAGACCCCACCAGAGATCGTAGAGGACCCGGGGTGCGACATGGATCTGAAGATCAGGGATACGTTCTGACCGTCCGATACTCGAGGTTGTCTTGTTGTTTTCTCTGCAGATCAAACCTTGAAAGGGTGCTCCCCTGACGTTGTCGAACTCGAACGCGAGGACAATCGACTTCCGAGGCAGGGAATCTGTCACGAGGCTGCGGCCCATGTGTTCGAGAAGGTTGCCAAGCCCTGCCCGCAGGTCATTCTCAAAGGGCGCTTGCCATTGACTTGCCCAGAGACCGAGCGACTCCAAGGTTTGCCGCAGCCCGTAGCCGCTGGGCGTCAGTCTATAGCGGCGTGAGCCGCGGGGGCCGGCTTCATCGTTGCGAATGACAAGCTCCAGCTGGACCAGCCGCTTCAGCCGCTGGGATAGCAGCGTTCTTGAGATGTCAGGCAGCGCGCGGGACATATCATTGAACCCCATTTCACCGCCGAGCAGTTCACGTACGATCAATAGGGACCAGCGGTCGCCCACCAGCCGCAGCCCTTGCGATATGGACCAATAGTCGGCACTCATGCGCCCTGTTGCGTTTGCCAGCTCGTCGTGTTCTCGGGTGAAGTGCTCTGCAATGGTCATCGTCCCTGAGCTCCAAGCGATTTGTGAGTTGTGCTGCCGCCATTCTTCCCGACTCGATGGGCGGTTGTATGTGCGCCGCGCACATACGTTGATCCCGCGTTGTCCGTGGCCGGCCTTCACTGGGTCTGCCTTTAAACGCAGAATCGAAGGTTGACAGCAAACCGTCCAACCTTCGATTCTGCGGTCCGATTGCTAGAGTCGGATGTCGGCAGACTCTCCCGGCTTTAAGGCGATGATGAGGTCGCTCAGCCCAGCGTCCGCAAAAAGCTTGCTGATCTGGTCCGCATTTTGGCTGAAATGTTCCCACGAGTCCTCGTGCACTGGAACGACCTTCTTGACTCCCATGATCTTGGCCGCTTCCAGTGCTCGATCATTGCTGAGGGTGATGTACGCCCCATCCGCGATCACATCGAATTTGGCGCCACCGACGAAGAGTACAGCGATATCAATAGCTGGAAAACGATCGGCGATTTCACGCACGATATCGAGCTCGGAGTTGTCGCCGCTGATATATATCGTGGGCATGCCCTCTGCTTCGAGGACGAAGCCAATAACAGGACCGAGCGCGTCCCACACGCCCTCCGGGCCATGATGCGCTGGCACTGCCGTGATCTTCATCCACCTTCCATCGGGAAGCGCAACGGTATGAACGTCGTAGTCGCTGATCCCTCGGACGTTGGGGCCGAAGCTCTCCGCAGCCTCCTTCGTGGTGAGGGCAAGCGGCATCATCGTCAGAAAACCCCGGCCGGCCACGTCCAAATTGTCGATGTGCTCGTGGGATGCGAGAGCAAGGTCAACTTGACCAAGCTCCTCGGGGGTGGCGCTCGGGCCGAGCTTCTTGGTAACAGGCCCGGCGATTGGGTGATGGTAAACCTGGGGAGAATCGAAGGTGGGGTCAGTGATCATCCGGTAGCCGGCGATCTCAAGGAGCAGGGTGGGTCCTCCAATGAGGGTCACTTTTACGTCGTCCATGATTTGGGTCCTTATCGGGTCGGTGACGGCTGATTCCGGGAGGTTCAGCTTTTGCTTATCATTTGAGCCGTAATGTCTTCCGCCCCGTGCAGGACGTAGACGAGCTTGCCCTCACCGTCGAAAGCCGGAGCGTTCAGGGGCTGGAACCACCGGGGCTCGAAAATCCCGTCTGCGTTCTCGATGTCATAGCGAACAGGCGGAAGAATGTCGATTTTTCCGGTCTCGACAACACGCTCGATGGAGCTGCGCAGAATCTCTGTTCCCTTGGCATCAGGGTTGTCCGGGTTGTCCGGAAAGGCGTCAAGGATGTCCATGCCGATGATTCCCTCACGGCTCTTTCCCGTAGATGCAAGGAACGAGTCAGTGGCAGCGACAATCTTTCTGTCGGGGGTGACGATGATGTATTGGTTCGGCAGGCTTTCGAAGATTTTCTGAAAGTCGGGGTTACGTGCATCTGAGGATGACACTTTCGGTTTCCTTTCCCTGGTGAGCGCCACTTTCGCGTCTCGTAATTCCATTGGAGCAGTTGGCGGCGTCCCTCACTAGTGCAGGACATGGACCGGAACTGCTCAGTGCTCATCCTGTTTCGCTGACTCACGTCTGCCGCAGATGTCTTGAGCACGAAACCCAGCGATAACGGCCACGTTGATCGGGAGGAGCGAAGAGCACCAATGAGCGCTCCGGTGGTTATCCTTCCCGACTCGGGCTTCGACGGCAGTTTGTCTTAGGCCACCTAAAGTCCGAGGGCGGTTCCGTGACCATGTTCAAACACGAGGTTGGTCTGAGTGCCTGCGACGGCCGGATTCGATGACAGATGATCCAGTACGAATTGACGGATGTGTTCGGTGTTCCTGGCCGTGATGTGGATCAAGAAATCGTCTGCACCTCCAAGTACGAAGAATTGTTTGATTTCGGGCAGATCCCGCAGCTCGTTTCCGAAGGCGTTCATCAGATGCCGGGCGCCAGGCCTAAGCCTCACGCTAACCAAGGCTTGGAGGGGCAGGCCCATCGCTTCGGGGGCAACTTCCACGGTGAACCTCTTGATCACGCCCGACTCTTTGAGGGCCTTGAGGCGGGCAAGACAGGTTGTAGGCGCAAGCCCGAGGGCTTCCGATAACGACTGATTGGTGCGCCTTGAATTATTGGACAGCAGGCCCAGAAGCTTCTGGTCGACTTCGTCCAGAGTCACTTGTTGCAGTTTCTGCGAGTCCGACACCTTGTAACGCTCCTCACAATGCGGGGATTGACCAGTTTCCCCCATTCTCCCGCAGATACTGCGAGAAAAGCTCGAGTTTCCGCATTTTCTGTCATTCTTTTGCCCACAAGTATCAATCCCCTCAGAAAGCATGAGTCATGATCATCTCCGTACCCAAGGAAATCAAGAACAACGAGTTCCGCGTCGCCATCACGGCCGCGGGCGTGCATGAATTTACGGCAAACGGCCACGAGGTGCTTGTGGAAACCGGCGCAGGCGTTGGTTCCGGCATCAGCGATCACGAGTATGCACTTGCCGGAGCCGAGATGGTTCAGACTGCAGACGAGGCCTGGGCGCGGGCCGACATGGTGATGAAGGTAAAGGAACCCGTGGCATCTGAATACCGCCACTTCCGCAAGGGCCTACTTCTCTTTACCTACCTTCACCTCGCGGCGGAACCCGCACTGACGCAGGCGCTTGTCGACTCCGGAGTCACGGCCATCGCCTACGAGACCGTCCAGGAAGGCCGAGCCCTGCCGCTGCTCGCACCGATGTCCGAGGTGGCGGGCCGGCTGTCCGTCCAGGTGGGTGCGACCTCGCTCATGGCGCCGGCCGGGGGTAAGGGTGTGCTGCTCGGCGGCGTTCCGGGCGTCCGTCCCGCCAAAGTCGTGGTCCTCGGTGCAGGCGTCGCCGGCACCAACGCCGCGGCCATGGCGCTGGGCCTCGGCGCCGACGTGACCATCCTGGACATCAACATCAACCGGCTGCGCGAACTGGACGCTCAGTACCAGGGCCGCCTGAAGACGGTTGCCTCGAACAAGTACGAGATCGAAAAGTCAGTGGTGGACGCCGACCTGGTGATCGGTTCGGTCCTGATCCCGGGAGCGAAGGCTCCGAAGCTGGTCACCAACGACCTGGTGGCCCGGATGAAGCCCGGCTCGGTCCTGGTGGACATCGCCGTGGATCAGGGCGGCTGCTTTGAAGACACGCACCCCACTACGCATCAGGAACCCACGTACAAAGTCCACGACAGCATCTTCTACTGCGTGGCCAACATGCCTGGCGCCGTTCCGAACACCTCCACATACGCGCTGACCAACGTCACGCTCCGGTACGCGGTGGCTCTGGCCAACCACGGAGTCAAGGGCGCTTTCGACCGGCTCCCCGCTCTCGCCGGCGGTCTGAACGTGGCGGCAGGCAAGGTCACCCACAAGTCTGTCAGCGATGCCCACGGGCATGACCTCGCCGACTGGCAAGACCTCGTAACGGTCTAGGACATCGTCTGTGTCTGCCGGATAGAAGGCAGACACAGCCCGCTCCATAGGAAGGGCACAGCATCGAATGGCATTTCACCTGCAATCGAAATGGCAGCCGCTGATTGGCCAGCTGGTCATCGTTAAACTTCAGGATGATGAGATCCGCCGCGGAGTTGTCGACGCAGTTACCGATGATGATCAAATTCTGTGGCTCGGCGGTGACGGCGCCGAGCACCGCCGCCTCTTTCAACGAGCAGACGGTTTCAACGTGTGGGTCGACTACCAGTGGGAAACCGATAAGACCAGCCTTGGCGCCGGCTTCCAACATGCGGCTGCACCATGAGGGACGGTGCGTCTGAAGGCGTAAAGCATTGGGAACGGCCTCATGATGATTATGAATTGTCATGGGCCATTACCCGGCTGCGTTCCCAAAGAGGCCCCGGTGAACCCTCGGGTGTTCTTGTCACCTGGCACGGCCCCTGGTCCTACACTCTGGAGCTCTGCCACCAGATTCCTCCCGGGCTCGTCTACGAGTGCATCGCGCCTGAACGGCTGAACAGGGCAATTTGATTCAGGACCTGTTTGACTGGTGGAACCATCCGCGCTTTTCGCCTATCGAGTGTTCCAACGCCAGGTGACCATGGCCCCGGCTGCGTCCCGTCAGCAGGCTCTGGACCTCAACGACGAGTCGGTTCCAGGGTCCGCCTTTCCTTAGGGATGGGCACAAGGCACATGGCCGATGCGAATGCTGTGCCCGAGGTACATGTCGTTCATCTGAGTCGGCACGAAAATGGTCGAATATGAAGAGTCGGTAAGCCACTCCCATTCCTGGCGTGGGCGGGAGCACCACCGGCAGTGTGCAACCTGGCAACGACGAAGGAACCCTGATGTCCGAACTTACTGTTGAAAGAGCAGATCTCGGCATGGCCTGGGCGGTGAAAGACAGCTTTGTCCGGTACGTGCAGTCCATGCACGATGGACGAATACTCCTGCGCGAGGGTGCCGCCGTGACCAATACCCGACAGTTCTATTTCCCCTTCAGAACTCTGGATGAGTCTCACGGGGGTAACTTTGTGCTCCAGTTCGGTGGAGAGGCCCGCTTCCTCGCCCATCATGGGCTTATGTCGGTCTCAATTAGCCACCCGAAGATTGAAGTGGGGCCCGACGGAGCATACCTGTCCATCCAACAAGGAAACGAGACCGTGCGCCTCGCCAATCTCGATCTGCCGGCGGTGTCGGTGGAAGACGGCGTCAGCATGTGGGCGAATATCCAGGTCGCGCTGACGGGCTCAGGTACGGCTGTCTTCGCAGACAGCTACTCTGCCGGAGAAATCCTGGCACCGCTGACCATGAGAGCACCATCGCTCGTGAAAGTATCGTGACGCGGTCCCGGGAGGAACGCCTGGAAAGACCTTTCGTTACCCGGATCTCGACTCCCCGGGTGCATCTGAGCGCCACGGACCCGGCGAACGACGTATTCCTGCCCGTAGGTTTACTGGACCCACGGGCAAGAATCGCTGTGCGGCTGGTCCAAGATACGTCCAAGCCGCGGCTACAAGCCGCCACACAATGTTGGTTTACGGAGAAGCCACTGTTGGAGTCGTTCGAACCATAAATGTGTCCATTCGCGAGCCGAGCATCGTGGGCGGACGTTGGCGCCGCTGACAATGAGAGACCCCAATCCGCTGATCGGGCCCACCGGAACAACTCGCTGGTCTGCCACAGCTAAATTGCTGTAGTGGGTCTTGCTGGGCCCGCAGCTTTGTCTGCGGGCCCAGGGATTTAGCCTGCAGCTACTCCAGTAGTGGCACGCACAAGCCCAGAGAAACGTCGTGCCAGTGCTTCTGTGTGGGCCGCCACCGTCTCGTCCTGCTGCTCGAGTTCGCTCATCCCTTGGCCCGCCCGCTGGAGGGCCAAGGGATCGTTATCGTCCACCAGGGTCAACCACTGACGGTAGCTAACGGGCGAAAGTTCCGGGTGAAATTGAACGCCCCACAACATGTCACCCAAGCGAAAGACTTGGTGTGGATACTGATCGCTCATGCCGAGCCAGACCGCAGAGGGCGGAAGTTGGGCGATCACGTCGCCGTGCATGGACCCGGCGAGGAAGGGACGCGGTAACCCGCCCACGAGCTGATCCTCGGCTGCGTCGGCTTGCCAATCGACCCGAACTACCCCTGCCTCAAGGCCCTGGTCTCCCCGGGTGACGGTTCCACCGAATGCCTGTGCCATCAGCTGAGCTCCAAGGCAGATGCCTAATGTCGGCTTCCTGTTGCCGGAAGCGTCGACAATGAGGTTTCGAATATCTGCAAGCCAACTGTAGACGTGGTCATCCAAGGAGCTCATGTCCCCACCCAGAACCACCAAAGCGTCCTCTTCGACGTTTTGCGGGATAGTGTCGTGATTAAAGGGCTGGACAACTCTTGCGGTAATTCCCTCGTCGCTTAACCACGAAGCGAAACGGTCAAGGGGACAGTGTGGATCTGGCTGAATGACCAGGACCTGTATGCTGCCGGTTCCTCCGGATGACTCAGTGTGCGGCTTCATTCTCGAATTTCCTTTTTGAATTAGAACGGGACCTGACATAACCCTGTGGGCGTGCATCGGGCTCCCGCTGGAGCAGCTCAAGGTGCTAGGCGTTTGCGTTCCTGCGGACACTGACCGCTCACTACTATGGAGCAGTTCCGCTCTTAGCCGCAGGGCATACTGAACACCTGGATTTAGCTCTATGTGCTGCACGAACGCTTACTACTTGCCGCTTTCGCGTATTGCCAGGCGGGCAGCAATGCCTGTAGGCAGCCAGTCTCCTGCTTCCTCGAAGGAATGCCCGATGAGCTGCTCCACACGCTGGAGGCGTTGCCGGAGCGTGTTGCGGTGAATGTGCAGCTTCGAGACTGTGTCGGCAATGGATCCTTTGTTGGATAGAAGCATTGCAACTGTTTCGGCCAGCTGCGTTCCATTTTCCGCGTCGTACTGCACAAGGGACCTTAGTTCAGCGAGCACGCCCTTAATTTCTGCAGACATCCCCTCCCCCACGAGCGGCAGTTCCTGCAGATGTTCTATATCACTGAACGAGGTGACTCTTCTCCCTGACGTCCTGCCGACCAGTTCTGTCCACGCCAGTGCGGTTTCGGCGTCCGAAAGCGCTGGCTGTAGAGAGGCGACGTCGCGCGCCAGTGGACCCACGCCGGCGAAAGCTGAGACTCCACGGTGTTCGTCGAGGTCAGAAAGAGTTGTCTCCAGCTTCGCCTTAATCTCTTCTCCGGAGCCGGAGGCGGTATCGATAAAGAGCAGGCTGAGGGGGCCTTCCGTAAAGACGAGGGATCGGGGGCCGGCCAGCTCCTGAAGATAGGGGGCGATGCGCCTGGACACCGCATCAGAGTCGAATTTCAGCCGTTTCACCCGCACCAAGACCGGCAGAGTGCGGCCCTTGGACCAGCCTGACTCCTCGAGAATGCGGGCGAATGTGCTCGTGCCGACGCTTCGGAGCAAGCGTGAAGCATGGGATGAACCGACGGACTCCAGTTCCACTGCTTCAAACAGGGCGGCCAGCTGAGAGCAAATGGCGCTCAGCCGATCGAGTTCTCTGGTTGAATAGCGGCGTGGACGATAGCACGTGACGATGCCCCGGGTGCTCGTCAGGCCAAAGGAGACAGATATCCGCTCGTGTCCGGCGAAATTGGATTCAATGAACTCGGACGTTGCCGTTCGTGAGTGAGTGGTTCGAACCGTGATTCCGCTTCGCTCGCCCTTGTCCATTGCGACGGCGGTGGGCGGCGACGTGGCTGGACCACGCCCGAAATATTCGATGACGCAGCCGTCGGAGCTCATGTGCTTAAGAATCGCCTGGGAGGCCACTTGGGCGCACTGCAGGACGGACGTGGCGGAGTTGATCGGGAAATCGACAAGGAAATGCGCTGCTGCGGATTGGCGCCGCAAGTCATCAACAGTCTCAGCCTGCAGCAGGCCGCTGGCAAGCAGCACTCCCACCTCGTCAGCAATCAGCTTTGACTCCCAGGTGAAGGCTTCCTCCTCATATGACCAGAGGCTGAACACGCCAAGGAGGGTCCCGGTCGGTGCCACGATCGGGACTACCAGCATCGAATTGAAATCTTCTTCCTGGAGTTCGCTGATGCTGACGAACCGCGGGTCCTGCTGAATGTTCTTGTTAAGGACAACCGACTGTCTGGTAAGCCCTACCCAGCCAGTTACACCTTCGCCGAGGCGAAGGGTGACTCTTCCCACTTGCTGGCTTTGCACTCCAGCGGTGCCTGCGCGCATGACAAGGACTTGTTCCTGTTCATCCCACAGGTAGACGAAAACCCCTGCTGAGTCTGTTGCCCTGGCTACCAAGTCCACTGCTCTTTGAGCAAGCGCGAGTGAATCAGGTCCTTCCGCCATTAGCTGCGTGAGCTCGGACAACGTATCTGCGCGAAGCTCTGCTATTTGGAGTTTATGGCGATAGTCAGCGGGCAGGACCTCATTCGGTTGCGAGGCCGCGGGCTCAGCAGGGGATTTCATAGTTTCAGCTTAGAAGGCTCATGCCCATGGAGGCCCGGCTGAACTGCCTTGGCGCGTTGACGCCGATCCAGGCCACGTCCTCCTCCGTAGATCCAATCCGGTACAAGGCGGCGTTGCGTTCCTCTGCAGCGTACACCTGTACAAGTTCGCCTGCCGACGGAAGCATCCCGTGCACCTGTACCTTTCGGCCGAACTGCTCCGTCCAACCATACGGAGCCTGTTCCAGTTCCGCGGATTCGAAGCCGGCAAAGTACTCAGCCAAGGCTGCGCCATGCCGTTGGGCCTGGGTCCAACTCTCGAACCGCCGAAAGGTTCCGTCCTCGGCCTGCCGGGCCGAAACGTCTCCGATAGCGAAGATGCCGTCGGCGATTTCACCGGTGGTCAGCAGGGATTTCCCGTCCGCTGTGCAACGGACTCCGTTGGAAACGTCAAGCTCGCTGTAGGTCAGCCATTCGGTATTGGGCCGCGCGCCGACAGCGCTAATAACCAGGTCGGCGTGCAGGTCAAGGCCGCTGATCCGGACCGCCCAGTGAGGATCCGTCTTCTGAATGGATTCCACAGCAACACCAAAGTGAGTTACAACACCGGCCTGGTGCATCCATGCCTTCGCTTCCTCCCCAAGATGTCCTGAAAAGAAGCGCTGCATAGGTTGCGGAGCCAAATCTACTACCGTGACGGCAAGCCCACGTTGGGCGAGCGTAGATGCCAGTTCCGCACCAATGGTTCCGGCGCCGACGATAATCGCGCTGGTGGCTCCTGCATCCACGGCGTTTCGCAGGGACAGGGCATCCTGGGCGGTTCTTAGGCTCAGAACGCCCGCCGGCTCGTTCGGCAGCCGGATTGAGCCGGCTCCTGTTGCGATTACGACCGCGTCAGCTGCTACTTCTCCGAGCCTGTCCAGCAGGACCGTCCGCTTGTCGGTGAGCAGCCCGATCGCCTTTGCGTTGAGGATCGGCGTAGCCTCCGGCCACCACTCGGCCGGTTCGACGGAACCAGTGCCAAGAAGAAATTGCTTGGACAGCGGGGGCCGGTCGTAGGGCGCATTCGGGTCTGAATCAATGACGATAAATTCGCCCGCAAAGCCCAGCTCGCGACTGCGTTCAATCAGCATCGCCGATGCAACCGAAGCGCCAATGACCACAACCCGTTCTGGCATATGTGTCACGACGCCGAAACCTCTGACGCTTTCTCGCCGGCATCGTTCGTTTCCCGTTCCAAAATTGCCCGTTCGGGGCAGTTCCGGATGGCCTTGCGGACGTTGGGTTCATCGCCGCTGTTTTCGCGGCCAGGAATGACGTGCGCGTAGCCTTCCTCGTCGATCTCAAAGGTTTCGGGTGCCAGAGCCCAGCACCGGGCGTGGCCTTGGCAACGCCCTCCGTCGACCCAAAGTTCTCCCATGGTGATCAAGCTCCAATCTTGAGGGTAAGCGGGCCGACGCCGTGCCACGGTTCGTCGTCATTCGCCCGTTCAAAGTGAGGGACAGCCTTGAGGAATTCCTCCATGGCGATAACCATCTCCGCGCGGCCAAGGTTCGAGCCAAGGCACCGGTGGATCCCTCCGCCGAAGGCCAGGTGGCGGTTGTCTTCACGGTCAATCTTGATTTCATTGGGTTCTTCGTAGACCTCTGGGTCTCGGTTGCCCGCGCCGAAGACGAGCACGACGCGTTCACCGGCCTTGATCTCCTGGCCCCGGACAACTGTGTCCTTCTTCGCGGTCCGGGCCATGGCCTGGACCGGGGAAAGCGTCCGCAGGAACTCTTCCGCAGCTGTGGGGATCAGGTCCGGGTTTTCACGCAACTGCTGCTGGGCCTGCGGGTTGCCGGCAAGGTACCAAAGGGCGGAACGGATCGCCCAGGCGGTCGTGTCCAGCCCGGCCAGGAAGAGCAGGTAGCAGTACGACAGCAGCTCTTCACGCGTGAGCTTCCGGCCTTTCACTTCCGCTTTCAGAAGCTGGGTGATCAGGTCATTGCTGGGTTCTGCTTCCGGTCCGGCCTCTTCACGTTCGTCGAGAAGACGGTCGAAGTAGTCGTTGAGCTCGCGTCCGGCCGCATATGCCGTTTCCGGATGCGCGGTCCGCTCATAGATGATCTCGTCAATCCACCGGTCGAAAATGGGCCAGTCCTGCTCCGGATATCCGGCCAGCCGGCTGAAGATAATCGTCGGCATCGGGCGGGCAAGCTTCGCCGAAACATCAACGACGTCGCCGGCCGCGAGGACTTCATGGCATAGCTGTCTGGCGGTCTCACGCATGCCGGGTCCAAGCTTTGAAACATTCATGGGAGTGAACATCGGCAGGAGGATCTTGCGGAAGTCAGCGTGGGCTGGCGGATCGATGTCGATCGGAATCAGGGGGACATCGGTGCCGAAGGGGGGTAGGATCATTGAGGGTCCGACGGCGAAAGTGTCTGGGTCCTGCTCGGCATTGAAGATGTCCTCGCTCTTGGTGACGTACCAAAAGCCTCCATACTTGTTGCTGTGTCCAACAGGGCCGTTGGTTAGGATGTCCTGGTATTCGTCGAATATGTTGTCGAGCGACCGTCCGTGGAAGTCAAAGTCTGACTTGTTGTGGCTGAGTCCCCGCTCAGTTTCTGTGCTCATGAGAATTGCTCCTGAAGTGGTTGCTGTGACTGTGCGTACGCTGCGGCCTTCTCTACGAGATCAACGAAGAGGGCCTTCTGGGCTTCGTGATAGTCGACCATGTGCTCTGGATGCCATTGGACTCCGATGAGGCGGGCATCATCGGCTTCAATTGCCTCGATGACGTCGCCTTCCCGTCCCACGACACGAAGGCCGGTTCCGAGCTTTCCCAAGCCCTGGTGGTGGTAGCTGTTCACCGGGATGCTCAGGCCTTTGGCGATCCGGGCTAGTTCGGAATCTGGTTCCAGTTGCACCCTGTGCCAGGGTTCGTGTGAAGGGTTGTCCTGCCAGTGCCCCCTGTCCGGGCTCACCTCCTGGACGAGGTTTCCGCCGCGTATCACGTTGACAAGCTGCATCCCCCGGCAGGTCGCCAGGACGGGTATGCCACGGAGCATGGCCTCGTTATAAAGCTCGATCTCGAAATCGTCTCTGATATCACACACGTCGTAAACCGTGTCGATCGGGTCCTCGCCGTACAGCCGGGGGCTGATGTCACCGCCACCGGTGAGGATGAGCCCGTCAAACCCTTCAAGCGCGCCCTCCGGAATTGTTGCCGTTGAGGGAAGAATGGCAGGACGGCCTCCCGCGGCAAGCACGCCGTTGGCGTAGGCCATGTTCTGGACCGTTGAAGGCATCGGGCCAAAGGCGGTATCGACGATCTGCCGGGCCGCGGAAATAGCAATGAGGGGCGCCCGCATGTCAGTAAACCAGCCAACCACCGTCGACGTGAATCGTGGTACCGGTCACCCAACTGGCCTCGTCGCTGGCCAGGAAGGCGACTGCATTGGCAACGTCCGATGGGCGGCCGATTCGTCCGAGCGGCGTACGGTCAAGGAGGAACTTCACAGCATCCTGGTTTTCCAGCACGGACTTGGTGAACGGGGTCTCAATGAAGCCGGGGGCGACAGCGTTGACGCGGATCTTGGACGCTGCGGTTTCGATTGCCAAAGCCTTGGTGAACATAAGAAGTGCACCCTTGGAAGCGTTGTAGTGCACCTGAGGATGCCCGCTGCTGGCGATAACAATGTGGGCCTCGACAGAGGTGATGTTCACAATGGCGCTGGTTGAATCCTCGCCCCGAGCCGCCGCACCCTTCTCCAGCAGGCGTCGGGCGGCCTGACTGACCAAGAACGGTCCGGTGGAGTTTACAGCGAAGACCTGGTCCCACTCCGCAACGCCCAAGTCATCGAAGTTGCTGCCCTTAACGATGCCTGCATTGTTGACGAGGGTGTCAAGCCGGCCGAATTTTGCGTCGATCTCTGCCATGCCGCTGCGGACCGAGGCTTCGTCAGCGACGTCCATAACAACAGGCACCATTTCCGGGTGCTGGACAACCAGACGCTCGAGCGCGGCCTCGTCACGGTCGAGGGCCACGACGGTGGCGCCCTCCTTGAGCAGCTTTTCTGCGATGGCAAGGCCGTTTCCGGACGCGGCTCCGGTGACAGCAGCGATCTTTCCGGGGTGAGTAGTCATTGGGTGCTTCTTTCTGGGTATGAAATGTGGAAATGGACGTTCTTAGCGCTGCACTGCGCGCTAGATTCGTTCCAGGTAACGTGCGATTTCGAAGTCAGTGACACTGGTCTGAAGCTTGCGGAGCTCCCAGCGCCTCGTCTGGACGTAGTGCCTCACGAAGGTTTCACCGAAGTACGCCTTGGCAACCTCGCTTTTCTCGAACTCTTCAATGGCCTGGTCGAGTGTTCCTGGCAGCTGTTTTACCTGGTGGCCCTCCTCCAAGGCATAGGCGTTGCCTACCACCCGCCTCGGGGCAGCCAGTTTCTGCTCCACGCCGTGAAGGCCGGCGGCGATATTCGCGGCAATGACCAGGTAGGGATTGGCATCAGCACCCGGTACCCGGTTTTCGATGCGGGCCGCACTGCCCGTTGAGGGGATGGACCTAATCGCGACCGTCCGGTTGTCGAGCCCCCAGGTGGCGCTGGATCCGGCCCACTGCCCACCTTCGGTCCTCTTGTACGAGTTGATAGTGGGTAGGTAGAGGGCCGTGAGCTCCGGTGCCGTCTCGACAATCCCCGCCAGGTAGTTGTACCCGATGGCGCTCAGCTCGCCGGAATCCTCGGCATTGGCGAAGGCTGACTTGCCGGATTCCGCATCCCAAAGGCTCTGGTGCATGTGCCCGGAGGATCCGGCCCACTCCGGGTTGATCTTTGCCATGAAGGATGCCGTGTAACCAGCCTCCGCTGCTACTTCCTTGACAGTGGCCTTAAGCCGGAGAGCGTTGTCGGCGGCAGCCAGGGCATCTGAATAGTGAATGTTCATCTCGAACTGGCCCGGCCCGTTTTCACTGTTGCTGGCCTCGATGAAGATCCCCTGCTCAGACAGGCGGCGGCGGATCTCACCAATGAGGAACTCTGTGCCTGTGTCCCTGACGAGGCTGTAGGTATGGCTTCCGGCGGTGATGGTGGTCAGGTCGCGCCAGCCTTTGGCGGCAAGGTCCGTTGGCGTGCCATTGAACAGGTAGAACTCGAACTCATAAGCGCAGACCGGCGAGTAACCGAGGTCTTCGGCTTTCTGCACAACCCGCTTGAGAATGCTCCGAGGACAGATCGCCGCAGGCTCCCCCGACAGCTCGTAGGCGTCGCAAATGACAGAAGCCACGCCGGGTTCCCCCGGAACGACCTTCAGGGTACTGAGATCCGGAAGGAGCGTCACGTCAGGATAGCCTGAGTCCCACCCCGTGTAGCTTAGATCAGAAATGATTTCGTCCTGAATATCCCAGCCGAAGATGATATTGCAGATATTCGTTCCGCGCTCAGCGACACTTTCCAGGAAGTAGCGGGCGGGGATGCGCTTACCGCGCCAAACACCGTCCAGGTCCACCACCCCCACCTTGAACGTCTTGATGTCGTTTTCGGAGACGAACTTTTGGAGCTCGTCGTGGGCTGACGCCGCCGCGGATTGATCCTGCATGTCGATAGCCTCGAGTTCTTGGAGGTCCTCCGGGACCTGTGTGATCGGATTCACTATGTACCTCTTTATCCTCATTGATATTCGTTACTGAAGACACTAAATGGGGGGCTTGCTTGCCGTATGTGCAAGTTGCACATCATGATTACCGGCTACATGCATTCGGTAAGTCAGGTCACATCCAGTGCCGTACGCAGGCCAATTTCGTGTTCCTGCCCACCCAGGACACGAAAGTCCCCTGATACTGGGCAGGGTCATGCGGGGCCTAGTAGACGTCCTTGACGTAACGGCCCTCGCTCTTCATGGACTGCAGGTAGTCGTTCGCCTTTTCAGGGGTCATTGCGCCGTGGCTGCTGAGCACCGTCAGCAGGGCATCGTCGATATCAGGTGCTATCTGTTTGCCGCCGCACACATAGACGGAAGCTCCGCCCGATAGCCAGGCAAAGATGACTTCACCTTCTTCGCGGATCCGGTCCTGGACGTAGAGCTTGCCCTGTTGATCCCGGGAGAAAGCCAGGCTGAGACGGTCCAGCACTCCGTTGCTCTGCAGTTCTTCCATTTCCGCCTGATAGAGCCAGGAAGGCTTTTCGTGCCGGTCCCCGAAGAACAGCCAGTTTCGTCCCCGGGCTTGTGAGACTTCACGGTCACGGAGGAAAGCGCGGAACGGGGCAACTCCGACACCTGGACCGATCATGATCACATCAGCTGAGTTGTCATTGGGCAGATGGAACTCGTGCGCCGGCAGCGGGAACACTTTTATGGCTGTTTTGGTGCACGCAGCGGACTGGAGGAATCCGCTGCATGCACCCGAGTGCCGCCGCCCGGCAATCTCGTAACGCACTGAGGAGACCGTCAAGTGGATGCGGTCGCCGTCAGCGAGGGGACTGGATGCGATGGAGTACGACCGGTGCTGCAGAGGCCTCAGCATTGAGAGGAACTCTTGAGGATCGATATCTGTTGTCCGGGTTTCCTGCAGCACGTCCAGCATGTCCCGTCCCCACAGCCAGTCCTCCAGCGCATTGCGGTCACCGGACTCGACCAGGCTCCGCACGGGATGATCCGGTGCGAGATCTTCAACAAGCCAGGCCACAATGCCCAGATGGGGCAGCCGAAGCTCATAGTCGTTTTGAAGCGTCTCCCGTACGGTCTTCCCGTCGTCACCGAACACCTCGCTTCCCCGGAGGTTGAGGAATGCTAGAAGGTCTTCCACGAGCTCGGCGGAGTTGGCGGGGATTACGGCAAGTGAGTCACCTGCCCGGTAGTTGCGGCTGTCGCCGCTAACCTCCAGCTCATAGTGCCAGACCTCTTTTTCGGACTCTGGAGCGCTAAGGAGGCGGGCCTCGACGACAGTGGCAGTGTCAGGTTCCCGGCGTGTGCTCTTGGGCTGCTCAGCGGGGTTTGCTCCTGGAACAGTGGAGCCTTCTGGGTTGTTGTCTCGCTTCTTGGGAACAACTGTCTTGAAGGTTTCGAGCATGCCCTTGATCCACTTGCCTGACGTCAGGTCATAGTCGACATCGCAATCGAGGCGGTCGAGGATTCTCTTGCCGCCGAGTTCGCCAAGGCGCTCGTCAAGGTCGATGCCAGCTTTGCAGAAGTCTTCGTACATGGAGTCACCAATGGCAAGGACGGCGAAGGGAACGTCCTTAAAGAGATCTGAACCGGCGCTTTGAAGCTGTTCCCAAAACGGTTGCGCATTGTCCGGCATGTGGCCGTTGTCGTGTGTGGCGGTAACGATCAACAGGCGGTCCTTGCGTGCCGCATCTTGCGGGGTCACCATGTCCAGGCTCATAAGCTCGGCTGAGTAACCTTGGCCGTTTGCCTTGTCCACGATCTTGGACGCAAGGAACTCAGCGTTCCCGGTCTGGCTGCCGTAGAGGACGCTAAGGGTCTGCACGGCGGTGTTTGTCCCACTGGATACTTCGGAAGAGGTGCCTTGGTTCGTCCGAACCAGCTCCCCTGTATCAGTTGTCACGGTTCTGTCCTTACAAACACGGTCTTGAGTTCGGTGTATGCCTCGATGGCAGCTTGGCCCAGCCCTCGACCGATGCCTGACTGTTTGAAGCCGCCATAAGGTGTCTGGATTCGAATTGATGAGTTCGAGTTGACCGAGAGAGTCCCGGACTCGAGTGCCCGCGCCGTCCGCAGGGCCTGGCCGACGTCATTGGTCCAGATGGAGCCGCTCAGGCCGTAAATTGAGCTGTTGGCCAGCGCGATGGCTTCCTCTTCGGTGTCGAAGGGAATCACCGAGGCGACTGGGCCGAAAATTTCATCGGTTGCCACCCGGCTCTTGGGGTCCGGGGCAATGACGATTCTGGGTGCCATCCAGAAGCCGGGGCCATCCGGTGCTTCACCGGCGGTGACGACGTTGAGCCCGTTTTCGAGGAAGCTGGAAACGGTGTCGCGGTGAGCTGCTGATACCAGAGGTCCAAGATGGGTCTTGTCGTCCAGCGGGTTACCAATTTTCAGTGCACGCGTAGACTCGATGAATCCCTCAACGAACTCGTCGAAGACCCCCCGCTGCACGAGAAAGCGGCTGCGTGCACAGCAGTCCTGGCCCGTGTTGTCGAAGACCGACATCGGGGCTGCCTGCAGACACTTGGCGAGGTCAACGTCGTTGTAGACAATACTGGCGGACTTCCCGCCGAGCTCAAGGGAGACTCTTTTCATCGTCGTTGAAGCCGCCTGGACGATGGACCGGCCGACCTCGGTGGAGCCAGTAAAACTTACCTTGTTAACATCCGGGTGTTCAGCGAGGGCATTGCCGATCCGGGCGCCCGACCCAGTGAGAACCTGAAGCGCGTCTCCGACGACGCCCAGCTCCTTCACGATTTCACCAAATCGAACAGTCGACAGAGGGGTAAGGGCAGCGGGTTTCACAATCACGGAATTACCGCTGGCCAGAGCCGGCGCGATACCCCAGGATGCGATAGGCAGAGGGAAGTTCCACGGGGCAATTACGGCCACAACACCCAGCGGCTCGCGGAAAGTCATGCTGACGCCGCCGTCGACCGGAATGGTGTCTCCGAGGATCTTGTCCACCGTTCCGGCGTAGTACTTGAAGCACTCGGCGACACCAAGAACTTCCTGTCGGGCCGCCGCCAATGGCTTACCAACGTCGGTGGATTCGAGCAAGGCCAGTTCGTCGCAGTGAGCGATGACAGCATCGGCAATAGCCCAGAGGGCATCACGGCGTTCAGCCAGTGGCTTGCGAACCCAAGCGCGCTGGGCGGCCCGTCCGCGTTCGACCGCTGCATTCACGTCCGGCAGGTCGTAGGCGGGCACCTCGCCTATCTTTTCTTCTGTAGCGGGGTTGTAGACGGAAATAATGCTGCTCATACTTGGTGCTCCTTCAGGAGAGTGGTCTTCGTCGGAAGATTCCTCGTCCCCATTTGAAGTCCGGGAAGCTCCGTTGTTACCGAGCATGCCCGGGCTCCCTGGGAAGGAGCGAGTGCGCCGGGCACCACATCAATGAGGGCCATGTGCAAACTGCACACCGGGGCGGTCCGTTCGAATGCTGTGCATTACGACCATGAACGGTGGCGACAGTGTGCAGAGCTGACACAGGGGCGGGCAACGCGGGACCTAGGCTGTAATGCAGTTCACAGACGATGCGGCAAGGGGGCCGTCAAAGCTGAGTTCCACGATGACTGAATTCTTCAGGCCTATCGAAGGCGTCGTGAAGATAAATGAGCTTCGAACGTCCGGGAGGGACGAATGGCAACTAACAATGTTAAATTTGAGCCTGTGGATGCGGGCCCGAACGGAATCCTGAGCCCCGACAAGTTACTCGGCCGCGGGCTCGGCGTCGGGTCAATCGTGTTCATGGTCGTGGCCGGTGCCGCACCGATGACAGCCGTCGTGGCCGGCTGGCCCGTGGTGGTCTCTGCCTCGGAAAGCACGGGCGGCCCGCTGTTCTTCCTCATCGCTACGGTGATCCTGTTTCTGTTCGCCGTTGGATTCACGCGGATGACCCCCTACGTGAAGAACGCGGGGGCCTTTTACTCGTACATCCAAACGGGGCTCGGCCGGGGCATGGGGCTTGGTGCATCAACCTTCGCACTCGGAACGTATCTGCTCCTGTTTCTCGCACTGTGTTCCTACCTGGGATCTGCGGCCCAGACCACTGTCCATGATCTGGGTGGTCCGGATCTTCCATGGTGGCTGTGCAGTTTGGTGCTGATGGCAACCTGCGGTGCCCTTGCATACCGGGACGTCGAGCTCTCCGCCAAGGTCCTGGGCGTGGTCCTGGTCATCGAAACGGTCGTTCTATTGGCAGTAAATATCGGTGTCGTTGTACATGGCGGTGCCGAGGGGCTGAGCGGTGACTCGCTGTCCCCCGCGCGCCTGGGTGAAGGAGTCCCCCCATTGGGCGTCATGTTCGCCTTCTTCTCGTTCATCGGCTTTGAGGCCACCGCTGTTTTCCGCAACGAAGCGCGTGACCCCGACCGGACAATACCGCGCGCAACGTACATCGCCGTTCTCGCTATTGGCGTCTTTTACACCTTCACCGCATGGGCCATGCAGGCCGGCATCGGCGACAGCCACATCGTCGAAGTGGCAACAGATGATCCCACCAGCATTGTGGTCGGTCTGGCTGCGAAGTACGTCTCACCTGTACTTGCAACTCTCCTTCAGGTTTTTCTGATCAGCAGCCTCTTCGCGTGCATTCTGACTTTCCAGAACGTGCTCACCCGCTACCTGTTCACCCTAGGAACCCAGGGCGTGCTCCCCGCGGGGCTCGGAATCGTCCACCCTCGCCACAGGGCTCCCTCGAGAGCTTCATTGACTGTGTCGATCGTGGCCATTGCCCTGCTTGGGGTCGAGGCGCTCATCGGGCTCGACCCGGTGACGCAGGCCTACACCTGGTTCTCGGGATCAGCAACGCTCGGCGTGGTGGTTTTGATGGCCCTCACATCATTATCTGTCCTCGTGTTCTTCCGGAAGAAGGCAAAAGGAAAGCTTTGGGCCACGCTGTTCGCGCCGACACTTGCAGTGACCGGTCTCGGTGGGATTGTCTTCTTGGTCGTACAGAACTTCGGCCTTCTTGTCGGCGGTGACCTCGCTGCAGGAATCCTGCTGTCGGTGATGGGCGCCCTGTTTGCTGGTGGTTTGGTGACCGCCCTGGTAATGCGTTCAAGGCGGCCTGATGCCTACGCCGCGCTTGTGCCAGCGGTGTCAGACCGGGAGCACCAATCCGCAGAAAGCCAGAACTGCGCAACTGCGGAATAAGAGCCGAACACATCCCGCCTCCGGTTCCTGTCTCGTCACGGATAACGAGACAGGAACCGGAGGCGCTGTCGTGGTGGCACTCGTCGGAGCCGCGACGGCAGTGCCAAAAGAAGACCCGCCAAACGTTAGAGGAGTTTTCCATTTCTGAGAGCGCTCTGTTGAAGCAGACCATTGATAAGAAGTACCCGGTGGTTACGCATGGCCATGGGGTCTACCTTTATGACTCAACGGGTCGGCAGTACCTGGATGGTTCAAGCGGCGCCATGACCGCCAATATTGGCCACGGCGTGGACGAGATTGCGGAGGCGGTGAAAGAACAGTGCCGCCTCGTGGCTTTTACGTATAGAACCCAGTTCACCAACCTGCCCGCCGAAGAACTTGCCCGCCGGCTCACCGACATTGCTCCCGGGGACCTCGATATGGCGTTTTTCGTCAATAGCGGGTCCGAGGCATCCGAATACGCCATCCGCACCGCAGTGAGCTACTGGCGGGAAAGGGGGCTCCCAGGCAAAGTCAAAATCCTTGGCAGGACCATCAGCTATCACGGCATGACCATGGGCGCCCTGTCGATGTCCGGGCATGCAGCACGCCGCCCCGACTACGGATCCTTACTGCATGCGTTCGCCTCCGCCCCGCCAGCCTACGCATACCGCTTCGCCCTGCCAGGCGAGAGCGAGGAAGCGTACGCTGCGCGGGCCGCAAAAGCCTTCGAAGATGCCATTCAGAACGAGGACCCCGGCACAGTCGCGGCAGTCATCGTCGAACCAATCGTAGGAGCCGCAGGAGGAGTCCTCACACCTCCAGCGGGCTACTTCGCCCGGCTTCGGGAGATCTGTGATCGGCTGGACGTGCTGATGATCATCGATGAGGTCATTACCGGCATGGGGCGCACTGGCGACTGGTTCGCGAGTTCCTACGAGGACGTCGTGCCGGACCTTCTTCTTATCGGCAAAGGAATGAGTGCCGGTTACTCCCCTGTTGCCGCCGTCTTGCTGCGAGGCCACATCGTTGAGGCGCTCAGAGAGGGCAGCGGCGTCGCGCCGTTCGGCCACACTTTCTCGGGAAACCCCCTGGGGGCAGCAACCTGCCTGGCGGTCCTGGACTTTATGCAACGCGAGAATATCCTCGCGAACGTCCGGCAACGGGGGAAGCAGCTCGAGGAGGGTCTGCTCTCCTTGGCAACAAGGTACCGCTGCATGGCCGATGTCCGTGGGCGGGGCCTGCTCTGGGGCTTCGAGTTCGTTATGGACCAGGAAAGCAAGCAGGCACCCGATCCTGCGCTGGGAGCGGCCAACGCATTCGTGCAGGAATGCCTTGCCCATGGGCTCATTGTCTATCCGGGCGGGATCGCCCCGCTGAACAACGCCGTGATCCTGTCCCCGCCCTTGGTGATCACCGGAGAGGAGACACGAGTACTGCTGGCGAAGCTGGAGAAAGCCGTCCGCGCCATGGAACGCTACCTTAAGCGCCGGGCGGCCGTGGATGACAACCGGCATGGATCCCGAGTCGGAACCGGAAGCTGACTCTCATCCCGGCCGTTCCACAGTGGAGCCGGAGCTGGTCAGGTTGCCATAGTGGTCCTAAAGGCTGTTCCCTCACACTTTTGAAACTCGACCAGGGCTGAAGATGGTCGAGGCGACCCATCTGCAAGCACCTCCACTATCAAGGATGCCAAGTGAGTACACAGATTCTTGCCGCCGTGCTGGAAAAGCCCGGAGCCCCTCTTCAGATCCGCGAACTGCTGCTGGATGATCCGGAGGACTATGAGGTCCTCATCCGGACTGAGCGAGTGGGCCTTTGCCATAGCGATCTGCATTATCTGAAGGGGTCGCTGGATATCTCCCTGCCGGCTGTCCTCGGGCATGAAGTCGCAGGCATTGTCGAGCGCGTCGGCTCTGCGGTCACAAGAATCAAGACCGGTGACCGGGTCGTGGTAACGGTCACCCCCTCCTGTGGGGCATGCCGCAATTGCATAGGCGGGCGCCCCACCCAGTGCGAACGGGTCGACTCGGTGCGTGAGCGGCATCGGCCCAGGCTGCTCTCACCTGATGGATCAAGCGTTGAGTCGCTCGGCGGTATCGGCGCATTTGCAGAGGCCTTCCTCGTGAAGGAGGCATCCGTTGCAGCGGTCGGCTCGGATCTGCCTCCCCAGGTGGCGTGTCTTCTCGGTTGCTGCATCAGTACAGGAGTCGGTGCGGTTATTCACGGCGCAAAGGTAGGGCCAGAGGATACTGTTGCCGTAATCGGTTGCGGCGGCGTCGGAATAGCGGCCATTCAAGGTGCCAGGTTGGCTGGGGCACGACGAATCATTGCCATTGACGCCGTGCCGGCCAAGCTGGAGCTCGCCCGCAACTTCGGTGCCACGGACACTGTTGTCTCATTACCCGACCCAACAGAAACACTCATCCAGGTCCGATCACTTCTTCCCCAAGGTGTCAGCCATGCAATCGAGGCGGTGGGCCGCAGCCAGACAGCGGAACTCGCCTTTTCGCTCCTGAGCCCGAACGGAACCGCCACCATCCTCGGTCTCATGCCCACAGGGTCCGAACTGCGTATCCCCGCAGATGCACTCGTCTACGGCGACCGACACCTGCAAGGCGCCTACATGGGCGCGAACAGGTTCCTCAGCGACGTCGACATGTTCACGGACCACTACCTGAATAACCGACTGGATCTCGATGCAATGGTCACCAAGGAACTGCCCTTCGTACGTATCAACGAGGGATTCGAAGCGATGGCGGAAGCATCGACGATCCGAGTTGTGCTGAACATGACCGACAGGCAATCGTGATCCGGACAACCTTGAAGACCGTTCGGCAGCTGACTGTTACGCCGATCATGATCTAATTTTGCGCCACGGCCAGCGCCGGAACGAAGGCTGCACAACATGGCGCTGCAAATCCTCCTGAACATAAACGGTCGAACGTCAAGGCTCAGCCCCTACCGTCGCTGGTCCTGGACGACAAAGACAACAAAAGAAAACCAGAGGAGCACCTTAATTGACTGCTGAAGGACTAGCACAACTGACCGATATCTCCCCCGACCTCGTCGAGCAACGCTCCTTTGTCGATGGCGCATGGCTGCAGCTCGACGAAAACGGCCGCTACCTTACCAACCCAAATACCGGCGAACCCCGGCAGCCGATGCGAAAGACCGGAAGGGCTGACGTCGAGCACGCACTCGCCGCAGCCGCGTCACTGCACGAGTCCGGGAAACTTGAAGACATCAAACTGCGGGACCGTCTTGAGCTCCTGACGAAGATAGCCGCATCTCTCGATGCTCAGAGCGAAGAAATCGCACTGCAGGACAGCATCAACACGGGAGTCCCTATCCGGACCACCCGCCTGATTGCCGGTGCACTCGGGGACAGAGTCCGGGGAACAATCGCTGAAGCGGAGGAGCTTGGCGAGTCGGAGACCCTTGACGGCGGTGACCGGTCTGTGGTCATCCTGCGCAAGCCCCTCGGCCCGGCCCTCATCGTTGGCCCCTGGAATGCTCCAACCTTCACCGTGGTTGGCAAGGTTGCGGCAGCAATGGCGGCTGGGTGCCCGGTCATCCTCAAACCCTCCGAGAACGCACCCGGCGGTTGCCAGCTCTTCGCCGAGTCGATCGCCGCCGCCATGACCGAACTCGACTACCCAAGTGCCGCGTTTCAACTGGTTCATGGGAATTCGGAGACAGGATCACTGCTGACTTCGGATCCCCGCATCGAGGCTCTTTCGTTTACCGGCGGCGATTCGGCAGGCCGCACAGTCGCGCAGGCTGCGGCGTCCAATCTCGCTGTCATGCAGATGGAGCTTGGATCCAACAACCCCGTGATCATTCTGGATGATGCCGATGTCAGCTCGGCGGCACAGTCCATTCTGCAGGGCATGACCCGTCTCAATGGCCAGTGGTGCGAGGCGCCCGGCAAGGTACTGGTTGACGGGTCGATTCACGACCGTTTCGTTGAAGCTATGAAGTTCGAACTCAGTAAGCTTCGGGTCGGAAATGCCTTGGATGAGACAACGGAAGTGGGTCCCCTGGCGTTTGAACGGCAGCGTGATGGGTTGAAAGCGGCAGTGAATCGACTCCTCGAACTGGGGGGAACACTGGTCACTGGCGGCGACCTACCGGATCTTAACGGTTGGTTCCTGGCACCGGGGATGATCGTCGGATGTCCCGCCGGAGCCGCCACGGAAGAACTCTTCGGGCCACTGGTCACGGTACATCCCGTGCATTCCGTTGAAGAGGCGCTTAGCCATGCAAACGGACCGGCAACCGGTCTTGATGCCTACGTATTCGGCGGTGACGAAACACGGGCCATCGACGTGGCATCCCGTATTCGTGCCGGGGAGGTCCGTATCAACGGCACGTTCATGAGCGACCTGGCCGGCAATTCGCGCCAGAGTTTCTGGGGTACCAGCGGTATCGGAGGCCACGGTCCCCAGTACGGCGTACGCTTCTTTACCGGCGACCGCGTGGTTGGCGTGGACAGGACGGATTTCCCGCTCTAGGCGCCATATCCGACTTCGGCAGCAATAGAAAACACTCCGGGAAACGTGCTCGCGGTCAGGGAGCGGGTTTCCCCCCCGCGCACTTCTCACGAGAATGAGCAGGGCGGGGCCGTCCAACACGAGAAAGTCCTTCAATGACAAATACTTCAATGACAGATGCGGAGCGGTTTTCAGCGCTGAGTTTCCTTGAGGGCGCCTCAGCAGCGATCCCGTCCTTCGGGAGTGACTTGGTTGATTTCCGTAGGGAAATGCACGCAGACCCTGAAGTTGGCCTGTATCTGCCCCGCACCCAGGCCCGGGTCCTTGAGGCAGTCAAGAGGCTCGACCTCGAGTTAACCCTCGGAAAAGCCGCCTCGTCCGTGGTTGCAGTACTTCGCGGCGGGGCCAGCGAAGCCCCGCTCGGGACCCGCCCAACTGTGCTGCTCAGAGGCGACATGGATGCACTTCCGGTGACAGAAAAGACGGGAATACCCTTTGCCTCGACCAATGGAGCGATGCATGCCTGCGGCCATGACCTGCATACAGCGGGCCTGATTGGTGCCGCCCGGTTGCTCTCGTCCGTACGTGACAGCCTGACCGGCGACGTCATCTTCATGTTCCAACCGGGGGAGGAAGGACATGACGGGGCCCGCATCATGCTGGAGGAAGGCGTTCTTAACGCAGCCGGCAGGCGACCGGATGCTGCCTACGCCTTGCATGTCGTTTCGGACATGCCATCAGGCGTGTTCACGACCCGGGCCGGCTCCTACATGGCAGCCTTCGGAGATCTGTCCGTCAAGGTTATCGGGCGTGGTGGGCACGGTTCGCGCCCCTTCCAGGCTCTGGATCCCATACAGGTAGCTGCTGAAATGCTTGGCGCGCTACAGACGTACATTACCCGGCGATTCAACGTTTTTGACCCCGTGGTTCTGTCCGTGGGCCAATTCCATGGCGGTTCCGCCTCTAATGTCATACCTGATTCGGCGGAATTCAGGGCCAGCGTCAGGTCTTTCAGCCCCGGTGTCGAAGCACGGCTCGCACAGGAGTTGCCGGATCTTATCCGGCAACTGGCGACCGCTCATCAACTGACAGCCGAGGCAACGTTCACTCCGGTTATGCCGGCCACCGTCAATCACGACAGTGACGCCGAACTCTGGGGCAGGACCGCACGGGCGTTCTTCGGAGAGCAGCGGTTCGTCCCCAGCCCGTCCCCCAGGACCGGGTCTGACGATTTCTCCCGTGTCCTCGTGGAGGTCCCCGGCGCGTACGGGCACCTCGGAGCTGGGTCTCCCGATATTGACCCCATGGATTGGCCTCCTATGCACTCGCCCAGGGCAGTGTTTGACGACGGTATCCTCGTCGACCAAGCACAATTTCTGGCGGGCGTAGCACTTGGAAAGCTCCAGGAGCTGGAAGTCATGGGGTAGTCCCAGCCCAGTTCGGAGGGTTTCCGGAGGGACCCACGACTCAGTTAAGCAGTGGATCTGGCAGTACCGGTCGGAGTCCCGAATGGATGGCTCGTCAACCACTATCAGGTTGACGTACACCCCAACCTGACGTCAGGATGAAGCACCGAGCGCCTACGAATAGAACTCCCATGAATCTTTCTGACATCAAGCTTTTGAAGTCTCAAAGCCCAACCTGACACTTAAGGGGGAAGACCTCTTCCGGACGACATATGGGCGCTTATCGGGTTCGGTTTCTGGCAGAGGATTGTCTGGGCTCACGAACGCCTACCTCGGCAGGATGCCGTTGTAACGCGTCACCTGCGGTTCGGTTTGCCTCTACGGGCCGCGGAACCGCGCCGGGGTCATCTTCGATGGAGTAAACGAGCCGGGCTTTGTTCGTGATGTTGTCGATGTTTTCCGTCGTGATGTTGATGGCTGTCGAATGGTTTCTGAGCTTTTGGGTCAGTTCCTTCTGCGGCCAGAAAAGCTCTTCCATGAATGAATCGAAGGTCCGGCCGCTGGCCCGCACGTACGCCCTGATCTTTTGGTGGTCTCGGGTGCGCATGCCGAAGGAGAGTTCGACGTCGACATCCCCGAGCGGGTCGACGGTCGGGTCAAGGTAGCTTCCGAAAATCCGGAGCCGTTCCACGAACAGCGGCATCCCGGGATCGGCGTTGTACATCCGGGCCCGTTCCAGGAGGCCGGCGACGAGGCGGTCTGCCGTTGATCGGGTGATGGGTTTGCCGAAGCTGGCCATGGCCAGGGCGTTTCCGAGGGTTGTCGCCTCCCACCAGACGTAGCCGGGATCGTCGCCGGTGTCGGCCTTCACCAGGTAGCCGGCATTCTCCATGCGCGCGAACACTACCTCGGTGTCTTCGACGCCGTTCCTGCGAAGCAGGGTATCGGCCAACTCCTGCACGAAGGTGCCTCCCCGGTACAGGCGCACCAGGTCCCTCGCTACGGGTGCGGGCAAGCCGGCAATCGTGTCGGATTTCGCTATCCTCATGGGCCGAATCCTAATCCTCTCCGGCGATGCACTCCATCAAACCAGCGCCTCCGTTGCCCGCGGTGGGAGCCGAGATGGTGGTTTCCTCAGCCCGTCGGCCGGTTGGGCTGCCAAGTCCGGTCCGGCGAGCATGGTCGTGATTCCTGGTGTGTGCTTTCGCCGTGTCCGTCGGAGACATGCCGGCCGGGTACGGTTCCGGCGGGGCCGCCTGTTCCCGTGTCCGAAGTCCTTTGAACCCGATGGACCATGCGGCGTGGCTGTTCCCTTTTGGTGTGGATGGGTGTTCATCGGGTCAGGCCGTTCTTGCCATCTCTGAGAATCTATGGCTGTTCCTGGGCAGGACTTCCTGCTTGGGGGCGCCCTGGCCCATGGTCGCGGCTGTGCTCCTCAAGGAACTATTCCACGACGGGCCTACCGTTGCGGGCCGGTGATCTCCGGTCGGGCACCGGGTGGTTCCGGTGGGCGTTGCGGTTTCCGGAGCGCTTGCTGGGCTTGTTCCAGGAGTTGCTTGATGTGTTCGGATGCTTCGGGGTTGGACCGTTGGCTGCGCTGGGCGTTCAGGTACCAGTCGAAGCGTTCCTTGATCGCCTCGATGGTTTTGGGCGCGTTGGTTCCGACGCCCAGGCTGACCGAGTGGTCCAGCGGTGGCCGCTGGCTGTCTGCTTCGGTCCGGACGGCGTGGAGGACTTGGCTCTCCTTGCCCTGATGCACTAGCCTTGATTCAGAAGCAACAGCCGGCCCTCCGCCTCTTTGAGCGCCGACAGTTGGCTGGACCCCCGGACCTTGCTGCGGCAGATGGGGGTTGCTTCCTTTAACGGCCAGTCCGGTCCGGGCGTGCAGCACCGTCGTCACCGGGGCCAGGGGCTTGAACCACGTGCCTTCTGATCTGGCCAGCTGGTGGTAGAAACTCCAGGACGACAGGTCCGCGGCCCACAGCAGTTTCTCGTCCCAGGGCGAGATGGATTCGATGACGACCGAACGGTGGAGAAGCCCGGCGTTCCGCAGGCGCGCGAACACGTCATGGTCTCTGGCATTGCCGCCGGGATAGGCGTCTTCCTTGAGCTGTTCGAAAACCATCAGACGGGGAGGATCCTCCCTGCCGGAGCTGGTCGCCGCACGGGCCAGGGTCGTGATGCATTCCTCGCGGGCCTTTTGCAGGGCATGGTCCCCGGTACTGATTTCCGTCTGAACGGTGACGACGGTGAAGTCCACAACCCGGGCGAGATATTCGTTCAGTTCCAGGATCCTTGGCCGCAGCTCTTCCACGGGCCCGAGCTTGCCGTTGTATGCCTCGGTCGTGTGCCAGTAGTTCGCACCGACGATGCGTTCAAGTTCTTTGCGGACGATGTCCAGGGAGTCTTTGGGGACCGTGACGCCGCTCATGGTGTAGAACGGGCGTTCACCGAAGCTGTTCCCTGGCGCACGCACGCTCTCGTCCACAAAGACGACCGGCCCGGGGGTACGCGCGTAGAGGGTCTGCAGGCGTTCTTGTGCTGCGCGGCCGCGAGGACTCCCCATGCTCACCCCTTTGCTGTTCTGACCGGTGCTGATCTTGACCGGTCTGGCCGGTCTGAACAGCCTACAGTCGCGGGCCGCGGTGCCCGGTGGACGGTCCTCCGGCGGCGGGACCGTCCTGCTCGCGGCGGCGCTGCTCATCCTCGGCGGCAGCTTGGACTGCGCGTTGCCGGCGGAGCCGTTCCACTGCGGAGGAACCGTCCGTGCCGGCCCCGGCCGCACGGGACGCGGCGAGGCGTTCGGCAAAGGTTCCCGGCTGCTGTGTGGCTGCGGTCTTGTCTGCTTTCTCGCTGCGCCGGCGGGCCGCGATGTCCTCCAGTGCTTCTTTGACCGATTCCGGCCGGTCCTCCGTCTTATGGCCGGTCGTGGCGCGGTTCTCGCGTACTTTGCGGGCCAGGGCGGCGATGCGTTCGGCGCGTTCCTGGGCCGGGTTCAGCTGCGCCTGGGCGCCGCGGGTTTCCTGCAGGTGGTCGACAACGTGTTCGGCCGGGGTGGGGGTTTCCTTGACAAGGGCCTCGACCTGGGCGGCTTCGGCCATGTGTGCGGCGTCGGCCGGTGCCAGAGGTTCCTTGGCCGTCTGGGCACTGTACTTGTGCATGGCCGTGATCCTCGCGGTCAGCTCCGCGCCCGTGCCGTTCTCCTGGTGCTGGGCGGGAACGGGCGATGTCTCGGACTCCGGCACGCGGTAGGTGTCGCGGTAGGTGGAGATTTCCACGGCGAGCTGGCACCATTGCGCTTGCCGTGCAGGGTCCGAGGGTGCCGGGCCCAGGGCTGCGGCCCAGGCCGGTGGCTCGGCGGCGAGCTGTGCGCCCAGTCGGGTGGCTTCGTTGGCCATGAGCTCACGCCGTGCTGCGAGTTCCTTCCGCCACAGTGCCGGGGTGTCCTGGTGGTTCATGACGTCGGCCGGTGCCATCCAGGCCGGCAGCCTGTCATCTGCTGCTTCCCGGGTGACCGGGGCCGGCAGTTGGCGGCGCAGTTCGATTTCGGCGCGGATCCGGTGCTGGATCTGTGCCGCGGCCTGGATCCGGGAGGCGTGCTCATCCCGGGCGTAGTTGGTCACGGCGCCGCGCTCGTAGGCTTCATCGGCCCGGGCTTCCGGGTTCATCAGCTCACGCAGGGCCTGTTCCTTCTGCAAGGAGGATGCAAGCCACCGGGCTTTAGTGGTTGCGGCGGTGTCGTTGATGGTCGTATCGGTGCGCAGTTGCTGCGTCGCGGCGGTGATCAGTGCGGCCAGGTCATCGTCGCTGAGGTCCCCGTGCAGGCGCCGTTGCCACGGGGTGTCCTTGCGTTCGGCCAGCCAGCCGCGCAGCAGGGTCTTCCGGTCGGGTTCTTCCATGGCCGGCATCCTGGATGCTTCGGCCTTGGCGCGCATCAGCTCGCCGACGGCGCGCTTGTTCAGACGGTCAAGGACGTCGTCGCTCATGGATTCCAGGGGCCGGCGGCCCGGGTTCTGGGTGCGCTCACGCCACCGGGCGAGGCGGTCTTCGACGCGCCAGGCCAGCACCGCCCCGGGATCGTCGGAGGCGTCGAAGCCGCCTTCGTTGATGCTGTCCTTGAGCAGGTTGGTGATGTTGAAGCCGTCGTTCTCCGCGTGGCGCAGGTGCGTGGCCACGGCACCCCACGCGGTGGACTTGGTGAAGCCGGCGGCTGTTCCTTCGCCCAGGACGCGGGCTGCGATGTTGGCCATGCGCAGCTCGTTGGCCTGGTCATCGATGTCCCGGTACGCAGCGGACATGTCCGGCAGGGAGCGGGTCTGGGAGCGGGCGGCGTCCATCTGTTCGTGCGCGGTCAGGTTGGAATCGTGGTTCGCGGCCACACTGGCCAGGACGTCCTCGAGGGTTTGGCCGTCGGCCACGACGCCATAGAGCTTGTTGGACTCCCGTCCGCGGGAGGCGGCGACGTAGGCCAGGGACCGGGACAGGCCGGAGCTGATGAGGGCGTGCGTGGTGTCGCACGTGAGGCCCTGGGTGCGGTGGATCGTCGCGGCATACCCGAGCATGGTGTGGGCCCGCACGTACTCGGCCGGAAGGGTCAGCGTGCCCTGGTGTCCGTGGTGTTTGACCGTCAGCGAACCGTCCTTGTGGGCCTTCACGACGTTCCAGACGTCGTTGTTCTTCACGAAGTCTTTGCCCCGGTTGATGGAGAGCCGGCGGTTGTTCTCCCGGGTGACCACAATGTCCCCGGCACGGGCGGTGAGGCCGTCGCGCAGCATCGCGGCCGGTTTCTTCGCGTCCAGCTCACCGGTGGCGATCCTGTAGGCCTGGGCGCGGGCGTTCAGCTCGGTGACGGTGGCGTTCTCGAACGCCATCATGATGGAGTGCTTGCCCGCGTTGGTGTCTTTCTGCCACGCCTCGAACACCAGCGAGGTCATGGTTTCAGTGTCCCCGCCGATGACGCGGCGGTTCTGCCGGTAGAACGCCCACGGGTCATCCGCGCCGGTTGCCGGGGGTTCGCGCAACGCCAGGGTCGCAGCGGCTTCGGCATCGTTCGGGGACCCGTCCGCGTTGCGGAAGCGGTGCAGGTCTTCCAGGTACACGGCGCCGACGGTGTTCTTCAACAGCCGCAGCGCACCACCGGATGCGACGGCCGAAAGCTGCTGGTCATCGCCCAGGGCACGGACCACGGCACCATGCTGGTCCGCGATCGTCACGGCCGCGGCGAACAGCTGGGTGCCGACCATGCCGGCCTCGTCAATGATGATCACGTCCCCCGGTTTCGGGGTGGTCTTCTCATCGGCCCGGCCGCTGCTGTGGGCGAGAACGAAGGAGTCGATCGTCGTCGCCGTCGCGCCCAGTTCGACACCCATCACGGCGGCGGCGACGGCTGTCGGTGCGAGACCGAACACCCTGCCACCGGCCTCGCGCACCGTGTCGGCAGCGAGCTTCAGCGCGGTGGTCTTGCCGGCACCGGCAGGGCCGACACCGACCATCAAAAGCCGGTCGCTGGTGGCGAACTCTTTGGCCATGCCCAACTGGCCGGAATCGAACCTCTTGTCCTGCCTGGCCAGCGCAGCGTCGAATGATTCGACGGTGGCAGCGGGGATGACGACGCGCTGCGCGGCAGTCAGTAGGCGGTCTTCGCTGTGCAGGATCCCGGCCGAGGTGTACAGCGTGGCGTTGGCGCGGCCGTACTTGGATGCGCCGTTGGCCAGCCGCAGCTCCTTCAGTTCCGGGACTGGGGTTTCGGGGGTGATGCGCAGCGAGTACTGGTCGATCGCACGGGCCGTGACCTGCTCCAGCAGGGCATCAGGGATGGGCAATTCGCCCAGGCGGGAACCGAGCCGGCGCAGTGCCTCGGCCTCGATGTGGTGTTCTCCCCACACTCCCCTGTCGCGTTCCAGACGCTCGATGATCGCGGCCGCTTCCACGGCCGGGTTGAGTTCATCAGCGTGCGAGACAAGCCAGCCTGGCTTGTCCTGCTCGCCGGCGTCGCGGGGGTCGTGACGGTGCGCGCGGGCGTGTTCCAGCGCCTCGGGGCCGACCTTCACGCCGGGGATGGATCCGAGGTCCTGCATCCATTCCTCGACCAGGACGGAGAGCTGTCGGGCTTCCTTTTTGGACGGCCTGGTGTCCAGGGTTGCCTGCTGTGCCAGGGCGATCAGCTGTTTCTTGGAGGGAGCGTAGCCGTGCCTGTCGATGAACTCCCGGGCAAGTTCATCCAGCACCGGCTTGATGCCTTCGCGGCGGGAGGAGGAGGCGTCGATGGCGGCGACGTCGACGCCGGCGATCTCGATCACAGGCCGGTCCCCGGCAACTTTGCGCTCGGTCAGGCCGAGGCCCAGGCGTGCGCAGATCTTCTCCATGACCAGCCGGTTGTACCGCTCGGAGGCGGCGACGTTGAACTGGTACAGGTGCCGTGCGTCCAGGCTGGACCATTTGCCGTCAACGCCCAGGACCTTGTTCGACACCACCACGTGATCGTGCAGCTGGGGATCCCCGGTGCGGGAATCGTAGTGCCGGAACTTCGTGTAGATCAGGCCGCCGTCGACATCTTCCTGACGGACCCCGTTGCGGCCTCGGCGTGTGAATGTCGCCTCCTTTTCCAGGAAGGTCATGGTCTCGGCGATGGCCTCGTTGTGGGCCGCTTCGATCTCCTTGCGGGCCTCATCACCCCCGGTTGCCCACAGCACGGAAGCGGATTTCGCGGGCGCGAACACGAGGTCGAAACCCGCCACTGCCTGCGATCCAGGCTTGGTCTGGGCGGTGACGAACCGGCCCAGTTCTTCCGTATCCTTGGCGCTGCGGCCGTTGAGTTCACGGAAGTACCGGGCGCCTTCCTTCATGCGGATCCGCCGCCTCGTATCGGCATCAGGATCGGCATGGTTCATGCGCTTGTAGTCGCCCATCGCGACGGCAATCCGGCCCTGCAGCTCGTGATCTTTCTGCGAGAACTGCTTGAAGCGGGCACCCAAACGCACGTCAGCATTCTTGTCGGCTTCCACCATGGCTTCGGCGTTCGGATGGATTCCTTCGCCGAACAAGGCTGCCATCTGGGACTCGGTGACCTCACCCGAAACGTCCAAGTGGGCCGCCCCTCCCCCACCCCACTGACCGGGAGGATTGCCGTCCACCGTGTAGTAATCGCCCAGCTGACGGCCCGCCGAGCGCAGCTTATCAGCCGAGGCGACTTCACGGGTGTAGTACGTGTATCCGTCGCCGGCACTGAGCTTGTGCACGGTCATCACGAACCCCAGCATAGCGCCCAAACCACCTCACTTATCGATGATGCATGAGGTGTGACAGATATTGCGCTTT
The DNA here is from genome assembly GCF_030209835.1 of Arthrobacter sp. efr-133-R2A-120. Lineage (GTDB taxonomy): Bacteria > Actinomycetota > Actinomycetes > Actinomycetales > Micrococcaceae > Arthrobacter. Next base: position 132,511 of record NZ_JARVRF010000001.1, on the reverse strand, counting down.
TTGGGTTTGTGGAATCGGTGACGGGAGGGACGAGCTAACTCGATGGAACAAAGACGAAAAGTGTAGGATCGGGCCATCAAGGATTTGATGCGGTTCTGCACATGAGAATGGGCGGTGGGTAACACGCTTTTCCGTTATCCACGGTCCGTTCGATTGTGTAGAACCGCCGCCCGGGTTATCCCCGGGTGGGCAGCGGAGAGACCGTCCTTTTCTCGTAAGCTGTCCACGTGGGGGCAACCCGGGCACAACCAGCCCGAGCGTAAGCGAGGACCGCTGCGGCGCACGCCGCCGGCCGTGGCCCTGACCCGGCGCTAGCCGTTAGGTCCGGGGCGCGGATAACCCAAGGGGAAGGGACCCAAAGCTATGGCAACACCACGGAAGTCTGCGCAGCAGTTGGCCGCCCGCGAGAAAGCTCGCGCCAAGGCCAAGGAACTGACGGAACGTCACGAGCGACTGATCGAGATGGCCGCGGAATTCTTCGAGCAGCAGGAGCAAGCCGAGCTGTTGCGCGCGGAGGCAAAGAAGAAAGCAGAAGCCATCCTGGCGAAAGCCGAAGCTGACGCGCAGAGCGCCGTTCAATCCGCAGCACAAACAGTCAAGGCGATGCTGGGCGCGGGAGAAGCCAAGTCCGCCGTGGCGGCACGGCTTGGCCTGAGCGGCGCCGAAGTGAAGCGGATGATAGACCTGGTTGCAGAGCATGCGAAAGCTACAGAACCGAATGGGGTACAGGGCCCGGAAGTTACAGAGTCGAATGAGGTGCAGGCCGCGTAGCTAGCCTTCGTCGTCCCGCCTCGGACGCATGGTGCTTAAACAGAAAAGGCCGGCTTGTTAGCCGGCCTTTTCTGTTCCTCGGCAAAAGGAAATCTACGGTTCAGCTTAGCTGACGATGGATGGCGCGTCGCAACTCATCGGTGGACATCGTTGTCCCTGGTTGCGCGGCTGTGGGGTGCAGGATCGGGTGTTCGCGTCCAATGGCGGTCCGCCGCTGGTGAGTGGCTGCTGTGGTTCGCCCTGGGCGGCGGACCGCCCGAAGTTTGGGAGGTTCCCTGTCCCCTCACGGTGAGTGGCCGTGGCCGTGCCGGGCGGTGGGGTTCCGCCCGGCACGCCGGTCTTACTCCGCCGTTTCTTCCTCGGTGGGCTTGTCGCTGTCGAGGATGATCTGCTCAACCTCCGACGGCGTGTATCCCCAAGTGATCAGCTGGTTCAGGTAGTCCCGGTGGGTCTGGGACGGGGACCGCCACGAGTCCTTGGCGATCGCCTTCTCGTACCCGGCGCAGACGAGCGCAATCAGGGGGAACTCGGGCCGCGTTGTCGACTTGGCGACGTGGTCCCGGAGCGGGTTCCATCCCCAGCGGTCGCTGTCTTCGAACTTGGCTCCGATCATTTCGGCGGCCACCTTGCCGTCGTAGCCGCTGGCGACTTCGGGGTGGTGGGTGATCGCGTGGACGGTGAAGTACTGCCATCCCTTCGGCGCGGTCTTGCGGGCCAGGAGGGTCTTGACCCAGTCGCGGCGCACGGTCGTTGCCGATTCCATGGCCTTGTTGTTGGCTATCAGGGTTTTCCGCTCGGCTTTCTGCTCGTCGGTCATCGGGCCTTTCCGGGCCTGAGTGCCGCCGTCGTAGCGTTCGTACTTCGGGGTGAAGCCGAGTTCCTTCCAGCCTGTGATGACGGGCTTCGCGTTGTGCTGGCCCCGGTAGTCGGTTCTGATCAGGTAGGCGTTGGCGTCCTCTTCGGTGGCCGGTTCTCCATCTGCCCGGTTTGCCGCTGAGACGTACAGGTTCTCCTCGTCGGCGTAGTTCCCGGCGTCCTCCACGATGGCCTTGCCCTGGGCTTCCAGTTCCCCGATCAGCGCCGCGAGGGCTGCGGCCCGCTTGCGCTCGTCGCGCAACTTCTGGGCTACGTGGAACAACTGCTCGGGTTCGTCGATGATGACCGATTCCAACTCAGCGATGGCTTCCTCATCCGACTCAAACTCGGCGAGGATCAAAGCCTCCTCGATGGTGCATCCCTTGCCCAGCGCCGTGGCTCCCGCCTCGGATGCCTTGGCCTTCAACGCTCCCTCGACGGTGGTCTTGGTCCGGCCTGTTTTCTTGGCGATCGCGGCGGCTGACACTCCGATGAGTGAGAGCTGGTGGTAGGCGTCGGCCTCGTCCGCTTCGGTCAGTTCGGCGCGCTGGATGTTCTCCACGACCTGCGTGACGATGCGTTCGGCTTCCTCGGGGCTGTCGATGATCATGACCGGGATGCTGTCCCGTCCGGCTTCTACAGCGGCCCGGGTACGGCGCTGGCCCATCAGCACGTGCACGGTGCCGTCGTCCTTGCGGTGGGCGATCACGGGTTCCATCACACCGTGTTCCTTGATGCTGGCAATGAAATCAGCGGTCAGGGCGGCGTCCTTGCGGACGTTGACCTCGACGGTCAGCGTGGCCGGGTCGATCATTTCGAGCGTGGGCGTGGTGTTCATGGTGTTGCTCCTTCTTTGCCGAGAAGTCGGGTGAGTGGGGCGGATCAGGTGACCGGCCAGCTTCCCTCTCCCCCGTTGTTTTTTGGTTGCTGGCAAGCTCGCTTGCTCGGCGGCCGACGGAGCCCTGTCTACCCTTGGGCAAGGTGTGGGAAATTCCCGGAGGAAATAAGCGACGAAGGAGCGCCGTAGGGAAATTCCTGCGCCGCAGGCCCCGACGAAGGAGGGGCTGGACAGGGTGGAGCGGACGCCTAGAATCCGAAGGACAGCAACCAGAAAACGTCGTAGACAACCAGGTGATGACGGGCAGGAGCTCTGCGACGGACCGTCATCACCCAACAGCCGGCCACGGAGCTTGCGGAGTGGACGCCCAAAACGAGTGCGAGCCCCGCGAGCATGCTCTTGCCCTCGTCACCGCCGGCTCGCCCCCGGAGCGGTTAAGGCGAAAGAGCCGGCGCTCAATGCGCCGGCTCTTTCTGTTTTCCCTCGGAAAAAGGAAATCTGTGGTGCAGCGTCGATGCTGTGTGGGTTACGGCTGCTCGAGCCGGTGGTCTGTTACGGGAAAGTCTACGGGCCCGGTTTCCGGGCCTGCCGTGAGCAGGCGCAATTCCAGCAGGTCTTCGATCTGGCTGGCATCGGGGCCGACGGTGTCGTCCTCGGTCATGCGGAACTCTGATGCCATGGCGGGGTCTTCCTTGCCTGGGTTTGGGACGTGGGTTGTCCTTTCACCCTAGCGGCGGATCCTGCGCATTGTCTGGAATTGGTGCTGCGCCCGCGCCAGCGTTGACGGCGGCCGGGGGAGCGCAGCGGAGGAGGCCGCCACCGCACGCTGGAGGATCGGCAAGGCCGGACCCCGGTGTGAACTGGGGCCCGGCCTTGGTTCATCCGGTTTACCGAATGGACGGTGTGTAGGACATTGCCTTGTTCCGTGCGCAGTCAGCGACCAGTCCACGGTTGAGGAGCTCGGTCAGCAGCGACGCCAGCCGGTAATCGGTGACGTCCTCCATGGCGAGCTTGAAGTACCGTGCGGCGAAGCTGGACTTGCCCTTGAGCCATTCCAGCCAGCCGATCAGGCAGAGCATCGGTGCGCGCTGGCCTTCCGGGGTTGCCTTCATCAGTTCGAAGGCGATTTCCTGGGCGCGGTCCACGCGTGCCCAGTCCGGACGGGCAAGGACCACGCCCAGCAGGACGGAGGTGAATTGCTCGGGCGCGGTGGTCATGACGTCGGCCATCAGGTAGTCCCGGACCGTGGGGTGCTGGAATGCTCCGGCCAGTTCGTGCCCGCGCCCGGCGGTCAGGGTTTCCGGGTTTTGAAGAACCTCGGCCCATATGGCCCGGCTGCGGTCCAGTTCCCCTGGCCATCCTTCGGGGGTGTGTGCCTTGATGGTTTCCCGGACTCTCGGGTCGCCGGTGAAGGGTTCCGGCGCGGTGAATCCGGTGACCTGGCTCCCCCGGTAGATCAGTTCGGCGTTGCCGTTGCTGGTCGTGATCGCCTCCAGCGGTTCGTCCGGGCAGCATGCGGGGTCGGTGCACAGGTAGTTCCGCCACGCGTGGGAGGTGACCATCCATGCGTCCTTCAGCGGCATCTGAGCGGTGGCCAGCTCGGCGCGCAAGGCCTCGACATGTTCCGAGTACGGGCGGGGGTTTCCGGGGCTGTTCTCGTCCGTGTAGATCACGAGGAGGGTGCCCGTGGCGTTCTCGTCCGCGCTCAGGTGGCTGACGAGCGTCTGCGCGTAGCCGCGCGGGTCCGCTCCGAACGGTGCATCCACGCGCAGGGTCGCGCCGAGCCGCGTTCCGTTCATGGTCAGCACGACGAAGGATTCCGTGGGCTGTTCCCCCAGTGTGTGCGGGATGAGCGCGAGGATGTCGGCCGGGTTGGTGAAGCTGATGAAGTCGCTCATGGTTGTGTGTCCTTTTCCGAGGATGTGGTGGGTGGGGCGGCTTAGGTGACCGGCCAGCTCTCCTTCTCCCCCGTTGTTTTTTGGCTGCTGGCGAAGCTTGCGGAGCTGTGGCCGACGGAGGCCTGTCTACCCGCAGGGCAAGGGCCGTGGAATCTGCGCAGGAAATAAGCGACGAAGGAGCGCCGGAGCCGATTCTTCGGGCCGCAGGCCCCGACGAAGGAGGGGCTAGACGGGGTGGAGCGGACACGTACAATCCGAAGGACAGCAGCCAAAAAACGTCGTAGACACCAAGGTTCAGGGGGTGACGGAGCTCTGCGACGGTACGCCCTGGACCCAACAGCCGGCCGCGGAGCGGACGCCCGATTACCTGGTTGCAGCGAAGCGGAGACCAGGACCTGCCCAAGGACGCGGATGGGTCCTCCCGCCCCGGCCATCCCCTCAGGGCAGGCCGCCGGCATCAGCCACCCCGCGCGGCCCTGATGCGGACGGCGGTCCGTCGCCGGTGACCACAGCGGCAGCCGGCCACGACGACGGACCGCCCCCGGCGCGGAAGGTGAGTCTGCCGCGGTGACGGAGGTTCGGGGTGGGGGTTCCCCGCTCCGGTCGGAGCGGGGGACCCTTCGCCGGTGGTTAGGCTGCGGTGAAGACGGTGCACAGCTGGCGGTACCGGCTGGGCAGCTCGGCCGCCGCCATGGGCAGGTCTTCCGGTCCTTGGGCCTGTCCGTTCTTCCAGTGGAAGAACGCCTGTTCGCTGATCGCATCCCAGAACCGGGCCTTGGTCCTGTAGAAGGTCGTCCGAACGTCGCCCTCACAGTACGTGGCCATGCCGAACAGGTTGCCGATCTCATCGGCGGTACGGATCCCGGCGACCATGACATAGGGCCACTGGCCCAGGTCCCAGCCGTCACAGCCCCAGCTGGGGATCACGGCCCAGCCGTGTTCGCCGATGAGTTCCATCCAGTCGTAGCCGCCGTTCATGTGGTAATCGCCCAGCACGGTAACGCCGTCGATGGTTTCGCCGGTGTCGGCTGTGGTCACCGTCTTGATGGTGATTGCGTTCATGGTGTTGCTCCTTCTTTGCCGAGAAGTTGGGTGAGTGGGGCGGATCAGGTGACCGGCCAGCTTCCCTCTCCCCCGTTGTTTTTTGGTTGCTGGCAAGCTTGCTTGCTCGGCGGCCGACGGAGCCCTGTCTACCCTTGGGCAAGGTGTGGGAAATTCCCGGAGGAAATAAGCGACGAAGGAGCGCCATAGGGAAATTCCTGCGCCGCAGGCCCCGACGAAGGAGGGGCTGGACAGGGTGGAGCGGACGCCTAGAATCCGAAGGACAGCAACCAGAAAACGTCGTAGACAAACAGGTGATGACGGGCAGGAGCTCTGCGACGGACCGTCATCACCCAACAGCCGGACACGCAGCGAAGCGGAGTGGACGCCCGAAAAGGGGTGCGAGCCCCGCGAGCATGCTCTTGCCCTGAGCCTTGTCAGACTGGGTTGGTACCGTGGGGGTTGTCCCGCCTGGTTTCCCCCAATCCCAGGCGGGACATTCTTTGTCAGAAGGAGAGAGGGACTGTGGGACTGCGAAGCTTCTTCATCCGGGGCCGGACCCCAGTCACGGAGGATTCCTCCCCCGCCGCGGTGGCCGCACCCAAGGAGGAGCGCGAGCCGTTGACACCGGCACAGCTGGCAGATTTGAGAAAGGCCTGGGCCGAGCTCAACCAGGCGGCCGAAGATGCCGGCGTGAACACGTTCCGCGCCTGCACGCGTGACGGGAGCTCTTGGGAGGACGACCCCGAGGCGGTGCGCGGCATGGCGGCCCTGATCAGGGGCCTCCCCCGCGCAGACGAAGCTGCATCCACGGACGGCGACCCGGCCCCGTAGGGATGGGGCTGTTAGTTCAGTGGCGTACTGAAAGATTGGTCCCATGAACAGGATTGGGACCGATGAGAGGCGGTTGGCAGCACAGATTGTGGGTCCCGTTTCTGGCGTCACTGTGTGCGGAGCGGACCGCAAGGGGCGGCAGCGTTGAAATGGCCAGGCGGTGCAGGGAGGCTTGTGAAAAAGTGAAGATCCCGCGCTAAGGTTGCGGGTGCAATGGCCTGTATCCGGGTTTGAGGTGGGTGGTGAACATAAAAATGAATCGTAGAAGGCTTGAAGATCTCTTAATGTCAGAAGGCGTCGACCCCGACGCATATAGCTTGACCGGAGAAGTTCCAGACGAATGCCTTTGCCTCTTGCCTGAGTTGGGTGGATGGTCCGTTTTCTATTCGGAGCGCGGTGGACGTACCGGCAATACACGCTTTGAAACCGAAGACGAAGCTTGCGACTTCATGGCACTCCGAGTGTTGGCTGATCGTGGAAATCGGTTGGGCCGATGAGGTCGAAATACTCACAGGGCTTGTGAAAGAGAAATATCCGACGTTAGCGCCGATATTTCACTTTTCACGAGTCACCCCTTTGGCAATATGCTTCGCAATCCGGCGTTCCAGGGTGGCACGGTGCGTCTGGGCGCTCTTGACGAGCTTGGCCCAGTGGGCGACGGCCCGGGCGCTTTCCGTTATCGCGTCCTTGTCGCCGTCTGCCATAACGAGTTTGCGGAGCTCTCGCTCGGCGGCGGCCAGCTTCGGCCGATACTCGGCAATGAGCCCCTCGTCCCAGGCGATAGCCCGGGGAAGGTAGACATGGGGGTTCTCCCACCTGTGAACGGCTTGTTCGAAGGCCTCCCGAAAGACTTCCTCAGGTACGGCCACGGACGCGGGAAAGTTGTTGCGGTATTTGTTGCAGTAACCGTGGGCCAGGCGCAAGTTCTCCCAAGTATGCGGTCCGCCATAGCTCTTTTCGATGATGTGGTCCGCCTGAGGGCTGGCCGGATCGTGGGGTTCCCGGAAGCCGGAATCGACAGGGGTCTTGCAGAGCCCACAGATGCCGCCGTCCCGGATCATCAGGACCTCGATGACGCGCTGCCGGTCTTTCATCGCTGGCCGGTTCAGATCGTCCAGGACTACTGCCTCCCATTCCTCCCGGGACAGTTCCCATGATGTGGGGACGTCAGGCACAGCGGTCCTCGATTCGACGGTTGGCGGCTACAAATCTGATGATACGGGGGACCTCAGAACAAGGTTGGCGCGTCGGGATCGACGCCGGCCAGGAGCGCGGCTACGCGCAGGGGCCTGTCCCAGCCGTGGGCGCGGACTTCGTCCCTGAGGGCTACGGACCCCGCAGCGAACTGTGCCCGGGCCAGTCCGCGCCAGCGGAAGGAACTTCCGTTCGCGTCGCGTCCTTTGGCCAATCTATCGAGCATGTTGCTGCGGCTGGTTCCTTCCACCAAATGAGTAAAAGTGTCAGCAGTCGCGTGGACGCAGATCGGCACATCACAGGTGTGCATGAGCGGGCCGAAGGCATCCAGGTCGCTGCCGTGCAGCAAGTGGAAGGCGAAGCGGTGGGGACGGACGGCCACGGTTCGGCCATCTGCGTTGAGGGTGAACCTGCCGTACCCGTCATCCCCGACTGCAGCGGCCCAGAGCCAGCAATCACCTTGAGCTGGCCCCTTGACAACCTTGGACCAAAACCGTTCCGCCGCGTTCACGGCAGGTCTGCTAGTCACCATCACCGGTCGATCTTCCGCTCGGGGCCTGGGCGCTGCGGGAACATGACCAGGGCACGGGGCCGGCCGGCTTCGCAGGCGCTAAGGGGGCTACCGCCTGGGTCACGGGAGCGATCACCACAGTCACCACCGACGGGCCACACCAGTAGTCCCTAGGCCCCTCGAACCTGAAAGAGGCCGCCTTCGACGGGTGCCCCAGGCAGCGGCGAAACAAAATCCAGCCGGCTTTCCGCACCAACCGCGAGATAGTAGATTTCCTTCCCCTGCCCGATCAGATCGAACTCATGACTTGAGGTGATCTGGTAGGTGGCTCCGCCGTTAAGCGGCTGCCAATTGAACTGGGCATCTTGCCGGGGGACAGCTTCCTTCATGTCCTTGTCCAGCAACACGACAAATCCGGAAACGTTCGTGAACTCCATGGGTGATCCTCTCGACTCCTGCATTCATGGACACAGACGCCCTGTCGGTGCCTCCCGAATCATAGACCTTCACGCCGTCAGCCTTCCCGGCGCTTGGGGAGCCGGCTACCGGCCATACCCCTCCCTACGGATACAGTGTGGCCACGGGCAGAATCGTGTCGCGAAAATCTCAGAAAGTTTTCGGTGAACCGGCACCTTGAGCACTGTTCCAGTTCCAAGGTTCTATCGGGGCCCAACACTGCCCATGCTTGGAGACGGCCTCGTTTGTGCAGGTGAAACGTCATCTGGCGCCGTTCTAGCGTGGGCTACATGTGTTGGCCAAGCGAGCCAGCTCCCCCTCGTTCTTGAAAGACGGCCGGCCTATCGTTCCCATCCATAGGGACTTGACGAAAGAAATCACGTAGCCAAAATCGACTAAGAGCTTGCTTATGTTCGGCTGCGATCCTAGTCTCGTCCCATCCGGACTCGAGGCTTCAGGCTTTCGTTGGGGGAGCGAAAGGAATTCAGATGGCACCCGGAACACTATTCGGACTGGTCGTGATTGCAGGAGGCATCCTGATCCTGATCGCTTCACGATTTCTTACTAACGTCGCTGCGAGCAGCCGCGCGTATCTGCAGCCGGACCTTGACAAGGCAGCCTTCAAACGTCGGAATCTCAGGATTCTGCGCTTCATGGCAGCAGCTTGGTTTGTCATCGGCGCAGGAATCGCCATTTTCGGCTTGATGACGGGACGCTGACGATGAGGGCGGTGCCGGTTCTTTTCCTGATACTCGCAGGCGCGTTCTTCATCCTGGCCAGGGACTTTTACTCACGCTTCGTGTTCTCTCTTGTCCGTCAGGTACCGACCATGATGAAACGTGAGAGGACTTTCCTGCGGTCTATGCCTGTTGTGTCCGTATGTTTCGGGGTGGCGTTCATAATCCTTGGTGTACTGATGGCCATGAATCTTGTCTTTCCGTGGTGAGACTGTGGACAGGAGTTCAGTCCCGGGACATTAGTTGGGACTAACGGCTGCACCCGTGGTCTGGGGCCGGTTGAGGTGGGCCATGAGATCGCGGTTCGCAGCCCGTGCGGCGTCGAGTTCGTCGTTGCGTTCTGCGAGTTGCCGGCGTTGTTCAGCGGCGTGTTGTTCGAGTTCGGTGACCCGGCGCTGCAGACGGTCGACATCGTCGGGCGCACCGAGGCCGGATTCCCGCCAGATCTGTTCGCCGAGACTTTCGGACAGACGCTGGCGAAGTTGGGTATTCTCCCGAGACAGACGGGTGATGCGGTCATGTGCGTTGGCCAGGTCGGCGATGAGGGAGGCGCGGCTGACAGCTGGTCCTCCGGTCTTGGTGGTGGTCGGTTCGGCGGCTTTGGCCAGGACGGCTGAGTGCAGGTCGCGGTGGCGATAGAGGAAGCTGCGGTCTACCTTGGCTCGACGTGCGATCGCGGAGATGCTGATTTCGCTACCCTGATGGGCCGCCTGTTCGAGGGCGGCGATGACGCGTTGTCGGCATCTTGTGCTGTGGGCTTGCCTGGCTGCGGCGATCCCGGTGGTGTTGGTATTCACGGCTTTTCAAGTCCCGCTCTGAGATCGGGCTTGCCGCTTGATGGAGGGCATGCCGAGGTTGGTTATCTGCCGGGTGCGCCGGACCGCCGAGACAGCGGCGGCGATGTCGGCTTGTTCGGCGGGGTTGAGTTGGTCGAGGTGTTCTTCGACCTTATGCACGAGTTCCTTCATCCGGCGGATCTCTTCCTCTGACGGTAACGCTTCCGTTCTGGCCCAGTCTTCGAGATTGGTTGTGGCCAGGACGCGTTCGCGGTCACGAAGCAGGTCATGAAGGTATGCCTTCAGCTCGGGCAGATGCGATGGATCGGTGTGGAAATGATCGCATCCGACACAGCGAAACCGGAACGGGCATGCGCCGCCCCCTGCTTGGACGTTGGTCGGTTCCTGGCAGGTGCCGTAGGGCACCGAAACGTGGCCGAGGATGTGGCGGGCGTGCTCGTCGTCCAGTAATGCCTGGGCATCTCGCCAGAGGTGGTTGCCGTGACGGTCGAATTGGTGGTTGGCCAGTCGGTCGACGGCGGCACGGCGGCGTTTCTCGCCGATCTGGTAGTAGGCCTGAGTCGAACTTAGCAACTCATGGCCCATTAGTTCTGCGAGTACGTCGAGCGGGACGCCGGCGTCTGCGTGCCGTTGGGCATAGGTGTGTCGGTAGGAGTACGGCGTAATCGTGGTCAGGTCGAAAATGCTGCCGTCCGAGCGTAGGAGAGGATGCTGCAGGGCAGCGAGCCAGCGGCGGTGGGTTCGGCCGATCTTGTGCCGTCCCATCGGATGTTTACCGTTCGGCTCCGGGTCGTCTGAGGGCAGCAGGAGCAGTGCCGCTGGCTTGATGTCGGGGAAACGGTCCCGGGTGTCTTGCTGCTGGGCGCTGATCAGTTCCGCGGTCGCCTTGGCGATTGGAAGCCGCCGGCCCGGCCTGTTGTTCTTGAGGTCGTCATAGACGAGCACGTAATTGTCGTCATGGTCGCGGCCCAGGCAGTCCCAGGACAGGTTCAGGATCTCGTTGGGGCGGCGGCCCGTGTCGATGAGTAACTCGATTGCGGTGGCCAGCACTTTCGGGGCGCGCGTGCGCAGCAGTGGAAGCGCGTCGCAGAGCTGGGCGAGGATTTCGGGTGGCAGCGCCCGGCTTGGAGGTTGCAGGTCGGGGCGCGGGGGAATGTCCTCGCGTCGTAGCGCGAAGTCGTCAGGGAGACCATGGAGTGGGCCTCCGGGCCGTGTAAGGCCGAGTAGTCGCATTTGACGCAGTGCATGATGAGCCTTTCGGCAGCTCAGGGCCCGGGATAATTCGCTGATCCTGTCGCAGTGTTCCAGGTAGGCGATGCGCTGCAGGAACATCTCGATGTCGTGGCGGCCGAGTTCGCGGATGACAAGTCCCCGGTCAGTTCGATGGATGCGCAGGCTCTCTGAGAGCCCGGCTATCGCTGCGACATGAGCTCGCAGTACCCCGGTGACTTCTTCGCCCCGACGCCGTATCAGGTCGTGGAGTGCCCACCTTTTCATGCTCTCGCGTAACCAGGGCTGGCTGATGGCCGTGAAGTCCAACCGTCCGCTGTGGCCAAAGCAGGACATCGCCCAGATGTCCTTGGTTTGTTCTGCCTCCAGCTGGGCTTCACGGGTGGATGCGACCATGGCATGGGCTGGCATTGTGTTCACCTTGACGCTGGCGTGGGGTGGTGGGCTACTCGCTCGACCGCAGCACGTAGCCGCCGAGGTGCCGGATGGAGATACACCTGGCTTGAGCTGATTGAGGCGTGTCCGAGGAGTTCCTGGACTTCATCGATGCTTCCGCCGGCATCCAGGACGTTGCTGGCAAACCCGTGACGCAGTGCGTGCGGGTGCACGGCCGGGTTTAGTTCTGCACGGTGTGAGGCCGCAGCCAGCAGTTCGTTGACTGCAGCTGGCGTCATCGGCGCACCGATGGGTGCCCGGAACAGGTTCACGAACACGAAATCGCTCTCCCGTGCCGCGTCATTCCTAGCCCTCTCGGTGAAGTACTGATCGTGCGCCTGCACGACCAGTGAATCCACCGGAACGATACGGGAGTGCCGCGATTTCGCCCACGCACCGTTGATGTTTTGCCTCCGTACTACATGCAGATGAGCTCCCGGAAAGTTGCAACCCAGGGAGGACGAATCGAGGAGAAAGTGGACGTCCTCACGCCGTAAACCCACCAGTTCGCCCCGACGCAACCCTGCCCGCGCGAGCAGAATCACCAGCAGCCGGTCACGGGCCGAGAGACACGCTCTCAGCAGCGCCAGGAAATCGTCATCGCTTGCACGGTCAGGGCGACGGTTAATGGCTGGAACCCGGTGCCGGGCCCTCAGTCGCAGTCTCCACACGCCGTCCTCACCGCGCGCCTCGGCTGGCAGATCCTGGCTATTGGCCAGCTCATAAAGATGAGCAAGTACCGCTCTAGGCGCATCGTTGTGGTCTACTGCGAAGATAAGGAAGCCCCTCACCCCTGCGAGCACGCAGTTGATCCGTCGAGGTCCGCGAACCGTAGTAGTTGCCGAACCGCCCGCTGTCCCATGCAGCGAACAGTGACGGAGCCACAGCACGAAGGATGGCATCTTCTCCGCAGCTGCCCGCCAGTCTTGTCCGGTGGCCGCGCACCACGAAAGATAGAGCGCAATCGCGCCCGCGTACGTCCTTGTCGTCGATTCGGCAGCATCACGCCCGAACCGCAGGTGCCGCAGATAAGCATCGGCCTCGGACATAACCAGCAGGTCATCGCCGATCACTGTCCAGTACCGCGTTCCGGAAGGCATTTTGACTGGAAAAGTTCGCATCGTCATCTCCCGCGTCAATCATCGACCCACAACGGGTCCACCACCTGACCGACACACTGAGAGAACCGCAGTCCACGAAACAAGCGACAGAGCTTGTGCCACAGTCCACAACAGGAGACAAGGCCCCGATAGAACCAAGGAACCAGAACAAGTGGCAGAGGGGTCTGGCCGGGGCCTACCTGCCTTCAAGCTCCGACCCCTCGTCCACTTGCTTACCTAATAGAGGCCGACTATCGTAATAACTGCCCGCCATTGCGATGGATTGGGAAGAAGGCCCTTGAACCCCAGCCGGACGACTGGATCTAGGGCCTTTCGCGTTTAAGCCGAGTCCGGGGTCTTACGCTCAAGTATCAGGAGATCCTTCAACGCTTCGTAGTAGGCGTCCTGCCCCAGGTGCTTGGCGTTAATGGCGCCCAGGAATATGTCAGGTATCCACAGAAGCGGATCGTCGCCGCCGCGACAATGGCTGATGGTGAAGTCGCGATCGACCACTTTCTGACCTTTGAGGGCCACAATATGGGCGATGTCCTTTTGGTTCTGGGTAGGCATCCTCGCTTCGCAGATAACTTCCTGGACCCCCATGGAGGCAAGCTCGTAGTAGATCGTTTCCAAGCACTTCCGCCTGAAACGCTCAGTCTTGTTGTAACGCCTGCTCACATGGGTCACTACCGCGGACATGGGCGTCAGCTCGCTCACAGCAGCAACGATCTTCTTCCGCCGCGCTTCACTTTCGTCCGTCCAGTGCAGTTTGATTTGCCCCTTGAGGCGCAGAGCCAGCAACTGCTCCCGAAGCTCTTCAGCGGAGTCATCCGGAACTACGGCAGCGCACACAAGGTACTCCTGGGTGTCTTCTGAGCGGTTAGCTGAGGACTCATCGAGGTAGGCGCGAAGTTCTGAAGGCATAAGTGGCACATATCTGAGTAGGGGCGAACGGGTGAACACGTAGAACTGTATGGGCGATCGTGGCGTGTATCCACTAGAATGATCTGACGGGTAAAGCCGCAAGTGAGACAGGTCATTAAGAAGACGCTTAGAAGATTATCATGCGGCTTTAGACGTTCAATATTAGAAGTAGAAAGGCGTCGAAAATGAGCATCGTGAACCTAGATTTTTCCCGCCTCCCCACGCCCAAGGACCGTCAGGCGTACGAAGCCAGACTCGCCAGGCTAAGTGGCAACTACGGGGCATCGGTCAAACGCTCGGCCAGGACACTTGACGCTCTTCAGGGAAAAGGGCCCCTGTTCATGCATGGGTTCCGCCTCCGTGACGAATTCATCTACCGGCAAGAAGCGCCGGCAGGGGATTATTCGGACCGAAAGGTTCCTCCGCGCGAACTCCGCCCGCCTTGCACCGAGATTTCATCAAGCCGTGGTTCAACTCTCCGGATCTATCTCACAGCCCTGGCAATTGCTCAAAAGACCATGAGAGCTGGAGGACATCCCCAGTGGCTGCCCATCGTGGCGAACACCGACCGCCCCGGCTGGACCGACCTTGTCGCAACCGACGCAGAGCGAGCGGGCCACGGACTGACAACACTCGAGGCAAAGGACAAGAGAGCCCGATCCGTCAGGGCAAGCTTCAAGCGGCTGGAGACGGCAGAACTCATTCGGTTTCCCAAATCCGAGGGCAAGCGAGGCGACTTCGAAAATTACGACCTTTTGGATGAGAGAGGTGCCAGCGGGGAGCAACAACTCTACAAAGTGCCCGGCCCCAAGGAGTCCCTGACCACCTTGCCGTCTGGGTTCATTATGAATTCCTGGGTCCACGTATTGGAGGACTCCGAACTCGCCCTCCTACTCATGGTCGCTTGTGGCAAAGGAAGTCTGGTCGGTCCCTTTGTAAGCATCCCAGCCGAAACTAGACTTCTCCACTACGGGATAGGCCGCGATCCTTACTCACGCGCCCGCAAAACCTTGGAATCGTTCGGCTTGCTAAAGGTCGAAGAAGTAAGGCGTCACCACGACGGCAAGTCGGAAGGGGGAGAGAATCATTTCCTCCACAGATTCGAACTCAGAACAGAAGGCTTCGATGAAGATGCTCTGACGACCGTCATTACGGTCCTAAAGGAGCAGCTGGCAAGAACATAAGGATCGTGTTCGGCGCGATCAATTGCATCCGCTACTGCGTGAGATACGTTCAGGTGAACACGGAGCGGGATCAGAGGCTCAGAGAACTCGACCGCAATATCCGTGCATAACGGGTGCCTTCGCCCCTCGCAGCTGTCGACAATCGCCTCGCGCGCATAGTGTCGCAAGAAACTACAGCTTTACAAGACACCACCTGGCCTGCCGGCTCAAATGTTCAATGCCCCGGAATCACGCGGACCCCATCCTACGGCGGGTGTCTTACAAAGTCGTCTCACTGTCCATCGTGTCTCGCGGCGAGTTTTGGGTGTTTCTGAGACAGAATGGCGGGGTGAGAAAACTCGGGTACACCAGAATCAGCACCGCCACCCAGGACGCCCAACTCCAACTCGACGCGCTCCTCGCTGCCGGCGTCCAGAAGCGCGATGTGTTCGCCGATGTCACATCCGGAAGCCGAACGGCGACCCAGCGTCCCGGGATGAAGAAGCTGCTTGAGTACGCCGAAGCCGGCGACACCGTCGTCGTGTGGCGAGTCGACCGGCTCGGCCGGTCCCTGATCGACGTCCTGAACACCGTCAACCTGCTGCGCGAACACGGCGTACACCTCCGATCCATCTCGGACGGAATCGACCCGGCTACCTCAACAGGGCGGATGATGCTGAACATGCTTGCCACTCTGGCTGAATACGAGCGCGAGCTGATCGTCGAACGTGTCAACGCCGGAATCGCCGCAGCCAGGCAAAGCGGAACCCGCTTCGGCCGACCACCAATCAAACCGGAGGTCATCGCGGAAAAGCTCGCAATCGTCGCCGATGCCCGCAAACGCGGACGCACAGCGGCAGACGCTGCCGCTCTCGTCGGATGGAGCCGCGCGACACTTTACCGCCACCAGACGTCCATTGGCTCCGCTGGAACCCAGGCCACATAGCGCTGCAATTTCTACGCCATCTATCACTGACTACGATCCACAGCGAATTGTGGTCTCGTAACTGAAGTCAGACGCCTCGCATCTCAAGCCAAGACGACGCGAAAGCCCCGGTTCCGTCGGAGAACCGCTTCCTTGGCGAATGAACGGGGCCCGGCAGGGACTTCGAGAAGGGCCGGGTTCGGCAGTATGATCTGGCTGAAATCGTTTCGGTCACCGCGATCGGGCAGAAGGGGGCGGTGAAGATTACTCGTAGACACCTTGGCGCGGCTATCGCGATCTGCGCGGCCGTGGTCTTGGCAGCCGGCATCACGCCAAACACGGTGGAATTTGACGGGAAGACTGCCTCATGCGGCTCGCCTTGGTTTCCAACTCGGGCTCTTGTTGGCAGCGCGTGCGCGAACAGCCACACGGTCCCAATTGTTCTTATGGTGCTGGCAGGCATTATCGGTGTGTGCATCATAATTGTTCTCGGCGTCAGTCTTGTTGGGGCGAATTCCGCTGCTGAGACTTCGATACAACCGGGCCCGCCCCCGGGCTGGTACCCCGATCCGAGCGACGCCACGAAAGAGCGATGGTGGGATGGAATATCCTTCTCCGAAAAGATTCGCCAACGCGACAACTCCTAGGTTGCAACTCGGATTCCATGGAGCCCGGCGGGTGCTAAGCTCGCCGATCTCAATGAGGGCGATATTTTGGCGTCTCGCTCTTCTCAAAACTCGATTCGGGCTTCTCGCTCGACACTCGATCGGATGAAGTCCTGGTGACTGTCTGTCCACTACCCCAGGAGCAACCGGTCCGGCGGTGCAGCCCAGGACCAAACAGGGGGATCGACCGGCTAACGGGCAGGGTGAGGCGGCTGCGGGGGCCCGGAGAAGAGGGTGGCCCCCTCTCGCAGTCCGTGGATGAATCCGGCGACCGCTGCTCGTTCCCGGACAGGCATCGCCTCGACCGATGACAGAATCCATGCCACGTCTGGCGAGATGGTCTCGGCATTGGGTCGTTGCGTCGCATCGGCCGTGACGGGTCGCGTCACGGGTTCCGGACATGCGAAGGAGCCGATCAGTTCCTGGCCCCTCCCCAAGTCGCCCTCCTCCGGAACCGAGCGCAGTTCGATCTTGAGTACCGCCGGCCACCCGTCGACAGGGTCACTGAGGCCAAGATGGACTTTGTAGTCAATCTGCCAAGTGTCGCCCAAAAGGTTCCTAAGGATTTTGCAGATCCGATCGGCGAGCACAAAGGCCTCCAGTGAAGGGACGTACTTCTCGTCGTTCCGACCCGATTCGTCCTCAGCCCACTCTTCCGCCTGGGTATGGTCGATTTGGAGCTGAGGACTTGCCTCGAGCTGGTGCCACCATTGTTGGATCGGACGCTCGTTCCCCGGGTCCTCCTCCTCGACCATTCCCTGCAAGGCCCACCAGAGTACAAGCAGGGCATCGGCATCGAGTTCCAGCGCATCAGCGTAGCCGCGGACCATCGCCTCGGTCTTGGGCGGACGGTTCCCACCCTCGGCCATTGAGACAGCGGCAACGGATAGCTTGGGGCTAAAAAAAGCGGCGACCTCGGATTGGTTCCTCGACGAGCGTTTCCGCACAGCCTGCAACACGGTTCCGAAAGCCACTGCGGAACTAGATCCGGATTTCACTTAACAAACTCCTTGTAAATCGTGTATCTTCGATTTCACCACAACACAAAGACTTCGTGTCCGTGTAATGTATCACGAGATCCTCAGGAGAAAAGAGAGTTGAACATGAAGCGACGATTCCTAACTGATCTCGTCAAAGCCGCTCGAGTCCTGGCCGAGACAACCGAGCAGGTGGCTCACGATGCTGGTCGCACGAGGGTGGCCCTCAACTCAATTGTTGATAACGTCCAGATCATCTACGGCGTCATATCCCCACTCCTCGGCCGTTTCAAGTTCAAGTAATCCTGCCCGCCCGGCCAGTGCCGCGATGAAAGGTTTGGCCAACGGACAGGACAGCGGAGCCTCGCCACTGGAGCTTATTTCTCCGCCTTGGTAGCTTTCGCGGAGCACACTCCTTGTCCCGCGAAGGTGTCCCGCACAGCGGGCTGCACCGACCTCCAGGGATCGACTGGGTGTATCGCTATGACGACTTTGAGGACGAGGACGATTTTGAGGACGGGGAAGAAGAGGACGAGCCCCCGCGGGGGCCTGATTGTCGGGCGCGCTGGAAACGACGGTTAATGGCGTGGACGCAGCTCGCTGTGATCGCGCCAGGCCTGGGTGCCGTCGTCGTACTCGACGGTCCATTCATCCGTGCCTGGTCGCTCGATGATGACGGCCGGCTCCCAGCCAGAGCCGTCCTGTCGCGCGACTTCGACATTCATGCCATCTGGGAAAGGATCGTGACTGGCGAGGTAGTCGGACACAATGTCCCTTAGGGTTGCCTGCGAAAGGGGCCGTGCATCTGGCGCGGCGAGCATCCAGCTCTCTAGGCCGTCCTGCTCCGCCCAGGCGATGGCCAGCGTCTCGACGTGGTTCTGCATCTCGTTCTCCTTCAATCGACCGTAAGGGCGCCAGAGTGGCGGGATAGTTCGTCTTTGGAGCGCCGGCCGGTGCGGGCGCTTCCCGGGGGTAGCGGTTCCCAGGGTTTGCCGTTGTTGTGCCGACGTTGCATCCGGCGGACTTCCTTGAGCGTAGCGGCCTCGATCAGTTCCGAGATGGATGCATATCCCTCGAGGTGGCCGGCGGCCGCGAAGGCCGCCCGGACCTGCCCGGCGTCGGCGGTGGCGAAGTACGGGGAAAAGCTCTCGGGCTTGGCCTTACTCACTCCCCCGCGCCCTTTGTCTCCGGGGACACGCGCTGCAGCAGGGCGTTGTGGACCTGTTCCAGGGTGGCGGCGCGGACCTCGGCTGTTGCGAGTCGGCGTGCAGCGTCCGCGGCTTCCTTGGCGGCGGCCCGCTCGGCCTCCCGGGAATCCTCGAGCTGCTTGCCGATCACGGCAAGCTGGCGCTCCAACGCCGCACGTTGGGCCTCCAGCCGGTTGATTTCCTCGGCGTGGGCTGCTGCGGCGGCGTCTTTGTCTGCGGTTGTCTGGTCCAGGTCGGCGACGAGCTCGGCGATTTCCTGGTCTTTGTCTTTGCGTTCCTGTGCCCAGAGGGCTTCCACGGCGGCGTGGCGTTCAGCGGCCAGGGCGGATGCTTCGGCCCAGCAGGCTCCGGCGAGGCGGGCCGCCTGCTCCAGCAGGGCCGCGGGGGTCGCGGCGACCTGCCCGCCGGCGGCCTGTTTCTCCTCGGCCCATTCCTTCAGGTACCGGGTGGCGTCGGCGTTGCTCACGCCGGCGGCCGCGCGGACCGTGGACACGGTGGGCCGGCGCTCGGCACTGATCTGTTCGGCCGCGGCATAGACGCGGTCCTTCACGCTCGACGTCATCAAAGCACCTCTTCGATTGCATGTAGTAGTAGGAGTAGTAACGATACTACTCCTACTACTACGGATGTTGAAGTTTAGAACGGCGGTTCGGAGTCCGGGCCGTTGCCCCAGCCTCCGGCGTTGCTGCCGGGCTGTGCGGCCCACGGGTCATCCTGCGGGAGGGACTGGCCTGTGCCGCTAGGCTGGGTGGTGCCGCCCTGGCTGCCGAAACCGTTGCCCCCGGGACCGCCCGAGCCGGGGCCGCGTTGGGTGCGGGTGACTTTCGCCTTCGAGTACCTGAGCGAGGCTCCGACCTCTTCTACCTCGAGCTCCACGACGGTGCGCTTCTCGCCTTCCTTGGTCTCGTACGAACGGCTCTTCAGCCGGCCTGAGACGATGACGCGCATGCCCTTGGTGAGGGATTCGGCGACATTCTCGGCCGCTTCACGCCAGACCGAGGCCCGGAGGAAAAGGGTCTCCCCGTCCTTCCACTCATTGGACTGCCGGTCAAAGGTGCGCGGTGTTGACGCGACGGTGAAGTTCGCGACGGCCGAGCCTGACGGGGTGAACCGCAGTTCCGGGTCGGTGGTGAGGTTGCCTATGACGGTGATGGTTGTTTCGCCGGCCATGATGTGGACCTTCCTTAGGGTGTGGTTGAAGATGGCGTCTTCGGTTTCGGGGCTGTCCACCTCGGTGTCGTACCAGGGGGCAGCGGGGTCCGGTTCCACAAGGTAGGGGTCGATGAGGGGGACGTTGATGGTGCTGGAAGGGTTGGCTTCGAGTCCGAACCAGTGCTCGTCCGGGTAGTACCGGCGGGGCGTGAGGGCGAACCGGTCCTGCGGGGGGTTCATCAGGCCGCCTTGTGGTGCATGGCCGCCTGGACCAGCTTGTCGCGGCGCAGGCCTGCCCAGTGGTCTTCGTCATCGGCGTTGTTCACAACGACAGTTATCTGAGGGTGCCGACTGTTTGTCATCCACGCGAGGGCGCAGGCTGGAGCTGCGGTCCGGAACGGAATATTCGGCAACAAAAAAGGGGTCATTTCAGTCCTTGATTTCGGTATCACTCTGGTTTGATTCGTCTGTTTGACCTGCCATCTCAATTCTAGTCGTTTTTCATATGAAAAAACAGCGCTTTCGCCTCTACTTATAAGGTTTTATATTCGAATTTTGTAAGCGCCTTTTACTTCGCGCAATCGCCGGAAAACTGTTGGTGTTGTCATTTTCCGAAGTCGTCTGCACAAATGTCCAAAGTCGTCAGCACAGCCACGACATGTACGGAAGGGGATCCCCAATCGGACGCAGCGGGGTCCGTTCAGCCAACCCATAACAGACACAGTCTTTCGGCCTCTTGGCGAGCTTGCTCAGTGGGTCAGATTGGCCTGGTCTCGCACCCAGGCATCAAATTCGACGCCATGCTCCCGCTGTTGCGGAGTGCAGTTTTCGAGTGCATATTGCAGGCGCTCATCCAACGCAGGACTCGGACCGCCATCCATCAGCAGCAAGGCCTCAGCTCGGGCGAGAAAGACCCCGGCGCTGGGCTGCTTCCAGTGTCCAAGGCCCCCGGTTCGAACCTGTTCGAGCATGCCCTCGCGTCTCAGCAACTGTTCAATAACTGGCCAGCCCGCGACATCCAACTGGCCAACCATGTCCTCGACTGCGGATACGGCTGAAGCAGCATCGGTGATCTCCCACCAACCATCCTGTCCAGCTGCGGTTCCCCCCGGATGAAGCCGCTCGCGATAGAGGCCCAGGTTTTCGGTCACTGACTTCGGCATTGCAGCACCTAATTTCACCCGGGTCCAACGAAGCCAGGGCTCAGGAGCGACCGCCAAGTTTATTACGCACTGCAAATGCTCCGCCGAACTAAAAGATGACGACTGCACGTTCACGACAGCCCAATCCCCTGAAGATGTGGACTTTCGCCAAGTCGGAGCTGAACCGTTAAAGCCGTGGCTCCGGGCGCAAGGGCCGAGAATGTCTCGCAGCGCTGCTTTGAGCGCTTTCTGAACTGTCATACAGGAACAATCGCATGTCAGGTGGGAAACGCGCAGATACGGGAACAGCAGTCTTCAACGCCGGAGGGAGCTTCAGGGAACAGTCACAAAGCCCGCCCCTGAGTTAACCGACATGTCCCCTAAAGGATCCTTGAACGGGCACCCATTATGCATGCCAGCCGCGCCCACCTCCGCACCTCCGGCGTCGCTGCAGCCCTGATGCGCGTCAGTCAGCCATCATCCGTCGCGTCAAAGTAGACAGTATGAATCGGGTGGAAGTCCGAGTCCCAACCAGCCACTTTCTCGGCAATTCCTGCCCGGTCCACATCGCTATAGTTCGGCGGAGCGACATCCAGGTCCGGGACGTCCACCGAGAAGAAGGCCGCCCGCTCAGTCAACACGCTGAGCTGGGCTCCGGGGGCCGGCCACATGCCGAGATCCAACCGCAGCAGGCCGGCCTCACGCCGCGCTGTTGATTCTCCCACGGTCCAGGCTGTCAGATTGGTGGCTCGTCGAGGCCCTGACCATGAGAGCTCTCTGACGCCATGAGCTACGAGAACGCCTGTATTGCCGTCCCGCAGTTGCAGCGCGGTGCGAAGTTCAAAGAGCAACCCAACGGTGAGGGTCAAAGCGTCGAACCGGAGATCGAGGAGCTGCGTTTCTTGTAGGGCACCGTTCTCCGTCAAGGGATCCATGTCAGGGGGCGTGCCGTAGGCATGCTGCTGGAGAGTGGGCAGCAAAAGTCTGTGGATTTTCATTATGGGATTCTTCGCTTTAGCTTCGAGGCGGGACAAGGGAGTTGTCGACCCATAGGAAACGTTACTCAGCCAAGGATTAATCATGAGGATGACGAGGCCACTTTGGTTCTGTGGAACCCGAACATCCCGGTGGTATTCGCCCGCTGATCCGGGTGTGACAGCCGGCGCTGACGGCCCTTGGCTGTTCCGTTTTGGGATCCCTTACCGTGCTGCCTGGGGTTGGTCTGGTAGCTTCGGATAAGCAGCGCGGCAGGCGCTTCCGTGTCCTTGGGCCCTTTGGCGGAGGAATACGCTCACTGATCGGATGCCATCAGTGACTCCAAGTTAGGGCTCTGCGAATGATGACAACGGGCGGAGTAATTCAGTCATCCGATGCGACGATGACGTGAAGTGTCCGGAGAATCCGATCAATCACGATGAACTCGTGGAAGCCGAGTTTTCCGGTGACGGAGCCATAGTCATGTTCGGCTTCCCGCGGGGGGTTGTGTAGCTTCAGGACAGGGCCTGAGCCTAGGAGTGAATAGATGGGCTCCAGCCTTTGCATGACGTCGGCGGGCTGGGAGTATTCCGGGTCCATCCATTCTTGGTCGTTGGCCCAGGCATTTATCTCGGCTGTGGCTGCCTCGGCGGTCGATGGCTCGAACAGGTCCGGGTGGATGGCATCAATCTTCCACCGCCCGTGGATTCCCCAGTCGCTGGGCTCACTGCCGCTCCTGGAGGGAAAGGGGGAGGCGTAGTCGTGCTGGTACCCGGGGCTCTCGATCAGGCTCTCAAGAAGGGATCGGTCGTCCTGGTCCGGTTCGATGAGGAAACGCGTCAACTGGATCCACATAAAGGTCCCGGAATCGAGATGAACAATTTCATCTCCGACAAAAGGCAATGTCATGGTTCAAATGTATTTAGGTTGGACCACTAGGCCACGACGGCGCGCGCAAGCATCGATTTCCTACTCAGCAGACGTGAGCACGTTGCCGTCGATTTGACGCGGAAGATCTGGAGAACGAACTGCCCCAACGGCCCGCAAGCCGATCCTTGACCGGACACACTTCGTCCTCGATAGGTCTTGATTGGACCAATTAGCTCATATGGTGGTGCCATGCCCGAGATGATCGCTTGGAACCTGGCCTTTCGTTGTGGCAATGGCCTGGGCAAAGCCCCAGGAGGAACTGCCGATGCTGCCCTGCCAAGCCAGCCGCCCTCAGGGTGGACAGGAAGTCAGGGGCCAGGCGTTCGGTGGGAACACTGGCCACGAAGCCTCAACACTGGCTTGCCCATGATGCATGTGCTGACTCTCTGGCTACCCGCAGACTTTCAAAGGCGCGGTCCCCAGTCTCCCGGAATCGCCATATTTGCTGGTGAGGGCCAGTTCGCAGTCGAAGACAAATCACCCATCCCAAGCGCTGACTCAACCGATCCGTTCCTACGCGACCTTGCAGCAACCGAGAACCATCCCGGCCTGCTCAGGCGCAGAGACCTGATCGACGGAGAATTCGCGATCCTCTGGCTCACGCATGATGAGGTGGCTGCCGGCCCGACGGCACCTCGTCCCGATCTGCGTGCCGAGGGTGAGCATATCGATGAGTCACAGGGCACTAATGCTTGGGACCACATCGAACCGACCACCGACGTTTGGTTGATCCCGCGAGTGGATCCGAATGCTGGCAAGACACCCGTCGAACTCTGGGGAGATGAGGTCGGCCCCGACGGGTATGTCAATCCCACAACAGGCGGGAGCCTCGCAGACTGGGCAGAACCCCTATTCGCCGTAAGCCACTTGGGCGGAACGGCCTTCCCCGTCCAAGCGATGCCTGATGGGCTCACTCCCTGGTACCTGGAACTGGAAGAGATCTCGGGACTCAACTTCGGCGGTGGCGGCAACGCTCAATTCGATCTGGAATCCGATACTTTCGACTGGGCCTGCGGATAGCGAAATAAGGCGAAGTCCCGTCAACAACCTGTTCGTAGGAGGATCCTCCAGAGGACGATCATCCTCTCAACTTGTTGCCTCGGGTGTTCGGATCGGGACTTCTGTTCAGGCTTCGGGAGATGCCTTTGCGGCGGAAGCAGCCATTTCCAATAACACGTTGAGCCGGTCCTCAAAAGTCTCCTGGGCTCCGAAAAATGCCTGATCAGTCAATCTGGGGCCGAAGGTATCAAATGCGTGAGCCTCAATTTCGGCGCCCTGCTTAGCCGCGCGAACTCGGATTGTTATCGCAACTGGCAAGTTCTTGCGACCCAGGGAGAGCAGATTGCCCCAGAGACGGTACTGCCAGTTTGATCCCGTTCGTATCTCGAGGGAGTCCTCGTCCTGTTGGATCTTTGCCTTCTCGGACGCGAACGCTGTGGAGATGGCCGCCAAGACCTCATCTGGAGAAAGCGGTGAGAACCACTGTTCGGTCTTTTCGAACATCGGCTTTGTTCGGCTTCCCGCTATCCCCATTGGTCTTCTCCTAACACTAGGAATTTGACGACAGCCTAGCCTTTGGAACGAAAGAAGGTGAGTGACCTTCCCAAAAACAAGTGTCCATTAGCCGGTCCTTGACCGAGGCCGCCCAGCCTACACGCACACCCAGCAGTAGAGCCCTTGCCCGGAGGCTTTGGATCGTCGGGCCAGGCCGGCCAAATCTTTTAGGAAGCCGGCAAGAAGCGCCGGGTCAGCTGCGTTCCAGAACTCCTCAGTCTCCGACCATGGGATCGCCACCCGCTCAAGAGCCTCGTCGGAAGCGGTGGCCAACGCTGTGGAAAGGGGCTCCGTTAGGGTCAGTACAAGACGCTCCCCGCCATCCCGATCCGCGAGGGCTTGCCCGCTCCGTGGATCGTCCATGACTTCGTCGAAGGACCGTCCGGTGAGCAGCTCTTCTAGTGTTCCCAGCTGCACAACGGGATCAATACCGTTGCCGGATACCGTGTCGAATACTGCCGCCTCCTGGTAGGTCACGGCCGCCGGTGCCGCCGGTTGGCGTTTGCGGCCGAAGATGCCTCGCCGGGGCTCGGCCGGCGGAGCGATCGTCGTCTGGGATCCGGGACCGCCGACACGATCGATCACCGAGGCTGCTTCCTCATCGGAGGCAGCAGAGAAGTAGTCAAAAAGAACACCCACGATCGACATTCTCCACTACGTGAGGACGCCCCGACTAAGCCGGGCCGGCAACGAAGTCCGAACCAAGTGCGCCTTTTGGTGAACTACCGTCAACTTCATAAATCACCGCCCGCTAGCCGGTCGTTCACCGGCCGCTCCGGCGCCCCCTTTGGGCTCTCTGAACTTCCGCGTGTTTCCGCCATTCTCGGATTCCCGTATACCCTGCCCGAATTAATGCCCGGTGAAGGGGCCCTATACGCTACAGTCCGAAGCATGCTCATCGGTTACGCCCGCTGCTCGACCAACACCCAGGACCTCACCGCCCAGCACCATGCCCTCCAGGCCCTCGGCGTTGACGCCGAGATGATCCATGTCGACCACGGATTCACCGGCACCAAACGCGACCGACCCGGGCTGAACAAGGCGCTGGCTGCATGCCGCGATGGCGACACTTTCGTCGTGACCAAACTGGACCGGCTCGCACGGTCCCTGCCCGATGCCAGGGACATCGCCGACGAACTCACACGCAAGGGCGTGAGCCTCAATATCGGCGGCAGCATCTACAACCCGCATGACCCGGTAGGGAAGCTGCTATTCAATGTCCTGGGCATGGTCGCCGAATTCGAAGCCGACCTCATCCGGGCCCGGACCCGCGAAGGCATGGCGGTAGCGAAAGCCAACGGGAAACTCCGAGGACGGCAGCCCAAACTCTCCAAAAAGCAGGAAGCCCATCTCGTCAACCTCCACCGGAGTGGCACGCACACCACAACGGAGATCGCCGAGCTCTTCGGCGTTGCCCGCTCCACCGTCTACCGGGCCATCAAGCGAGCCGGCACACCGTGAAGCGCCGTCCGTTGACGTTTTGTGCAGGCGACTCTCGATCAAAGTGATGCTTTGTGCAGGGGACTTCGGACACCACATGTCCATACCCGACTGCACAACTCCCGGATTGTCAGGGCACTTCGTGCAGACAACTTCGGAAAATGACAGGTGTCATTTTCAGAAGTCCTCTGCGCGGAATGTCCAAAGTCGTCTGCACCGCAGCCCGTCCAGTTGGAACGCTTGACGGGGCCTAACCTCCAAGGAGTCATGGAGCTGGGGGCAGTCCCGCATTGCAGTCCCGAAGAACGTGTTGGCCATTCCTGGTTCCATAATCAAGGTATGGACAGAAAGCAGCTCGAGCTTGCCCTCGCAGCAGAAGGTTTCCCGCCGGATTCTTACGTGATGCACGGCAGCGACCGGAACGACACGTTGAACATCGAACAACAGGGGCCCAAGTTCGTTGTCTATTACACGGAGCGTGGGTCTCGAAGCGATGAGCACGAATTTCTTTCTGAAGCTGATGCTTGTGACTACTTTTTAGAATCAATGAGACGCGCCTACCCGAGAGCAAAACACTCCGCTTAACCAGCCGAGTCCAGCAGACGACTGTGGGAATATGCCTGTGGTCCTGTTGAGTGGGACGTTCGTTGTTTCAGTACTTGGCGCTGTGTACGTCGTGGACAAGTTCCCGCCGGGATCCGGCCAGCCTCTTCACATCAATCTGGATGAGTCTGGCGGTGCGAATCCCTAAGTATGATTGCCGAAATGGGGAAACTTCAGCACTCACCGGTGCTTGCCGGCACGCTCCTGCGGTGTGCCTCTGACCGCAGTCCCAACGGCGGTCGCGCGATGGATGTGTCGGTCACATGACTGGGCTCATGAGGACATGGTCGTGGGCAGCCTCGATGGCGGATGTTGAGGAACGGCGGCGTCACGCCCAGCTGATGGTCGGGGCAGTCCTGGCATCGGTTAGCTACATGACCATTGACTATGAGCGTCTCGAGCGATTCCCGGAACTGGAACTGACCGGCCCCCGTAAAATCACGGACCCAGCGGAATGGGCTGATCCGCAGTGGTTGTGCCCAGGGTTCGACACAGTTGACTATGGCATCGAACTTGTCATGACCGACGGGCGGATTTCTTCCTCGACGTGGGACCCGCCGGGAGACATCGAGGGAATTGGGCTGCGTGCCGTCCCGCTCCTGGGGACCGGAGTGGCGGCCGACGCCGATGTTGCAATCTGGGACGTTAGCGGACAACGACGCTGGCGCGACAGATGCGCCCACGAAATCATGGGCGTGGAGCTCAACTACAGTCCATGGGGCACCGGCTCCGGTTTCTGGTGCCCGGCAGTCAACATCCACTTCAAAAACTCGTCGGTCGAGTTGATGCTTGGTGAGTCCGGCCCTGAATGTGTCCTGGTTCCATCAGCCGACAACATCATTGTCCGGTAGGAGTGACCGCCAGCTCGGGCCGGCCAGTGTTCACAAGTCATCTGCACAACCCCCGAGACCCCACCCACGGGAAGGTTGGCGCAGTCAGCTTCTGAAAATGACAGGACGTTCATCTTCTACTCGCTTCGACTTCAGCGGGGAATCCTGCATTTTTCACCGCTCGGGACTACTCGTTGAATGTGCTTCCTTCTTCGCGATCATTCCGTTTGAGCAACGCCGTGCTGCCGTCCAGTGGAGCGGTGGTGGCGGTCATGGAGTGCTTTGACGGGAGCCTGCATGATGAGGCCACGAACTGGTTGGGCTTCCTTGCGGGCGCCGGCAAATCGCCGAACACCATCCGGGCTTACGGACTTCGGCTCGCTTCGTACTTGACCTGGTCGGCGGCTTCAGGGCGGAACTGGCGCAAGGCCGGCCTCTCGGGGCTTGTCGAATGGAAAACCGTGGTGCTTGGCCAAGCCAGTGGTAGCGAACCTCGACCGCGGAAGACCGGGACGGTGAATGCCTGGATGACTGCGGTGGTCGAGTTCTACAAGTGGGCTGAAGCCTCCGGCGTGATCGAGCAGCCGATCTCTGGTTTGGTCTATGAACCCCGGTATATCGCCGCCGGACTGTACGGCGGAGAGCATGGCCGCGTCCGGCAAGTCAGGGTTCCCGAGCTGCAGGTCCGGCGGGTCGAGGATCCCGAAGCGCTGGAGTGGATCGAATCCCCGACCGACCGCACAGCCTTGTTGGAACTTGCACTGCCGGCCCGGGACCGGTTCCTGGTCGATTTGCTGTTCTTTACTGGGCTGCGGGTCGGCGAGGCGCTGGCGCTTTTTCGCCAGGATCTGCATCTTCTCGCCGACAGTTCGGCTCTGGGCTGCCAGGTCCGGGGGCCCCATGTCCACGTCCGTTCAAATCAGGTTCTTAATGGCGCCAGGGCGAAAAGCGGTCCGCGCTGGGTTCCCGTGCCTGACCGGGTGGTGTTCTCGTATGAGGACTATCTGTTGGAACGGCATGAGTTCGTCGGTATCGACGGCAGTCCGCACGTTCTCATCAATCTGTACCGCGGGAATTCCGGGACGGCCATGACATATGCGGGTGTCCGGGATCTTTTCGGCCGTATCTCCACGGCCATAGCGACGCGCGTACGCCCTCATATGCTTCGCCATACCCGTGCCACCATGTGGCTTCGCGGGATCGACACCCCTCGGCTGGATTTGGACACGGTCCGGGTGCTGCTCGGGCACGCTTCACTGGAAGCGACCAGTATTTATGCCCATTCACGAGTTGAGGACCTGCGCGCCGCCGTCGGCAACGCGACACTCAAAGGCGCTGCCGGGCAATCCAGGTGAATGCGCCGTCGGCGGCCGCTGGGGCGCGGATCACAGCCCTGCGGCCGCGCACGGTTCCAGACCGGAGGGACTGGACCGGCTTCCTCGAGGACCAGATGCCGCCTGACTGGCTCCCCGGTGAATGGGATCCCCGGACAGGCACCCTCACTCCCCTACCGGATACCGGCAGGTTCGGCGTCGTCACGTGCTCACGCGGCGGCTGTGATGCCGTCATTGAACAACGCAAAACGTGTGAACGCTGCATCCAGTCCGACCAAGGCGGCGGCGCCAATGACGTCGAACCCAGCACCGGGATGGCAGGATCGACGTCCGGACCATACCGTCGCCTGGACTGTGTCTTGACCAGGGACGGGATCCGGTGCGGCCGGAACCAACTCAGCCACGGGCTGTGCCGATCCCACTACGCGCTCTACCGGGCGAGCAGGACCCACAACGACGTGAAAGGCTGGCTCGCCTCGACCACCTCCATGCCAAAAATGTTCCTGCCATGCGCGGCGAGAGGTTGTCCCGTCAGCGCCGAAAATCCCCGCGTCCCGCTGCTCCTGTGCACCAACCACAGCTACCGGCTGCGGGCCAAACAACGACGCGGCGACATCGTCGATGAGCAAGGAGCCCGGGAATGGTTGGCCGAACCCACCGAACCCCGGGTCATCCTGCGGATCGGCCGGCTCGGCCCGCGCCTGCAGGCCGAACTGCGCTACGTAATCCAAACCCATCTCAGCCTCGGCCGCAGTCCCCTGCAAGTGGCGGCATACCGGGACCTAATCAACAAAGCCATCATGTGGAACACGACGTCGCTGGCCGCGACCATCGCGCACCCGGGCAACAGACCCAGCTCAAACAGCCGCTCCGTTCACCGCTTCATCACGGAAATACTCGACCGGGAAGAACGCCGTCATGCCGGCAGCGACCCCCACAGCGAGGACCTGATCTACCTGAGCGACCTTAACCTTCGCATCACAGCCTCGGCCCGGAGGGAAACATTTCAAAAGCCTCCCCTGGACCTGCGCCGGATCACCCAGCCCTGGCTCCGTGAAGGCTACCGCACCTGGCTACTGACAACCCTGCCGCGTCGGACCGACGCTCAGACCGGCTACCGCATCACGGTCCTCGCCGCCCAGGTCCTGGGCCAGGGCCCCGATCACGGTAACGATCCGCGGGCTCTCGGTCCCGCGCATATGAGCGCGATCATCAACGCAATGAACCGGCAATGGCCACACTACGGCGGCGCCAAAGGCGCTTTCCGCATCTGGCGCCATATCCTCGATACCGGCCATCGGACCACGATCTGGAACGAGGTCCCGCGCGGGTTCAGCTACAACCCGCGCATCCACAAACCGCCGACCCACCCAAGCACTTTCCGCGAGAACAGCACAACGGGCCGCGCAATCCCGGCTGCAGCCGTCGCGCACCTGCGCAACAATCTCCACGCCCTGGGCCAGTACGCGAACAAGGATATGGCGATCGCCATGCTGGCCGTCCTTATCGATACCGGGCGCCGGCCAAGCGAAGTGGCCAGCCTGCGCAGAGACTGCCTTCAACACGACCGCCACGGGGACTGGATCCTCCTCTACGACAACCACAAAGCCGGACGGCCGCAACGAAGACTGCCCATCCAGCAGGAAACGGCCAACGCCATCACCGACTGGCTTGCCAGCCCCAGCGTCACCCGGGCCTCAAAGTCCCGGTGGCTCTTTCCAAGCCCCATAAAGGCTCGAACCGATCAACCCGCGAGCTACGGGCTGCTCCACGGCGCTCTGCGCCGCCTCATCCGCGACGTGCAGCCGCTCCAAGGTCCAGTCAAAAACCTCCACGGGACACCGGTCGACTTCAGGTTCGCCGGCCTCCGTCCCCACGATTTCCGCCACTCCTACGCTCAGCGCCACGTGGATAACGGCACCGCGCCCGACGAGCTACGCGACCTGCTTGACCACGACGACATCCGCACCACCATGGGCTACTACCAGGTCAACGACAAGCGCAAGCGGGCCGCGGCCGACCTTCTGGCACCGTTGACCTATGACCGGACCGGGGAACAAATCGGGATGGCCGCGGGCCGGCGGGCCATGGCCTCGGTTGCCGTTCCGTACGGAGGGTGCACGGAACCCTCCAACGTCAAGGCCGGCGGGACATCGTGCCCTATCCGGTTTCAATGCTCCGGCTGCACGTTCTACCGCCCCGACCCGTCCTACCTGCCCGACATCGAACGCCACCTCGTGGAGCTGAAAACAAACGCCGCCCAAGCCCGCCGCCTGAACGCCCCACCCCACACCATCGCGAATTTCGATGGCCAGGTCGAGGACTTCAAAAAGATCGTTGACCGCATGCGCACCGATCTGGCTCTCCTGCCTGAACCCGACCGGCAGGCCATCACCGACGCTGCTGCGGTACTGCGCACGTCCAGGCTCGCCGCTCACTCTGGCCAACAGCTGCCCCTGCGGGTAAAGGAACGATCATGACAGCGGAAAAGAGCGCCTCGTTCGCAGGCATGATCTCCGCCCGCCGCAAGGAAAGCGATCGTAAACAAGCCGCCACAGCTTCCACCATCAACAGATTGCTATTGAACGGGACGCTTATCAGCATCAGCTCCGTCGCGGACGATGCAGGCGTCAGCCGCAACTTCATCTATTCTCACGATAATCTGCTTCACCAGCTCGAAGCCGCTCGCCAAACGCAACGGGACGCTAGCGTCCCTCGTCAAAGACCTCCGAGTCACGGGCTACCTGGGCGAGCCAACCTACAGTTGGAGCTTGCTCTGGCACAGCAGACGATAAAACGACTGCGAAATGAGCTGACGGAGATCAGCGGGCGGCACCAGTTGTGCCTTGGAAAACAGGTCGACGCGTTGGCAGGATCCGAGAATCCCCAAACGGCAACCGCACTCGAAAACGATCGTCTAACAACTGAAAACCGGCTGCTGCGCGCGAGGATCGAGGCCCTTGGGCACCGCGTCAACGATCTACAGGACGACCTCGCCGCCGAGCGCCGCAGCGCCGCTGAGGTCGTCATACATCACTGAAAATGCATCGGTCCGCGTCGCTCCTACTGATTAGGTCAACAGAGAGGCTTCTACAGGTAGCATCAGGTCATTCACGTGCAGAATTTGGGGGACATCTTGACCAACACAGACACGCCTGTGACTGCCCGGCGCCGGAAGCGGTTAATCCTGCTCGTCGTCATCACACTGGTGGTCTTCGGAGCAGCCGGCGCAGGAGGCGTGGTCTGGTACAACATGGACCAGACTCACCAGGCACAAGTCCGTGCCGATGAAACCCAGCGTCTTCAAGACGAAGCTGCAGCCAAGAAAAAAGCAGATTCGGACGCATACTGGGCAAAAGCGTACGCCGATCAGCAAAAGCTCCAATCCGACGAGGCGCAAAAACGAGCTGCAGCGGATGCGCAGGCGAAGGCTGCGGCGGCTGCCGATCTTGCAGCAAAAGGATGGAAGCCCGCCGCCGCCGGCATCTACACCGCCGACATCCCGGGCGGCTACAAGTGCACAACCCTTCCCTGTAACAAATTCCTGGTCATGACCACCCAAGCCGGAGGATGCCCGAACGGGATCCTCATTCGTGGTCGCTGGCTCCAACACGGCGTGGTCACGGGGCCCGTTACCGAAATAACCGGATCCCTGCATGAAGGCGAACAGGCCGCAGTCGAAATCCTGGACTACACCGGGAACTCCGACACGGTCGACCTGACTGATTTTCGCTGCAACTAGGTTCTCCTGGATGACCTGCACCTCAACACGCCTGACGGAGCCCGGACCTTCGAAGAAGTATTCAAAAGCGGCTGGCTAGCGACACAGAAAGGACGCCGCTTCCTGCGGCATCATCGCCAAAAAGCATGAAGCTCACCAACTGACCCCTCCTGGGTCCAGCGCAGCAACCGCTTGCTTACAAAGTCGGAGCCGCAACGTCGCTGACATCAATGACACCCACAAGCAGAAAAGCAGAGCTCCCGGCAGGGTCTCCTCAGATAACGACAGGCGCCTGGGAGTAGCCGAGTTCCTGAGTGATGTATTCCAGCGCTGCGGGCACTTCGGTGATGTCCACCGCTTGGTAGGTGATGCCTTTGCGGTCGAAGTAGGCCTTCGTCTCATCGCACTGGCTGCAGGCCGGCTTGGTGTAGACGGTGTACTCGGCTGGGGTTGAAGTCATTTTCAGTCCTGCGTTTCGTATGGATTCTGGTTGCGTTCGTCTGGGTGACTTTCTACTTCAATTTTACCAATTTTCATATGAAAAACAAGCAGTTTTACCCTTATTTTACGCGGATTTCGATCAACATTTCGCGAGGCTTTCGGGGGTTGGCGGCCGCAGTTTCGGACCGGTGAACATGTCATTCTCAGAAGTCGTCTGCACCGAATGTCGGAAGTCCACTTCACTAAGCCGTTGGGCGGCGCCCGGTTGCAATAGTGAAGAGGAGCACCGAGCAAAAGGGACGTTAGTGCAGAGGAGTGCCGAGCAGCCAATGTTCACAAGTCATCTGCACTATCCCCGAAATCACGGGAAGGTCAGTGCAGTCAGCTTCTGAAAATGACACCGCGAATAGCCTTCCTGGACTCTTGGGTGAAAGCGCGAAGTAGCCCGCTGGGAATCCCCCTGCGCTTGAAGATCAGTCGCAATTCCAGGCGAGTCTCCCCCGTTTGTCGACCCCTGCCGTCTGGGCGTGTGTTGTCCCGGCCCAATACACTCATCCGTCTGTTCGTGGTGCGTCCGGAGATGGAGTCTTGGTCCATGGGGTAGTCCCGGTTCTTGTGCTGCCCTTGCCGTGGCGGGAGGGCTAGGCTGTGGCCGTGAGGCCGCGGAGATGTTGTGGCCTGAGGGGCGGCGGCCGAGCGGATCGAGATGCTCAGGGATCCTTTCCTCGAGGCGTGGCGGTCTGTGACCCGCAACCTTCTTGCCAACACGCTGGAATCCGCCGGTATCACGGTCTCCCCGCCAGTGCATCCTGGGCTGTGGCCACCCTCGAATGGGACGGGCTGCGTTGTGAGCCCCTGTTGTGTTCCGTGGATGAGGAACTACCCGATGCGCTTCACGCTGCCGCCGTCTACGGCGGCTTGCAACAATCTTCTTTCGACGAGGTGATGGCCGGCTACGAGACGTGCCTGGTGCAGCTGCTTCGCATCCCCGGCGGAAACCAATAACTGACACACCCCTCCCTACGGATACAGTGCGGCCACGGGCAGAATCGTGTCGCGGAAATCTCAGAGAATTTTGGGGTGAACCGGCACCTTGAGCGCTCCAAGTTCCTTAGAAGGTGAACGCCGGCGGCGAGGGCCTGTGCCATCAAAGCCCAACTTTCGGGCTGTTTGCTGACATCGACGAACGCGGTGCCTGCCCACTACGGAGTGTCCAGAAGTCATGTCAGGACTCCCAATTAGGATTGGGACTCTGTCGAGTTCGAACCGAAGCCTAATGAGGAGCCCCCGTTGCCAAACCAGGCGATTAACACCGATCTCATGATGATCGCTCTTGGCAAGATTCAGGGGTTCCCGTTCGAGGCATTCGTGAATGATTACTTCGGGGCGCTTCTGGGCAAGAAGTTCATTCCTCTCGGCGGCATTAAAGATGGCGGAGCCGACGGCTTTGAGACCTACGTCAGCGAGGATTCTTCGGGCAAAGCCTTCATACAGGCGAGTGTCCGCATGGATGTGGAAGATAAAGTTCGTCAGACTGTACGGCGACTTCGGGAGTTCGGCCGTACGCCTAGGTCACTCACCTACGTTACGTCCAAGCCCGTGAAGGCACTGGACATCCTGGAAGAGAACCTCACAGCTGAACTCGACGTCACTGTCAGAATTAGAGACGCCAACTATCTGGCGAGTCATGCAAACGACAACCTCGGTACACAAGCCGCTTACAACCAGCATCTTCGCCATCTAAACGAATCCTTGGACCACATTGGATCCTCGACTGTCGTGATGCCATCCAGCCACGTGCGTGATCCCTCAGTTTTTGTTTTTCTTTCGCAGGAAATCGAAAGGCGGGATGGCAATCACACGCTAGTAGCAGACGTGGTGGACAGCCTTATCCTTTGGTCGCTGGAGGAGACGGATCCCGAAGAGGGCCGCCTGATGACAGAACCAGAAATTCTGCAGAAAATCCTGGAGGTATTGCCTTCAGTTGAAAGTTTGGTCAAGCCCCGGTTGTCGAAGCGTCTCGCGGCGCTTTCGACAAAGAAGCGAAACGACGGTCGCGCGGTGCGACGATATAGGGCTACCAGTCAGTACTGCCTTCCCTTTGACACACGCCAGCTTCTTCGTGGGGAAAACCAGACTGATGAGACCTTGAGGACAGCCGTCGAAGCATCCATCGAAGAACGAATATTAGCCATTCCCCATGAGGGCTTGGGCGAGGTGGGCCTCACAGAAGCGGTCAAGGTCACCATGCGCTCCCTTCAACTCACGTTTGAACGCCAAGGTCTGGCTTTCATCTCGTCGCTTCAAAAAGATGAACCAACGGAGATGGTGGTCGTGACCGACTCCCTCGCGGCTGCTCTTGAAGAGTTGAACATCAATGGCCGGCGACGAAAGCTCATTGGGGACGTGGCATTCGAATGTCTTCGTGGCGTGCTCTACGAGTCAACGGCCCCGGAGCGCGAATACCTGCACAAGCTGTCACGAACCTACGCGTTGCTGTTCACGCTGAACTCCGAGCCAAAGCTCGTCGATTTCTTCCAACGGATGGCGGGTGATTTCTACCTGTACGTCGGCTCCGACCAACTCGTGCGCGCACTCAGCGAGATCTGCCTCGATGAAGCAGACAAGGTCGTGACTAACACGCTCAAGATGTCCGCCCA
Source organism: Arthrobacter sp. efr-133-R2A-120 (assembly GCF_030209835.1). Lineage (GTDB taxonomy): Bacteria > Actinomycetota > Actinomycetes > Actinomycetales > Micrococcaceae > Arthrobacter. Next base: position 97,170 of record NZ_JARVRF010000001.1, on the reverse strand, counting down.
AGCCGGCGCGAAGCTCGTCCTGACAGAGTCTGCCTTGGATGAGATAGTGCACCATCTCAGGGGATGTGACCACGAATTCCAAAACACATTTGCAGACATCGAAGATAGTGTCACCTACGAGCTTGCCCGCAACTCTCCAAAAATCATGGTCCGCGCCTACCTGTACTCAAGGTTGGGAACCAACCAGAGGACTAGGCCGACGAGCTGGAAAGCCTTCATTAACCAGTTCTGTAGCTTCGAGATGCTTCATCGACCCCAAGCTTTTCAGGCCATCCGACGATACTTGCAAAACGAGTTTTCTATGGACTACAAAGATCGCATCGAACTTCGTGACCTGGTCAATGAGAAGCAACTTGCAGAGTTGGCAACCACTTTGGAGGAAAACGGCAACAAGAAGTTCGAACTAGCCGAAAACGATGCCCTTATGGTGCTTTCTGTGTACGGACACCGCAGAAAGAAGCGGGAAAGCTCCAATATCTCAGAATTTGGTTACCAAACGTGGTGGCTGACCGGTGAAACGCGGGTGCTGCGCCACACCGGCGAAATCGTACGCAACAACTCGGGCGGCAAGTACGTCATGCGCCCAGATTTCCTGCTGAACTTTCTAACTCTGGCACCGGCCGCAGCACAAGCTAGAGAGACATTCTCATCAATCTTTCCCAGCCTCCTGGGTGTTACGTTGTCGCGACGGATGGCAGACGCCCCCTTCAAGAAAATGTTGGGGCTCGTTAAGGAATCCGAAACGATGAACGACGCCCGCAGAATGGCTGCAATCGCCGAATACTCCGACCAGTTGAAGAGCGATCTCCATCGTCAGTACCTCACCATTCACTCGGAATCGGGCGATCAGTTCGCTGGTATCGATGCTTTGGCAGAGCAACTCTGGGACGTCGAGGGCTGACCTTAAGGATTCCATCCCGGCTCCAGCGCCCCCGGAGTTCCTGCACCGGGGACGCGGACGTCGCAGGATGTGCGGGCCTACACTGACGCCATGGAGAGCGTGCCGAGGTCGTTGCGGCCTCCTGTCGCTTTGGCGTTGGCGAAAGCGGTGGAGGCCATCCCGCCCGCCGACGCTTTGCCCGGCGAGGTGGTCTTTGAGCCCAAGTGGGACGGTTGGCGCTCATATGCCCTGGTTGGAGCAGAAGAGGTGTTGTTGTTGTCCCGGCAGAGCAAAGACCTTTCGAGGTACTTGCCTGAGCTCGTTTCCGCTCTCACCCAGCAGGCGCCTCCGGGCTGTGTGATCGATGGTGAGGCCGTGGTCTGGTCCAAGGGCCGGCTCGACTTCGAGGCCCTGCAACGGCGCTTGGTCACTTCCAAAGCAAACCTCGCCAAGATGGTCAGGGAACTGCCAGCCTCGTACGTGGCGTTCGATCTCCTCGCGGTCGCCGGCCATGACATCAGGGGCCTTCCGTGGTCCCGGCGGCGGGAGCTGCTGGAGGAACTCGCCCGGACATGGGCTCCCCCGCTGAACCTCTCCCCTTTCACCACGGACCGGGAACTCGCCGAGGAATGGTTCCGGGACCTGCCCTCGACAGGGTGTGAAGGGGTGGTCTGCAAGGGTGCTTCCCAGTTGTACGTGGGCGGCAAGAGGCAGTGGCTTAAGGTGAAGAGCCGCCGGTCCGTGGACGTCGTGTGCGCTGCGGTTATCGGCCCGCGCGCACAACCGACCGCTGCGGTGGTTGGTCTTCCGATTGGTGGGCGGCTGCGGATTGTCGGCCGCTCCGCTCCCCTCGCGGCGCATGCCGGCAGATCCCTTGCGATGCATTTGCGGGCACCTCGCGGGGATCATCCATGGCCGGAAGAGATCACCGAGACGATGTTGGACAGGTTCAGCAAGGAACGGGGCGCGGTGCGTCTGACGCTGGTGGAACCGTTTGTCGTGGAAGTCTCGGCAGATGTGGCATGGTCCGGCCGCTCGTTCCGCCATCCAGTGCGCCTCCTGCGGGCGCGCCCGGAGCTGGACCCCGCCGATGTCCGGTTTCCGGACCATCTAGCCCCCTAGGCCTGCTCTGTGCCTGGGTTCTCCGGATCTGGGTGGACCGCAACGGCTCGCCCGGGGTCCGGGGGCGCGCCGGGTCTTTTCTGTGGACAGCCGGGCGCCGGTTGTCCACAGCCCGTGGCTGGTTGGCCCGTGTGGTTGTGGGTATCGGGTGCACAACGCATCCGGGCTGCGGCGGCGGGCCGGCTTGGGTGTCGTTCCTGGCTTCTAGGATGGTTTCCCCACTGGGTGAGGGGAAGGGGAAGCATGGAGGATAGACGGCGGCCGCGGGCCAGTGCCTGGCAGATCGCCGGCGTCTGGATCGCGGCTGCGGCGTTGCTGTTGACGGCGGCAAGGATGGGTCTGGAGCTGTGGCAGATGGCAGGGCATTGACCAAAGGGTGCTGTTTAAGATTTAAGCAACCAGGGGCCGGCATGTGCCGGCCCCTGGGGTTTTCCCTCTGCAAAAGGAAATCTATGGGTTCAGCCTAACTGAACTGGTTGTTTCGTCCCTGAGACAGGGCCGGTCGGTAGTGCCACCGGCCAGCTTCCTTAAGCCCCTGGCGTGGGAGCTGATCGGGTCTGGAGTCCAGCATGAATGCTGTCTCTGACATTGAGGTAGCGCGCGGCACTCCGGGGGCCGCGCTTGTTGGTGGCGTTGAACGGCGGGCCGCCGCTGGTGACCAGCAGCGTTTGGTTCGCCCTGGTGCGGCGGCCCGCCCGACATTTCACGGTTCACGGCCTGCGGGTGGTGAGTGGCCGGGGGCCGTGCCGGGCGGTGGGGGTTCCGCCCGGCACAGGTCCTATTCCGCCGTTTCCCCGCTGGTTGCGGCGGGGGTGTGCTTGTCGAGGATGATCTGTTCGACCTCGGCGGGGGTGTATCCCCATGCCACGAGCTGGCGGAGGTAGTCGGCGTGCCGCTCGCTGGCCGAGCGCCACGAGTCCTTGACGATCGTCTTCTCGTACCCGGCGCAGACGAGCGCGATCAGGGAGATCTCGGGCCGTGCCTTGCTCGCGGCGACGTGGTCCCGGAGCGGGTTCCACGCCCAGCGGTCGCTGTCTTCGAAATTGGCTCCGATCATTTCGACGGCCACCTTGCCGTCGTAGCCGCTGGCTACTTCGGGGTGGTGGGTGATCGCGTGGACGGTGAAGTACTGCCATCCCTTCGGCGCGGTCTTGCGGGCGAGCAGGGTCTTGACCCACTCGCGGCGCACGGTCGTTGCTTCTCTGCACTTTGCAAGTTTTGGGGCCGCTCGTCAAATTCCTGAGACGTTGATGAGACAGTTGATTCTTTGTGGATCTTGGCTTAGGCGGCCGGGGGTTCCTGGACGCTGGTTTTGTGGACTGCATGGGCTGCGGCTGGTGAGATGCCGCCCCACGGATCAGTGGAGCGGACGATGTCCTTCGACGTCGCCCTGGGCGGAAGCAGTGAGAACTTCAACGACAGTGAGTTGGCCTGTGGCGTCAGGGGCACCCGGGAATTGACCCTGCGGAGCATCAGCAGCCGCCGTGTGCGGCTGGGTCGCCGAACGCATGCGAACGAGCGCGACGGCGGAAATAAGTAACCAAGCGATATTCGTGGCTACGGAGGGCCAGGCTTCGTGGAACGCACCATTGACAATAAAGGCGCAAGCGCCAAGGAGATTTGCCGTCTGGAAGCCCCGGCCCGCCTTTAACCAACCCATGGAGACAGCCAGGTATGCGCTGAGTATCGCGGCTGCACCTCCCCAGCCGGCGATTTCCCAAAGCAGTCCCATGGTGTCCCTTCAGAAGTGCTGTCCGGCGGCTAGCGGCCGGGCTCGGTGTTGGTGGCCGTAGTGCTTCTCGAACTCGTCCCTCGAGCGATGACCTCATTCGTCGGACGAACGGTTTTCAAGGCTCCGGGTGATTAGGCTCTTAGCGACTTCGTAGTGGACGCCGGTGCGCTCCTCTGTTGCCCAGGCTTCGAAGAACTCAGCCTTTTCGAAGAGCCTTCGGTTCTGTGCAGGGGGCCGGAGCCAAAGGATTCTTCCGTCGTCGGTGACGGTGTCGACATGTCCGCTGCAGACCGGGGAACCCTGCTGGCGGATCTCGACCCTGGCCCCGATAAGGAGGGTCCAGTCTGTGATGGGTCTCAGGTCCATGCGCCCTGTTGCCCTTTCATTGTTGGGGTTCCACGCATTTCCGGCACTAGGCCGCGTCGACACGGTCATGCACCCCCGGAAAATCCGGGGTGCATGACCAGCGGCGGCCCTATGGAGAGCAGCCTCAGCCGTGGTTGTACATGATGTGTTTGGTGCGGGAGAAGTCTTCGAGGGCGTAGATGGAGAGGTCCCGGCCGTAGCCGGAGCCTTTGAATCCGCCCCAGGGCATCTCGTTGGCGATGACGAGGTGTGAGTTGACCCAGACGGTGCCGAAGTCGAGCCGGCGGGGAACGGAGAGCACGCGGTCCGCGTTCGTTGACCATACCGAGGCGGCCAGTCCGTAGACGGTTTCGTTGGCCCGTGCGACGGCTTCTTCGTCGGTGCTGAAGGTTTCCACCGACACGACCGGGCCGAAGATCTCGGTGCTGGTGATCGCGGCGCCGGCAGGCACGTTGCTCACGACGGTCGGTTCGATGAAGTAGCCCGGGCCCTCGATGGCGTTGCCGCCGACGGCGATGCTCAGGCCGTCGTTGCGGACGTCTTGGAGTGCGGCGAGGACCCTGTCGTAGTGGGCTTTGGAGATCATGGAACCCATTTCGACGTCGTCGCCCGCTCCGGGGGCGCCGACGGAGATCTCACTGACCTCCTGGACGAGCAGGTCGGTGAACTTCGCTGCGACGGATTCGTGGACGAGGACACGGCACGCTGCGCCGCATTCCTGCCCGCCGTTCCAGAACCCGGCGGAGCGGACGCCTTGGGCGGCGGCTTCCAGATCGGCGTCTTCGAACACGACGACGGGTGCTTTGCCGCCCAGTTCCAGGTGCACGCGTTTGACGGTGGAGGATGCGCTGGCGGCGACTTTCTGGCCGCTGCCAACGCTTCCGGTGATGGCGACGAGGTCCACGTCAGGGTGCTCGGAAATCCGGTTTCCCGTCACCTGTCCGGAGCCGGTGACGATGTTCAGGACGCCGGCCGGAACCTCGGCGGCGATCAGTTCTGCGAGTTTAAGCGTGGTCAGAGGTGTCTGCTCCGAGGGTTTGAGCACCATGGTGTTGCCGGCGGCCAGGACCGGGGCGATCTTCCAGGCGGCCATCAGCAGGGGGTAGTTCCACGGGGTGATCACGCCGACGACTCCCACCGGCTCGCGGAGGATCACCGAGGTGTGGTTCTCGGCATAGTCGCCCGCTCCGGGGGTGGTGAACGCGCGGGCGGCGCCGGCGGAGAACCTGAAGGTGTCGATTGCACTGGAGATATCGTCTTCAGCGACGGCGGCAGGTTTGCCGGTGTTGGCGGATTCGAGGGTTTCGAGGAGTTCGCGGTTGGCCTCGATGATGTCGGCGACGCGAAGAAGGACCGCTGACCGGTCCTTCGGCGTTGTCGCTGACCAGTCCGTTTTGGCGGCGACGGCTGCCGCGACGGCGGCGTCGACGTCCTCCACGGACCCGGCGGGAACCTGCATCAGGATCTCTTCAGTGGCCGGATTCACCACCTCGACCGTTGACGCGGAGCTGGACGGAATGAACGCCCCGCCGATGAACTGGCCGAACGGAGGCAGGGACGGTGCGGGCGTCTCTTCCGCTCTGCGGACGGTGAACGGTGCTGTGTCTGTGGCGGTCATGGTTTCCTTCGGTCCTGTCGTTACTTCTGGTTGAGGGCGGCCAGGGCGTGCTTGACCCGGGCGAGGTCCTCGGCGTTCAGGTCGGCCGTGGGACGGCGGGGTGAGCCGGCGGGCAGCCCCTGCAGGGCGAGGCCGGCCTTCACGGAAGGAATGAACGGTGCGGAGAGGAGCGCGTCGATGACCGGGTACAGCTGCTTCCACAGTTTCAGGGCTCCGGTGAGGTCGCCTTCGGCGATGCGGCGGCTGACGGCGACGATTTCGTTGGGCACCACGTTGGCGGTCCCGGCCATGACACCGGCGGCACCTTCTGCCAGAGCGCTGTAGAGGTAGGCGTCCCAGCCGATGAACGTGCCGATGACATCGGAGTGGTGGTGGATCAGCTGGAGGGCTTGTTCCCAGTTCGCGCTGGAGTCCTTGATGTACTTGATGTTCTCGACGTCTTCGGCGAGGGCGCGGACGGTGGCCGGGTCCAGGTTGACGCCAGTGACGGCCGGGATGTTGTAGAGCATCACCGGGATGGTCACGGACCGGGCCACGTCCTTGATGTACGTGACCGTTTCCTCCAGGGACAGGGGCTCGTAGTACGGGGTGATCAGCATGAGCACATCCGCGCCCGCCTTCTCGGCCGCCTGCGAGAGCCGGATGGCCTCGGCGGTGGAGGTCGCGCCGGTCTGGGCGATGACCGGAACACGGCCGTCCGCCTGGTCGATGACGGTCCGGATGAGGAGCAGTCGCTCCTCGGAGGAGAGGGCGCCGACCTCGCCGGTCGACCCTGCCGCGACGACGCCGTCCACGCCGGCGTCGATGGAGCGGTCAACGATGCGCCGCAGGGTCTCGACGTCGAGGCTGCCGTCCTGGTCGAAGGGGGTGGATAGTGCGGTGAGGACGCCTTTGAGGTGCGTTGTCATGGTGGGGTGTTCTCCTTGGTGGTGTTGGTTCGAGGGCTGGCGCGGGCGAAAGGATCAGGTGCCGGTGGCCAGGTGCAGGGTGGGAGCCGCGGCCCGTTGTTTGTCCGTGGCGAGCAGGCTGGCGGCTTCCTGGGCGGCCGAGAAGCCTGTGGTGATGGAACTTTCGGTGTAGAGGGTTCCGAGGAAGTCCCCTGCCAGGAACACCCGGTCCGTGCCCCGCATGAGCGTGGACTGGAGCTTGGCCCGGCCGGGGAAGCAGTAGGGGGACGCGACCTTCCACCGGTCCGTCTTGGCCTCGACGACGCTGTCGGCGAATCCGTGGCCGAGCACTTGGTCGAGGTCAGCCAGGTGGGTGGCGATGACTTCCTCATCGCTCTTCTCCAGCAGTGCCCGTCCCAGGCTGGCCGGGGAGAACGTCATGAAGCTGCCGCCGGGCTTGCGCACGGACTCGGTCCCACGGACGATGCTTGCCTGGTTCAGGGCGATTGCGAACGAGCGTTTCGGGGCCGCGATGGCGTAGATGTCGTCCCACGGCCGTGCCGTTGTTTCGTTGGTCAGGAAGGCCGTGCTGACGTGCGGGCCGTATTTGATCTGGCCAAGGGCGTCCCGCAGCTCCTCCGGAAGGTCCACGCCGATCTTGTGCGAGACGTCGGCGGTGGTTGCGAGGATGACGGTACGGGCCTCCACCTCACGCTCGGCGCCGCCCTGGGTGTACCGGACGAGGACTGAGTTCTTCTTGTGGGTCACTTCCTGCACGGCGGCTCCGAGCTGGATGCGGTCGCCCAGGGCGGCGGCAACGGACTCGGTCAGGGTGGACGGACCGCCGACGATGCCTTGGCTCAGGCCCTGCCCGATCCCCAGGACCAGGCTGAAGTACCCGATTCCTGCGCCGGCAGAGATCTGGTCCATGTCCCCGGCGGAGCGGGTGACGGTGGTCTTGAACAGTGCGGCCGCGTCCTCGGACAGGTTGCCGATGAAGTCCTGGAACGAACTGTCGTTTTCGAAGTCGTAGATGCGCTGCTGGCGCGTGGCGCCGGATTCTCCGGAACGCTTCCGCACCACACCTGTATACTTGGCGACGCCGGCAACGACCTTCAGGCCGGCCCGCAGGGTGTCGATCCGGGACGTGAGGGACATGGGGATGCGGAACGGATAGGTGGCGATGTGTCCCTCGCGGATGAACTTGCCGTTCATTGACAGCGCTTGGAGAGATCCGGGGATCTGGACGGCGGTCACGCCGACTTCGTTGAGCAAGGCGTCCGTGGAGGAACCGGCCCCGGCGAAGACGTGCCCTCCCCAGTTCAGCCAGTAGGCGCCCCGGCGTTCCGAGCGGATCCGGCCGCCGACGCGATCGCCCGCCTCGAGCAGGAGTGTGTCCCAGTGGCGGAGGCGCCATCCGGCCGAAAGACCGGCGAGACCAGCGCCGATGATGACTACATCTTTCATGGTTTGAACTTTCCTTTTCGAGGATCTGTGGTGCCGGGCTGCCTAGTGCACGGGGTAGGCGCTAGAGGGAGTGCAGGCATCGGTTGTCGGGAGCGGGAGCTAACTTGGGGGAAGTGGGATTACGCGGTGACGGTGCTGCTGCTTCGCATCCAGCTGTCGGAGAGCACGTATCCCAGCGGGAAGGGATCGGTCGGGTCGAGGCCGACCTGGGACATGTCGGTGATCCACGCTTGCCCGGCGACGCTGGGCACGACTGCGTCGTAGCCGCCGACCGTAGTCAGCGACTCGATGGTGCTCTCGAATCGGCTGCCGATCAGCGACTCATGAACGAACTTTTGTCCGGGGACGATCAGTCCACGGGCGTGCATGACGGCGAGCCGGGCGGATGTGCCTGTTCCGCATGCGCACCGGTCAATCCTCCCGGGGGAGACGACGACGGCGTTCTGGGAATAGATGACATCGCCTTGGTGCTCCAGCGGTTTGGTGAATTCGGTGTTGGTGATCCCGGCGAACTTCGGATTCTCGGGGTGGACCGTCACCAGTTGCTCCGCGGCTGCCGCCTTGATGCGCTGGCCCATCAGGCACAGGTCCCTTGCCTCATCAGGCACCAGATCGAATCCAAGGCTTGCGGCATCGATGATGGCGTAGGCCATGCCGCCCCACGCCACGTCCAAGGTGACGGTGCCTAGACCGGTGACTTCGACCTTGGCATCCAACTCGTAAACGAAGGCAGGCTGATTCGTGAAACGGACGCTGAGTACTTTCCCGTCCCGGCACTCGCAACGCAACCGGATGAGGCCTGCAGGGGATTCCAGAGTGAGCTCGGTGACAGGTTCCTGCATCGGCACCATGCCCGTCTCCAATAAAACCGTGGCGACGGCGATCGTGTTGCCGCCGGACATGACCGGGTATTCCTCGGCCTCCATGATGACGTAGCCCATGACTGCAGCGGGGTCGGTCGAGGGCAGGACCACGTTGACTGAGCGGATCACGGACCCGCGGGGCTCCTTCAGCAGAAGCTGCCTGATGTCGTCGCGTTCCCTCTCGAGGTAAAGGCGTTTTTCAAACATGCTGTTCCCGGGAACGTCGCCGACCCCACCCACAACCACGTTGCAGACTTCGCCTCCTACATGGCAGCCGACGATGTTGAAAACTTTGCTAAAGCGCATTCAAATGCTCCAGGTGTGAAAGTAAATCCCTTGTCAGGGGCGGGCTGTCATTGGACAGGGGTGTCGCGGCGTTCGTTGAGGCTGCGAAGGAAGGTCTTGGTGGCCTCGGCCTGGGGGTTGTCGATCACCTGCGAGGGGGGACCTTGCTCTGCGACGCGTCCCTCGGCCATGAAGACAACCTCGTCCGCGACTCCGCGGGCGAACCCGATCTCATGGGTCACCACGATCATGGTCATGCCGCTTCGCGCCAGCTCCTTCATGACTTCAAGAACCTCGCCGACGAGCTCGGGGTCGAGCGCTGAAGTGGGTTCGTCGAAGAGCATCACCGACGGCTTCATGACCAGGGCCCGTGCAATGGCGACCCGCTGCTGCTGGCCTCCCGAGAGAGTGCTGGGATAGACGTTGGCCTTCTCGGCCAGGCCTACGCTGGTGAGCAGTTTCATCGCCTCATCGCGCACTTCATTGGGGGACCGACGCAGTACCCGGCACGGGGCCTCGAGCAGGTTCTCCAGGACGGTGAGGTGCGGAAACAGGTTGAAGGATTGGAACACCATGCCTGTGGCCGCGCGTTGGCGGGCGATTTCGTTCGGCCGCAGCTCGTGAAGCTTCTCGCCCTTGAGGCGGTATCCCACGACCTCACCGTTGACCAGGACCGCCCCGCCGGAAGGCTTTTCGAGGTGGTTGATGCACCGCAGCATGGTCGACTTGCCTGAGCCGGATCGACCGAGGATGACGACAACCTGACCAGGGTAGACATCCAGGTTGACAGACTTGAGAACCTCCAAGTCACCGAAGCTCTTGCGCAGTTCGACAATCTTCACAATGGGATCGGACTGATCCCTCAGGTGTTCCGTGTGGGCGATGGTGGCCATGGTTAGCCCTCCTCGGCAGTGGTTGATGACAATGTCGTGCGGACGCGCTTGCGCGGTACCCCCAGGCCGAGGATCCGTCCACGCGCGGGAGTGGTGCTTTGATGTCCTGCAACCCCGCGGCCGTAGTAGCGCTCGATGCGCTGCTGGAAGACGGTCAGGATGCTGGTGCACAGCAGGTACCAGAACGAGACGACGATGAGAAGCGGGATGGTCTCAAAGGTCTGGGTGTAGATCATCTGGGCGGAGTACAGCAAGTCAGGCAAGGCGATCACGCTGACGAGCGAGCTGTACTTGAGCATGCCGATGACCTGGTTGCCCGTCGGGGGCACGATCACCCGCAGCGCCTGGGGCAGGATGATGCGTCGGAAGGCCATCAGGTTGTTCATGCCCAGGGCCGCGGCCGCCTCGGTCTGGTGCTTGGGCACCGAGAGCAACCCTCCCCGGACAATCTCGGCCATGTAGGCAGATTCGTGCAAGGCCAGGCCTACCAGGGCAACTGTCCACAATGAAAGCACCGAATTGGTGGAGCCCCCGATCAACTCCGGCCCCCCGAAGGGCACGCCAATGCCCAGCCGCGGGTAGAGCGCCGAAAGGTTGTACAGGAAGATGAGCTGGATCAGCAGCGGCGTTCCGCGGAAAAACCACAAGTACGCGCCGGCTACAGCCTGAAGGACTTTGTTCCCCGACAGCCGGCACGCTGCCAGCAGGATCCCCAGCACGATCGCCATCGTCATGCTCACGACGGTCAGGATCAGCGTCCGCCCCAGCCCAGCCATGATGTCCGGGAAGAACAGGTAGTGCCACACGGTCGGCCACTGGAAGTTCTGGTTGGTCACCATCGAGTGGACCAGGTTCGCAACCACCAACAGCAGGAAGACAGCGGCGACCGTCCGGCCGTGGTGACGCAGCGGGACGGTTTCCCTCGCCAGGGTCTGCTGATCGGCGGTCAATGCAGACGTGGCGCTGAGCGCGTTGGACGGCGTGTGTTGCGGGTGCGTCTTTGCTTTGGCGCTTTCCATAGCAATTACTGCCTTTCAATTCTGAATGACACCATCTGAGGGTCAGCTGCTCGGGGCCGGGATGATCTCGGACTTGTCCACGGCACCAAGACCGCCGTTGAGCTGACCCAGGACCTTGGCCAGGTCGCCGTCCTTGATGAGCTTGTCCGTAGCGGCCTGGAAGGCCTTGGCGAGCTGGGCGGTATTGGCGTTGTTGGCCAGAGCAAGACCCGTCTTGATCTCCGGACCGAAGCCGAGCTTGGCCAGTTTGAACTGACCCTTGGTCTGATCGACCGTGTAGGCGGCCTGGCTGCCGCTGGCCAGGGCGGCATCGACCCGGGACTGACTAAGTGCGAGGTTGACCTGAGCCTGCGTCTGGAAAGTTTCGACGGTTGTCGAAGCCCCGCCCGAAGACTTGCACTCGTCGGCCATGGACTGGGCGGTGGCTGCTTCGGAGGATCCCAGGGCCGCCCCGATCTTAAGCCCGCAGACGTCGCCGGGCTTGTCGAAGCTGGCCTTGGCCGAGTCCGCCTTGACGATGAATGCATCCTTTGAGACGTGGTTGGTGACGAAGGTGACTACCTTGGTCCGGTCCGGGGTCACGTTGATCTCCCCGGTCGCTGCGTCATAGCGGGCCGCCTGCAGTCCGGGGATAACGCCGTCGAACGGGATGATCTTGAAGTCAACTTTCAGGCCGAGCAGGGCCGCTGCCTTACGCGTGAGCTCGATGTCCCAGCCCGTCACGTCGCCGCCTCCTGTGGGTTGCATGACTGCTGGTGCGTAGACCGCTGCGGCGACTGTCAAGGTCCCCTTGTCACGGATCGCTGCCGGCAGCATCTGGACCAGCGTGGAGTCCGCGCTGGGCGTGGCATCCGTGCTGGACGTACCTCCGGCAGGCTGGGCCTGCGTGGAAGAACCACATGCGGACGCCCCGAGCAAGGTGGTGATGACGATGGTAGCCGTGAGGGTGCCCCGCGTCATGCGGGAGAACGGGCGAAGGTTCATGGTCTCTCCTGATGTGAGTGTCGTTGATATCTATCCGCCAGAGGTGGCGAAGCGGTACTGCATAGCCAAATCCGTTTACTGCGGCTGGCGGCCAACGCATCCAACGCGTCCCGCTCCTGCGTTATATGAAGTAGATCACAGCAATACACATCAAGCAATAGTTTAGGTTTATATGTTTTAGAGGGAGCTGCACGTCGATACTTCCCCATCCGGCGCAGCGAGGGGGCCCGGTCCGGATAGTCGGTTCCAGCCGGGCGAGGGCGGGGGCCACTATGGTCTGCGGTCAGGGCAGCGGGATCCCAGGGCGCAGGCACGTCAAGCAGAGTACGGACATCCGCCGCGCCCCCGGCTTCACCCCGTTCAACTCGCTTGCAACAGCCCCTAGTTACCAACGGTTCATGAATGTGTAAAGATTCAAGGTAATAGGGAACCGGTCCGTAGTCCGATTCCCTCACCAGTAGCAGGAGGGGTGCCGAGGAAATGCAGAGCATGGCGATCTCCAGTCGCGCCCTTGACCTGCTCTTGCTGCTGCGCGGGAGCGAACCCGAAGGACTCGGCCGCGCAGACCAGGTGTCCTACCAGATTGAAACCGCGATCCTGATGGGGATTCTGACCGAAGGCGACAGGCTCCCGACAGAGTCCGTCCTTGCAGCAGAGCTTGGTATCTCCCCAATTACCCTTCGTCAGTCGCTTGCCGCCCTCCGCACCAAGGGCCTGATCGAAACCAGCCGTGGCCGCAGCGGCGGCAGCGTCATCCGCCGCCAGATCGAACTCACCGACACGCAGCTGCAGCATAAGCTCAAGGAAACGAGCACTGAGGCCCTCAGGGACTTGGGCGATCTGGGTGCCGCCATCGCGTCAATGTCTGCCCGGCTTGCCGCCGGCCGCGCCGGCCCGCAAAACGTTGAGGATCTGGAAAACCTGGCAAAGCGCCACCGGGACACCGTCGATGAACGCGCCCGGCGACGAATGGACAGCCGGTTCCACGTGGCCGTCAGCATAGCCGCGCAGTCAAGCAGGCTGACCTCGGCCGCCCTTCAACTCGAAGCTGAACTGATGACACTCTGGTGGGGTCTCCCGGTTCACTCCGGGAGTCAGAACTCACTAGTAAACCAGCACATGGCAATCGTCGATGCGATCAGAGACAGGGACGCCGACGCTGCAGCCCGCGCGGCTGAGCACCACAGCCGAAGCGAGATGGAATATCTGATAGAGCAGCACCTCGGGCTGATGATGCGAACCGAAGAAGGTGCCTGACATGGAGCCCCCGATGGAAGCCCTGGAGCGGACCGCCACCATCCTCTCCTCCAGCATCAACGGCCTGTTCACGGATCTGGAAAAGATTGCAGACGCTGTCACAGCGGTCGCCAATGCTGCGCCCGGGGCACCCGGACGCAGTGAATTCCTGTTCCTCAAAGAGGAGCTGGCTGACTTCATTAAACTGAACTCGGACCTCATCAACGGCGCCGGGATCGCCTACGCCACCGGCAGCATCCCCGAGACTCCGCATTGGCTGGAATGGTGGAGGGGCCAGCCCAAAGGCGGCCCCCGCTTCGTCACCCACGACCTCAACCCCGACTCGCTGAACTATTACGACTACACAACCCGTGAATGGTTCACACTCCCGGCCACCACCGGACAGTCGGTGGCTGTCGGCCCGTACGTCGACCTCGGCGGCATCAACATCAACATCATCACGCTATGCGTGCCTGCACCCACCCCCCAAGGTACCCACGTCCTCGGGTGCGACCTTACCCTCGCTAAGCTCGAGAGGGTCTTTCTGCGGGCGCTTCAACTTCGCGAACCGGCGGTCATCCTGCTGGGACCCAACGGCAGGGTCATCGCCTCCAACAATGCCCGCATCGCCACCGGCACCCTGCTCCTGGAAGAGGACGCACGACGAGTCACAGCATCACTTGATGTCTCCGCCGGCGATCCCAGCCGTCTTCCATGGAAGCTGATCAGCCTTCACGATAAAGCTCGAATTAGCACGTAGCCCGGGACTGTCAGGGAACCATATAACCGATGACTGGCTAACCCGCCGACCGTCCGAAGCTCCGACGCTCTATCTGTAAGTAGCTTCTTCCAGTCAATTGCCGGTTCGACTTGGTCCGGGGAGGACAACTGGGATCCCGAGGTTGGTTGGCCCCAGACCGGCCATCCGTTGTGCATCTGCGCGCTTGTCCTGGAGGAAACGCAGGGTGAGGTCGATGCCTTCGAGCTCACCGAGCCATCCTTTTGTTTCGGCCAGCACACGCCGGCTGATGAGGTCTTCGTTGATCTCGTCGAGGCGATCGATCATGCCAGGATCGACTTGGAGCATCGGGCAGCGGATGCAGGCGTGTTCGTGTTCACAGGGGGTGGCGTAGGGGCGCCCGCAGTTGCCGAGCTCGACTTTGCGTTTGTCGAAGTGCTCTTCGAATTCGGCCCATTCGGTGGTGGTCGGGGTCCGGTATTCTAGGGCGGCCCGGGCCGCCCTACGGCCGGCGAGGTGTGCCTGGTAGTGGCGGATGACGTCTTCCTGGAAGACGGTCACGTAGCCGTGCGTCGTCTGTGCGTCCAGGTGCCCAAGGAGAGCAGCGCCGATGTGGATCGGCAGGCCGTGGTTGACGAGGTCGGTGGCGAACAGGCGGCGGAAGTCGTGCGGGGTGAACCGGCATCTGGCCAGCTCGGGGTGCTCTACTGCCAGGGCATCGCTGAGTTTGGCGAGTTCGGCGCAGCAGGTCCAGCTGCCGGCTGCCCTCCACCCGTTCGGCCAGGTCCCGCAGCTCGGGTTTCTCCGCCATGGCCTCGCGGAAATGGGAGGCAGAGAAGCGCCAGAGGTTCTTGGCGATCCCGTCAATGTCGTCCGGGTCCATGCCCAGGACCATGCCGGCGTCCCTTGCCGCGCCGCGGGCCCGGTACCCGGACTGCATCGACATGAGGGTGACCCGTTCCGGGCCGAAGCGCCGGAAAATCTCGTGGTAAATGTCGTGCCGTCGGGCGGACTCGACGTCGATGTCCACGTCCGGCAGGGTCCGGCGCCGGGTGCTGAGGAACCGTTCGAAGAGCAGGTCGTGGCGGATCGGATCCACGAACGAGATTCCCAGGGCGTAGTTGACCAGGGACCCTGCCCCGGAGCCACGGGCCGCGGAGCGGATGCCCATGTCACGGATGAGCCGGGCGACCTCCGCCACAGTCAGGAAATAGGACGCGAACCCCAGATCGGCGATGGTGTCCATCTCCAAGCGCAGCCGGGACTCCACCACCTCCAAAGCAGCAGTGCCAGCGCCTGTGTAGAGCCGGTTGGTCCCGGCCCGGGCCCGTTCCCACAGCACACTGAGGGGGTCGCTGGTGATGCCGATGATGGAGGCTTCGGGCATGACCGGCACACCCCAGCCCGCATCGCTGACGGGGTCGATCCGGCACCGGTCCGCCAGCATTTGTGTCTCGGCGAGCAGGGCTTTCGCGGCTGCGGCGCCGGCCTGGCCGACGGCGGCGATCTCCAGGGCGAGGGCCTGCATCATGGGTCCGGGTTTGAGCCAGGCCTGGGCCGTGGGCTGGACCCCGGTCTCGTCCAGGCGGCGCAGCGCCCTGACGGCATCAAGGATGTCCGCGGTGATCGCCCCGTCCGGCAGAACGTAGCGGACCGCGTTGCTCAGCACCGCCTTCACCTGGGCCCTGCCGGCCAGACGAAGCATCCTGGTCGCGTGGGTGTGGCTGAAAGGCAGCCCGGGCGCGGACAGGTGGGAGACGACCTCAACCCGCAGTGCTTCCCTGGGCAGGACCGCCAGCCACTGTTCCATCAGAGCCATGCCGTCACCACGGGTCCCGACCTTGAGCCCGACGTTGGACAGCGGCCCAAGCAGCACGGTCCCCACAGGGCCGGCATCGGTGACGAGATGCGCGGTGATCTCCGATCTGGTCACCGCCACGGTTTTGCGGGCATGGGCGGCCGAGACCAGCCGGCACAAGGCCGCGTAGCCGGCGCCCTGATTGTGCCCGTGCGCAAGGACAACAACCCGCCCGCCCACGCTCCCGTCCTCGTCCAGGACGGCGAGCTCGACGCCGAGGATCGGATCGATCCCTGCCGCAACGCACGCACCGATGTGCTTGGGGATCCCATAGAGCCCGTCACGGTCAGTCACGGCAAGGGCGTCCGCAAGAAAATCCGGCCGCCGTCCGGGCTCTGGCTGCCGCGCTCAAGGACTACCGCGCGTCCGGAGCAGCACGGGAGAGGCCACGGTCGGCAGACCACTAGGCGGTGCAGGCCTTGCCCTCGGCGGTCCAGGATCAACGCCGCCGAGGCACCAATGACAGCGTAAAAGTTCACGATGTTGGAAGGCCTTGGGAACGGGTTATGCCCACTGGAGGTCAGGTGGAGCCCTCCGCGCAGCTCAAAGCTGTCCCCATTGGGTATAACCCGTGCCTGCCGGAGCCCCAGGCGATGGTTCGCAGCCGGTCAGGGTCCCGTCTCCACTCCCTGCGCGGTTCCACCGGCGACCAAGACGGCAGGCGTGGATGGCGACTCGCCCGGGAGGTGGCGGCACGCCGGGTCTTTTCTGTGGATGGCCTGGCGCCGGCTATCCACAGCGGCGGGCGGCAGGGCGCGAGAGGCTGTGGGCAACACGTGCACAAGCATTCCCGCCTGAACGGGGGGTGAGGGACAGACGCCCGAGATCCGGCGCTAAGGGCACAGTCCTCCTGAGCGTGTCATAAGGTGCCAGTCGCTCTACTTTTCGCTGGGTTGGCGTTGTTGATTCGGGCTTTTGGTGTTGGTAAAGGGGTGGCTCGGGACCAGCCGACGAGTTGGACGGCTTAAGGGGGCGCTGCAGAAAACGGATTTTATTGTGTCGTAAGGAAGAGGACTTCGGTGATTCTGCTGCACGTTGGGGTCCATTTTCCGCGGCAAGGGCTAAACGTTGGCGTGTTTGAGTATTCGTGGGGCTTGAGGGCGGAGCTCGCCGGCGAGTGAGACATACCGGTAGAGGGTCTGCCGGGAGACGCCGAGTTCTTTGGCGAGTTTCGCGATATGGGTCTCGGGCTGGCCCATGGCGGGACGGATCTTCGCTGGCGTCATCGTGAAGGGAGACCGGATTGTGTGTCTGGTTTCGTCATAAAGCGATAGTGTTCTACGCCTATTGCGGTTTTGTGTAGGCAGCATGTAGCTTTCTCTCAGCATTCCGTGCTTTGGGGGAACGGTCTATCTTTTGGGGATCCCACGCACTTCCTTCTCGTGAAAGTGGTCCCGTGGGGTCTCGTCCTTCATTGCTGTTGCGCACTGTTTGTGGTTTGTCGGTCATTGCCGGGCTTCTGACGGCGCCTGGCGCGGCGTGGGCCGGGCCACCGCCCGCTGGCCTCGGCACTGGAATCACGGGCCTGCTCACGGAAGGCGCGGCCAGGACGCAAGCGGCCCAGAGCTGGACCGACGTGGTGGTTGATTCCCTGAGCACCCCGACCGAGCAGACCGTGGCACACCCCGACGGGACGTTCACGCGGACGGTGAAATATGGCGAAAAGTAGTACGCGACCAGGATGGTGGCGCACTGGCAAGCTATGGTGCAGGTTTGTCTGCCTGGGCGCCGTTTCGGGCACGGTCGGAGCCTTAGCACTCCATCTCAGTTACACCTTGCCTCGTTTCAATCCCGTATTTCTTCTCTGGGGCCTGTTCAACCTCTTCGTTTTTGAAATGCCTGCTCTGGTGATCCTTGGGGTTGTAGTTGCCGGCGCAGTGATCGTTGCCAGGTTGGCAGTGGCCGAGGAAGCGACCCGCAAGACGCGCGCAACTGTCACGGGTGTCGTGGCCCTGGTCACTTCGGGCGGAATGGCCTTTGCCCTCTCCAACCTTGTTCAGACAGGGAATCCCTGGGCAGTCGCGGGCATCACAGGAGCCTTTGTAGGCAGCACATTCGCCATGGTCACCTACCGGCACACTTCCGAGGCCTGACAAATACGCCCGAACAAGCCGCTACCGAAGGCCGACCGAAGTGCGCATCCTCCTTCAGCGAGTCGCGACGAGGGGCACCAGACGAGGCCGGTACCCACAAGTGGGCTTAAAGGGGGTTGAGGGGCAGACGCCCGAGATCCGGCGCTAAGGAGTTACCGCAGATAGCAGCCCTTTATCTGCGGTAAGTTGGAGACGACGTGGCCCGATGAGCCTTTCGGGCCGCGTCGACTCCGGAATTAATCTGCGGTAGGACGGGAGGCTGGTCGGTGGGGACGCTTCCCAAACTATCCGGAATCCCGGCGGGGAGTACCTCCAGCGGGCGGATTTCCTCGTGGTGATTCAGGCCGCCAAAGAGGAAGCCGAAAGACTGTCCCAACCAGCCGATGCGACAAGCGGCAAGGCTCCGACAGGCGGTGCTGAATAATGGCGAAAAGTGGCACTCGACCGGGGTGGTGGCGCACCGGAAACGTGTCGGCCAGGCTGGTCTGCCTCGGTGCCGTCTTGGGTGCCGTCGGAGCTGTGGTATTCCATGCCAGTTCCACCGTGGGTCACTTGAATGCTGTCGTTCTCCTCTGGGGTTTGATCAACCTCCTAGTTTTTGAAATCCCACTCATGGCGATCCTTGGGCTGATTGTTGCCGGCGTTGTGATCAGCGCCAGGTTTCTCGTGACCGAGGCAGCGACCCGCAAGACTCGGGCGGTCGTCACTGGCATCTCTGCCCTGATGAGTTCGGGCATATTGGCCTATGCGTTCTGCAGCCTCTTTCCTCCGTTGATGAGTCCTGAGGCAATCGCGGCGGTCACCGGAGTCCTGGTGGGCGGCACATTCGCCGCGGTCTCCTACCGGCACACGTCTCAAATCTGATCTTGGACCGCGCAACGCGTGGGTAATCGACACGTCACGGCGTATCTGGCTAGGCTCAGCGAGCTTCCTCGGGCGGGTCGTGGACTGAAGCGCGGTAGCCTACAGCCCATGAGCATGCGCAACATCATCCAGACGACCTTTGACGAGTTCGGCAAATCTCTGGGCGGATCGAAGAAGTCCGGCTCTTGGTATGTCACGGGACCAGATGCAATCGCGGTCCTGAACCTGCAGAAGTCCCAATATGGTCCTAGCTACTACGTCAACGTCGGGCTCTGGTTCCTAGGTGTCGGCCCGGTAATAAGCCCAAAGCCGACCCAGTGTCACGTTCAAAGCCGGCTTGAAGTGTTGTTACCGGAAACTCAGCGTCGGCATCTTGAGGACCTGCTAGATCTCGACCACGTAGTGAATGACGGAGATCGCCGCAGCGCATTGCTAGGAGTTCTCACAAACCAGCTTCAGCCGTTGCTTGAGGCAGGTATGTCCGTCAAAGGCCTCGCAACGGAGAAGGGACAGCATGTGCTTATGAAGTCATTGATCGACGGCGATGGGCAACGATTCCTCGCGACGCGCGCCCCCGGTTCCTGAGCGCCGGGTTTCCAGCCCGGTGCTCATGGCGCTGCCGGGTATGCCGACGATTCCTACCCGACCGCAGATTCCTCCAGCTGGCAGCCACGCCTAGCCATCCCTACGCAAGATATTTTGGGAGCCCGCATTGCTTAAAGACGCGTCCTGAACGATGCGACCGGGCCAAATGCCATTTCCCGCCGAATGACTACGGATAATCCGGCCGCCGGCTACGCGGAGTGGAAGAAGTCCGGGCCAAAGAGGACGGACCCTAAGCAGCGCTACGAGATCGCGCCGGAGGACGGCGCCACCATCGCGTTCGCCGGCCTGTATGCGCCCTGGCGCAACACTGCCGTGGAGGACGAGTCGCACCCGGACGCCTGGCTGCTTATGTAGCTATCTCAAGACTGTTAGGTGTGGCCTCAGCTTATGGGGGTAGGACCCAAGTACGCCTGAAACCTGCCACGCTCCCTAACGGATCCCAGAGTTTTTCGCGCCAAGTTCTCGGCCACCCACGGAAAAACGCGGCGTGTACCGTATCCCGGGCCCGCCGTCAGGCAACCAGCCGTGTCCGGCCCGGCAATATGAGCAAAGACAGAACCAGGGCCCCTGCCACCGGCAGGACCGTGGAGCGTATTTGATTTCGGTCTCGCATGGGGAAGCTAGGAGTCTTTCACCGCCGCGACGAAGTCAGCCGGCGAACCGGTGAACTTGACGCCGTCGGGAGCTAAGGGAGTGACCTTGCCGTTAACAACCTCAAAACGGCCGGTGGGGCCGCCGGCCACGTAGAACAGGCCAGGTTCGGGTTGTTTCAGGAACAAGACAGCGTTCTCGGAGATCTTGAACAGCGGGTCGTCGGCGGTTTGATGGAGAACGCCTTCCACGGTGCCGCCTGTCTGGCGCACGGTCAGCTTGGCCCCGGAACTCACAAGGTGTCCCGGGTCGTTGAGCACCGTCTCGACTGTGAACTCGAAATCGGTGACAGGTATGGTTTTGATGCTGGATTGCGCTATTACGCGTGTGAAGCTGCCCTGCACGGCGATCGCGCTGTGGGCTTTCAAGTCGGCCAGGTTGTTATAGCCATCCGCCCAGCTCGCATCCATGCTCACCGTCGGGGCCGGAGTGCCTGAGGCACCTGCGGTGCCTGGGGAGCTGGAGCACCCGGAAAGGCTGGTCACGGCGGCAACAGCAATCATCGCCGAAGCCGCACCGTAAACCAGCTGCTTCCTAATGGAATGGGTCTTCATGATTTCATGATCCTCTCTGATCGATGGCCCGACGTGTAGCAGTAATTCAGGTATGCGTTGGCATCGCTGGGGGCTTGTGAAAGCGGAGATTATTTAGCGGTTCACGTGTGTGACTTTTAGTTCGGAATGGCGGTTTTTTCACAGCGGTTTGGCGGGTTTAGTTGATTCCGATAGCGAGGGTGGAGCGTGTGCGTGTTGAGCTAACCCTGCCCGGCCTCCAGCAGCTTTTGGGACTTGGGCTGTTTATGGTGCTGGGGTCCAGTGGGCTCCGCCGTCGGCGGTGGTGTACCGGGTGGTGAGCGTGGTGCAGCCGGCCTTCCCGGCAGCGCACGTGGTCTTGGTGGCGCTGGCGATGCCTCTGGCGGCGTCTCGGAACTGGATTCCGAGCGAGTTCACCACGGAGGGGATGCCCGCCATCGCGAGCGGCTGGAACTGGCCGTCGGCTGTGACCTTGAGCAACTGTCCGGCGCCGGTCACGATGGCGGCGTCGCTGCCGTAGGTGCTGGCGAGGCCGTTGAGGGACCCGGGAGCGATGTTCGACAGGTCCGCCGAGGCGCCCTTGGCGAACGTGGCACCGTTCCCCGTCACGTAGACGGTCGCCGTGCTGGCTGCTCCGTTCGGTGCAAGTGCGACGGCTGCCACCCCGCTGCCCAGCTGCAGCAGCGAAATCGACGGAGCGCCCTGATACCCCGGTGGCGGCATCGATCCTTGGACACTCGGGCTGATGTCTGTGAAGGATTGGCCGTTGTCTGTGCTTGACCAGAGGTGGGTGTCCATCGCTCCGCCGCTCACGAGCAGGGTCGATCCAGCCCAGGCGGCGTGCGATGTCGGGCCGGGCAGGGAGACCCGCTGGAGGGCGCCGTCGGACGCCGAGACATAGGCGGCCGTGTAGGTCGACACCGTCGCCCCTCCCTCGTGTGGCGGGCCGACGATCCAGTGCTTGCCGTCACCGGACAGAGACACGTCGACGTACGGCACCGGGGTCGGCAGGGCCACCTGGTTTCTCGTCCATGTGGCGCCCGAATCAGAGCTGTTGGCCACCACCAGGGTGCTGCCCTGCACCCCCACCTCAACGATGACGGATCCTGCCTGGGCTATCGAGCGCCCCGTGCTCGGCACCACCGGAAACACGACATCCTGCCACAGCGACGCCACACCAACCGGGGTTGTCGATCCGATCAGCATGATCGGTTCGCCCGGGAGACCGGGAGGGCTCGCCGGCGGCAACGAGCCAGTGCCCGAAGAAGACTGTGAGGAGGAGGTCGAGCTGCTGGGCGCGGGAGCCGACAGGGGCGGTCCGCCGACGCCTGCCCACGGCTGCGTGATCAGGAACGCCGCGGCGATGGCAGCGGCCGCCGCAGCAGCAGCCACGGCCGTGAAGCGCCACTTCGCGTGGGGCCGCCCGTGTGCTGTTTTCTCCTCGCCTGTGTGCATGCCTTCTTTGATTCGCGCCCATGCACGGCGCTCGGCGTCTTCGGGCATGCGCCGCGTGGCGGGTACTTCATCGAAGATATTCATCGTCTATTCCCCCTCGGGCTTCTGCCGGTCGGTTGATCTCCTGAAGGCGGGCCCGGGCGCGGGACAGCCGTGAGCGCACTGTGCCTATCGGCACATGCAGGGCGGCCGCGGCCGCCTTGTAGTCAAGCTCGGCGAACACGCACGCGGCCAGGACTTCTTGCTCACCTCGGGACAGGCGTCCTATGGCAGCCAGCACGGCGGCCATCTGCCGTTCGGAATCGATGTGCTCCGCGACGGCGTCGGCGGGGTCGCGGATCTCGTCGAGCGGCGCCGCGCGCCGCTCGATAGCTAAACGTCGCGCAGCGGACCGCATCCGGCTGCGCACCAGATTCGATGCGGTTCCGATCAGCCATGGCAGCGCTGACTCCCGATCCAGAGCCAGATGTCGTCGGCCCCGCCAGACCTCCAAGAACACGCCTGACGTGAGGTCCTCCGCGGCGTCCCACGAGGCCGTGCGTCGGAAACAGTAGTTGTAGAC
The DNA here is from genome assembly GCF_030209835.1 of Arthrobacter sp. efr-133-R2A-120. GTDB lineage: Bacteria > Actinomycetota > Actinomycetes > Actinomycetales > Micrococcaceae > Arthrobacter. The sequence continues at coordinate 74,457 of NZ_JARVRF010000001.1, read as the reverse complement.
CGCGTCGCGATGCCGAACGAACAGGTCGCGGAAGGCGTCTGTATCTCCTGCCACGCTGCGGTCCCACAACACCTGGTCTGAGACGGACGAACTCATGGTCTCCATACCCATTCATGTCTCCGCGAGCACAAAAGTTCCCGCAGTGCCTTGTCTATGCCAGAAGTCCACACAGGCCCCTGCCCGGGGCAGGTTTCAGGCGTATTTGGGTCCCACCCCTTATGGGTCACACCACTCTGAGGTGGTTGGGTCGGACGGCAGCGATGGCTGCGAGAGTTGCTTGTGCTGCGAGTCTCTCGTTGAGGACTTTGAGGTCCCCGTTCTCTTTCGTGAGGGCTGCTACGCGGTTGCTCTGATCGATGGCCTGCTCCCCCGCCCTGGCATCCTGGCAGAGACTGATGAGTTCTTTGATGTCGAGGTGCTTGTGGGTTAGCGCAGTTCGGGCAAGCCGGGCTTCTTCGGCCACCGCCTTGACAGAGAGCCGTCCTGAACTATTTTCCGGTTGCCCTTTCAGGATGCGAATTAGCGCCGCGATGAGTTTGTCGCGTTCTTCGGAATCGTCGCCGCGTCGAGTCATTTGCTGAATCCGTTCTGTTCGTGCCGCAGTACTTCACGATCTAACTGGTCTGCTATTTGTTTGTTGCGGTCCGCTAATGGGAGTGGCAGCGACTCGATTTCTGCGATGAGTCGGTCGCGTTGGCGTGCCTTGTCCTCGGCGTGGCTGTCGAGGAGGGCTATGTTTGGGCACCCTCGCTGGCAGTTTGTCAGGTCGGGCGTCGTTCGGGCGGTGGATGTATCCCGGTCGGGGTGACAAAGAGCTGTTGCGGCGACGTAGGCGCAGACATTGTGGGCGTCCGGGTTGTCGTGAACGAGGGCAAGTCCGGATCGTTGGAGCCGGCGAAGGGTGGCTTCGGTCTGGACTTGACCGGCGTACTGGCTGGCAAAGTCGTTGAGGGCATCTCGGAATCGGCCGGCGGCTGGACCGCTGACTCTTGAACCGGATTGGAGTTCGTCCGTGAGGGCTGCGAGGTCGTCCCACCGTGCGAGCAGGGCGTCCAGTTCCACTCGGTCAGGGAAGCCGCTTTCGGCGCGTCCGGCGTAGCCAAGTGTTATGACGCTTTTGACGTGGCCGTATTGAATGCCAAGGGCGATTTCTCCGCCTGGGCTGTTCGCGATGTGGTAGGCGAGGGTGCGCCGGAACCGGGCTGCTGCCACGCGGGACTTGCTGGTTCCGAAGACAGATCTTTCGCCATCGGTTGGCACGACTTTCCGCCCGTCACGTTCAGCGTGGGAATTCCAGAGGTTCACGAAGTCTCCGAGGCGCTCTCCCACGTCTTTGCCCGTTACTACCTCCCCGTGCCGGCCGCGCATTCCGTTGGGTGACATGTCCTTGTAGAGGGTTGCGAACAGGTACGGACTATCCGGACGGGCGAGGCGTTTGAGAGCTTCGACGGCCCGGGCGGCGGGCTCGATGGTGACCCACGGCTGCATCCGAACTACCCCCTCGCTTATTTGATCACCGTGTTCGTCGCGTTGTCCTTTGAAGGCCCGTCCACGGATTGTGTATTCGTAGGCCCGGCTGTCGTTTGGTCCGGCCGGGGTGCGGGTCAGGCAGTCGCGCTCGAGGTGGAGGACTTCTTGTGGTCGCATTCCTGTGAAATAGGCGATGACGATGAAAGCGGCGGACCGCACGTCTCCTTTGTCGAAGCGTCTTACCCAGGCGGTTGCTTGCTTCCATCGGTGGAGTTGCTCGGCGGTGATGGCTGCCCTTTGGAACGGTTCTCCTTGATCGCGGAGCCATTGTCGCGCTTCGGCCTTAATGCCGCGGCTGCCGATGGCCAGGGTGCCGTCGAGGTAACCGTCGATGACGCCGAGTGCGGCAACGATGAGCGCGCTGATGGTGTCGGGGTGGAATGGTTCTGTTCGGTTCTCGTATTGAAACGGCGCGGGACCTAGCCAGCGGGTGAGCTTTGTCGCCGAGAACCGGGGCGGCATCCGGAACGCGTATGGAGAGGGCAGGTCCACGTTGTGTGCCCACACGCGGGAGAAGTAAAGCAGCTGGCTGACCTTGTACCCATAGGTGGCCTCCGTTGAGGCAATGTGTTCCGCGTAGTTGTTCCAGTCATTCTCGGTTAGCGCTGCGATGCTCGCGATGTTGTTTTTGCCGATCCAGGTTTGCAGCCGCTGCACCGCGTAGTACATGGCCGCGACTGACCCTGGCGCCGGAAACCGGGTTTTCATTTGGGCCGTTCGTCGCTGCGGCTCGGTGTTCAGGACGTTGTAAAAGTAGACCTTGACCGGGTCCGGACCTTCCGCGTTCGTGCGGGCGAAGGTCAAGTTAAGCGAGCCCTGGTGTTCGGCGAAGCAGAGGTTTCGAAGGGGCCAAACGTTGTCTGCGAATACCGGCGTGGCCGTTCCCTCCGGGGTTCGGTGGCGGCGGTTCGCGAACAGCGGACTGTCGGGTAGCGGAACAACCGGCGTCTGGTTGTCGACGACCGTTTCGGGAACGGCGGGGGCGGTCATGCGTCCCAGATCCTGTTCATCAGGCGTGCAGCGCGCTCACGGTCGAGGTCCGTGATCGAGTGTCGTGCAGTCCCGATGTCTGCCGCCGAAAAGTGCCTGTCGGGCTGCAGGAGCGATCCCACACGGCTGTGATGCATGGCGAATCTGTCACTCCAGACCCCTGGTTGAACGACGGTGCGGAGGTGTTCAAGGTGGTCGTGGAGGGCCGTGATGCGCGGGAGGTGGCGTTTGAGGACGACGGCGTTCTTGCAGGTGAAGCACGTCAGGAATGATGCGCGGCACGGTTCGTTAGTGTCAGGGTGGTGGTTGTGGTCAAGACAGGCCGCGACCACGGTGTCACGTGCCCCTGAATTGACCTCATCCAAAGCGTTCCGATGCCTTTCCGGCAGGTCGCCCAGGGTTGCGCTGGCTGCTGCTAGGACCCGGGCCTGAATATCTTTGTAGTGGCCCTCTAAGGCGGAGGCGACAACAGGCTGGATTGCTTTCCGGACCGTCGGGTCTTTCAGGTTGTAGTCGAGGTTCGTCGACAGGGAATGCCCTTGTGGGTGCACCCTGGTGGTGAAGAACGACCTGAGCGCACGCGGGGTCGCGAAGTCCAACTCCGGGTGCTCGTCACGCCATTTCGAGAGATAGTTCATCACTGTCCGCGGGCCCGCGTCACCGAGAACCATGAAAGGTGGCTCGCCAAGACCCATGAACCCTTTCGCCAGACTGACCAGCAGCGCATTCGTTTCGCGGCCGGTATCGCTCATCGTTTGTCTGACACCTTCGGTCAGGCCCAATACGGTCTGGAGCAGCCGGGCCTTGGACCTCGGTCCGTTGTCCGAGTAGGTTTCGGTCCAGTCACTTTCAGGGCCCCGGCGTGGTTTGTGTAGCCGGACTCGCAGATGGACAGGTTCACTGCCGTCGCGTGCGTCGACACGGCTGATCTCGTCGGTTGTGAGGGATGTTGCCACGCTGAGGTTCCAGCCGCATGTGATGATGAGTCCGAGCAAAGCGGCGGCGATTTCGCTGGTGGTTGGGTAGAGGTCAGCCCACAGCGGGAACATAGTCCGTGCCCGGGGGTTCCCTGTGGGGTAAAGGCGTCGCGCCACCGAGATCGGCACAATCCGTTTGGTTGGATCCGATGGGAACCGCCGCGCTATGTCGCCGGTGCTCGAAACTTCATCCAGGAATTGCGCATAGGTGAAGTCCGGATGCGCCTCGTCGATCTCTCCCCGCCGTAAGGCCTCAACCACTGCCCAGCCCCTCCTGACCCGAGCGAGTGCGTCACGCACAGTGTCGAAACAGGTCTCCCGGAGTGACTCCACTTGGCCGTCCGTAAGCGCGATGCCGGGCCCGGTCCGATTCCTGCTGGTGGACAGACTTTCGATCGCCCTGATCGTGTCAGGACTCACTCCGGCAACATTCGCGAGGATTGCCCGCAGGGCCATATGCCGTTTCCGTCGAACGCTTGGCGACCAAGATAGCAGCCTCTTGCGATAAATCAGTCCCGTGAGGTCGCCGGACGCTTTCACATCCAGGCCGCGGAAGAATGACCGCAGTGCAGTCAGGGCGAACCTGACCGTTTCCTCCGATCCCCAGGAACCTGAAGGACCGACTAACTCCGCCGTTCGCGATAAGAGTGCCCCACGAAAGGAAGCGCCCGTCTCCACCTTCCCGAAGTCCAAATTGAATGGCGGCCCGTTCGGCGGTGTCACTCGAAGCACTTCACCAACCACTTCGCACCTCATGCGTCCACCACCCGATCATCCATTTCAGCAACTTCGGACAAGGTGTCATCCAACGCCAACGGCGCATCTGACGCGGCACGCAGGAACCAGTCCCACTCCAACGCCAACACTGGGGCCAGATAAAAGCTCCGGGTTGTTTCCATGCTGCGGTGCCCCAGTAGATTCTGAACGCGCAGCCAGATGTTCTGTTGCCGGACCATTGAGTCGAAAGCTCCTGGCGTCATCGTTCCGCGCCGATGCATCTCAATTTGGGCTGCCAACGCGAACACATAGAGAGCGAAAGAGTGGCGAAGCATGTGCGGGTGCACCTGAATCGATGTGTCATCCAAAGCCGCAGGCACTAATCCGGAGGCCGGCCTGAATCCGACCGTCCGGGCGGATGCGTCCTTGAACACCTGGTTCCAGCTGGCGGCAGCAAGCGGAGCACCACCATGCGCCAACCAGGTGACCAATGGACGGCGCTGGCCGTCGGCATCGAGCGCATACAGGTGCCGTCGTTGGGCCATGGTCAGGGAATCCAAGCGCACCCAGCCGTTCAAGCCTGCCGATTCGATAAGCACCTTGTCCGGGACGCCACCGGCCCGCGACATGCCCTTCACGATCAGCCCCGCCTTGTCGGATTCGTACAGACCCGATGCCTGCCCGAACCGGACCTCCACTTCACGCGCGCCGGTCACATACGCCTCGATCGATTCCCGGGTCGGACGGTCCAGATACATCACCCGTCCGCGCTGCGGACGGCCTTTCGACAGCCCTGCCGGGACCCTGCCCCGAACGAGCCTCGAACTGAACTCGCTGTTGGGAACCTCGAACGTCAGCAGTCCTGCGCCCTCGGTCCGACGCATGCCGGTGTGATACAGCAAATCTGCGAATGCCGCGTTCCTATCACGCATGGCCAATGTTTCGGCACGGGCCGCCCCCATCCCGAGCAAGCCCTCGGAACGCCAACGCTCATAAGCTCGTCGGGTCAACCAATTCGCATCAGAGCACAACCGTCCGGACGTCGCGTTGAGCCGACCCGACGGGACCGGGTTGCCAGAAATAAATCCCATTCCAACGGCAACATCGAAGAGTGCCCGGATTGACACCAGATTCCGATTCAGAGTCGAGGGAGAAACTCCCGAGGCGGCGGAACCAAAGTTTCCGCCACTCGGATCATCACCGAAACGGCGCCGCTCCATAAAAGCGTTCAGATCGCCGCGGTCCGCAGTCAGCCAGTCACGGCCCGGTCCTAGCCACCGGAAAAACAACGCAACGTCGGACGCGTAACTCGCCGCAGTGTTTGCCGAATGATGGCCACGCGCCCATTCAACAACCACGGGGTGCACCTCCCCGTCCGCCGTCACCGGCACATACAACGGCTCAACCCGCGACCTCAAACCCGGTGAACCTTCCAGCACCCGCTCCAACCACGAAGGCCGCTCCACGATGCCATTCAGGGTGCTCAAGCGCACCACCAACACCCTCGCCAGATTTCTAACCACCGGGGCTGATTCAGAGGTCACGCCGCAACACTATCCAAAGGATGCAACACATCTCGGTTACGACATAAGGCTGCTGTCTTGCACGATCCTGACCATGCCCGCTCCCCCGCTGGACTCCGGGCCGGCCTCCCTGGCGCAGCTGAGTGCGCTGCATGACCGGATGCCGATCCCTCTGGCAGCCGGCACGATCGACGCTTGGCTGGACCCGCGGGACAAGGACGGCCTCGGCCTGCTGGATCTCGTGCGCGGCGAGGCGTACGACGTCGCCGCAGACTGGGCCATCCGGCCCGTCGAACTCGTCAAGGACGAGGACGGGCGGCAGCGCCTGGAAACAGTGGCCAACCCCATAGTCTGAGGTCCGATCCTCGCTTATTGACCCTCCGCTAAGTGCCGATTGCCTTAGGAAGCGCCAAACGGCTGTGAACCTAAGGTTCACAGCCGTTTGTCAACTGCCTTAGTGCGAATCGTTGAGCACGTCGATGAGTACGACGATAAATCGCCCTAACCCAATGACGCAGCTCAAGATACCCAAGGTTTGGTTGTGCTTTTGCTCAGCCATCTTGAGTCCTCCTTCACTTGGAACGGAGGTGCAAACTACTCTTTTTTCCTAACCTAGGTTATGAAAAAAGAGTAAGAAGGCGTTACTGTAGTTCGTGTAGTCACTACACAAGGACAGGCCCCTTTTGTTTGCACCAAAAGGACACCAAACTTGCAGAAGAACCCGGTTCCCGCCGGGTTCTTCCCTTTAAGTAAGGTGTGGGGCCGAAGCCCTGAGACCAGTGTACTGGGAACTTCGGGCAAATATCGGTAGACAGCAACCGCTCAACGGTCGACAGCGGCAGCCCTAGGGCCTGCGCGCGCCAATCCGGCCAAATTCAAGGGCAGAGCCCTTAATAATCCACAGGTCTATCCACAGACCGGCCCTCAGCACTGTTGGCGGCGCCTGGGAACGGTGGCGAACCCCAGAAGCAGGGCGACGGCGGCGAGGTCCCAGGCGTTGCTGGCCTGGAGGGACATGCCCCGCGGCCCGGTCCGCCGAGTGGTCCCTTCGATGAGCAGCAGGTTCGTGGAGAACAGGATGGGCGGATCGACTTTTTCCTGGGCGTCGCTGAAGAAGGTGGCGTCGACGCAGCCGGTGCCGTCGTCGATGCTGATGAAGACAACGCGTTTGCCGCCGCGCATGGGCGGGGTCTGGGTGGCAACGCGGATCCCCGCTACAAGGACCTTGGAGTTGTTGTGCAGGTTCAGGAGGTCTTTGGCTTTGGTGACGCCGAGCCGGTCAAGGGCTGGCTGGTAGGAGTCGATGAGGTGGTGGCTGACGTCCAGGGCCAGGATGTCCAGCTCTTCCCTGGTGATCTCCAGCTCCGTCAGCTCGGGCAGGCCGTCCGGGATCGTGGGGGCGTCGATGGCCGGGAGCGGGAGCGCGAGCTGTCCGGGAATGACCTGCAGCCGTTTCGCGCTGCGGGTGGCCTGGTTCCGGGCGGCGATCGCCGGGCGTGTCCGTTTGCTCTGCCCGGTGTAGAGGGTGTCCAGGGCACCGACGAGGGCGAGACTCTGGACGGTGGAGGCGCGCAGCCGTGCCCGTTCCTTCAGGTCCGCCATCGAATCGAAGGGCCGCTCGGTCAGGATCCGGTGGATTTCCCTGGCCTGGATGCCTTTCACGTCCGCCAGGGACATGCGGATCCCCAGCCGCCCGTCCTGGGTCTGTTCGGTCACGTATTCGTCGGTGGACCGGTTGACGTCCAGGGGCAGGATGGGGATGCCGAGGCGCCGGGCCTCGGCGACGAGCAGGCGCTTGGGGTACATGCCGGGATCGTGGGTCCAAAGCCCGGCCATGAACTGGACCGGATAGTGGGTTTTCAGCCAGGCCGACTGGAACGTGGGCTTGGCGAACGCTGCCCCGTGGGCGCGGCAGAAACCAAAGGACCCGAAACCTTTGACGACACCCCAGACCTTCCCGATCACCTCCGGGGCGTAGCCACGTTCGGCGGCCTTCTCGAGGAAGAACTTCTCAACCCCGGGAAGGCGGTCCTCGTCGCTGAGGAAGCGCCGCAGCACGTCGGCGTAGGCGAGCCCGCAGCCCGTGAAGGTATCGATGATCCGCATGAGCTGCTCGTGGAAAACCACGATCCCGTACGTGTTCCGCAGGAACGGTTCCAGGTCCGGGTGCAGCTGCTCGACGGGTTCCCAGCCTCCTCGCCGGTTCAGGAAGGGTTTGACCATCTCGGCCTGCATCGGGCCGGGGCGGAAGAGGCTGATGTCGGTGATCAGGTCATCGAACACGGCCGGCTGGAGTTTGCCGACGAGTTCGCGCTGGCCCGGGGATTCGATCTGGAAACACCCGAGCGTGTAGGTGGAGCGGATCAGTTCGAAGGTCGGCTCATCATCCAAGGGCACCGCTTCCAGGTCGACGGTCTCCCCGGTGGTGCGCCTGATCTCGGCGACGGCGTAGGCCATGGCCGACTGCATCCTCACACCGAGGACGTCGAGTTTGATCATGCCCATCGGGTCCATGTCGTGCTTGTCGTACTGGGACATAGGCAGGCCCATCCCGGACGACTGCACTGGCGTGCGGTCCAGGAGCGAGGTGTCGGAAAGGATCACCCCGCAAGGGTGCATGGAGATATGCCGAGGCAGACGGTCCAGGCGCTCGGTGATGTCCACCAGCAGATCCAGCTGCCGGCTCCCCTCGACCCGTTCCGCCAGGTCCCGCAGCTCGGGCTTCTCAGCCATGGCCTCGCGGAAATGGGAGGCAGAGAAGCGCCAGAGGTTCTTCGCGATCCCGTCAATATCGTCCGGGTCTATGCCAAGGACCATGCCGGCGTCCCGGGCAGCGCCGCGGGCACGGTATCCGGACTGCATGGACATCAGCGTGACCCGTTCCGGGCCGAAGCGCCGGAAGATCTCGTGGTAGATGTCGTGGCGCCGGGCGGATTCGACGTCGATGTCGACGTCGGGCAGGGTCCGGCGCTCGGTGCTCAGGAACCGTTCGAAGAGCAGGTCATGGCGGATCGGATCCACGAACGAAATGCCGAGCGCGTAGTTGACCAGGGAGCCGGCCCCGGATCCACGGGCCGCGGAACGGATGCCCATGTCCCGGATGAGCCGGGCGACCTCGGCCACGGTCAGGAAGTACGACGCGAACCCCAGATCGGCGATAGTGTCCATCTCCAACCGCAGCCGCGACTACACCACCTCCAAAGCAGCAGTGCCAGCGCCTGTGTAGAGGGTGTTCACGCCGGCACAGGCCCGTTCCCACAGCACGGTGAGCGGGTCACCCGTGATGCCGATGATGGAGGCTTCGGGCATGACCGGCACACCCCAACCGGCATCTCTGACCGGGTCGATCCGGCACCGGTCCGCCAGCTCCTCAGTATTGGACAGCAGGGCCTTCGCTGCGCCGGCACCAGCCTGACCGACGGCGGCTATCTCCGCAGCGAGGGCCTGCATCATCGATCCGGGTTTGAGCCAGGCCTGGGCCGTCGGTTGGACCCCCGTCTCGTCCAGACGGCGCAACGCCCTGACGGCATCAAGGATGTCCGCGGTGATCGCCCCGTCCGGGAGAACGTAACGGACCGCGTTGCTCAGCACCGCCTTCACCTTGGCTCGACCAGCCAGACGAAGCATCCTGGTCGCGTGGGTGTGGCTGAACGGCAGTCCGGGCGCGGAGAGATGCGAGACGACCTCAACCCTCAGTGCTTCCCTGGGCAGGACCGCCAGCCACTGTTCCATCAGAACCATGCCGTCACCACGGGTCCCGACCTTGAGCCCGACGTCGGACAGCGGCCCAAGCAGGACGGTCCCCACGGGTCCGGTCTCGGTGAGAAGGCGCGCCGCGATCTCCGCCCTGGTCACCGCCACGGTTTTGCGGGCATGGGCGGCGGACACCAGCCGGCAAAGCGCCGCGTAGCCGGCGCCCTGATTGTGCCCGTGCGCAAGGACAACAACCCGGCCACCCACGGTCCCGGTGTCGTCCAGGACGGCGAGCTCGACCCCGAGGATCGGATCGATCCCTGCCGCAACGCACGCACCGATGTGCTTGGGGATCCCATAGAGCCCGTCACGGTCAGTCACGGCAAGGGCGTCCGCTCCCCCGGCCTTCGCCGCGGCCGCCAGGGTGTCCGGCCAGTCCACCCCGTAATGGGCGGAAAACGCAGACCCAACATGCAAGTGAATAAACATCAAGACTTCTAGCCGAGGATCCGGGCCAACACCCAATCAGCATTGTCACGGACCAGCTCAAACACGCGCTCGGTCGAGCGCCCTCGCCCTGCCGCTGTAATCCGCCAGGTCTCCGTCTCCAGGACCTGCGGGCCAACACCTTTCTGAATACGGTCCTGTTCAACCCACCACGGGCGCCGCGTGTAGAACCTCAACGGCGCCTCGGTGGTCCTGTACTGCCGGTCGCGCCACTCAAAACCCAAGGGGGATCCGTCCGGAGTTGTCCGCACTACCACACGCTCATCAACATCCAGCACTAGAACACACCTTCTAATAGAAAAACTGTTAATAGAATATGCGTTCGACACTACGTGTCGCCACCGACAGTTTGAGGCGAGCCCGCGAATCCTCGGACTGGCGCCTCAGTTCCAGTATCTGCCCGTCGGTCACAGGGCAGCACTCTCACTCTGCCGCTCCGGGTTGAGGCGTCTCAGATGGCACTGCAAGAGAGGCCTTCCCCTGATAGCCAGCTACGCGCCGGCTCGCCGCCGTGAGAACATCTGACCGCCCGTCAGGCAAACTTGTAGGCGTGGAAGTTGAACTAACAATCGAAAGCCCGGAGGGCGAGCAGAGCCATGTCAGCGCGCCCGGCGCCACCTACGAAGACGCCTTGGCCAAGGCAACGAAACTCGTCCCGGAAGGGTACCGGCGTATCGTCATCCGCAAACACCTCGACTGAACCCTCTACCGGCCAGGGTTGGTCCTGACTCCGGGGCCGGAGTAGATCCGGCGCCAGTATGCCGCTTCGGCGTTCGTGAGTATCTCGTAGATCCTCTCCACGGTGAACTTCCCCAGATAGGGGCGTTCATCGATGGTCAGGTCTCCCAAGGACTCCAGTGCGGAAGCCAGGAGTACATCATCCATGACCGAGGGTTCCACCCAATCCCGGACGCCGTCCTCGGTCAGCTCTTCCCACGTGTAGGGAGAGGTGGCGATGGCCTCGCGGACTGCGGAGAGCCGTTCCCTGGCGCTGTGACTGCGGGACCTGCTGTAGAGGCGCGCCTGGTAGAGATCGGAGGTCACAGACATCAACTGCGCCTTCACGAAAGGCGAACGCGGGGCAGCGTGAGCGTCGGTGACTTGGTATCGGGGCAGTGCGTGGTGCCGATGGTGTAGTTGTTGGCGGATTTCCCTGATCCGGTGGCCGGGGCGAAGCGCGATTGCAGCGGGGCTACCGTTGCTGTTGCTGCTGTCCCGGATGTTGTTGCGTGGCATGATGTACGTCCCGACGGTGGGCCAGTATGTGCGCCTTCCCTCATGGTATTCCCGGTGTCCGTGGGGTTGAAGATGATCTTCCCAGCTTCTCTGGCTTAGCGCTGGGGTTGATATGCGTGCGCAAAGTTGTGCATACTTATGGCGTCTGGAACGTTGAGCTCCAGAAAGTGAGCCCGAGACCCGGCCGGACGACCGTGGCGCTCGGGCTTCGCGTATTTGGGGCCCCTAAACGTCGATGACGTCCTGGACGACGGGGCGTATGCGCGCCCGCCATTCGCCTCCGCGGGCCCAGCACCAAGCGATCGTGTCGGGAATTGCTAGGAGCGGTTCGCTGTTGCGGACGTAGTGTTCGTAGCTGATCCTTTCACCCGCTCCTGCGGCACGCGTCAGTTCTATCATCTGCTGCCGGTCCCAGCTGCGTAGTGTCTCGTCGAGGTCGAATACAATCTTGGCCCGCTCGTACTTCGCGGCATCGTTCACGAGGGCTTTCAGGCATCGGGAGCGGCGCTCTTTTTCGGTGCCGTCCCGGCCGGCGTCGTAGATCACCGCTTTGATCCCGAGTGTCTCGCCCATTGTGACGATCGTGTTGGCGATTTTACGTTTGCGGGCATCGCTTTCTGCCTTCATGTGGAGGCTTCGCTGTCCTGGAAGGATGAGTGCACCTATCTCCTTGCGTGAGACGGCGAGCTGGGATGGGATGCCGGTCGCGGCCGCGACGAGGTAGCCTTTGGCTTTGGTCTCGTCGACGTAGATGTGGGAGCTGTTCACGGGGTGTCCTCGGCTGGCTTCTTCTTCGCCTTCATCTTCGTTGGCGCAGCGGATTCTTTGCGGGGCTTCGCGCCGGTTCGGGCCTTGAATTCGGACTGCGCCGCCTGTTGGATTGCCGTTCGGGCCGTGTAGCTGAAGGGGGCTGTGAGGCTGTACCAGTGTCGTTTGGTGGTGCCGATCGCCGAGAGGGGGGCCTTGACCCATTCTTCGCGGTCCTTGAGCAGTCCGTGTTTGTTCAGGTCCGCTATCCCGGCCTCTACGGACCGTGACGAAAGACCGTACCACTTTGCGGCGTGTTCATTGGTCAGCCAGACCTCGGTCTTGTTGCTTGTCTCAGCTGCGATGATCAAGAGCATGGCCAGGCCTGGCATGGTGAGCTGTTCGAACCATTCCTCGGTCCAAAACTCACGGGGCAGGACGAAATAGGTCTCTCGGCGGTCGTTTTTGATCCGGCCTGGTTTGGTGTATTTGGCCTTGCCATCTTCACGACGTGGAACAACGGCGACGGCGCGCGGGTGCCGGTGTCGTTCGATGAGCCCTCTCCGCTCAAGGTCGGACCATGCGCTCGAGACGTTCGTCGGGGTCCATTGGCGGCCCCGGTCCGTGCGTAGCGCTCTCGCCCAGGTCTCCGCAGGCAGGAAGGGGTTGTCCTGAGTCTCAAGCCACGGCCAGACAGTCAGCAGCAGCAGGTAAAGCTGCAATGAACGCCGCTTGCGGTCAGTCACCATCGGCCCGAGCACGCTGGGCCGGCCCTCGGCGTCGGCCGGAAGCTCTGCGAGAATGTGTCGGACCACGGTGTAGCCGCGCCCTGAGATCTTCAGTACATGCTCGCGCGTCTCCGCAGGAGTGACCGTCTCATCGGGAGCTGCTGCTGTTGTCGAATCCATGTGATCAGAATACGCGCTCCATCCAGCCTGTGTTCAGGCCAACACCGCCTCTGAGTTTCGGTTTCGTGCTTGTCTATGTGAAGCCATTACCTAATACCTCGATGCGATACCCAATGATGCGATACCTTGCGATATCCAAACTCTATTGCGGGACTTCGCGCCCAGGGCAGTTCTGCGTCAGCGGTTCGGTCACGCGGACAATGAATCCAGATTTTTCCCTTTACCAACGATGCCCTGAGCGGGACATACCACCGACCGTGGCAAAGGCGACTTTAGAATGGGGTGGCGCCATGAAGGCGATTGCTTGGTTCTGCACAGGGGGGCGTCGGTGACCGAGACCAGCTGGATATCGTTCACGCAGCTGATGGTGAACATTGTCCTTGGCACCGTGACCGTAGCGTTGTTCATTCAGGGTCAACGGGACCGCAGTCGGGTGGATGAGAACCGGAGCAAAGAACAAGCCTCCAAAATTAGCCTGCTCCGTCACGAAGTGTCCGAGCGGACTCGTAGCGAAGGCGGAGGATTCGCAGAATCCTGGTCCATCCGCGGAACGAACGTCACCGTTCGCAATGACTCCGATCTTCCCGTCACCCAGGTGGACGTTTACACATTTCAACGCTCGCAGTGGCGACAACACTCCGATCCCTTTGCGCGTCGCAGTCGGTACCTGACCGAGAGAGTCCAGTTTCCTCAGTTAGCCTCACAGCCGTTCGGGTTGAGCGTCCTTCCCGGGGAGGCCTTGGTCTACGACGACAAATACCTGCCCTCGTCCGATCTCGTCCTGAGTTTTACGGATGGGGCAGGAGTGACGTGGGTCAAAACCACCTTCGACGGGCAGCTCTGGCGGGCGAGGCCACGACCAGTCACTCTGCGATCCAAAGTGACCCAATGGATCGCGAGGACGCGGTGGCTTGGATGGCTCGCCTGGATCATTCACACGGTTCCCTTCAATCACGCCACCCGCCGTTTCAGCCAGACCGAGTCAGGTATTCCCTGGTCGGCATACTGGGTGAGATTCACCTGGGGCTCCTGCCCTATCGGAGAACCGGACCCTTGGGAGTTGCCTATGGGCGCCCCTGCCCGTGACTGGCCGTATGACTTGTGGATCGACATCGCGAGGAGACACCAGCAGCGCCTACGGCGAGGTCCGTGCGGTATTCGAAGGTCACAACAGTCGGCGTCTCACAAACGGGAAGGTCCACGCGCTAAGGCAGAGGAGATTCCCGTCCCTCCACAACCTCGGGCAATGACACCCTAACCCGGCGGGGATTCCACTCCCGCGGAGCGGTGCAAGGCCCTGACATCCACCGGATCCGGTCGCTCGTCCAGCGGTCTAAGGACCGCGGGCGGTCTTTCAGGGGCGAATCTTCTATATCTGTCAAGCCGTGGTCGGGATGGTGTCGTCGGCGGTGTGGGGTGCGTTCAGCGGGTGGGACCGAAGTACGCCTGAAACCTCCGCGCATCTGAGGAAAGTAGACGACGAGACGCGTAGACATGCGCCAGGAGCGACCATAGAGTCGATATTGATCCTATTTCAAGGGTTACGGACTGGGTCAGCCGGAACGAGTCCTCAAGATGCTTCCCCCGCAACTGGTTCTACTGCTCATGTTGATTGGCGTGGTGATGACTTTCCCCATCGCCATCTATGAGTCGCGCCGCCCGCGTCAGAAAGGCAATCCGTGGGGTTCCCGGCGGATCGCGCTTATGAGCCTGGGTTTCACGGGCTGCATGCTGTCCCTAGCTGCAACCGCTGCACCGGTCATAATGCCCCGCTAGCAAAGCCCTGAATCAGGATGCCCGGCTGCTGGGACTCAGTGATATTCGTCCCAATGCAGGCTGTGATGACCAGCCCGGCTAGTTGCCCGCCGCCTGTTCCGGGGGGGCGAATCTTCCCTATCTCTCAAGCCGTGGTCGGGATGGTGTCGTCGGCGGTGTGGAGTGCGTTCAGGGAGCGGTAGAGGTGGCGGGAGAGGTATCGCTTGAGGCACCGACGGATCTCACGCTTGGTTTTGCCTTCGGCGGTTCGTCGTTCGATATAGGCGCGGGTGGGTTCGTCGTGGGCTGTTCTAACGACGATGGCTTGATGGATGGCCCGGTTGAGGCGTCTGTCGCCTCCCCGCTCGCGGTATGACTTCAGGCGGGCGCAAAACAAACAGTCTTCCTACAGGGGGAAGACGTCGCACCGCGGGTTTTGCAGCGGGCCTTGTGGGAAACATCCCCACGTGGGCGGGGAAGACCACGGTGATGAGGTTGTTCACGAAGTCGTCCTCGGAAACACCCCCGGGTGGGCGGGGAAAACCCGAAAAACACGGGTGTGGACTCTGTGAGACGGAAACACCCCCGCGTGGGCGGGGAAGACGACCTGTGTAAGCGCATCAACTGTGACTACCGGGAAACACCGCCGCGTGGGCGGGGAAGACCTTCGGGACAGCCCGCCGCAGTCATTCCCTTTGGAAAACACCCCCGCGTGGGCGGGGAAGACCAGACAGTCCACGAACCTTGATTCATAACCATGGAAACACCCCCGCGTCGGCGGGGAAGATATATGGTACCCGTTCACCGGCTACATGGAGCAGGAAACACCCCCGCGTGGGCAGGGAAGACTATTGCAGCATGAATGCCTGGTTGGCGGCCATGGAAACACCCCCGCGTGGGCGGGGAAGACACCGTCATCTCATGGTCCGTGTCGAAAGTGATGGAAATACCCCCGCGTGGGGGCGGGGAAGGCAATGCAACTGCAACCCCGAACACCAGCGGCATGGAAACACCCCCGCGTGGGCGGGGAAGCCATCACGTCCAACACGGCGGTGCCGTTGGCCTTGGAAACACCCCCGCGTGGGGGGGGGAAGACGGGAGATTTCGTATCTTATCGGGATAAGCGGAGGAAATACCCCCGCGTAGGCGGGGAAGACCATTGGCGGGTGACGAGGGTGATGGGGCAGACGGAAATACCCCCGCGCCGGCGGGGAAGACTTGTACATGAGCTGGTCGTTGTTGACGTAGAAGGAAATACCCCCGCGTAGGCGGGGAAGACCGGGCGACGATGAGCTGGAAGGTCACCATTTTGGAAATGCCCCCGCGTGGGCAGGGAAGACTGGGTCATTCTCTCGTTTTGCGTGTGTATGTAGGAAATACCCCCGAGTGGGCGGGGAAGACCGCCATTGAGTGTCATATCCGAGGTCGGAAAGGGAAACACCCCCGCGAGGGCGGGGAAGACTGGACGAACGCTGAGGGCGCGATCTACGACATGGAAACACCCCCGCGCGCTGGCGGGGAAGACTTGCACTCTTCGGCCATCTGGGTCAGCCAGATGGAAACACCCCCGCCCGGCGGGGAATCCGCATGCACGGCGCTGTCCATCTTGTACCCGTAGGAAACACCCCCGCGTGGGCGAGGAAGACGGGGGTGTGCGGGGTTCTCCGTGTCGGCTCATGGAAATACCCCCGCCTGGGCGGGGAAGACGCAAGCTGCGCGGTGGAGGAAAACTGCCACATGGAAATACCCCCGCGTGGGCGGGGAAGACAGTACTTGCCTTTCCGTCCCACCGTGTGTAATTGAAACACCCCCGCGTGGGCGGGGAAGACTCCGTGAGAGGGCGACTGTTCGGTCTGAATATCCCACTAGTTGGCTCCCAGATCGATGACACCGAGGATCGGGTGGTAGCCGAGGCCGGCTTGTCCGAGGATGATCGGGACCATGGATTTGAGGACCTTCGAGGACGGGTTCCATGCGTTGCCGGCTTTGAGGGATTGCCTGGCGAGTTTTCCGTTGAGCGGCACGGTGGCTTCCATTGCATGGCGGAGCGATGTTCTGTCCTGGGGGTCGATCGCTTCGAGGTCGGAGACGGAGCCGTGCCATGCTCCCGGTACGCTGTTGTTTCCTGACGGGTCGATGAACATGGCGGTGAGACTGGGTGGCTCGATCAGCCGGGTTGCCGTCTGCTCATCGACGTCGTGGCCGGTGAGCCGCATCAGCGATTCCAGGTCCGCGTGCGGATCGGTGAGCTCGAGGGTGTCGATGACGATGCCGCCGGCTTTGGCGTACCGGCGTGCTAACTCTGCCAGTTCTTCCTGCTCGGTCCAGTCCACCTCGTCGAGCCGGAGTGAGGATGCTTCGACGAAGTCCTGGCTGTCCTCGGGCATGAGCAGACGGCTGCGTGTCTGGAGGTGGACCCAGACGCGGTCCAGCTCGGAGGCGAAGTACGGGAGCGCGCCGCGCTTTCCGTCGCCGCGGACAATGTTCAGTGGAAGCTCATGAACGCCGGGCAGCCTGGAGGCCCGCCGCGGGTCCTCGTGGCGCCAGACTCTGCCGGCCCGCTGGATGAGCGAGGGTGAAGGTGCAAGGTCTGTGCTCATGGCGTCCAGGTCGATGTCCAGGGATGCTTCCACGGCCTGGGTGCCGACGAGGACGGTGCCGGTGCCGGTGCCGCCCTTGCCGATCTCCTGCAGGAGCCGGTCGGCGGCGTCCCGGCGATGCCCTGCGGTCATCCTGGAGTGCAGGACGATGGGCGTGATCCCGGTGAGGGCGAGCTTCCGGGCTGTCTCCTGGGCACGGCCCACGGTGTTCAGGACGATGCCGATCCGGGCGTCCGGTGCTGTTGCCCGCAGGGTGGTGGCCCAGTCAATATGGGCCTGGACCGGGTCGGCGGATTTCGTCTTGGTGATGGCGATGCCGTAGCTGGCCTGCTCCAGTTTTCCGGCGACGCCGGGGACGTTCTCCTGGGACGGGAAAGTGATTTCCAATGGCCCCCAGTCTTTGTCGTAGGCGGTTGCGAAGGCGTCACGCTGCCAGCGCGGAAGCGTGGCGGAGAGGATCGTGACGCGGGTTCCGGTGACGCCCCACCAGCTCATCAGCTGTTCGGCGAGGGCCGACTGGTACTGATCCATCAGGTGCGCTTCGTCAATGACGATGTGGGCGTTGGCGATGGTCAGCAGGCGAAGGTGCGCCCATTTGGTCCGCAGCGATCCGGCGAGGACCTGGTCAATCGTGGAAACGGAGACGGGGGCCAGCAGACGTGCGGTGCCGTTGCGGAGGAACTCCGACGGGATGAGCCCGTTGTCGGCGGTGCCGTGACCGTCGGCCTCGTCATGGCAGTCCAAGGACTTGATGTCGGAGGACAGGGCGTAGAAGTCCTCCACGCTGGCGAGCCGGTGGGCCAGTTCGGCGACGTTGCCGGTGCCTTGGTAGGTCTTCTGGACCCGCTTCATCATGGCGTTGGTCGTGGCCTGGGTGGGCAGGGCGAAGATCAGCCGCTCGTTGCGTAGCGAATGGCGCAGCAGCGCGGCCTCGGTCTTGCCGTTGCCGGTCGGGGCCATGGCCATCCAGAGTCCGTCGCCGGACTGCAGTGCTGACTCCTGCAGCGGGCGGAGCTCGAAGTCCCCGGTGATGGACGTGTGGGCGTCGGCGAAACCGCGGTAGACGCCGAGGGTGCGGGGCAGGCGGCGGGCGAAGAACCTGGTGCGGTGCTCCATCCAGCCGGCGTGGTCGTCAGGGTCGAGGACTCCGGCACGGATTTCCTCCTGGGCTTTCCGGACCGCGTGCCATTCGGAGGCGGTGCGGTCGGCCAGGACAACAAGCCCGGAGATCAAGACTGCGGCCGTCGTGGATCCGCGGGGCGGTTCCCGGTCGGGGTCGAGCCCGACGGCCGTCAGGACTGCCGCGCGCAGTTCGGTGCGGGACGTTGCCCAGGCACCGTTGGCGGAGTTCCTGAAGGCTCTCGACGCCGACGAACCGGGCACCTGGAATTTGCCGTGGTGGCCGAGAGCCGTGGCCGCCAGCCAGTTCCCGGCAACGTCATCACCGGACTTCATGCCCCCGCCGGAGAGCGCCATGGCCGACACACTCTCGTGGCGGCGCAGGTGCCCGAGGCGTTCCGGCGGGACGTCCAGGTTATAGCCGGCTCTTTCCAGAGCCGAGCGTGTTGCATCGTGCCAGGGTTCCGCGGGGGCAAACAGCTGGGCCGCGAAGACTGGGTTGGCTTTCCCGAGGTCGTGCAGCCCGGCGGCGGCGGCGACCCAGGCCCGCGCGTCAGGGCCGAGGGCGTCTTCGATGAGCTCCCGGAGCCCGTCCCGGAGCCAGAGGTCCCACAGGACCGTGGCCGACGCGGCGGTGTCGAGCAGGTGGCTGATCAGCGGGTAGGGCTCTTCCAGGCCGTGGTGCTTGCTCCAGAGCGGCACGGTCAGCCGATGGCTTTGACGGTGAGGAGTCCGCAGCCGTAGTTCTTGGCCCGGCCGACGCCGCCGACCATCAGTGTGGCCAGTTGTGCGGGGTCTTCGACGATGCCGAACCCGTCGACGAGGTCCGTCTGGACGGGCCTTCCGGTGCGGTCGCCGAGCACGTTCCGGTCATGGTTGATCAGGTCAACGTCGCGAAGCACACCCGCGAGCTTGCCGCTGACCCAGTCGGTCATCGTGTCGTAGCCCTCCACGGGTGCGTCATCGCGGGGGACGGGCACCACTCCCCCGCCTTTTTGCCGGCGGACGGCGTTGACGGCGAGCCGGAAGGCCACCGGGGTCCCTAAAGCCGGGGCTTCCCCTTCTTCACGAACGATCATGCCTTCAAGTGTCCCCAGGGGTTTCTGTGCGGAGCGGATCAGCAGTGCTCCAGGGAAGCCCGGCGCGGCGGGTTCGACACGGAAAATGATGCCCGCGGCGGCGCGGGGGCTCTCGCCGCCGACGTGGCCGAACATGTGCATGACGGTACGGTGGAGCTCCTGTGGATCATTCAGCGCGCGCGGTCCGGGGCGTCCGTGCCGGCCGCTGAAGACCGTGTGGAGCGGGGCCATGGTAAGAAAGGTGCTCATGGTGTTCGATCCTCTGTCTGGTGCGGAGATGGTGGGGGGTCGTTTGAATTCCCCCGGGGGCCGGGGACGGTGTTCTTCTACGGGGCGGTGCGGGCTGGAATGGACGTCCGGGACGACCACCATTCGAGACGGACATCGGGAGCCTCGCACGTCACCGTCGGCGTGCCGTCCGGGTAGCTGTTGTCCCGGCCGTCGAGAATGTGCAAACCGGGGCTGACCGATCCGCACGGAGCTTCCGTCAGCAGTCCGTCCTCGCCGATTCCCAGCAGGAGCGGGAACGCCGGGGCGAATGCCTTCCGTCCCAGATACGGGCTGAAGCCCGGCCCGGCGAACGCGGCTGCCAGTTCACCGATCCGCTCCGGATGGCCGACCCTGACGATAAACTCGGCCCCGGCCAGGTAGGTCCGCCGGACGATCGAGGTGCCCTTTTGCGCATCGGGGGTGAAGGACGCCGGGGCGTTGCCTTTCTGCGCGGAGGCAGCCCAGATGCGTTCGATGAAGACCTGCGCTTCGGGGCGCGGATTGATGGTCTGGAAGTCTTTTTCGATCCGGCCCGGGTTATCCACCCGCACCTCGATCTCGAGCTCCTCCAGCCACCCGGGCCATTCCCCGCGCCGGGCCCCGAGCGCGGCCGCGATCAGGCCGGTGATACCGCTGCGGGTCGGGATGTCCGCGGTGTTGACGTGGTTGCCGCTGGCCCGGGCGCCGGCCCAGGACTGGTAGGGACCGGCGAACCGCAGGTACAGGCTGCTCATTCAAGGATCCAGTCCACGATGCTGCCCACGAGACCCTCGACGTCCGTCTTGTCGGCCTTGAAGGCCTCCAGCCCTTCGACGGTGCCCGCAACGCGTGCGGAACCGAAGTTTCCGCCGTCGAAGGCCAGGGCCGCCTCGCGTGCTTCGGCGAGGCGCCGCACCGCGGCGGCAGCGTAGCCGCCGTCGTCACCGGGCAGGACGGGGGTCTCGAAGTCGTAGGCGAGCCGGTAGGACTGCTCCTCGGCCAGGACAGCCAGCGGGGCGACGTACGGTGCGGTGGCGTTCTTCTTGCCGGCGGGCAGCTTGTAGATGAGGGCGTGAACCATGAGCTCCAGCTGCTCCCGTGCTGTCGACGAGTCCAGGCCGGTCCAGTTGGTCTTGAGCTGTTCGCGGTCGATGGTGACGGTGCGGTAGAACACCCCGGAGGTGTGGGACGCGACGCCGAGGAAGGAAGCTCCCTTGCCCTGGGCCTCGCTCGGGCTGTCATCGACGGTGGAGAAGTAGTCGGTTTCGATGACGACCTTGTGCACGGACATCGCCGGGCTGACCGCGATGGCCGCCGCGGTGCTGGCTTGCGGGGCGGAGGCGAACATGCGGCCGAACGCGGCGATGGACAAGGATCCCGTGAGGCCAGGCTCCACGAAGTCAATCGCAACCTCCGCGCCTTCCTCGTTCTTCTTCTTCTGCGCGGCGGTCGGTTCCTTCCGGACTGTCACGGCGCCGGTCGCGACGGCGGCCGCGGCGGTTTCGATCTCTTCCATGCTCAGCCAGGAGCTGATGCCGGATTCCTTCACGGCTTCTGAGGATTCGGCTGCCCCTTCGTCTGCGGCCGAGGACTTGACCAGGCCGGACACGAGCTTCTTGGCGTCCCGGAGGGCGGTCTTGGGATCGAGGTCCGGGTTGATCACCTGGGCGCGGTCCGACACCAGGGCGGCAAGGTTGGTTGAGCGGACCGACCGGTCCAGGGAGCGGACCTCGTAGTCGGTGCGCGCGGCGCGCTTGATGGACTGGCTGGAGAGCATGCCGCGGAGTACCCCGCCGATGACGGCCCGCTTCGGGGTGCCGGAGTCGTCACGGTTCAGGTTGCTCCACGGGATGGTGTTGACGATGTGCAGGGTGAGGTTTTTCAAGTTAGAGCTCCTGGTTCGTGTCGGTGGTGTCCGCGGGCATGATGTTGTCGTTGGTCCAGGCGCCGTAGTAGTCGCCGATCGTTCGGGCGCGTACGGACTGTGAGGCGTCGGTGAATCCGTTGCCCCAGCGGGTGATGAGACCGGCGATGGCGTAGAAGTCGAAGACGATTTCCGTGCCGCGCGCCAGATCCAGGAAGCGCCGGATCGTGGACACCGCGGCCTCGAGGTCCTGCTCGTGGAAGGTGGCGAGCCGTGCAGCGATGAGGTCCGGCTTGGCCGGGTCCAGCGTCGCGTCCTTGGAACGGCTGATGCTCAGCTTCTTGAGCGAGGCGCCCAGCGGCACCCGTTGCCCGTGCTTGACATCAGGGTAGGCAGCCGCCAGCCCTGCAGCCCGCAGATATGCGGTCTTGTCGCGGGGCTCTTCGACGAACCCGAGCACCCACGGGTAGGCGTAGTGCTCCGTCGCCTGGTCGAGTCCGCGCGCGACACTGGAGCGGAACCGGGGGTCTGACTTTCGTCTGGCGAGTGTCTGGCCCATCAGGGCATTCAGTGGATCCTGCGCTTCGGCCATGCCGGTGCCTCCTTGATCGGTGGTGGCTGCGGGATGTTTCAACGGCTCACCTTTCGTTCCTTGTGGTGCTCGTCTTCGGCGGGGCCAGGCCCAGAGCCTGTGTAATGTTCCAGGCCACCCTGTTGCGAGCGGTCATGATGAACGGTGCTAGCTTGGCGACGGGGGCCGATGCCGTGACTTCGTCGAAGGCCGCGAGGGCGGCTGCCCGCACATTCGGCCACACGGCCGGATCGACGAAGTCACCGGAGCCGTTGATGATGAATTGCTCGAACGGCTTGGCGACCTTCTGCCAGAAGGCTGTTTCAACATCCGTGCGGCGGTCGCGGATGGCGGTGAGGCGCCCTTTTTCCGTGAACGGTTTGCAGACCTCTGCGCAGGCGGCCTTGACCAGCCGTGAAGCGTCGGCGACGGCGTCGGCCCGGTCTTCGTCGATGATCCACTTTTTCGGCGAGGCCACGAGCACCTCGGTCCTTCGGACGACGGGTGACGAGGCGCTGCCTTCGACCAGATGCCGCAGGAACATGATCTGGTTCTCATCCTCCGCCGTGATCACCGTGCCTTTGGAGCGGCTGCGGACAGCGGAGGAGAGGTTCTTGGAGTTCCACTCCACGGCAAGGTCGGTGGTGCTGTGACCGAAGTCGAGCCGCTGGGCCTTGCGTTCTGATGACAGGACGATGCCCTTGGCGTTCTTCTTTTCGGTGTCCACGTAGAGATAGAAGGTGTCTTCCGTGTTCCTGGTATCCCACCAGGTCTTCGCGGCCACCTTGCCTGCGCCCATGCTCGGAGGCATGTGCGGTGACCCGCCGGTGGACACGGCGGTCATGCCGGTCTCTTCCCAGCGGCACAAGGCTGTGTTGGAGCCCCAGGTGGCCCGCCATAGCGGGTGTTCCGGTTTGCCGGCGCCACTGCCGGAGACCTTGCATGCCGGATCCGCCCACGCCGGCAGTCCTGCCCCGTCGGCCCAGGACTTGGGAGTGTTCAGCAGGATGGTTTCGAAAAGGCTTTTCCCGTTCCAGAGCACTTCGGTGGCAGTGTAGCCAACGCCCGGGTACCGGATGCCGGGGGATCCGTTCGCGCAGGCGCGGCCCTCGAGCTTGTTGTTCCCGCCGAATGAGTAGTGGTGGTGCACCACGAGGGCCAGGACGGCATCGGCGGGAGAGAGCGCTTCGGGCAGGGCGCTGTCTGACCAGAAGTTCTCGGCCCGGTCAGCCGGCATCCACGGCAGCAGTTTCTTCACCGGGGCGTCCTTGCCGGCCTTGGGTGCTTCCGGGCCGGCGGGGATCTGGAGGAACGGCCGGACAGGGTCCGCTATGTTGCTGGCAGGGGCGAGCAGGGCAAGTGCCTGATCAACAGCGTCGGCATGGAAATGTGCGCCAGGTTTGCCCTGGTACCGGATTACCAGGGCTGCCACCGCGGTCAGATAGCGGATATGGGCGCCGGCCTGGATGCCGTTGAGACTGGCGTCGAGCCCGCCCGTTTCGTGGGCCGTCAGGAGGGCATCGCGGACTGTCATCGACCCGGCCGAAGTCTTGATCCATGGAATCCTCGTGAGCGTGCAGCCGTGGGTGTCGGTTTCTGTCATGCGGTTCCCCAAACGTTGGACTGGGCAGTGCGGCGAGCATCGGACGGTACTGCTGTGGAGACTCTAAACTTCAAACCTGTCTAGACATTCGATGGACGATCATCAGCGGCCACGTGTCGAAAGGGTTGGCAGCCTGCCGGAGAGCAGCCGCCTGCCGTCTCCCTTCCCCTCCTGGGCTGCTTCCGCTTACCCAACCGATGCTAGATGTGGGCGCCGACAAAATGACCGTGATGGCCGGGAGATCTCACGGCGGAGTTGTAGAGCGAGACTATGCCCGGTGCGCTCCGGCAGAACGCGACACGCTTCGGGAGCCGGCGGGCACGCGGCCGGCGCACGGTCGACTTGTGGCGTTCCACTTCCTTGGAACCAAGTCACCATAGTTGGGACACTCCCTCGCGGGATCCGGATTGTCAGTTTCAGAAGTCCTCTGCACTGGATCCTGCGGAAGTACTGGGCTGGTGCAGGCGACTCCTGACACGGAAGCGCTCGAAGTCGTCCGCACCTGTCGTCGTTTTGTTCGATGTCGCGTGCAACAACCATCAGCACGAGGGCCCGATAAGATCCTCAGTGTGTTACTTTCACCGTCCTCCTCACCCAGCGCTCCCGCGGAGCCTTCGACCGATGCCGCTACATCTTGGGCGGGGCAAGCCTTCAGCGTCCTGGGCCGATGGTTCGGAGATATAAGCGGTTCCCTGAACGCGGCCGGAAACAGCTCGTGGATGCACACTTTGCTAGACGGGCTGGTAAGCGCCATCATTGGGGCGCTGGTCGCCCTCTTGGTCGTCTACTTCACCGTGAAGGCACAAAATGCCAGCATCCATGAACAGCTTCGGACGCAGCGGCGGGAGAATGCGCGGGCCCGCGAGCATGCCGCGGCCGCCGAAGTGCTGCGCACGCTCCAGGGCATTCAGGATGCAGTGGGAAGAGTCCGGATGAGCAAGACAGATTCCGGAGTCGTGGTAAGTAACGTTGAGTCAACCCGTGATGCCCTCCAGACGTTGTGCGCCGACCTGCGGGTCGGATTCGAACGGCTCCGGCTTGACCTCAATGAGGACGATGATGCAGTCATTGAGGAATTTCTGCGCTGGGTCCGCGACCTAGAAAACAGGGCGCGGTTCTACCTCGAGTTAACCGTCAGCTACGCGGAAAATCCGCCAGAAACGCGACCCCCGGGAACCTTCGTAGACATCCGGGATCAGATGGTCAAAGTCCTAAGCAGCGTCCAGATCATGTCCTCCCAGATTGTCGCGTATGCCCGCTCTGATGACGCTGCGCGGAAGAATGCCGCCAGCTTCTTGCGCGAGGCCAGAACCCTCGCGCGCCTGGTTGACGTCGGGACTAAGTCTCATGCCGAGTACTACAACAAATTCCTACGCCGTCCTGGCGACCCTGAGAGCCCGGTACCTAATCTGCCGCAAGTACCGGTAGCCAACTGATGTCAGCCAGGGGTGTACCCGAACCTGACGGAGGACCCGTGAGCCAAGTAATCCCCTCGGGATGACGGTTCGCCCGAGGGCAACGGATTACCCGCCGGGCAAGGAAGAGTCTCGCGGCGCGCAGCATCTGGCGCATAGTCTTCCTGAATGACGACATACGCGGATCTTCAGGCCGTTCCGATCAAGCAGATCTGGCAGCAACTACGGGCGCTCCGTTCTCAGAAGATAGGCCGAGCTGCGAAAGGCGACCGTCAGAATACGTTCAATGCTGCCCTGGAACAGGCGGAACAGCTGTTCACCGCCGGTTCGACCGTCGGCACGGCAACCCAGCCCATATTGCTCTTTTACGGTTTGTCACAGCTTGGCCGGGCCATCGCTGCCGCCTCAACGGAACTCGACAACAGTGAGTACCGACTTAGCGGGCACGGCATTAGCGATCAGCTCAACGGGGCTGCCTCCCAAGGTCTCGCCCAAGTACCCGTCCGCGGCGGGGGCAAAGGTGCGTTCCCGGTGGTAGCCAAGGCACTGAAGGCCTCGCCCATGAGCCAGGAACTCCCCCTGGGCGATATCTGGGGTCTACTGCCCGATGCAGAGCGATTCGCGCTACCCGGAGACGCCGGCCTGCAACGGCTCATACTTGAGCCGGAGGCGCCGCACATTATGCGGGGTTCGGAGTGCGCAAGGGGACGCCTCTACCCGCTGCCTGTCGGCCTGCAAGTGAGCGTCAAGGATCCTTCCGTAGGCCGCGATGTGATCCCCGGGGAGGAGATCGAAGAAGAGCACCAGCTACTCCGGAAGCACCTTGAGCCCTATCCTTCTCTGGCGGGATGGCGCCTTCCGGATCCAGCGGGCAGGATCCCATACCAGCGCGGCTCCTACGGCTCTGAGACCTGGCTCCACGTTCCGACCGCTTTCCCGAAATCTGCCCCGGAATCGGAGAAGGCGGCATTGGCCGGACGCGCGACCGAATACCGCGGCATCCTCTCCGTGTACCCGAAGTTGGACGACTCGAACCTACCTGCCCACCCATTTTTGTTGTGGTGGGCCGTGCTGTTTACGCTCTCTCGTCTTGCCAGGTACGAGCCAAATGTCTGGTTGAAACTGACATCGGTCTCAGAAGATCCAAGTGCAGTCCCAATCGAATACATTCTCAATGAAGCAATCAAAGCTGTACCGGAGCTGGCGCTGAGCGCAATACTCAGCGTCTCCGCCATGAACGTCAGCTAATGATAGAGCCGCTCCGTGCCGCTCGACAGCCTTCAGTGAGCATCTTGTTGCGGCGCGGGTCGCCCGCTGAGGGACGCTTGGCAAAACGGGACAGCAGAGAGCCACGATAGAGCCGGATCGCAGGCACATCATCGCATTCAAGCCCGTGCATAGGTTTTCGCTCATCCTTGTCGCGGAACAGGGCCCTCTTGTGGGATGCCGGCGCCCGGGCCCTGCAGTCACGCGACTACGGCACCGCCGCGGCGTGCCATCCTTGGGGTATGGCACGAACTTGGTTGTCGCTGACGGTGGAACTGCTCGGCGGTCGTGGCGAGGAGCTGTGGCCCTGGCCCGGGCGCATGTTCGCGGTCGGCCCCTCGCACACCTTCATGGATCTCGCCAACGCCATCAACGATGCCTTCGCCCGATGGGACCGCTCACACCTGTCAATGTTCACTCTGGCTGACGGCCGGATGATCACCGACGAAGAGACCGGAACCGAGATCGCCGGATCGATCCACGGCCCGATCATGGCGCCAATCGACATCGCTACTGCCAAGGTCACCCGGACGCTGGAGCCGGGGGCTGAGTTTCAGTTCACGTACGACCTCGGTGACGCCTGGACACACCGATGCGTGGTCGGGGAGGTAAAGGTCGACCCGCTTGAGGTATTGGGTATCCGCCCTGATGCCCCCCTGCCGTACTGGGGCTGGGGCAGCATCCCGGACCAGTACGGGCGCCGGTGGGCCGCCGACGACGGCGAGAGCCCGGCCCCGGGGAAACCGAGCCGGCCGCACCCGATGCTGCTGCACGCCTGGCCCGCACAAGTGCAGATGCCCCTCGACCTGTCCGAGCTGCGTGAAGCCATCGCGGCGCCAGATGCGGCCCGCTTCCTCGCGGCGGTGACCGGGCCCGACATCGATGACGCTCTGCAACAGGTGGGGGCCGGCATCTCGATGGCGCTGGAGCAAAGACGACAGGAAGCCGAGCCGGTGGCACTCTCGGTTATCAACCGGCTGACGTGGCGCGACGGCGCCGGGGACCGGATCCTGGCTGAGGACCTTCTAGCCGCTCTGCGCCGCGAGCCGCTGACAGGCAAAGTGGTGCCAGTAGACCTGGACATGCTCAGCACCGTGTTGGAAGGGGATCCCGAGCTGTCGACCGGTGGCTACCTCGACCTACACACCGGGCAAGTCTACGACGACGGCGCCACTGACCCGATGATCGTCGGGGAGGACGCCGCCATCGACGTGGAGGAGGAGCCGGAGCGTTGGCTTCGACTCCACCGCACCGGTCCGCGGAACGGCGGGAGGGACATGGCGGCCTTCGCCGAGCGGCAGCACAATGACGCCCTCCGGGAGCGGCTGGAGCGGGCGATCGAGGGCAAAGGTGCCTTCTTCCGGTTCCGCGACATCGTCCACGGCGAGAACCTTAGCGAACAGTGGTACGCCTTCTCCACCGACCGCCAGATGGGGCCGTTCCCGCGAGTTCCTCGCTGACAATGGCATCCGCGTGGGCTGACGACCCGGGCTCGGTCAGCGCCGGCGCCAAGACCGTGGCCCCCGCCGCATACCCTCAACCGTGGAGCAGCTGACTAGACCGATCGTGAGGTTCCAACCCGGGGTCACAGGAGCGTCCCAGTGCAGGTTCCACAAAAGGGACGTGAAGTGGTCGTGCAGACGACTCGGGAAAAAGACACAAAACTGTCAGTTTGAGCCCTAAGACCCCCGACACCGAGTGTCAATAAACTATTTAGACCACCCTAGCCTGACATGATTCCAGATCGCTGTCCTGACGTCAGTTTGGGGTATACCTCAATCGGACACACACTGAGTAGCCGTTGCACTAGCGACACCTCCCCGCTGCCGGGGACATCTCCCCCGTGGCGTGGCCAGCCGATCCAATACCTTGCTCCCCCACGGCCGGGCGGTCCGCCGGTCCAGAATGGTTCGCCCGATCCCCCCAGTACAGTTCCAGCATGGCAGTATTCACCGCTCTGCGCCGGCGCACCCGGTCCTTCACAGACGCACGGACATCCGCGCGGCGGCCAGGACCCCGGCTTCGGCCTGAGCCTGTTCTCGGTCCGCCTTGGCGGCAGTAAGCCCGGGAACCACGCCCGGCGCCGAACCTTGGCCATTTCTCCTCTAGCGCCTGCAAAGCGAGGTGACCACCTAGAGCTCGTTGTGCATCCTGCGGACCCCCGTCGAGCTCCCCATCGCCTCTCCACCACCGCGGGTCCCCGTACAGGAACGTCGGCAA
The DNA here is from genome assembly GCF_030209835.1 of Arthrobacter sp. efr-133-R2A-120. GTDB lineage: Bacteria > Actinomycetota > Actinomycetes > Actinomycetales > Micrococcaceae > Arthrobacter. Next base: position 45,888 of record NZ_JARVRF010000001.1, on the reverse strand, counting down.
CGTCGAGTAGGGCCGCCTCGGTCGAGCTCAGCCAGGAAAGTACCGTGACCCAATGGACTTGCATCCATTCACGCTTCCATTCATGCATGCATGAAAGCTTGCTTGCTGGTCGAATGATCGCAGGGGTCGCAGGTTCGAGATGTATGAATGAATGCATTGTTTCATTCATTCATTCATTCATTCATTCAGTCCTTCCTTCCTGCATTCATTCAAGAAATCGGTCATGCTATCATGCATGATTTCGTTCATGCATTCTTGCAAGCATGCATGAAATTCTCCCGGTCAGCGACCAACCGGTGGTGGCTGCGCGGAATTAACCCGGGCGTGTTAAGGATTGCAGTCATTCATGCATGAAGCATGCTCGATGACTCGAATGCTCGGCGGGAGAAGTCGCGCCCCACCGGGGTGGGGGGCGCCGAGGTCGTCTGCGTCTTGAAATGACCGAAAATCAGCGGATTTCTGGAGGAATGTAAACATGCATGAAAGAAAGAAATCATGCTGGAAGGAAAGATTGCTTGCATGACATCTTTGTCACAGTAGGGGGCAGGCGGCGTGGCTGCTTGTAACGCATACGTGCGTCAGGAATGCTTTCAAGCATGCAAACAATCATGGTTTACAGCGAGTCGGGTGGTGCCACCAAGACGACGACTGCTGTATCACTCGCGGCCGTCACCGCCGCTTCAGGGCGCAAAGTTGTACTTGTCGACCTCGACCCGCGGGCCGCGGCCAGCAAGTGGATCGGCGTTGAACCCAAAGAGGAAGGTCTGCACGTCGGCGCCATCCTGGGGGACGCCGATCCGGAAGGCTGGGCTGAAGATCTCGCTGTGGAGAGCTCGTGGTTTCCGAACTTTCGTGTCGTCCCCTCGGCCCGCAGCGTCTCAAATCGTGAGGCTGACCGCGCTGACCATGCGGAGTTGCGCTTACGCACGTCACTCATCGGGATAAACGCAGACGTCGTCATCATCGATTGCCCGAACCGCCAGGGTGGCCCGTTGACGCTGTCTGCCTTAAACGCCGCCGACACAATTGTGTACGCAGCAGGAGCCACCGTCGATGGAGTGGATGGTGTTGCAGGCGCCCGCAAGAGCGTCGAACAGTTCCGGATGTCCCGTAAGCGGATCGGCGCCCCGGACAATCTGCAGGAGGCTGGCATCGTCGTCGGCGCCGTCGCTTCTACGGTCATGTCACGCATCGCGGTGTCCAGCATCGATGAGCTTCGGCAAACCGGGATGCTGCTCACCCCACTCGTCCCACACCGGACCATTGTCCAGGAGATGCGTGTAACACAGGAATGGTATGGCGAGTACCGAAAGGGCCTGCCCGTCGTGGAAGCCTACACCGAGTTGATGAAAGAGATCGTCAAGTGAGCGATGACTTGAAAGAACGCCCGCCCGTCCTCAAGCGCAGGCCCCGGCCGGCGGCCGATGAGAAGGTCGATCCGGTGGACTACTCGCCGGCGGCCCCCGCCCAGGCATCCGACGCCACTTTGGCACCCGTCGTCGCACAGGCTGCCGAGCCTGACGCCAGTAGGGTAGCGCCGGTGGTTAAGTCGGAGCCAGACACCACGGCTCCAGAGACCCAACCGGTGACGGTCGAAACGCCGGTGGCCCCACCGGCCGCGACACAGGCTGTTAAACAGGCGGCTCCCGTCCGCCAACAGGCCAGGGCTTCGACGAGCACCAAGAAAGCAGTCAATACAAAGACTAGCCGCCGGGAAGTGACATACCCGTTCAGCACGCGGCTGGCCCAGAACGTTGTGGATGTGCTTTACGCTGCAGCTGACGAAGAAGGCATCTCGGTCCGCGAGGCAACCGAACAGGCGATTCTTAGCCGCTGGGGCTGATGAAGGAAAAGCGCTGATGAGGTTCTAACGGACATGAATGAATGAAATCTTTCATGCATGAAGGAAGATCGACCTCGCGCTGCCAACTCTAAGAGGCTCTTGTGAAAGCAAGGTCCGTGAGGGCCCACTCATCGGGTGGGCCTTCAAACGTCTCCCAGGGATAGTCTTCGCCAGGGGAGAGCAGCTCAGCGACGGTATTGACGTTCTTGGATAACCACTCCCTCCAGAGGATTCGGTCGTTCTTGTATTTCTGAAGCTGCTCAGCGACGGCCTCCAGGACGCCGAAGTGTTCGGCAAGCTCCTTCAGCGACGTCGTGGGCACCACTGACCATGCCCTTTGCTTGTTTCGAACGATCATGTTCCAAGCAGCCATCACGTCGAGCGCTTCACTGACAGCGGTACGTGAGAGACGGGTGATCCGGACGACGTCCGCCGTTGCCAGGCCGGGGGAGTGCTCGAGTGTTTCGTACACGAACGCCGCCGGCAAGCCCAACTCCCTGAAGACAGGACGGAGGGCATGGATTTTCCCCTTCGGCCAGGTCAGGTCTTCGGCTGCTGTCTTCACCTCCTCCGGCACCGTCAGCATGTAGAGATCCCCTTTGGTACCACGGCCTTCTTCTACCAGTGTTACCAAGGGATCTTTCTCGCTGCGCAAGGCTCTCAAATGGGATCCGACCGTTGTGTGGTCCAGACCGGTGGCCACCGCGATGGACCGAGCGCCGAATTCCACAAACCTTGACGCTGTCTTGTGAGCAGCTTCCCCCAAAGAACGCAGTACCATCCGGCGGGCAAGTCCGGTTCTGGAGTCGGCGTAAGCGTGTTCCTTTAGGTGGAGTGCATTGCGCCAGGTTCTGATGAACCGATGTTCGGCATCGGGATTCGATGAAATCGGATTTCCTTCAATCCCTTGGGGCTGTGTATTTGGCTGGCTTGTGGGGGATATACGGGCATTGTTCTTTCCGTTCCTCGATTCCTTGTTTCTGCTGAGGTAGCTGATAGCGTTCATCCAGTCCCGTCGCAATGCGGGGATGCGGTGGCGGGATGTATACCGGGCATAGAAAGAGGCCAGCCCGGGCCAGCTCCCCTGCAGAATCCGGCGCTCGACCTCGACCAGCTCCATGCCGGCTGCTGCAGCGCCGGCAACAATGGCCTGGCGGGCTTCCGAGTCGGAGGCGTACCGGTTGGCGTCGTAGAGCCCGGTACGTGCCATTTGCTGCATGGCCCGGGACATTCGGCCTGCAAAGTATTGGACTCCTGGTGCATCGACGGCCGTCGGCATGTACGTCTGCTCAAGGCGCAGTGCACGTACCGCGGCTATCTCACTGGCCAGATCATCGTTCATGGCAGACCAGATGGAGATCGAATTGGGGCGGCGGGCAACGTCGTAAGCCATGGAAAGTGACATGGCGAGCTGCTGGTGGCCGCCGTGCTTGTGCGGCGAACCGGGCGTGCGCATGCAGCCGTGAAGGATGTTCTGGTGCGGGGTCTTGTCCAGAGTCCGGTACCGGGTGCCCAGAGCTTCGACAAGATCGCGTGCTTCAGAGAAAGTCACACGTTCAGCCAGCGGGATGTAGACGTGGCGTCCGCCGTTGGGCGAGTAGTCCTCAATCCAGCGGGCTCCGCAGCGGTGCAGCCAGGCCTGGACAGCCCGAACGTCGGCCTGAACCCAGTCAGTGCCTGCGACAGCGGAGTCGAAGTCAAGGAAGATCGCGGCACAAGTACCGTCTTTGCCGAAGATCCGGACCGCGGCAGGGAGGGCGGGGAGCGCCTCAGTCAGGGCACGTTCGTGCTTCTGCGGGTAGGTCTTTCCGGCGTCCTTGGAGAGCCGGACGCGCGGCTGTCCGGCGAGCATGGGTGCAAGTGCAGCCCACAGTTGTGCGGGGTCATTTGAATCGCGCGACACGCCAACGCCGAAGGCAGCTGGCAGCACGATCGCGTGCTGGGGTACGATAACCTTGTTCCTGTCGAATGGAATGACAAAGGGCCAGTCCTGCCAGACTGGTTTTATAGCAGCAAAAAGGTGGGCCTGTGAGGGTCAACCACTCGACTTACTTACTGTCTCGCCGGCCAGCAATCCAGAAAGTAAGTCTCAATCTTCGTCGAAGGCCCGCTTAATGCGGGCCTTCTTCTTTTATGAGGCTAAGCGCCTAAGGGGCAACTCCTCCTGCTGAACTATTGCGTGAAGGTTGGTGTTGGCCAAGCGTTGGTCGACCAAGTCGGACAGCCAGTCGCTTACGTACTGGTACCCCTCAGCTTTGGCAATGAGGTCCATTGCGTCTGCCTTCGGTGTAGCGATGCGGAATCCGACGAATTTGCGGTCGCCTTTGGAGCGCCTGCCTGTGCGGGTTACTGGTGCCATCATCCCTGTCCTTTGAACTCGGCAGTTGAAAGCCGCCGTTGCTTCAATAGATTGGTCGGGCCGAATGTCTTAGTGGACCCTGAGAGTCGAATTGCTGGGTAATTCGGCATCTCTGAAACCGAAACTATCACCGAGGAGTGATCTATCCCGGCATTGAAACTGAAACAGCTTTCGGCGTGTTGAAACAGAAACACGTGCCGAAATCAACATCAGCCGCACTAAGTCCTCGTGCCTCCTCCAGTGGAGAGTTAGCCCCGTTCGGTCACTCCGACTCCGTCCCCGCCTGAGCGCGCCGACGGACAATGATGGCGTGGTCGTGTACCGGCCGTAGGGGAAGCTGAAGTTGGCTGGACGTCTCGGTGAAGCCCATCTGGTTTCGGTACTCCATCTTGCCTGAGCGCTCAATTACGCGACTCAAATCATGCGGTGAATCCCAGCTAATCGACAAGCCCGAAGGACCTGCCCAGGGCCTCGTAGTGGCGGCGGAGCTCATCCGTGACCACCGAATATTTGACCCGCCGCCCGGTGCGGTCTTCCACGGGAAGCACTCGCGCCGGGTCGGCAACGACCACCCCGGCGTCCGCGAGCTGATACAGGTGGGCTTTGACTGTCGGACGACCCAGCCCCGTTCCGTCGGCAACCTCGGCCGCCGTGGCGGGGCCCTTTTCTGTGAGGAAGCCAAGGACGGCAACCTTCGCGTGATTGCCGCCGAACGCGTCAATTGCCGCCTCCAGGGAGGCTGGCGCTTTCGGTCGGACATATCGAGGCATGAGTTATATCTTGCCCCAACCATTTGAACTTGGTCATACGCAGAGCTTAGCGCATAGTTAAACTATGCGCTAAGCTTGTCATACCGATCGACCTGTTTTATGACGGGTTTGTTTCGCACAGCCGGTGGGATGGGTCTCGTTTGGGGGATGTGACAAGAACATACCGGCGGTATGGGAGAGACTTTGCCCGGCTCCAATCGATGGATTTTGTCGGGACCGACTGGTAGGGAGTGATCGTCCGGAGCAAGGGGGAGTGATGGAGATGGCAAGTTTGTTGCCTTTCGGGGTGATGTGGCCGGCAACACCGTTCCTGTCAGACCGTGCTGCCGCCGAACGTGAAGGGTTCGCCGGATGGATCAACATCCTTGACGTCCCGGAAGACCATCGGAAGGTCCTGACTGTCATGTTGGGGATGATCGATGACAACGAGCTGGTGGATGGCCGCTGCGCCGGTGTGACGTCCGCGGCCGAGGTCGCGCGACGTGCCGGTGCCCTGGGTGATGTTGAGGCGGTTCTTGGGGAGTTGGTCAGTACCGGGAATCTGCCCCTGCATCCTGCGGCGGAGGTCTTCGGAGACAAGCGCCCTGGTGTCGTTTTCCGGCTCCGCCGCCCTGATGTGGTCCTGACGGTCGAGTCGGCTGGTCAGCTGTGGATTGCTGACGCTTGGCCCCGGAGGAGTGTTGCCGCCATCCCGCTGACACGAGCGCTTGCAAGAGAACGGGGCGGCAATGCTTAAGGTCGTTGGTGCTGCGCTCGGAGCGATTCTGGTTCTTGTCGTTGGTGTTGTTGTCGTGCTCGATGACAACAACAGCGACACCCCTGTTGCTGCCGGCGCCTGCTCTCCGCTCGTTGATGCAGCCGGACGGGCGTCGGGATCCCCGGCGCCGGGTGGGAACATCGCCGGCTATTCCGGGGTGCAGCTGGAGAACGCGGACAAAATCATCGCCGCCGGCAAAGCGCTGGGCCTGTCCGCGACGGGCCAGACCATTGGGGTGATGACCGCGATGGGCGAGTCCTCCTTGAAGGTCCTGGACTACGGGGATGGCCCGGGTCCTGATTCGCAGGGTTTGTTCCAGCAGCGGGCCAACGGCTCGTGGGGTTCGTATGCGGACCGCATGGATCCGAGGATCAGTGCAACGAATTTCTTCAAAGCACTCCAACGGGTTTCTGGGTGGGAGTCGCTGCCTCCGACAATCGCGGCGAACCGTACCCAGCGCAACGCGGACCCTTATCACTACGCCCGGTTCTGGGGGCCGGCAACTGAAGTGTATTCGGCGAGGGCCGGTGGCACTGTCCCGGCATCCGGCTGCATGGGCAATGCCGGCGCGGTGGGGGAGGGCGATGATTACCCGGACGCGGGTAAACCTCATTGCATCATCGAAGCCGGTTACACCTGCCCTGACGGCAGTTTGAACCCTGCGACCTCGTTCTATTTCCGGGAGTGCGTGGACTTTGCCTGGTATCGGCTGATGCAGCAGGTGGGCCCGGGGGCGAAGTTCACGCCGGGATCCATCGGGGCAGGGAACGCGGTGACGTGGAAGGCCGCCTGGGACCGGCAGGGCTGGCCCACGAGCAAGTCGCCCGTCGTCGGGGCGATTGCCTGGTTCGATGCGGGTTTCCGGTCTCCGAATCTTTACACCGGGCCCATGGGGCACGTGGGTGTGGTGAAAGCAGTCATGGGGGACCGGATCATCATCGAGCAGTACAACGGCATGGCCCCGCCCAATGACCACCGGTATTCCACGATCGAGGTTCCGGCTGGCTTCGCCAGCGCCTACCTGTACATCCCGAGCAAAGCAGATCAGAGGTAACTACCATGCTGCACACCACCTATAGGGTCGCTGCCGCGGTCGCCGTGGCCGTCGTTTTGGCCGGGTGCGCTTCCACGGCACCGGCCAGCGACCCGACGCCTGCCCGACAGGCCCAGGCTTCATCCGCTCCGACGGTGGGCGAACACCGGCAGGTCGCCCCGGATGCCCCCGCTGCGTCTTCGCTTGCCTGGGACCAGTCGTCCAAGGCCGCCGCTTTGGACGTGGCCACCAAGGCCATGACCCTGTACGCCCGCCCGTCGGTGGGGGAGGAGAAGTGGTTGGCCGATTTGAAGCCGCTGTTCACCCCGGCCGCGGCGGAGGACTACGCCTATGTTGACCCCTCACTGATCCCGATCAGCACCTTCGGCGCCGGGGATCTCTCGATCGACGAAAACAACGGGTACGCCGTCCTGGCACAGTTCGGATCCCCAGCCGGGACCTTCGGTGTGCAGCTGCACCGCACCGGCAGGGATGCCCCGTTCGAGGTCGTCCGTTTCGTCGTCCCGGAAGGTGCCAAATGAGCACGGCACCGACAACCCACCATCACGCATCCATGAAAGGAACCATTCGATGAGCACGAACTGGCAGGGAAGTGAGCGGTCCAGCCGTTCTCCCATTAACCTGACCGAGCCCTACACCGAGGCCGAGGCCGCTGCTGCTGTTCCGGAGCCGGCACTGAAGGTTGTTGCGCCTTCAGCCGATCAAGCCCCCACTGCTGAGGAAATCCCGTCAACTGTTGTTGACCGGTCCGAGACCGAACCGCTGGTGCGCGGCCGGCGCAGTGCGGCGATCCTGCGCAAAGAGAACGTCGATGACCAGCTGCCTCCCACCACCGGCTGGCAGGCATTCCTGCGGACGGTGAGCTTCGGATTGATCAGCCCGAGGGTCGGAGCCGCGGAACTGGCCCGCCGTTCTGATATCGCCGCGATCCAGCGGATTTACTCGCGCCCCATGAATATCATGGTCGCCCAACCTTTGGGCGGTGTCGGGAAGACCACCTGCAGCATCGGCCTGGGCTCGACCTTCGGGATCCACTCCGCGCTGCAGACTCTGGTGTGGGACAACAACGAGACCATGGGAACAGCCGGTGTCAGGACGAATTCCAACGACTCGACCCGCACGGTCTGGGATTTGCTGCGGGTGTTGGAGTCCTTCGAAACCGTACAGGCCCGCAAGGGCGAACTGAGCTACTACACCCGGCACCAGGGCAACAACGGCTTCCACGTTCTGGTCTCGGACGAAGACCCGGACCGCATGAAGTCCATCGGCGTGGAAGAGTTCAACCGCCTCCACACGGTGGTGGCGAGGTTCTACGACACCATCATCGTGGACACGGGCAACAACACCCGTTCGGCGAACTGGCTGGCAGCCGTCGAGGTGACGGACCAGCTGGTCATTCCGACCACGCTCAAACGCAACGCCGTCGTCTCGGCCCTGAGGATGATCGAGCAGCTGGAATCGATGTCCGAACACACCGGCCATCCCCGTTACAAGGACCTCGTGGCCAATGCCGTCGTTCTGGTCACCCAGGGCGCGGGCTGGAAGGAAGCCACCGCGGAACAGAAGAAGCTGCGCGAAGCACTCAGCGCTGCGGTCCGGACCGTTGTTGACATCCCCTACGACACGGCCCTGGATACAGGGTCCATCATCGACTGGCAACTGGTCGGCGACCCGGCCAGGCGCGCGTTCGAGCGGGCCTCCGCCGAGATCGCCAACGGCCTCCTTGCCGTCGATGCCGCTGCCGCCCCCACCGCCCGCTAGGAAAGAAGCCCATGTTCACTGCCTTGAAATCCGAGATCATCATCCGCTCCGCGGTGCCCTTCGTAGACAACCCCCTGGATTGGACGAAGCCGAACTTCGACGTGTTCGGCGTGAAGTTCAAAAACGCCGCTTCCCTCATCATCGGCGGCATCTGGGGCCTTGCCTTGGTCCTGGTCGCCGGGGCGTTCCTGTGGAACCTGGCCAAGTGGGGCATCGCCCGCAAGCGCGGGCACACCGATGACATTGCCGATGGTGCCGACGGGGCCAAGAAGACCGCGATCGCGTTTGGTTGCACGGCCGGGGCAGGCGTGATCCTAGGCTTCATCCTGGCGCTCGTTGGCGCGATCGGGGGATAGTCGGTGCGCGGACGTTGGAAACTCCTGATCGCCGTGGCCATTGTCATCGTCGCCGCTGTCGCCTCGGCGCTGGTCATGAGCCTGCGCCCCGGCTCCCCGGCCCCGGGAAGCCCACAGTCCGGTCTTGGGCCGTCCGGGAAGCTTGGCTTCCCGGTCTCCCAGCTCGCAGTCGGCCAGGGAGGGACGAAGACCGCAGCCGACGGGAAAACCCCCATCGGCTACGACGGATCCTGCGACTCCGCAGCCCAGGCAGCCGCCAACTACCTGCCCCTACGGGCTGATTTCAATGCGAAGACCTGGGAAACCCAGAAGAAAGCCCTCGTTCAGGTCAGCCTCCCCGGCCCGCAGAAGGACCTTGTCATGCAGGTGAACGATGGGAATGCGGCGAACAAGGCGTACCAAGACGCCGGCTTCGACGGCGGCTGGCTGCAGCGCTTCGACGTGAAGGCCGGCGGCCTCTACCGGATCGTCTCCTGCGAGGCGAATAAGTCAGCGCTCGTGCAGGTCTTCACGGGGTCTCTTTGGGCGCAGATGACAACCGCGCCCAGGCCGGCATTTGCGACTCAGGAGATTGAGCTGGCCTGGGACGGGGACTGGAAATACTCCAATGCCTTCCAGCCTTCTGACGATCCAACGATTGGCCGCCGGCTGAAAGACACCGGTCCCTCGCTGCAGCCCGAGGATTTCACGCAGACGTTGCAGGTTCTGACCGCCAAGGATGTCGATGTGCTGTTCCAGGGTAAGAGCCGTGAGGGGTGGGTTGAGTATGCGAATGCTACGCGCTAGCCGCATCAGGGCCGTCGCATCCTTCCTGGTGGTGTTTTTGTGTTTCGGGGTGGTGGGCGCCCAGGCGGCCCACGCCGACGACGGCCAGCCGGCCGTAGGCCAGACCCTGAACGCGGACCAAGCCAAGCGCCTGGCCAGCCTGCCGGCCGACCAGCGCAATGCCATCCGCGACGACATGAACAGGCAGCTCGCCAAAATGTCCTGCGGAAATTTCTGGCTGCCCCTTGCCATGACCGGTGCGGACTGTGAGCAGGTCGCGGCCGCCGCGTACGAGACGTTCTTGACGACCCCGGAGAAGGCCATGGCCTTCAACCCCAAAGACGACGGAAAGACTTTTTGCGCCGCTCTGGCACAGGTCAAAGCTCCCGTGTCGGCCATCGGATCGTGCACAACTTCGGAAGCCCTTAATAACTTTCTGCCGGTGTTGGGTGCTGCGACGCGGGTGGCGTTGCAATTGTCTCCGGGCGGGCAGTTCGTGTTGGGCACGGTGGATACGGTGGCGTTCATTGCGAACGCGAAGGACGGGTTTGAGAAGTTCGCGAACACGGTCAAGGCCGAGGCGGTGAAGTCCACGAACGAGGTGATGAACAACCTCCTGAAGACCTCTGCCCTGTCGATGGATGACGAGTTCCGCAATACCTGGGCAGCGTTCGCGGCCGTCGGCATCGTCGTTCTGGCACTGATGTACTTCAAGCTCTGGAAAGACGTCTCCAACGAGGACGTGGACCTTGAGGAAGCCCGGAAATCGTTGTTCTGGTACGGGCCCTTGTCGATCATCCTGGTGCTGTTCGGGCCGGCGATCGGGTACCAGCTCAATTCCTGGATCAGCGGGTTGACCGAGGCTTTCACCGGCTGGACCGCAGGGCATATTGCCACGTTCATGGAGGTCATTGCCCGCTTCGCTTCGTACCAGTCCAACGGCGTGTTCGGGCCCTTGGTCGCGGTCGTCGTCTATGGACTGTTGTTCCTGGGCGCGTGGGGGCTGCTGGCGATGTTCTTCCTGCAGCCCTTTGCGCTGTACCTGATGGGGGTGGGTATCGCGGTGATGATCGGCTTCATGATCCATCCCGAGTACCGGCAGCGGGTGGCCAAGACCGGCACCTTGTGGATTGCCATCGGCTTGTCCAAACCGGTCCTGGTGTTGCTGATGGGTGCGGTCTTCACTTTCATTTCCACCCGCCCGGCCTTTCAGGGCGGTGGTACTGACGATGCGATGGTCAACGCGGCCAGTGTGTTCATGGCCGGGTCCGCGATGCTGCTTCTGGCTTTCTCGCCGGCGCTGCTGTTCAAGTTCGTTCCGCTGCTGCCTTCGTCTGCGACGGGTCTGGGTGCTGGTCGTGAGTCTGTGGCCGGCGCGGCGATGGTTGCCGGGGCAGGTGCCGGGGTTGATGCGCTGATCCGGAACCGCCGGATCGCCCACAACCGTTCCGCTGATCCTGGGACCAACAGGGGGTCTTCGACGCCGTCCACCCCTTCCGGGAACTCGGCCGGATCTGGGCAGGGAACGGAGTCTGGCGGGGACGGTCGGAACCTCGGCCAGCTGCAGCGCGATGCCAGGACCGGCAGGAGCGGCTCCGGACAGGACGGTGCCGGGCAGGGGCGGGGGTCCGGTGCCGGGGCTGTGGTCCGGGGGTCCGGGAAGATCGCGGCGGGAGGGGCGGCGGCGTTCCTGCTGGCAGGCCGGGAAACGGCCCGTCAGGCGGGGCTGCGCGGGAAGCGGTCGACGGGCTCGATGGTCCCGGATACCGACCACATCAGCGGCCGCTGACGGCGGCCAAAAATGATTCTTTTTCGAGCGGGAAGCGGGTAGGTCATGGCACGGATGGTGGTTATCGGCGGTGAGGTCGGCGGCCGCGGGTTGTTCGGCGGCAAGCGGACGCCTCCGGAATGGGCGGGCCTGGGCGTCGCTGTCCTCGTCACGGTCATGGTGTTGCTCTCGGCCGGGCCGATCTCGGTGCTTTCGCTGCTGGGCGCGGCGGCGGTGCTGCTGGCCGGTGTTGTGTTGACGACGCCGAACAAGTTCTCCGGGGACCGGTCCCTGGGGGCGTTGTTCGTGGAGGCCCGGCACCGGAAGCATCGCCGGCGCAAGGGCACCGTGAACTTCACCCCGGTGAAGGACCGCCCGCAGACCCGGCGCGTGAAGGCCCCGAAGTCCCGGCGGGAAGAGGCCGACGAGCACGGCATGATCGATATTCCTCTCCGGCACCGGAACAACGCACCGTTGATGGTCGGTAACGTGCGGCATTTCGTGTACGCCTCCCCGGAGGGGCCGATGGTGATTTTCCGTCACCAGGGCAAGATCAAGAAGCCCTACTACACGGTGACCTTGGAGACGCTGGGCACGAGCTCGGGGATCCGCGAAGAACACCGCGAAGATGCCGGGCACATCGCGCACGGGCTGATGCTCTCCCGGCTGGCACGCCGGCAGCACCTGGTCAGCCATGTCCAGTCCCTTGCCCGGGCGGTGCCGGTGGACTCCGCGGATCACCTGTTGTGGATCCACCGGCGCATCCCTGCCGGGGTCCCGAAGGTGTTGTTGAAGTCCTATGGAGAGTTGTGCGATCTTGTACAGTCCAGGGCTGAGCAGCACCGCAGCTACGAGACGTTCCGGATCCCGGTCTCGGAGAAACTCTCCCGCAAGGCCCGCGCCGTTGGCCCGGGAGATCTCGGATACGGCAAGGCCATTTACCAGGAAGTCCGCTCGGCGATGTCCCAGGCCGAGATGATGGGCTCCGTTCAGGCCTTCCGGCCCTTGGGGGCTGAAAACATGGCGGCGTTGCTGCGTCACCTGCAGGACCCGGGCTTCGACATTGACGACACCACCGGCGCGGACCTGATGGACTGCTGGCAGCACCTGGACGGCGCATCCTCGCCCCATTCGGTCATCGTGAACGGTTCCTGGCACACCCGCACCGGGTATGTCCCGGCCACTGCGTTCAGCCCCGAGGCAATCCCCGTCCAGGCCTTGAAGGCCGTGATCAGCGGAATCCAGCCGGCCGTGGTCCACAGCGTGTCCGTGGTCATCGAACTCCAGGACGCGCGGGCGGCCCGCGGAAAGGCCCGCTCACACGCGGCCATGGACCGGGCCCGGGGCAAACAGGTCGCCAAATCCGGTGTCGTGACCGACGGCAGCGAGGAGGTCCTGCTCAACGCTTCCCACCAGCGTCTCCTGGACCTGAAACCCGGCTCCGGGCACCACGGCGCCGCCTACGGCCTGTACATCTCCTACTCGGTCGAGCACGAGGACGAGATCCTGGGCACCGCCGACATCATCGAGGCCGCGGCCGCCGATGCCGGGATCGAACAAATCGACTGGCTGGATCAACGCAATGATCTGGCCCTGATCACCACCATGCCTTTCACCAGGGGGATCCGATGAACATCACCGACACCACACCCCGGCCGGACGCGGGAACCACCGCCGCGCTCAAACGGTTCTCGCTGCCGTGGGCTGTTGCCAGGAAGTCCCGGCGCAGCATCCGCGCGGCCGCCCGGGCAGAAACCCAGGCCGGACAAAACCATGCCGCGCACCTGACCGCCGAGGGCCTGGAACGGGCCAGGAACGCCAAAACGACACAGAACGGCAAGGCGGCGAAGAAGCGCGCCCGGAAGGAGGCCGCCGCCAGGGAGCGGGCCGAGCTGGACGCGTCCAACACTCCTCTCCGCTGGCACCATGAGCGGGCATGGAAGTTCGCTTCCACGCTCGGGTACTACGATCCGGCCGCCCCGGGGATCCTGTCCTCGACCCGGCAGATGGAATTCGCGCACATGGCCATCGCGTCGCCCCCGACATCGCACCGGGGGCTGCTGTTCGGGGTGGACGCCGGGTCCGGATGGATGATCGTCCACGATGTCTTCAGCTCCTACGGCGAAACCCTGGAGTCCCCGAACGTCTGCTACATCGGCGATCTGGGGCAGGGAAAGTCCTCGGCGATGAAGACCTGGGGCGTGCTGCGCCAGCTGATCCTGGGCCGGCGCATCGTGGTCATCGACAAGAAGTACCAGCTGGACATCAGAGCCGGTGAATACACTCCGCTGGCCAGGGCCCTGGGCGTGACGCCGGTGAAGTTCCGGATCGGCGGCGGCGGATCCCGGATCAACATCCTGGATCCACGGATCGCGGCCCGCCTGGATGAAGAGGACCACGACAGCGGGACGGCGGCCGAGACCCCGGCCGGGCAGTCGATGCTGCTGCGCGCCGTCACCGAGGAAGCCCTGGAACGCCGCTTGACGCCCAAGGAGGGCAAGGCTGTGCGCATGGCGCACCGGCAGGCGCTGGCCTCCGTCCGCGGAACGGGACGGGACGCGGACATCCGGGATGTGCTGGCGGCCCTCTACGCCCCGGATGCGTCGGCGGCTGCGGACGCGAACCTGACGGTGGAGCAGCTGAAGGAGTGGGGACTGGATCCGGCGTTCGAGCTCGAACGCATGATCGAAGATGACCTGGCCGGGCTGATCGACGGGCCGACCAGCCCGGACATCGAACTCAGTGGCGGGCTCACGGTCTTTGACGTGTCCCTGCTCCCCGAAGACGGCCCGGCCCTGCCCTTGGTCATGACGATCATCAACACCTGGCTGGCGAACACCCTGTACCGGCAAAAGACACCAGTACCCACCACTCTGCTGATCGAGGAAGCCTGGCACACCGTGCAGGGCTCGGTCGCGAAGGTCACCCGCCGCAACACCAAGCTCTCCCGCGCCTTGTCGCTCTCCTGCCAGTTCGCGTTCCACCACATCTCCGACATTCCCCAGGACAGTCCGGCGATCGCGATGCTCAAGGAATGCGGAACGGTGTTCCTCTACAAGCAGGGCAAGCGCGAAGACGCCGTGGCCTGTGCCAGGCTGTTCAACCTCCCGCCCGGGTCCGCGGACGACATCGGCAAGCTGCAGAAGGCCACGTGCCTGATGAAGGTCGGCTCCTTGGATCCGTTTGTGGCCATTCACCTGCGCAGTCCGCTCGAGGTGGCCCTGACCGACACGGACAAGGCCATGAAGTCCGCAGCGACCCTGGACCTCGTCCAGGCACTCACCGAACGGGAAGAGGAGAACGTCGCATGAGCAAACCGGTTTCGTCCGAAACGATTCTGATCCGGATCCTGGCCGGCAGTGCGGCCGTCCTGCTGCTCTGCGCCTTTCTGGCCTTACAGCTCGGGGAGGTCTTCACACCCACCGGCACGATCTCCTGGAACCCGGCGGATTTGGGCACAACCGTCAGGGCCGGCCGCTTCCAATACCCGGCGGCATCCACCTGGATCCTGGTTGTCCTGCTCCTGGCCGCGTTCCTTGGGGCTCTCTGGTTGTCCATGACAGTCTTCGGCGCGAAGCCTGAAGACAACGGCCTTCCCCGGTACAAGGACCTGGAACACCGGATGGGCCGCAAAGCAGCCCTGAAGCAGGCCCGGCAGGCACTCACCTTGCCCGAGGACGCCTCCGAGGAAGACATCATCGTGGCCCTGTGCAAGCTGGACGGGGACGTCCTGTACGTCCAGCACGAAGACTCGATGTGGGTCTACGCGCCCCAGCGATCAGGCAAGACCCTGTGGCTGGCAGTCGGCATCGTCGTCGATGCCCCCGGCCCGGTGCTGACCACCTCGACGAAGATCGACCTGCTGCAGCTCACGGCCCTGCGCCGCCGGCAACAGGGCACCGTCGAAGTGTTCGACCTGCAGGACACTTCCGGGTGGCCCCAGTCGATCAGCTGGGATCCGGTGGCCGGCTGCGAGGACCCTGATGAAGCCCTGGCCCGCGGCAAGGCCTGGGCCGGGGCACAGCCCATGGGGGATGTGAAGAACGGCGACTGGTTCAACAGCAAGGCCGCGGCCGTGCTCGGCCGCTTCCTGCACGCTGCGGCACTGGACGGCGGAGACATCGAAGACGTCGTGCGCTGGTCCAACAACTTCTCCGACCCTGAGCCGATGGAGATCCTGCGCGAGCACGGAGCACCGGCCGCGTTCGCCGCCCGTTTGCAAGCGCTGACCTCTTCCCGGGCCGGAGAAACCGTGGACTCGATCCAGGAAACCCTGGCCGGGCTGCTGGAGCCGTTGTCCTCGCCCAAGGCGCTGCGCTTCCTCACACCCGAACAGGGTGAAGGGTT
The DNA here is from genome assembly GCF_030209835.1 of Arthrobacter sp. efr-133-R2A-120. Classification (GTDB taxonomy): domain Bacteria; phylum Actinomycetota; class Actinomycetes; order Actinomycetales; family Micrococcaceae; genus Arthrobacter. Next base: position 30,108 of record NZ_JARVRF010000001.1, on the reverse strand, counting down.
CGACGTGGAAACATTCCTTGCCGGCGCGAACACCCTGCACCTGGTCACCGACGGGGAAGACTCCCCGGTCGCCCCGCTCGTGACCATGTTCGCCGACCACATCTTCCGCAAGGCCCAGAAGATCTCCCAAGGCCGTGCCGGTGGCCGGCTCTGGCCGGTGTTCACCATGGTCCTGGACGAAGCGCCGAACGTGGCCGCGTTCCCGAAGATGGCGGCGGCGCTTTCGGACTCCGGCGGCCGCGGGATCCGGATCGTCGGCTTCAGCCAGTCCTTCGCACAGAACCGGGCGCGCTGGGGCGTCGAAGGCGCCAAAGCCATCCGCGGCACCTCCTCGATCCGGATGTTCCTTCCCGGGCTGGAAGAAATCGACGAACTCGAATCCATTGCCAAAGCAGCCGGCCCCACCACAAAGACCCGTACGTCCACGTCCAGGGGCCGCACGGGCACCTCCACCACCATCAGCGAGGAAGAGCGTCCGGTGATCCTGGCCCACCAGATCCAGCAGCTCGACAGGGGCCAGGGGTTCATGCATTACTCCAACCTCCGGCCCGCCGTCGTTGACCTGATCCCGTACTGGGACCGGCCCGACGGTGAGCAGATCGCCCAGGACCGCAAAGCCGTCGAGCGGATGACCGGAAGGATCAGCGCGTGATCCAGGACCCGTACGACGGCGGTCCCCTCCCTGATGACGAACCGGCACCGGAAGAGACGACACCGCCGTTTGACGACGAAGGCCCGGGCCCAGGGCGGGGAATACCGCCGGACCGGCGTCCTGTGGAGGATGGTCCGGCGGGCGTCGACGCTGACGGGGTGCTCCCGTCCCCGGAAGAACTGCTCCTGGAGCACGACGGGCGGATCGGCGTGCTCCGCACGGACGTCAACGAACTCGCCGGGGTTGTGGCGGACCTGCTGGCGAACCCGCCCAAGGGCAAGCCGGCCCCGTGGAACTGGAAGCACCTCAACGGTTCCGCCGCGGCGAAACTCCTGACCGAGCTGCGCGAATGGGTGGACTGGTACAACGACCGGTACGGCGTCGCAGCCGATTCAAGGATCCCCGGCTGCTGGTACCGGCACGCGCCCGTCGTGGAAGAACTCACCGGCGTCTGGGTCGCCTGGCGTGCCGCCTACTACGGCCACACGACTCCGTTGGATGCCCCGGCGTACTGGCACGAGCGGATCCTCTGGCCCACCTTCGACCGGATCACCAAAAGGCAATGGGGGATGGTGAACTGCATCAACGGCCACAAAGACCCCCGCCCCCAGCAGACACCCTCCACCGACAACGGATTCGACGAATTCCTCAACACCCTCGGACAGGAAGAGTAAAGGAACCCACATGAACACCACCTCGGTGGCTGACCACGGAAGAAGCAATGTCGGTACCGGGCACCAGGGTGCCGGTCACGACGGGATTACGAAACCACGCGGCTTATCGGGGGCCCGGATGAACATGGACAACAGCTCCGAAACATCGGCGGCGGTGAAACGCCGGCGCCGCGGCGTCGACTGGACGGTACTGGTGCAGCTGGTGGCCATGGTGCCCTCCCTGCTGGCGGGTCTGGGAATCGTCGTCCTGGTGATCTCCCTGGTCCTGGGATATGTCCCCAGCAAGCCGGCGTGGACCCAGTGGGCGCCGTTCGGGGCCGCTGCGCTGTGGTTCCTCCTAGGGTTCGTGTGGTTCGCGCCGTTCCTGCAGTCCTTTCTTGCCCGGTCCTTCTTCCTGTTCAGGCCGCCGGTCCTCGCCGAGCTGCGCCACATGGAGTACTCCTGGCATGAGGTCCTGAGGCGGGCCGGTATCGGCGACCGGGCAAAGTTCCGGCTTTGGATCCAGGACACGGACGATCTGAACGCCAGCGCAGCGGGCGGAAGCATCGTCTCGGTCACCCGGGGCGCGTTGCGATACAGCGGGGATCATCTGGGCGCTGTCCTCGCCCATGAGCTCGGTCACCACCTGAACGGGCACACGTACCCGGGCCTGTTGGCCTGGTGGTTCAGCCGGCCCCTGTACTGGTTCCGGCGCCTGGCCCGGCTGGTGCTGCGCATCGCACTGGCCATTCTGCGGTTCATTTCCTACCTCAACGCCCTGGTTGCCCTCGTCGGGTACCTCTTCATCGGCAGCGTGTATCTGTTCGTGTTGATCAGCATCGGACGCGGCATCTTCTGGGCGTGGGAGACGTCCTGGCCCGCCGTCGTGCTCCTGGCCCTGGCCTGGATTCTGGCCCCGGCGATGAACCGCCAGGCCGAGTACCGGGCCGACCGGACCGCTGTCCAGCTGGGCTATGGTCCGGCGTTGGTCGACGTCTTCCGGGACTGGCAGTATCTGGGCTTCGACGACCACCGCCCCGGCGGCCTGCGTGCCCTGTACCTGGCCTCGCACCCTCCACTGCATGCCCGGATCCGGAAGATCGAAAAGCAAGTCGCCCTCACCCTGCAGCACTGCCAGGGCACCCGCCGTGGCTGACCCGCCATGACCACCGAAACTCTCACCGCCGGCCAGATAGACAACCCAAACCAACACTGAAGGAGAACAACCGTAGCCACTTCCGAGCACGAACATGAGCCTTTAGGTTGATGTAATCTCCAAATCAGCCGTTTGGATGTGGTTCAGGCCGCTTGGACGGTAGTGGATCTGCCGACGAGGATGCATGAAGATGCTGCAAGGCCTGCGCTGTTGAGCCTGGCGCTGCCGCCTCGGGATGGGCGACATTGGGGTCAGCTGGCAATTGAGAATCAACTCTCAATTGCGCTACAGCTTGTGGCACATTTGTCGGTCCCGCGATCGGCCTATAAACGGAGTTGCTCTGCCGTCCACCCACCAAGAGAGTCTCGGGAGCCGCACCGTCCCGCGACCGGAAGGCAATTGTCCAGACACTGTCTGGACAATTGAATCTTGAGCGTCAGTGGTGGCCGTTAGGGTGGATACATGACTCAAATCGAGCTGGATCTACCCGAAGATTATGCAGTCGCACTCACGACCCTCAAGGATCTGGTGCGGGAGGCTCAACTCAGGGCCCAGCGGGTGGTCAACAGCGCGATGATCGAGTTGTATTGGAATATCGGACGGACGATCCTGGAACGGCAAGCAAACGAATCCTGGGGCAGTAAGGTCCTGGACAGGCTTGCACGTGACTTGCGCGCGGAGTTTCCGCACATGAGGGGATTTTCCCGGACGAATGTCTACAACATGCGCGCGTTCGCGGCCGCGTGGAGCGGTCCGGAACCAATTGTCCAGACACCATCTGGACAATTGAGCTGGAGCCATAACGTCACGCTCTTGAACAAGCTCAGCGACCATGAACTGCGCCGCTGGTACGCCTCCAGAGCGGTACAGAACGGCTGGTCGGTCGCCGCTCTTGAACACCAGATCCTCACCGGCCTCCACACCCGCACCGGGGCAGCACCGAACAACTTGGAAGCGCGCCTCCCGGGCGAAGGAACCGACCTGGCACTGGCTGTCGCCAAGGATCCCCTCGTATTGGACTTCTTGGGCCTTACCGAGGAAGCCCAAGAACACGCCATCGAAGAAGCCATGACTCTGCGGATGGCTCAGACCCTGGCCGAGTTCGGCCCCGGCTTCGCTTTCGTCGGCCGGCAGTATCACCTAGACGTTGATGGAGACGACTTCTTCATCGACCTTCTGCTCTATCACGTACCTTCAGACCGTTACGTTGTAGTCGAACTTAAGGCAGGAAAGTTCAAGCCTGAACACCTAGGGCAGCTGAACTTCTACGTCGCAGCGGTCAACGACATGCTGCGCCTTCCTCGGCAGGCGCCCACTGTTGGCATCATTGTCTGCGGGTCTCGGAACGAACGCACCGTGCGGTACGCGCTCGACGGATCCGCACAGCCCCTGACAGTCACGTCGTACACGTACGAAGCGCTCCCGGCCGAGGAAAAGGCAACCCTGCCCTCGCCAGCTGCAATCACCGCCGCGCTCGAACACGACCCCGCCGACGCGGTCGAAGCCTGATTACTACACCTGCGGGCTGCCGGTGGAACGACGAGCACGCGGCGCGGTCGTTGCCCAGGTAACACTGGGACTGGCCGGGTGCTCCGCCCAGCCAACGGCAACCCCGTCGGCCACCGGTCCGACAGCTTCGACGTCAACGCCGGCCACTCCGGCGACGACGACCACACGAATGCCTGGCGTGTCCAAGCCTGCTACATCGCCGGCAGGCAGCGAAACGTGCCAGGTTTCCTGCGGCGACAACCCCCAGTACAAGGGCCCGAAGGACCTCCCGGCCCCCTCATGGGCCCCCGGAGACAAGGAAGCAGCACCGGAAGCCTCAACCGCTGTCATGGGCGCCTACATCAAGCCCGGAACCAGTCACGGGACGTGGTTCGCTGGCATCCGTCCCCGGTTCACCGACCAGTACGCGATCGGGCTGGGAAAGTTCGACCCGGCCTATCTGACGGTATCGAAGATGACCGGTCCCGCCACCGCGACAAACGACCCGGCGAACCCCTTCCAGGTCATCGTCGATGTGCCCACCGACGACGGCGTGTACAAGGTAACGATGCTCCGGGCAACACAGACCGCTTTCTGGTTGGCGAACTCGATCATCCCGCCACTCCCGGGCAATAAATAACGAAAAAGATAGGAACTGTTCAGTGAGTATTGGGCCCAGGATCCTGGCCTGTTCTGCACTCAAAGTCTCATAGGTGGGGACTTTTGCCCACAGAGCACCGTCGAACTTTGCGCAACAGCTTGGTGCACAGGACTCGGCGCTTGCCCGGCAGGTCGCCTAAGAACCCAACAATTTCGAGTTCCTCGGCTTCTCCGGGAGGTTGCAGAACGCGACCTTTTGGTCATTTGGCTCACGACGGTACACCTCCCCCCCCCCATTTGCTGTGACGAGCTGCCGCTCCATCGCCGCTCCCTCATCCAGACTCGCGTGCTGGGCACCTGAGAGCAGGTCAGCTTTGGGTGGTGGGAGAAAGCCGTTCTAAATCCACGAATGTACTGTTATCATAACCATAGGATGACCTCGCTGGATCTGCCGCTTCCGCAACGGGGGGAACCAGGGCTTCGGCCAACACCCTCGCCTTACATGGATGACAAATCTCGATTGTGCTGCAGGGGCCTGCCGGCATCACGTCGATCGCCGCCGGGGACATTTACGTCGGATGGGCGGATGAAAATGCGGTATCAAATCCAAGGGCATGGTGTCCGCCGATTCCTGATCGAACGTACTCCGAGGACATTTAGGAGATGAACATGGGTGGTATTCAGATAACAGTCAACGGCCAGATCCGCGACGGTGATCAGGTCGGCCCGCACATCCGGCTGCTTGACTGGCTCAGGACCGAGGGACTTACCGGGGCTAAGGAAGGCTGCGCGGAGGGCGAATGCGGTGCCTGCGCCGTGATGGTGGTCCGTCCGGACGGACCCTCCCAAAGCCGGTGGACGTCAGTGAATGCCTGTCTGCCTCCTGCCCTGGCGTTCGACGGTCAGGAAATCGTCACGGCAGAAGGTCTCAGCACCGAACGCGGACCATTTGCTGAGGGCGATCTGCACCCGGTCCAGAAGGAAATGTCGGCTCGTGGAGGATCACAATGCGGGTACTGCACACCGGGCTTCGTTTGTTCCATGGCGGCAGAGTATTACCGTCCCGATAGGGCCGCATCCAGCCTCGAGGCGACGGTGCGGACCGGGAGGTTCGCAGTCGTCGAGGAACACCCGACCGGTCATGAATGCGGCCCCAACGGCTTTGACCTGCATGCGCTCAGCGGCAACCTTTGTCGGTGCACGGGCTACCGGCCAATCCGGGACGCAGCATATGCCCTGACCCGTCCGGATGAGGCTGACCCCTTGCTTGCTCGGCAAGCCCAGGCGGCGCCTGCACCACGACGGACCCGTGTCGTGGTGGGTGACGGCGGATTCGTCCGCCCCATGACGCTGGAGGGCCTCCTGGTCCTGATGGCGGAGAACCCGGAGTCCACCCTGGTCGCAGGATCCACGGATGTCGGCGTTGAGGTGAACCTTCGGCATTCCCGGCCTTCGCTGACGGTTGCCATTGACCGTTTGGAACAGCTGCGGGTCCTGGAAATTGAACCGGAAAGGATCGAGATCGGAGCTGCACTGACGTTGACCGAGGTGGAACGCGGGTTGGCTGGCCAGGTTCCCTTGCTGGCTCAGGTATTCCCCCAGTTTGCCTCGCGTTTGATCCGCAATGCAGCAAGCATTGGCGGCAATCTCGCTACCGGATCACCGATAGGCGATTTGGTGCCGGCGTTGCTTGCCTTGGATGCCTCGGTTCTTTTGGCGTCTGCGGGCGGTGAACGGGACGTCGCCCTCGCGGAGTACTTCACCGGGTATCGCAGGAGCGTACGTCAACCCGGGGAACTGCTCCGTGCAGTGCGCATCCCCCTGCCGCTGGCGGATCACACCGCGTTCTACAAAATCGCAAAACGCAGATTCGATGACATCTCGAGCGTCTCCGTCGCTTTCGCCATGCAGCTCGACGGAGAGGTCATCTCGTCCATAAGGATTGGGCTTGGCGGGGTGGCTGCCACTCCGATACGTGCTTCCCGGACAGAAGCGGCGCTGGTTGGCCGGCGATGGACCTTAGAGGTCGCGCAAGCCGCTGCGTCAATAATGTCCGGTGAAGGTACCCCCATCGATGACTTGAGGTCAAGCGCGGCCTACCGCTCAGCAATGCTAGGCAAGGCGTTGCTGAAGTTCTATGCAAAGACAACGACCGTGGAGGACAACCGATGAAATCCTTGTCTGATCGTCCCGTCAATCCCGTCGTGGGACTGCCTGTGACGCATGAAAGCGCCGATCTTCATGTGACAGGGGCGGCGGTGTACACCGACGACCTCATCGTTCGAAGCCAGAACGTGCTGCACGCATGGCCGGTACAGGCCCCCCACGCGCACGCCCTCGTGACATCCCTCCGGACCGGACCGGCCCTGGCCATTCCAGGCGTGGTCAAGGTCCTGACCGCCGAGGATGTTCCCGGCACCAATGATGCCGGGATCAAGCATGACGAACCGCTGTTTCCCTCCGAGGTCATGTTCTACGGGCATGCCGTCTGCTGGGTGCTCGGGGAAACCCTCGAATCCGCCCGGCTGGGAGCGGAAGCTGTTGAAGTCGATTATGAACCGCTTCCGTCGCTCGTGACCCTCACGGAGGCTATCGAAGCGGAGAGCTTCCAAGGCCATCAGCCCAAGGTGAACCGGGGAGATGCGGATGCCGCCCTGCAGACCGCAGCCCACCGATTCAGTGGCGAGCTTGAGTTCGGTGGTCAGGAGCACTTCTACCTGGAAACCCACGCCTCATTCGTGCATGTCGACGAGGGCGGTCAGGTGTTCGTTCAGTGCAGCACCCAACACCCGTCCGAAACACAGGAAATCGTCGCACACGTCCTGGGCCTCAACAGCCACGACGTGACCGTCCAATGCATTCGGATGGGCGGAGGTTTCGGCGGAAAAGAGATGCAGCCCCATGGATTTGCCGCCATTGCCGCCTTGGGTTCAGTACTCACAGGACGACCCGTGCGCCTCCGCCTCAATCGCACGCAGGACATCACCCTGTCCGGCAAACGTCACCCCTTCCATGCCCGCTGGGAAGCCGGCTTTGATGAGCTGGGTCGCATCCAAGCCCTCAAAGCCACGCTGACCAGCGACGGCGGCTGGAGTCTGGATCTTTCCGAACCAGTGCTGGCCCGGGCCATGTGCCACATCGACAACAGTTACTGGATCCCGAATGTCCTCGTAAACGGTCGGATCGCGAAAACGAACAAAACCTCCCAGACCGCATTCCGGGGTTTCGGCGGGCCGCAGGGCATGCTGGTCATCGAGGATTTGATGGGACGATGCGCACCGCTTTTGGGGCTGGATCCCGCCGAGCTGCGGCGTCGTAACTTCTACATTTCAGGGCAGAGCACACCCTACGGGCAGCCGGTCCGCCACGCCGAGCGCCTGCATGGCATCTGGGACACTCTTCTGGAACGTGCAGACGTTATCCGCCGGAAAGAAGAGATTGGGGCATTCAACGCCTCACAGCCCTACAGGCGTCGCGGGCTCGCCATCACCCCCGTAAAGTTCGGGATCTCATTCAACTTCACTGCCTTTAATCAGGCCGGTGCCCTGGTGCACGTGTACAAAGACGGCTCCGTCCTGATCAACCACGGCGGGACCGAGATGGGCCAGGGCCTGCACACAAAGATGCGCCAAGTGGCTGCCACCGCCCTGGGCGTGCCGCTGGGATATGTTCGTTTGGCCCCGACCCGAACCGACAAGGTTCCCAATACTTCGGCTACGGCGGCGAGCTCCAGTTCCGACCTGAACGGGGGCGCGGTCAAGAACGCCTGTGATCAGATCAGCGAACGGCTGGCACATGTTGCTGCACGCAAGATGAACATCCATCCGGATGATGTCCGTTTCGCAGACGGCAACGTGACAGGGCTCGGCGTCCACGGACCGGACATTGCCTTCGTTGACCTGGTCCGGGACGCCTATTTTCAGCGCATCCAGCTGTGGGCTGCCGGTTATTACCGAACGGAGGGACTTTATTGGGACGGTGTTGGCATGCAAGGCGAGCCATTCAAGTACTTCTCCTATGGGGCCTCTGTATCAGAGGTCGAGGTGGATGCATTCACCGGGGCATACCGTCTGCTGAGGACCGACATCATCCATGACGTCGGCGACAGCCTGTCCCCGCTCATTGACGTAGGGCAGATCGAGGGCGGATTTGTTCAGGGTGCCGGTTGGCTGACTCTCGAGCAACTCCGCTGGGATGAATCAGATGGAGCAAACAGGGGGCGTTTGGCCACCCAGTCAGCCAGCACTTACAAGTTGCCTAGCTTCTCTGAAATGCCTGAGGAGTTCAATGTCCATCTCTTCGAGCGGGCCACTGAGGACGGCGTGGTCTACGGATCCAAGGCGGTAGGCGAACCGCCCTTCATGCTGGCCTTCAGCGTCAGGGAAGCCCTGCGCCAAGCGGTAGCCACCTTCGGCTCCCGGGGTCATTCTGTCGAGCTCGACAGCCCTGCCACCCCAGAAGCGGTCTTCTGGGCCATTGCAGCGGCCAGTGCGACCACTACATCTGCGCCTATCCTGCATGGTACCGAGGCCAAATCCGTGCCGGTCTCTACCCGCGCCCACTGATATGGATTGGCTACAGGCGCTTGAAAGACTAAGTTCGGAAGGCTCACCGGGTGTCATGGCTACCGTGACGGAGGTGCTAGGCCATGCTCCACGAGGTCCGGGAGCGAAGATGGTCGTCAACGCGGAATCGTCCTGGGGTAGTATCGGCGGCGGCAACCTGGAGGCGACTGTGATCGACCGGGCACGGGAGATGCTTCTAGCCGGATCAGCCGTCCCTGAAAGCGTGACCTTCAACCTCAATGAACGTGCAGCCACCCAGCACGGGCGTCAGTGCTGCGGAGGCACTGCCAGCGTCCTAATGGAGCCGGTTCGCTCCCGTCCCACGGTTGCCATTTTCGGCGTCGGTCACGTCGGACATGAGCTGGCGAGGATCCTCTCCCGGCTACCCGTCCGCCTGGTCCTCGTAGACAGCAGGGCAGCCCAACTTGACCCCGCGCACCTCGCCGACGTGACGGACGAAACGGCGGACGTCCAACCTTTACACAGTGCAGTTCCGGACTCCGCCCTTGCACAGTTACCTCAGGGATCACACGTGTTCATCATGACTCATGATCACGCCGAGGACTTCCTCCTATGCGACGCAGCCTTGCGCCGGGGCGACCTCGGATCGGTCGGCTTGATCGGCTCACGAGCCAAATGGACCAGGTTTCGTCACAAGCTAAAGGCCGAGGGCCATGATGACGCCCAAATCGACGCAATCACTTGCCCGATTGGCCTTCCTGATATCGGGGGTAAAAGCCCTGCCATCATCGCTATCAGCGCCGCGGCCAGCCTACTCCAGCGAATAGCAACAGACATGTCCTGCTCCTATTAGAGCAGGTTTCTATCGGCCCCAGTCCGAGGAAAGACGCAAGCACGGCATGACTTCACAACGTGCGGCCCCGCAGCCGGGTCCGTCAACCAGATCCGCGCCCCAGCTATGGTCGCTATGGTCAATCCGCGGATGGTCAGTGAAGGGTACCAACAGCAGGGAGCGAACCCCTTGTCCACGACGATCGCTTCGAGATCCTGGGGTTAAGAAATTCCTTCCATGATGGAAGTAACCGGACGCCAAAGGTGCAACCATTCAACGCTAGTAGCAAAGGATCAGGAAACATGTGCCCTCCCCTCCCGAGAAGCCCCCGCGAAGGACCCGACACCGAATGGGAAGGCCCGCATTCCGCAGCCCCGAGCCTTGAAGCCGACGAACTGACGGGACTCGGGCACGAAACATTGACGGAGGATGAGCTGTCCTTCCTTCGCGCGGCCATCGCAGAGGCCGGGAAGGCAAAGGAGCGAGGCCGCCACCCGTTTGGTTCCATTGTGGTCGATGCCTCCGGAAACGTGGTCGCACGCGCGGGCAACAACTCGATGCCACCGGCGGGGGACCCTACTCAGCATGCCGAGCTGCGCGCCGCAGCTGCCGCCTTCGGTGTCCTCGGCGTGGAAGGCATGGCGGCGGCAACCCTATACACAAGCGCGGAACCGTGCGCTATGTGCAGCGGAGCGGCCTACTGGACCGGAGTGGGACGCATCGTCTATGCCCTTTCGGAGCGTCGGCTGCTGTCGCTGACCGGTAACGATCCTGACAACCCCACCTTGAGCTTGCCCTGCCGCGATGTTGTCTCCCGTGGCCAGCGAATGATCGCCGTCGTTGGACCGCTCCTCGAAGACGAGGCCGCCGCGGCTCATGAGGGGTTCTGGAGGTAGGGAGCTGACACTAAGCCCTGGCAACCGGCCAGAACGGCAGGGAGGCTGGGGATGAGGGGACCGGCGAATTCGCATTCCACTAGAACTAACGCGAACAGGAAGCTGCCCCGGTAGCCGGGCCTGCGAAGCCGCCAGCAGCAAGCATTCCTTACGTCGGCAGCAACGCGACAGAGCTGAATACTTCAATACTTTGACCAGGTACCGACAACGACCGGTTCTGAGAAGCGTTACAGACCTGTGGTTGGCCTGAAATGACCGGCGGGCGCTAACCCGGCGGCCCGACGACAACGATGATGCTCACTGGGCTGCCGTCCGGCTGATAGACCAAACGACAAACACCTGCGAAGCGATGCCCGTGTCCAGAAGGACGATTTCGCTGCTATTCACGGACCGTACTTCCCGGAAATGATCGACCTGATCTGGAACGATACCTGCCGCCTCGAGGCTCTTCGAGACGGAGCCGTCCACGAGCTGGCCGCCCCGCAGTGCCTAGGCCGCCTTTCCGGCCAACCAGGAATCTGTCACACCTATCGGTCGCTTATTGACAAAGTGAAGGCGCTTAAGAACTTTACCGGTCCATCGACCGCGACCTCCTCACCCGGCAAGATCAGAACGTGTGGGGGAGCAGTGTCGTGCGGCGACTGGCGGGGACCTGCGTGCCGAATTTCGGACATGAAGGGATTTTCCGCGCGGCGCCTTCAGTACATGACCACATTTGCTGTGCCTAGGTCGCCGCTCCAATTGAGCAAGCCGTTGAGCAATTGTCGTGGGGCCACGTCACAGCCTTACTGGACAAACTTTCCAGCCAGGAAAAACGTGATAGGTACGCTGCCGCAACCGTGAAGTGCGGATGGTCGCGGAGTGTGCGTATGAACATAATCATGAAAGACCCTGGAGGCGACCGGCGCAGCCCCGTCGAGCTTTGCGCAACAGCTTGTTGCGCAGGACTCGGAGCTCGCCAAGCCAGATCGCAAAGGACCCATACAACTTCGAGTTCCTCAGCTTCTCCGGTGTCGCCGAACAGGAACTGGAAACGCTCTGGCCAGCCGCGTCACCGAAACCCGCCCCGAACTCGGGCCCAGCTCTTCCTTCGTCATCGTCAGCCCCCAGGTGCACTTCGACGTCGGCGCCGACGCTACAACGTCGACCTGCTTTCTTCGAGATCGAACGCTCCGCGTTAACCGCACCAACCGGGTTCCGGTCGGAAGCGCTGAGGGGCTGATGCTGCTCCTTAGCTCGGCGGAAGAACCGTCTCTTAAAGCTCAGAGCCCCCTCCAGCTCCTAAACAGACCCCGAGGACGACGGTCCCATGAAGACTCAGGGCCAAATCACGGGCTTTGGACGCTCAGCGACAATATTTTGCCGGGCCGTACCACGGCCCAAAGTGTCGCTAACGCCACCATTGCCGCCATTGCCATGACAACGCCCATGGCAATGGCGTTGCTGGTCCCGAAGGCTCCGACCACGGGGGAGATCACGCCGGCGAGTCCGAAATTAATTACGCCGAGCACAGATGCGGCCGTGCCGCTTTGTCCCGCGTGGTTTGTGAGGGCGAGCACTTGGATACAAGGGACGCAGAAGCCTCCGGAGACGATAAACGCGAACAGCGGTACGAGTGTGCCCCACGGGCCTGTTCCGAGGCCGGACAGTAAGGTTATTAGAACGGCAGAAGTGATCATTGCCGGGATGGCGAACGCCAGAATCCATTGGGGACCGATGCTCCTGATTAGAAACGCTGCCGACTGTATTCCAATCACGACCCCCACTGAATTGACGGCGAATAAAAAACCGTACTGTTGCGCGGTGAATCCGTATACGTTCTGAAAGAGGAACGGGCTGGAGGCCAGATACGCGAACAGTGCCGTGAAGTTCATTCCACCAATGACGGCGAGCCCAAGAAATGCGCGATCCCCAAGGACCAAGCGGCATCGATTCCAGGCTGCGTCCCAGCCGGCGAGGTGGCGGCGCTGTGGTGGCAGAGTTTCAACAATCCATAGGGAAACCGCGATGAGTACGGCGACTCCATACGCGGCAAGGAACCAGAAGATTCCGCGCCAATCGACGAACCGCAGTAGTTGTGATCCGAGAACGGGAGCAGCAATGGGTGCCAGGCCGCTGACCAGAGCGAGGCGGGAGAGCATCCGCACCATAGGCTGCCCGCCGAACAGGTCACGGACCATGGCTAGCGCCACCACAACACCTGCTGCTGCTCCCACACCTTGCACGACCCGGGCCGTAGCCAGCCAGAAAATGGTTGGCGATATCGCTGCGCCCACGCTTGCGAGGATGTGCAGGAGCGTTGCACCTGCCAGCGGTAGACGGCGACCGACGTGGTCGCTCCACGGCCCCACAAGGAGTTGCCCGGCAGCAAAGCCCACTGTCGTTCCGGTCAACGTGAGCTGAATGGCCGACACTGAGACTTCAAAGTCCCGCGCAAGGGCTGGGAAGGCTGGCAGGTACAGGTCGATCGTAAAGGGGCCAAGCGCGGTCAAGGCCCCCAGGACCAAGACATAGACCATCCGTTGACGGCGGGAGAGTGCATCTCCTGGATGAATAGCCGTTGCCATCAATCTCCTCAAGGCGCAATTCGAGTTGGGTTGATCAATCAGTTCCGCCATGCGTCCAAAAGTTCACCGGGCGGCTTTCGTTGCTGGAGAAGTGATCGCCAAGATAGGACATCGGCTGGTCAGCCCGTCAGATCCTTCACCGGAGGCCCGGCAGTGTGGGCGGGGCCTGCTCGACCGTGGCGGCGTGGCGCTGCGGGCGAGTTCTCGCGATTTTGACAATGAACGAGGTATCAATGAGTGAGACGACTGCGTTCATGTCCACCATCGGCCAGGCTTGGATTGCCGCGATGTACGCGGTCAACCCAGGAGAGGCAACCAAGTTCGATACACGAAGGCGGGTCATGCTCGGTTGCGCAGGGAAATTATCAGCGCAGCGCACCCCGCCCAGCGAAGACCTGCCGTGCGACCCCCGCTAGTCCAGTTCTTCTAGCAGCTGTGCTTTGCGCTCATTCGATGCAAAAGAAGCTTTGATCGAATTACCGGCAAAAACGTTCAGATCCCTACGGTTGAATCCAAAGGCAGCAATGCATGCCTGAAGGTTATCCTCGAGGTAGCCGCCAAAGTAGGCAGGGTCATCGGAGTTCAGCGTCACCAGCAGGCCGTGCTCAAGCATTTGGCGCAACGGAATGTCAGCCACCGAGTCCACCACCCGGAGACGTTCGTTGGACATCGGGCAGACGGTCAACGGAATCTGGTCGGCAGCCAGCCTTGCCACAAGAGAGACGTCCTCCAGGCATCGGACACCGTGATCAATTCTCTCCGCCCCTAGAACATCAAGCGCCTGCCAGATGTAATCGGGCGGACCTTCTTCACCGGCGTGGGCCACGCAGCGCAGTCCGGCATCCCGGGCCGCGCTGAACACGTCCCTAAACAGCCGGGGAGGATAGCCGATTTCGGCCGAGTCCAGGCCTATTCCAGCAACAGGAACGCCGCTCAGCAACACCGACTCGAGCATCTCGTGAGCGGAACGGACCGGTTGGTCCCGCAGGACGCACACGATGATTTCCGCCGTAATCCCAAATTCGCGTTGAGCCTCTAGCTTGGCCTTGTGTGCCCCGGCTAGAACCCTTTCCACGGGAATTCCCCTGGCAGAGTGCGCCTGCGGATCCAAGAACATTTCTACGTGGCGCACCCCGCCTTCGTGCGCGCGGGCCAGGAAGCCGAGCGCCAGGTCAAAAAAGTCCCGTTCGGTTTGCAGAACCGTCATGTTGTCGTAATACAGGTCCAAAAAAGACTGCAGGTCTGCGAATTCGTAGCGGCGCCGCAGATCCGAAATTCCGGAGTAGGGCATCTCAAATTCGTTCCGAGTCGCGAGACTGAAGATCATCTCCGGTTCGAGCGTCCCCTCGAGATGGACGTGAAGTTCACAAAACGGCAAGCCGAAGCTGAGAGAGGCGCCCCCGACCCGGGTTGCCGAGGACGTCACTTGCACAGTCCCTTCGTGACGATGTCCAAAAAGCGCTCGTAGTCAAAGGAAGCGGCGATGTCGATGGTCGGCAGCGACGTCAACTGGTGGTGCATGCGCCGATCAACGACGGTCATCCCGCGGGTCAGTTCCCCAAGAGTTTCCACATCGCATTTCACCGTTTCGGGTTCGACTAGCGTGGGATCGATAAGCGTGGCCACGACGGCGCTGTCAATCAAAGAGCAATACGACTGGTAACCGCGTGATTCAACGAAATCGACGATGCGGGCTGCGAGCTGGGCCTCCGAGCGGGGTGAAGCCCTCAACACGGCCATGTCGTGGGGGCGGAAGTTGATTGCGGGATGTGTGGACACATCAAGTCCTACAGCCAACAAGTCGAACCCGGCACGGAATACCAACTGGGCTGATTCCGGGTCGACGAAGATGTTCCATTCACTGACCGGGTTGTCCCCGGTGGCTTGGGACCAGGCGTATGGGGTGACGCCGAAAGAACCGCCGGTCACCACAATCTTGCTGACCTTTTTGGGTAGTTCGGAGTCAATCTCCAAAGCAGCCGCAATGTTGGTCAGCGGTCCGAGGCAGCAAAGGGAGATGTCGCCGGCGTGGGCGTTGACGGTGTCGACGATTAGCTGTGCAGCGGATCGTGGATCCACGGCCCGCCCTGAATCCGGGAAGTGGGACTCCGCCAGGCCGTCGGAGCCGTGCGAGAAGGGATCGGACGGGTAGTTCCCGCCACGAGGGACCAGTGGGCCCTGAGCCACCGGAATCGGACCGCTGCCTAGGAGATCAAGGACCTTCAGCACGTTCGCCAAGGAGCGGTCGGAAGGGAGGTTGCCGGTGACGGCCGTGATGGCCCGCACCTCCAACGCATCCGATTTAAGAGCCAAGGCTAGGGCCAAGGCGTCGTCCATGCCTGGGTCGGTGTCAATGAGGATGTTGGTCATGAAGTAATTCCTTTCCTAGCTTTCAAGCGATGAGTGACTAGCGATCATCGAAGCTGTATGGTGAGCATAACAACAAGATGACTAGGTGGGAAGCCTTCACCCCGAAGGCAACCACGCTGGCTTTGGGAGTCCAAGTGGGTGGCAAGATTGCAGTTCTTTCACACGTCGTCATGGACGAGATTGTCGACCCCGATTCCTCCGATATTGTGGTCGAGATCGGTGGCGCGGGTGCGTTCGCGGCCGTGGGTGCGAGCATCGCCGGGGTCGCTGGCTCTTCTTTGATCGTCTCCGGAAGCGGTGCCGTCGACCGGCCGGTTCTGTCGGATTGGTTTGCCAACCGTGAGATCGATACCGCGGGACTCTTCTCCGTCGGCGAATACGGGCCGCACACCCGCATCGAGTACTTGGCCAACGGGGACCGAATCGAGACCTCCCTGTTTGGCCTGGAACACTTCAACGCACACACTCCGCTGCCGGCCAATATTCCATACCCGGCATCCGAGCTGGCTGGCGTCTACCTATTCCACGATCTCGAGGGCAGCTATTGGCGCGCCGTGGAATCATTCCGCGGCACATTCAGTGGGCCCATCATGTGGGAGATTTCCCGGGATGCCTGCCTCCCCAGGTTGTGGCCGGTGGTCAGGGAGCGCCTGGGGCTTGTTGACGTGTTCTCAATCAACCGGATGGAGGCCGCCGAACTCCTGGGTGCCTCTGACCTGCAAACGGCAGTCCGCGCACTCGGGGGAGCCGGGGTTCCGGTTGTTCTTCGGTGCGGAGCGAAAGGTTCGATCCTGATCGAAGGCTCCAGCGCACGGAACATTGGTGTCGCACCAACGGTCGCAGTAGACCCAACCGGAGGTGGAAACAGCTATTCAGGCGCATACCTGGCAGCCTATGCGCGGTCGGGGGACGGTGTCGCGGCAGCCCGCGTCGCAACTGCCGCTGCCAGCGCGGTTGTCTCGCAATACGGGGCGCCCCGGGTCGACGCAGTTCTGCGACAGCGGGTTGCTGCGGTTGCAAAGCAAGTATCAGTTATCAATCAATGAAGTGAAGAGGTAGTTGCAATGACAAAAGACTGGGAATCGTCCGCCCTGTATGACACATACAAGTATTCCGCCAACGTTCCCCGACGCGGTCTGCTGGTCAATGGCAGGCCCGCTCTTTCCCAGATCGACGTGGGAAAAGTTGCCCGGTATGTGTTGCTTACCGTCCGTGATCCGCTGTGCGCATACGACGACGACCCTGCCGCGCAAATTGCACGCCAGCTCGATGACGCTGAACCGGTCGGGACATCCGGGATGTTCAGTACATGGACCGGCTTCTACAAGGGCGTCGGGGTGACCGTCGTCTCCGGGGGGAGCGGATCGCCCGAAGCGGAGTTGATCATGCATGAACTCCTGGAATTCACCCCTGCTGACACTTTTGTGCGCGTTGGCGGTTCCGGGGGAATCCACCCCCGGGTTGAACCGGGCGATGTCGTCATTTCGACCGGCGTCGTCAGGGATGAGGGCATGACCCGCGCCTACATCCCCGCTTCCTATCCTGCTGTTGCTTCCTATGACGTTGTTGCCGCAATGGCCAAATCCGCGAAGCGGCTTGGGCATCCCCACCATCTGGGAATCACGCGTTCGAGTGACAGCGATTTCTGTGGTGTTGGGCGCCCGTCAGTGGGCGGGTATTTCCAGCCGTGGCACATGGACATTCTGGAAACCTGGGCCCGAGCCGGGGTTCTCAATGGCGACCGCGAATCGGCCGCGATTGTCACCCTTGCACAGCTGTTCGGAAAGCGGGGCGGCTCGGTCTGTTCAGTTGCCGACAATGTTATCGCCGACCGGACTTTTGCGGCCGGCGCCGGGCATGGATTTGGGATTGAGATCGCGCTCGAGGGACTTTACGAGCTCGCACGCATGGATGAGATCAAGACGGCGGAGTGACGCGCACCGCATTGGAGTGACCGTTGACACATAAGTCCTAAGGTTATAGTGTCAATACAACCAAACCATTTCCGGGGGATTGCTAGTCGACCGATAGACAAAAGACAAGGAAATTAGTCATGAATCGAAGAAGGATGCGGCTGGTTGTTGCAGCAGTTTGTGCGTCAGCTGCCTTGGCGATGAGCGGCTGTGGCGCCAGCCCGAGCGCAGGCGCCGACCGGCAAACGCTGCAGCTGTGGTTCTGGGGCGCTCCGCCGCAGCAGCAGCAGACCATGCAGAAAGTATTGGTCGACGGTTTCAACAATTCGCAGAGCAAGTACACGCTCGAGGTTACGTATAACAACGCCGTCGACAAGAACATTCAGGTTGCGCTGAGCGCCGATAAGGGGCCGGACGTCGTGTACGGTTCGGGTCCGGCGTTCGCTTCGGCGTACGCGGCCCAGGGCAAGCTTGAAGACATGACTCCGTATGCGAAAAAATATGGCTGGGCCGACCGGATCCTGGCCCCGATGTACGAGTCGGGGACTGTCAACGGCAAGCTTTACTCGTTGCCGAACTCAATTGAAGACATAGGGGTTTTCTACAACAAGAAGGTTCTGGCCAAGCTGGGCTTGGCGGTACCGAAAACCTATGCCGACTTTGTTGGTGCCATGGACAAAGCCGCTGCGGCCGGCATGTACTCCTCCGTGACCGGCGATCAGGGTTGGAAACCAGTCAACCAGAACTACGTTTCCCTCTTCATGTCCCAGATTGCCGGCGGAAAGACGATGTACAACGCTCTCCAGGGGAAAATTCCGTGGACCGACCCGAGCATCGTGAAGTCCGTTGAAGACTCGGCGGCTTTCTACCAAAAGGGCTACCTGGGCGGCAAGGACTATGCGACCTTGAACTTCGACCAGTCCGTACAGCTTTTGAGCCAGGAGAAGTCACCGTTCTTCATCGGCCCGACTCTGGCCTTCCAGTTCGCCTCCAATTACTTCAACGATGCTAAAGGCAACACCGACGATCTTGGGTACATGCCGTTTCCGACGGTCAACCCGGATCTCCCATCACCCTATTTCACCCTCGGCACGACGGCTTCACTGTCCATCAATGCCGCCTCCAAGAACAAGGACGGTGCCGCGGAGGTCATCGACTACATGATGAGTGATTCATTTGCCAAGGACATGAACAAGTCCTGGCCCGGCTACTGGGCGGTGCCGTTGAAGAACTTTGATTTGAACGCCGATGATTACACGGGATTGTCCAAGCCTTTTGTGACCGCGATGAAGAATACGATCCAGGGCGTCAACGACGGGAACTACGGGTTCTTCGCCGGCACATTCTTCCCGCCGGCAACTGCGACAGCATTCAGCGACGTCGACTCGGTGTGGCTGGGGCAAACGAGCGCAACGCAGTTCCTCAGCACCATTGACTCTACTTTCAAGACCGAGAAGGCGCAGGGGCTGGTTCCGCCGGTTCCGGAACCGAAGCACTAGCAGCTAAACCGACGGGTGTGGTGCGGGCCGCCAACGGCCAGCACCACACCCAACACAATGAGGAGAAAAAATGCTGACCATCGCTGAGGGCCAGAGAGTGAGGACCGATAGTGTCGCGCCCCCTCGGGGGAGCCTGTTTCGCCGACGCAACGCCATCAGCTACCTGCTGATCGCGCCTGCGCTAGTGCTCTCAATAGTGATTGTCGTCATCCCGGGCATTCTGACGCTCCTGCTGGCGTTCACTAATTGGAGTGGCATCGGCCTGAACATCAAGCTGGTCGGTTTGCAGAATTTCCAGGACATCCTGGCCGACCCGGTGTTCGCCACTTCGCTGATGAACAACCTCAAATGGCTCGTCCTGTTCCTGACCATCCCGGCAATCATCGGCCTGATAACGGCCACTCTTCTGCTCAAGAGGAAGAGGATGCGGACTTTATATCAGGTGATCTACCTGATGCCATACGTTCTCGCACCCGTAGTGAACGCCCTGATCTGGATGAGCATTATCTACAATCCGAACGGCGGAGTCGTGGGTGCCTTGGGACTGCCAGCGCCTACGGCCAGCACGAGCGGGTCTTTGTACGCGGCAGCCGGTGTGGACATGTGGCACTTTTGGGGATTCCTGACCGTCGTATACCTGGGCGCCATGCGGCAGACGCCAATCGACCAGGTCGAAGCGGCAATCGTGGACGGCGCCAACGGCTGGAAAGTGTTCCGCCATGTTTATCTGCCCAGCATCCGTCCAACGCTTCTGTTGATGGGTGTCATGACCGTGATCTTCTCATTCCTGGCCTTTGACTACGTTTTCCTGCTGACTCAGGGCGGGCCGGCGCACTCCAGTGAGGTCATGGGCACCTACGCCTACGCATTCGCATTTTCCTCCTTTGAATTTGGCAAGGCCGCCGCGGTGGGTCTCATCATGAGCTTCTTCGGGCTTCTTGCCTCCTGTCTTTACACCTGGATCAGCCGAAGGGACCTGAAATGATAACGCGTTTCATGAGGGGAGCACTCGGGCACATAGTGCTGGCGTTCTTCGCGGCGGTCGCTCTGATTCCGCTCTTGCTGGTGCTGGTCAACAGCTTCAAAACCAATGATGAAATCCTGAAGAGCCCATTCTCGCTGCCCGGTACCTTCAGTTCTGAGAACTTCGTCACCGCGTGGACCTACGGCCAATTCGGCAGGGGGTTCATCAACAGCATCCTTCTGAGCGGCACGACTATTGTTGTCGTTCTCGTATGTTCCTCGCTGGCCGGGTACGTCCTAGCAGGGAAGAAGGTCCGAACCTGGCCAATTATTATGGTGTACCTGACCATGGCCATGACTGTTCCGATTCAGTTGTTCATCTTCCCCCTGTACTCTGCAGTGGCCTGGCTGAACCTCACCGACAACGTATTTGTTGTTGGAGTCATTCTTGCCGCCATCAACATTCCGTTCGCAACATTCTTGATGCGAACTTTTTTCCTCAACGTGCCAGCTGATCTCGAAGAAGCCGCCCTGATGGACGGTGTCGACACCTTCCAACTAGTGACACGTGTTCTATTGCCAATTGTCCGTCCCGGACTCATCACTGTTGGGGTGATAGTCGGCCTGAACGCGTGGAATGAATTCCTCATCTCCTCGACGTTCCTGCAGAACCCTGCACACCAGACCTTGACTCTGGGCTTCCTCACGATGAATGGAACGTTCAGCACGCAACTTGGCACCATGATGGCCGGTGCGCTCATCCTGATCGTGCCGATCCTGGCGGTATTTATTGCCCTGCAGCGCTACGTTGTGGATGGCATGGCCAGCGGGGCGGTGAAGGGATGAAACACTTCGACATTCATTCACCGACCTATGAATCCAAGGTGTACGCCGGCATACTCGGCAAGCTCATCGGTGTGTACCTGGGCAGGCCGGTTGAAGGATGGCCTTATGCGTCCATCCGGGCGCAATTCGGTCAACTGGACACCTACGTGAACAAGTTGATCGGAATCCCCCTGATCGTTGCCGACGATGACATTTCCGGCACCCTCACGTTTGCCCGCGTTGTCGAGGACGCGAAAGTACCCACGGGCATTCGGCCGGCCGACGTGGGAGACACGTGGCTGAATTACATTATTGAGGACCGCACCATTTTGTGGTGGGGAGGCTACGGTCGATCGACGGAGCATACAGCCTTTCTCAACTTGAAAAACGGTGTCGGTGCCCCGCAAAGCGGGTCGGTCCGCAGAAACGGAAAGACACTCGCCGAACAAATCGGGGCACAAATATTCTCCGATGCCTATGCCCTGATGTGTCCTGGCGATCCCGAACGTGCGGTCGCCCTGACCAAGGCCGCTTCGAGCGTCAGCCACGACGGCGTTGCCCTCGATTGCGCAGCGTTTTTCGCGGCAATGCGCGCCAGCGCCTTTGGCGAGAGTGATCTTGACACACTCATCGACGGTGCAGCCCCGTTCGTACGTGACTCAAGGCTTTCCATCCTCATTGACGATGTGAATACGAACACGGGGCCAGCAAGCGATTGGCGGGAAGTCAGAGAGTGGGTTGACCGGAAGTACGGATATGCGCGGTACCCGGGGCCATGCCACTCACTCTCGAACACGGCAATGTCGCTGGCCGCGCTGCGAGTGGGGGGTGACAGCTTTCGTAAGGCAGTCATGATCGCAGCCTCGGTGGGATTCGACACCGACAGCAACGCAGGGACCATCGGATGTCTCAATGCTGTCCGTCTCGGCATCGAGGCCATCAGGGATGTGCCTGACTTGCGGGAGCCGGTCGCCGACCGGGCGATTGTTGTCAGCGCGGACGGTGGCGAGAGCATTACCGACGCGGCCCTGGAGGCCTACCGGATTGTTCGGTCAGCCCGTCGACTGCAGGGGGTGGGAACGGGGCCCAGAATTCCACGGTTTGATTTCCGCATGCCCGGGGCAGTGCACGGATTTACCGTCTGCCCCCACCTCGAAGGCGGGTCCGGCGCGTGGGCGCGCAACCTGAACAGCGAAGACCAGGTCAATGCACTGACACTTCACGTACCTGCAACGGGCAACGGGGTAGCCAGCTTTTCCACTCCGACCTTCCTGGACCCTCTGGATGAGATGACAAACTTCTCGACGGTGGCCAGCCCCAGTCTCTATCCGACAGATCAAGTGACCGCCAGAATCAGTGCATCCACGTCCGCGAGCGTGCGGCTGTTCGCGCTGTATTCGGACCACGAGGGGCTGCAGACGCAGCACAGTGGCTTCTTCGAAGTCGGCACCGCCGGTTCTGTGGTCGAGTGGGAGATACCCGCGTGCGGCAACCTTGTTCCATTCCGTTTGGGCATCGAGGTCTCGCCGGCCGGCGGGGAACCGGCCGATATCCGAATCCACGAGATCGACTGGCGCGGGGCGCCCCGCCAATTTGAGCAGCGAGGGGTCCTCCTCAATTCAATCTGGGACACGAAACCCAGCGGCTTGGCGCCCTGGGTGAGTTCGGCCAAAAACTTCGAGGCCGACTTCGCCAGCACCTATTCCGTGTCCCACCCGGAGACGCTGGGCGTTGTCACCACCGGAACGAGGGAATGGATTGACTATGAAGTTCGGTCGAACCTGAAATACTCCCTTCACCACAGCGGCGGGCTGGTCTTGCGGGCACGTGGGCACCGAAGATTCATTGCAGCTTTGTTCACCGGATCCCGGCGACTGCAGATCATCAGGCAGCTCGATGAAACGCGGCAAGTCCTTGCCGAAACGGATTTCGGCTACGTCCTGGATGAAACATACGACGTGGCCTTCCGCTGTGTCGGCGACCAGCTCAGCGTCACCGTTAACGGAGCAACGGAACTTGAAGCCAGAACCGATTGCCGCCACGGGGGAGGGGCGGGTTTCCTCGTTGAAAGAGGAACTCTCACGGCCGACGGCTTCAGCGTGCGCGCGCTATAGAAATGGCGCAAGAAACCAACCAACTCTCGAAAGGGAAACCCATGTCAACCACCAGCGCAAAATGGAATAGCTTTGCGGTCAACACGAAACCCGACCAAGGCTTTGCCAACCCCGTGACGTACGTCGATGTGACGGAACAGCTCCGGGCCGCCGTGCCGACAGACAGTGGCGAAGGCCTCCTGCACGTCTTTCTTCCGCATACCACCTGCACGCTGATCTTCAACTCCGGCGTCGACGGGACGACGCTCCAGGACATCAGGCTCTTCATCGAAGAACAGATCCCGGTCACCCGCCCGTTCGTTCACTTGCATGACGGGCCGCAGGATGCTGCAGCTCACGTCCGATGTGTTTTCGGAGTCCAGTCCCTGCAGCTTCCGGTTTCTCAAGGCAAGCTCGCCATCGGCCACAGCCAGGGCATCTACTTGCTGGAACTGGACGGTGCGCGGGACCGCACGGTTCAGTACGCTGTCCAGTCATTCTCATGACGGTGAACGTAGGCATACGCGGCGGGCTTTCGACTGATCATCTGGTCACGGCGCCGCAGGGCGGCCAATTCGACCAGCTTGGGGGGCCAGGGCTTTATGCGGCTCTCGGTGCGAGGCTGATTGAAGGGACATCCGTTCGGCTTTGCGCGGGCCTTCCCGCCGATGACGACCGATTCGAGGCTCTTTTTGCCCAGGTAGATGTTAATTTGGATTTTTGCAGCCGGATCGCGTCGATACCCCGTGTCTGGATCCTCAACTCCGGCCAGGGCCGGCGGATCGTATCGACCTCGCCCCAAGGGACGGTCGAGCTGGAAACTGCCGCCCCCGTGGGCGATCTGCCGCCGGGCGACGGTGACGCCCCAGCGGGCTTCTACTCGGGCCTGGCAGGACTCCTGGATTCGGCACCGCACAGCCGCCCTCCCGCAAACTCGGGCACAATCGTCGGAATAGACCCGGACCAGGTCTTGGTCCAGCAGCAGGGCCTGGACTATTTGCGCGATGTCAGTCCTCCTAACTGCGCCTTACTGCCCAGCCGCGTGCAGCTTTCACTGATTGACAGGGATCCCCGCACCGCAGCACGGAAAATCGCCGAGGCACTCGCGGCGCCGGTCATTGCCCGCCTGGACCGTGAAGGAATGTACGTCGTCACCGATTCCGGACGGTGGAGCGTGTCGGATTCCGCGCCCATGGTGCACGAAACCACCGGGGCCGGGGATGCCTCGGCGGCTGCCATCGTGGCGGCCTTGGCCAAAGGCGCCGACGCAGTAACCGCTGCCATGTTAGGAGTCAGCGTGGCACGCATCGCTGTGGCCGGCTGGGGATCGACAACACTTGCCCGGGCGGATCCCATCACTTCACCATTCAACCAAATCACAGCAATCAAGGAGCATTCGGCATGACAGAACACCAATCCCTTCTCACTCTCGTTGACGCCCTGAACGCAGCCGCTGACGTCGTGCTCGTCCCGGGCACCAAACCTTTGGGAAACGCCGTTTTTGTCGGATCCGGAGATTCTCTGTCATCGGCCATGATCGCGACCCGTTTCGGACACCGCGCCATGTCATCCGGAGACATCACTTGGGCGGACGCGCTGCCGGCTTCCTGCGATACCCTGGTCGGCATCTCGCACTCCGGCACGTCGGGCGCAACTGTCCGGGCCCTGCACTTGGCACAACGAAGCGGCATGCGCACCATAGCCATCACCTCCAACCCGGATTCGCCTCTTGCAGAAGCAGCGGATGAAGTTCAGCCGGTGCCCAGCCTGCAGCTGGCGGAGGTCATCCCGTGTGCAGGGCACTTGATGCTGGGTCTCGGAGTGGCCTCGTTGTCAGGCGTCCACACAGAAGGTGCCACCAGAGACCTCGCCCGGATACTCGAAATGAGCATGCAGATCATTGCTGGCGCTGTTGAGGCGCTGCCGTCCGAAGCGCCAAGCGGCATCTCCGTGCTGACCCTGCCGGACATGCGATCCGCCGGTGATTTCTGGATGCTCAAGCTGATAGAAGCGTGCG
Source organism: Arthrobacter sp. efr-133-R2A-120 (assembly GCF_030209835.1). Classification (GTDB taxonomy): domain Bacteria; phylum Actinomycetota; class Actinomycetes; order Actinomycetales; family Micrococcaceae; genus Arthrobacter. Next base: position 5,058 of record NZ_JARVRF010000001.1, on the reverse strand, counting down.
GGTTGCCGGTGCGCAGCGTAGCCCTGGAAGAAAGCGGTCACGTGGACTATTTCATTGGACCGCAGCCATACCTCGCCCTGAGCCTGGTTGGCCGGCAGGGCATGGCCAGGCATTCCCGGCTTGCCGAGGCGTTGGCGTCCACTGGCCAGAGAACGCAACAGGTGGCGGTGCTGTCCCCATCCGGTGACATCCGTTCAGAAGTCCTGGCAGATCTTGCCGCCGCAGCCATCGGAACATTCACGGCAGAAGGTGCCGCAGCCCGCTGGGGCCGCCCGCCATTCCGCGGGGGTGCTGTGAACATGGATGCCCGTCACATCAAATTGGATGAGCAGCCGATCGGCTAAAAGTCTCGTTGCCCCCTGCCCCAATATCGATTGTCATATTGTTATGATGTATAAATCATTGATACCGGATGAGTAGGGGCAACGAATGGCAAACGAGAGCGGAACAAGCCAACTGGCACGAGCTGCGAAAATGGTCGACCGAAAGGCTCCGTTGCCAGCATGGGCCCAGGTTGAAAGAGACATCAGGTCCCTGATCGACCAGGGCCTACAAGTGGGTTCCCAAATCCCGCCGGAGAATGAATTGGCTGCTATATACGGCGTCAGTAGGATCACGGTTCGGCAGGCCCTTTCCAGCCTGTCGGATCACGGATTTGTGGAACGACGGCAGGGGACAGGCACGTTTGTTGCTGACCGGCCGCAGCTAGTGCAGCACGATCTCGGGCTCACGGCGCCGTGGCGTGATCGCTTTCAAGCCGCCGGGCATCGGGCGGAATCGATCCAGGTCAAAGAGACTTCCGTCGAAATGGAGCCATACGAACTGACCCGCGGACTTACCGAGGAAGAACAAGCAGCCAACCGGTTGCATTTCAAGAGACTACACCGGGTGGACGACAGGCCCATTGGCCTGACGGACTCTTGGCTCGTTGAGGGAATCTCGGCCCTGAAACAAGGTGACGACCTGATTGACGGGTCCCTGTCGAGGACTCTGGAGCGCCTGGGCGTAGCTTCATTCCGGATGGACCACTTTCTTGAAGTTGGTCTTGCCAGTGTTGTCCAGGCGGAATTGCTGGAGACCGACGTCGACGCACCCCTTTTCATCGACTGGTCCACCAACCGGCGGGAGGACGGCTCGTTGGTGGAAACGTCGAGGACCATCTGGCTCGGAACCCGGGTCCGGTTCCACTACACGTCCGACCTCGATGCGCCGCATCCGTAAGTTATCGAATATGTAAATCCCGGAAGGTCAAAATGACACTCATCACGATGGTGGGATCTTTGAACTTGGACACCAATGTCCGCGTGGAGCGTTTTACGCAACCAGGCGAGACGCTGATGGGCTACGGCCTGGATGAAACAGCGGGTGGGAAGAGCTTCAATCAGGCAGCCGCGGCAGCCCGCCTCGGCGGCGCTGTCCGGCTCATTGGGGCTGTCGGGGACGATCCGGGGGCCGAGTACCTCCTGGGGCACGCCCGGGACCTCGGGATAGATACACGATTTACCAAACGGCTTGCCGGTTTCCCAACAGGCCGGGCGATCATCCACGTGGATGCGGACGGGGAGAACATGATCACCGTGATCGCCGGGGCCAACGACGAGCTGCGGCCAGCCGACGTCGGCGAAGCAGGCATCTCCGGCAGCCATTTGATCTGTCTTGCGCTGGAGACTCCGGTGGAAACCGTATTTGAGGCTGCGCTCACCGCCAGACGAATTGGAGCTCGGGTCATCTTGAACCTGTCCCCGTTCAAAGACTTGCCGGACGAGCTATTGAGCCTCGTCGATGTGGTGGTCATGAACGAGCGCGAGGCCGCTCTTTTCGTCAACCAACCGAATCCATTCAGTAACGGTGATTTCTCAGCCCTGACTGATCGTCTGATTGCTTGCGGAGTGGCCAACGCGGTCGTCACTCTGGGCGCGTCCGGAGCCACGACCGTCCAGCGGGTCCAGGCGGGTACCCCGGAGTTCAAGGTTGAACAAATTCCCGCCCTCCCAGCCAATGCTGTAGACACCACTGGCTGTGGAGATGCGTTCACGGGGGCCTTGGCCTACGGGCTTGCCCTGGGTGACGATCTGAATCTGGCGGTGCGCCTGGCCAACGCGGCGGGAGGATTTGCCGCCGAACATCGCGGCGCGCAGTCCTCATATGCGGATAAAGCCGAACTCTCGCATTGGATGGATGGAGTAGCTGGCTAAGACAACGCTGATCGCCAGCCAAGCCTGGTAAGGGGGAGCGCGGCCGCCCGTCTGCCACGCCAGTCTCGGGTGGTCCGCCCTGGCTCCTCCGTCGTTGACATGATCGACAAGACTCCGGACTCATTGATCGAACGGGACCGATTCCCGATTGCGTCCTCCGTGGGCGATGACTAGAGCCCCTGCATCCGGGAGTCGAATCGGCGTTCGAATTTCGATCCTCCTATCCACGGACGTTTCCCACGGAGCCCGGACAAGTCCTCAACTCATCCGTTTACGACAGCCGAGAGCACACGCGGATCCCCCACCACCGAAAGAGGGAGTATCATGCAGCAGCCATCCTCAAACCTCCACATCACCATCGATGATCCCGGGATGCTGGACACGAGCCTCAGCCGCGCTGAAGCCAAGCTTATTCCGCTGGCACAAGGGTCCGGCAACGGGATCTTGATCACCAGAAAAGGAGCCGGCCGCTACACCATCGAGGTCAGTACATCCGTTCCCAGGGGACTCACCTATCAGATAATCGATTGACCCTGTAGCAGGTCTGACCCGCGCTCTTCGCCCAATGGACCAGGACGGCGCCGAACCGTCCGTACTCACTCACATGGGGATTTCGGACGAAGTCCTCCCGATCCAGCGGTCATGTCACCCTGCGAAGCCCATTGGCGTAGCAGACCCTGAGTGTCCTCGCGGGACAGGGCTGGCCACCGCTTGCCGGCCGTATTTTCGGGTCGATGAATGCCGGCCGCTGTGCAGGCACCGCGTAGCCGGAACGTACTCATTACTCCGATGGCTGAGCGCGATGCATAAACAAAATCGAGGATTGGAGCTCTGGTGGATATTGAGGACGTATTACGGAAGGTCCGAGACGGCTTGGATAACGGCGATTTCGCCCTGCCATATCTGTGGGTCATGTTTCGAGCAAAGGGCGGCGGTGCCGGTAGAGCAGATCTGGATGCCGTTCTCCATGGCCAGCACGCACTTTCAGATAACGACGCGCTCGTGCTTGGCTCAGTGCTTGAGCAACTTAACAACGCTTGACGAAGCGGCGAGCAGCCCTGCGGTCAATTCAGCCACACAGGTGGGAGTTTTTGCATCCAATGCAACTCCTCTCCTGCAAATTATGTAATTTTTACAGTATGTAACGACAAATATGTCCTCCTGAACCCAGCTTCCGAAGAGCTCCAAAAGCGAGGAGGCCAGTTCCGAGTCGCGATCGCGAAGGACGCCCGGGCAAAGACGCCAGGTCTGCCCAAAGGCGGTGATCCTGATGACCCAGCGGAGCATTTCGGAGGCTACGATGAAAAACCCTCCCAAGCCGCTTGACCAAAAGCATGGCGACACCCCTGGACGCGCATCGCGGCCGAGTCGGGGTGCCGCTGCGAACGCTGACGCGCAGTCCGCGAAATACCGCGCCGACCCGACGTCCCATGGCCTGCAACGCACCCGCCGGACCGATTGCGGGAGCAGACGGATCTCGGACGGCCGGAGGGCGGTGTGCCGACTGCGCACCACCCTTCGCCGTCGCCCCCCCGACTCGCATGGTGGGGATCATTGGGACCACTTCTAATCTTTCGCGGACCCGAGGTGGCTTGGATCTGCTGAGCCGAGTTGTCGGGTTCAGCGGATTCTGGCGGCCTTGGGCCTTCCGCAAGCTGAAGAGCGCACGGATGAGACAGGACGGGCAGGAACCGTCTCAATTTAAGTGGCCATTCCGTACGATGCGGCTTGCCGCGAGGAGAAGTCCTGCGCTGAAGCCCCTAACCAAGGGCGAGCGATTCAAGAGCCGAAATTCGCGTTCACCCGTCCAGGCGCGCCAGCGCGCGGGTCCCCTTCATGCCTACGGCGCCGACCTCATCGCGCGGGCAGCACCCATCGCGGCCCCGTCAACTGAGACAAACCCCAGAAACCCCTAGGCGGCCAAGTAAGTTGTGAAACTGGCCAATCAAATTGAGACAGGACACAGATCACAGTAATTTAGTTGAAGCTTCAACTAAATTACTGTACATAACGTCCATTATGCGGCGGCTAGGACCGGGTGGGGGCGTGCATGGAAGGCGCTGTGCCTGGCGTTAAGGATTGGGCCTTTTCACCCCAAAATCCGGGGGTTAGAACTCCTCGGCCAGCGCCAGGTTCACTGCCGCGATGTCCAGGAATGCAGGGTCGAAAGGCTTATCGGAACCGGTCATGCCGGCCACCCAGGCGGAACGTTCGGCGTGGCCAGGATGGGACGGGTCGGCGAGGGCGTCCATGATCTCCTCGTAGCCGGGAAATCCTCCGGAGTCTTCCAGCGGGCCGCGCCGGCCGCCGTCAATCAGCAGAGCCGGTGGAGTGTCGTCATTTGCTGGCCAACGGGACTTCAGTTCGATCCGGTGCAGCCAGCTGTCGCCGAAGTCGTATTCGTAGAAGGCTGCGCCTGAACTCAGGTCGAGTAGCTGGTCCAGGGTGCACTCCTCTTCAGGCATATCTCCCGGTTCTTCGCATTCCTGCCTTGGTAGCCACTGCAGGACTTCCGGAATCTCGCCGTTTACCGGCCGCAGCGGGGCGAAGGGATCATGTGTTGTGAACCTGTGCAGGTGCGCGTCCTCCCAGCCAAAGACTGCCTGCAAGACCTTGTGTACCTGTTTCAGAGCCATGGAGCCCAGGATCTCAAACTGACGCCAAATTGTAGGCACGCCGCCGACGAGCTCCACACGAACCTCCAGGACAGCGTCCGATCCACCTATGTTCCTGGCTGCAAACTTATCCATGGAGTCCATACTCTCAAGCAGCTGTCGCGTCTCATCTAAGTTCAACCCCTGAGACAGGTGTCCTGTCTCAAATAAGTTGAACCACGTCGCCCCGGAAATACGCGGTCAGGTCA
>NZ_JARVRF010000059.1 GCF_030209835.1 Arthrobacter sp. efr-133-R2A-120 | reverse complement strand
CCGGCTCAACGAATGGCGCGCAACCCTTTTGGTCAAGGAAACAGCCTGCCTGTCCGCCGAGAACCGCTGCGCGGTGGATGAGGAACTCGCCGCCGACACCGGAACCTTCGACGGCGCCGGAGACCGGACGATCATCTCCATCGCCCGGGCCGCGGCCTACCGTCGGGACCCCCGCTCGGTCACGCAACGCGCCAGCCACGCCGCCACCGAACGGCACGTGAGCCTGCGCCCGGCACCGGACACCATGACCTACCTGACCGCGCTGGTTCCCGTCGCCCAGGGCGTGGCCGTGCATGCGGCCCTGTCCCGGCACGCCGACACCCTCCGCAATACAGGGGACACACGCACCCGGGGCCAGATCATGGCCGACGCCTTGGTCGAACGCACCACCGGCACCCCCGGTGGCATCAGCGGGGTGGACATCCAGCTCGTCATGACCGACCGCACGCTCTTCCAGGGCGACAGCGAACCAGCCCGCCTCACCGGCTACGGCATCGTCCCGGCAGGTTGGGCAAGGGAACTGCTCTCAGCCGGCGAGTCTGAGGGCAGTCGAGAACTCAAGCTCTGGCTCCGGCGCCTCTACACCGCCCCCGGGACCGGGGACCTCGTCGCGGCCGATTCCCGGGCCCGGCTCTTCCCCGCCGGCTTGCGGCGCTTCATCCAAGCCCGTGACGACACCTGCCGGACACCATACTGCGACGCGCCCATCAGGCACTTTGACCATGTCGTTGCGTGGCAGGCCGGAGGACCCACCAGCCAGGCCAACGGGGCTGGGCTGTGCGAATCGTGCAACTACACCAAGGAACGCCGCGGCTGGACAGCCCGAACACGCCCCGGGACACGGCATGTCGTCGAAATCCGCACCCCCACAGGACACCACTACCAATCAACAGCCCCGCCCCTGCCTGGAACCGACCCACCGATACGGCGCCACCGCATTCCAGACACCATCGGCGCAAACTACGCCACCAAGCCAAGGCGCTGAAATACGCCCATCTCACGGAACTCCAGGCCGCCTGAATCGCGAAAGGGTACCCCCTCACCGCACGACCCGCAGGGTGCGCACCTCGAATGGCCGCAGGCGCAGCTCGCCACCGAGGCGCGCCTCGTCAAGGGCGTCCTCGATGAGGCTCACCTCACGCACCTCGCGGTGCGGGAAGTCGACCGACAGCTCGCCGTTCGTGCGACGACCAAGCGACTCGTAGACGCGCACGATAAGGTCGCCCGAGCCATCGTCGGCGAGCTTCACGCCGGAAACGACGATCCCTTCGCCCTGCACCGAAACCAGTGGCGCGACGTCGTGACCGCCGCGGACTACGGTACCCGGAGCGTTCAGCTCGATGCCCGCGCGGGTGGCCTCGGCAGGACCAGCACCGATCACCATGCCGATCGTGATGACGTGCCGTCCGTGGTCGGCCTCGGGGTCAGGGAAGCGCGGTGCCCGAAGCAGCGAGAGCCGCACGGTGGTCGTCACGGAATCGTCCGCCACTTCGCGGGAGGTGTCGTAGCCGTAGATCGAGTCGTTCACCAGGGCGACGCCGAAGTCGGCCTCGCGCACCAGCACGAAGCGGTGCATCGACGTCTCGAACTTCGCCGCCTCCCAGCTCGTGTTCGTGTGCGTGACGCGCGACTGATAGCCGAACTGGGTCTCGGCCTCAGAGTGTGCCGCCTGCACGTCGAGCGGGAACGCGAGCTTGAGCAGCTTCTCGGTCTCGTTCCAGTCGATGTCGTTGACGATATGCAACGTCCGCGAGCCGGGCGCCAGGGTGATCGTCTGGGTGATGGTCGACTTGGAGAACGTGCGATCGATGACCACCTCTGCGCCTGCCTCGGTCAGCCGGGAGCAGATGCTGGTGACATCGCGCAGCTCGGTGACGCTGTTGCGGTAATAGCGGTCAATATCCCAGGCGTCCCACATGTTCGGGAAGTCCTGGTGCAGCTGCAGCAAGTTCGCCGCGCGACCATCGGCGACGGCGTCGCGCCCAGTCCCGAGGTCGACCGCAGAGACGATGAGTCCCTCGTCGGAGATGCGCACACGCACGAGCGCATTCTCCAGCACGATGCCCTCGCCTGAATCGTCTAGCGTGACCCGGTCATCCGAGGCGACGGCCAAGGTGGCGCCGAGCGGCAGCGGACCGGCGACCGACGTCGGCGAGAACACGAGCTCCCGGTCTCCCTCGCCGGCGAGCGAGCGGCGCGCGGCATCCGAGATCGCCCGAGCCCTGTCGATCACGTCTTCGAGGACGGCCACCGCCTCGCGGTGCACCCAGGCGATGGACGTACCGGGAAGGATGTCGTGGAACTCGTGCAGCAGCACCTGCTGCCACAGGTGCTCGAGTTCAGCCTGCGGGTACGCGGTCCCCGTACGGACTGCATCCGTCGCCGCCCACAGCTCGGCCTCGATGAGTGCGTGCTCAGCCCGGCGGTGACGCGACTTGGTGCCGTGCTGGCTGGTGAGGGTGCCGCGGTGCAGCTCGAGGTACAGCTCGCCAACCCAGACGGCCGGGTGCGGCAGCTCGGCCTTTGCGGCGTCGAAGAAAACGTCGGGGTGTTCCCAGACCACTTGGGCGCTTCCCTCAAGGTTCTGCAAGCGTCGGGCGCGGCCCGTCATCTCGCGGGTGGTGCCGCCCCCGCCGTCGCCCCAGCCCACGGGCGCGATCGACCGGGAGCTGACCCGGTTCTCTTTGAACTGGCGCGACGCCTTGGCGACCTCCATCCCGCTCAGCTGCGAGTTGTAAGTGTCCATCGACGGGAAGTGCGTGAACATCTGCGAGGCATCGATGCCCTCCCACAGGAACGTGTGGTGCGGGAAGACGTTCTGCTGGTTCCAGGAGATCTTCTGCGTGAAGAACCACTCGAAGCCGGCGCGGCGCATGAGCTGCGGCAGCGCGGGCGAGTAGCCGAAACTGTCGGGCAACCAGACGCCCTTCGAGCGGAAACCGAACTCCCGTTCGAAGAACCGCTGACCGTGCGAGAACTGCCGCACCAGCGACTCACCCGTCGGCATCACCGTATCGGACTCGACCCACATGCCGCCGAGAGGCAGGAAGCGACCCTCGGCCACAGCGGCCTTCACCCGTTCGAACACCTCGGGGCGGTGCTCCTTGAGCCACGCGTATTGCTGCGCGCTGGACATACCGAACTGGAACTCCGGCTGCTCTTCCAGCAGCGCCACCATCGAGGACGAGGTGCGGGCGACCTTGCGGATCGTCTCGCGCACGGGCCACAGCCAGGCCGAGTCGATGTGGGCGTGGCCGATGGCCGAGATGCGATGGGCGCTCGCCTCGGCGGGAGCCGCGAGCACGACGGCGAGCTTCGCGCGGGCGTCCGCAGCGGTCGCGGCGATGCGCTGGAGGTCGAGCGCATCGAGGGCATCATCCATGGCCTGCAGGATGCGCATGCGCCGCGGCGAGGTGTCCGGAAGTTCGGCCTGCAGCTCGAACAGCACGTCGAGGTCGAGGGAGAGCTCGAAGACTTCCTTCTCGAAAACGACGAGATCCATCCGTCGTGCGCGGTAGAGCGGCTCCGCAGACGAAGTGAGGATGTCGCCCTCGTGCGTCGGGAGGAACGGATGGTAGTCGAGCAGCACGGGGTTGGATGCCGCTTCGAGGTACAGCTCTACCGGCTCGTCGCCGTCGGCCGGCTCAGCGATCGGCACCCACTGATTGCGCGGGTTGATGCTCTTCACCGGGGTGCCGTCGGCACGATACACGAGTCCCTCGCATTGGAAGCCCGTCATGTTGACGTCGAACCCGAGGTCAACGACGGCTTCGACCGTGCGCCCTGCCCATTCGGCCGGCACGCGGCCGGTGAGCCGGAACCAGGTGGTGCCCCAGGCGGGACCCCATGGCGCTCCGACGCACCACGGCGCGTAGTCGAGCGCGAGCCCGTCAGCGGGGCTGATCGGCTCGCCGTCGAGCTCGTGGATCTCGACTGCCAGAGGCACGGATGCCGAGTGGATCGCCGGGAGGATGCGCTCCTCAAGGACGCGCTTGACGCGTCCGATGGTGAGCGAAGTGTCATCATGCATGGACTGTTCTCATCCCTTGACGCTTCCCTCCTCGACGCCCTTGAAGAACCACTTCTGCAAGACCGCGAAGAGCAGGATGATCGGCACGAGCGCGATCATCGTTCCCGCTGCGATCACGCGTGGATTCGCCGCGAAGTTGGAGCTGAGATATTGCATCCCGACGGTAAGCGTGTAGTTCGCGGGATCTGAAAGCACGACGAGCGGCCAGAGGAAGTCGTCCCACGCGCCGATGAACGCGAAGAGCGCGACGACCGAGACCATGCCCCGCACGTTCGGCCAGACGATGTGGCGCAGGCGCTGCATCGTGTTCGCGCCGTCGATGGTTGCAGCATCCAACGTGTCTGCCGGGATCATGCGGCACGCGGCCGTCATCAGCAGCACGTTGATCGCCCCGATCGCCCCGGGGAGGAACACACCCCAGAGCGTGTTCGCGAGCCCCAATGACTTCACCGTGAGGTATTGGCTGGTCAGGGTGACCTCGGCCGGGATCAGCAGCGTGGAGAAGAAGATCGCCAACACGACCCATTTGAAGCGGAACTTCATCGTGCCCAACGCGTAGCCGCCGAGTGTCGCGAACACGACGTTGGTGATCACTGTACCGACGCCGACGAGCAGGGAGTGCCAGGCATAGTCGACCACCGGAATCGTGCGGAACACCTCGGCGTAATTGTCGCGGGTGGGCGCCGCCGGGATCAGCGAGGGCGGGAAGTCGTAGATGTTCTCCGACGCCCCTTTGAGCGAGGTCGACATCTGCCAGACGAAGGGGAACACCATGAGCGCCAGCACACCGAGAAGCATCGCGTACTTGCCGATCAGGCCGCCGAGCGATGGCTTCATGATGTCCGCCGAACCGCGGGTGCGGTAGGGATTCTCCCGCGGTGGCTTCACCGTTGCGCTCGTCTGCGTCGCAGTCATCTCCGGGCCTCCTGAACCGTCGCCTCGCGCTTGATCTTCGCTGCCTTGACCGCGCGCCTGCTGGCCAACGCTTCGCGGATGGTGTCACCGTTGTTCGCGATCCCGACGATCAGCAGCGGAACGAGGGTTAGCAGGAACAGCACCAGCGAGATCGCGGACGCATAGCCGATCTGACCGTTCAGTCCCTTGCCCATCGACTGTATGAGCATCACCATGCTCATTGCCCGCCCGCCAGGTCCCCCCGAACCGTTGGAAAGCACGTAGAGCTCGGTGAACACGCGCGTCGCCCCCACGCACACGAGCACCGAGACGAGCATCATGGGTCCGCGCACTCCGGGGACGGTCACCGACCAGAATCGGCGCCAACGGCCGGCGCCGTCCATCGCCGCCGCCTCGTGCAGCTCGCGGCCGACGTTCCCGAGGGCCGCCAGGTAGACGACCATGTAGTAGCCGAGCCCCTTCCATACCGTCAACCCGATGGCACATCCGATCAGCAACCAGCGGTCGGAGAGGAATTCGACCGGGCGGTCGATGAGGCCGAAGAAGTTCAGTGCGGAGTTGATCGTGCCACTGCCTGAGAAGAGGAATTCCCAGACGATCGCGACGACCACGGCGGAGGCGATCACCGGGAAGTAGAACGTGGTGCGGAAGAACCCGATCGCGGGGACCTTGGTATGCACGAGCAGTGCGAGCAGCAGCGGGAGGAACGTCAGCAGCGGCACGCACACGACAACATAGATCAGCGAGGTGGTCAGCGCGTAGCCGAAGCGGTCGTCCTCGAGCATCTTGTCGAAGTTCGCGAAGCCGACGAACTCCGCGGGACGAAGGGGGCGGGCATCCGTGAACGCGAGTGCGATCGTGTTCAGGAATGGCCAGAGCGCGAACACGGCCATCCAGATCACACCAGGCAGCACCAGCAGGTACGGTGTGTACCAGCGCTGTAGTCTCATGGCGAACGCCCCCTTCATCTCGTCGTCGCCGGCTCAGCCGGCGACGTTCTGCTTCGCGTACTCGACGGCCTTATCCAGTGCAGCCTGGGCAGAGATTTCCCCCTTGACCGCGAGGGCGATCTGCTGTTTGGCATACGTCTCCATCGCCTCGGTGAACTTCGGGGCGCCCACCATCCGGGCCTTATTCATTTGCGAAGCGGCCAGGTCGGTGGCGACGCCCTGCATCTTGTTCTTCGCCGTCTCGGTGAAAGCGGCGGGGTCTTCGTTGGCGGCCCTTGTTCCAGGGAAGAATCCGGGGGCGAGCTTGACGAACGCGATCTGGTTCTTCGTGTTCGTGAGGAACTCTGCGAAGGCAAGCGCCGTGGCGGAGTTCTTCGACTTCGCCGAAACGCTGATGCCCTGCACGAACAGCGGCGGGTTGCCGAAGCCGTTGGTCGCCTCGACGCTGGGCAGGATCGACGGCGCATTCACGGAGACGTCCTTGTCGATGTAGTTCGGACCCGAGGTGGTCCAGGCTACGGTGCCCTTGTTGAAGTTGTTGACGTTGGCATTCGCGGTTCCGGCGTTCTGCAACGCCTCGGGCGTGATCGCCCCCGCCTTGTAGAGCTCGGCGTAGCTTTGGATGATCGCCGCGGCCTCGGGGGTGTTGAAGACGAACTTGCCGTCCTTGTAGACGTCGAGCTTCCCGCCCCGGTCGGACACCATGATTTGCAGCGACTTGGGGCTGGGCACATCCGAGATCGTCTGCACGCCGGCTGCCGCGAGCTTGGCCGCGGCGTCCAAGGTCGCGGCGTGCGTCTTCGGCGGCGCGGTCACTCCGCCTTTGGCGAGCAGGTCCTTGTTCCAGTAGTTCAGCTCGGTGCCCAGGTACCAAGGGAATCCGAACGAGCCATCGATGCCGTCGAACTTGTACGCTCCGACTCCGCCGTCGACGTAGTCGCCAAGGATCTTCGAGTCCTTCTTCAAGTCGACAAGTTGCCCAGCCGAAGCGAGGGAGTACGCGTACTCCGGCGGAAGGTTGACCACGTCCGGGAGTTCACCGGACCCGGCCTGCTGCAGGATCTTGTCCTCGTAGCCATCGCCGGGCTGGTCAATCCACTTGACCGTGACGCCCGGGTGCTCCTTCTCGAACGCCTTGACGACGCCCTCGAAGTAGGGGGTGAATTTGTCGTTTTTCAGCGACCAGGTCTGGAACGAGATGTTCCCACTGATCTTTCCGTCGCCAGCGGAAGCTCCGGAAGCGCTGGATGAGGAGGTTCCGCCGGTGCAGGCGGTGAGGGCGAGTGCTGTGGCCACCGCGATGCCTGCGGCGACAGTCGTGCGGATCTTCATGGACGTTCTCCTTCGAGGGGTCCAGGCTGCTACGCCTTGGAATGTATCGCGGTCACAACCTGCTACTAAAGCGATATAGTTGCCATAGCTTGCCACACAGAACGTCGAATAGTCCAGTGCCGGCAAACACCGGCCGGACGTTTATTCCGAGGAAAGGACCGCGATGCCCCGCTCCGTCGCCCCGCTGCGCTTCGGCGCTAACTACACCCCGTCATCAGAGTGGATGCACGCGTGGATGTCGCTGGATCTCGACGAGGTGCGCCGGGATTTCGCCTCGCTGGCAGCGATCGGCCTCGACCATGTGCGGATCTTCCCGCTGTGGACGCTGCTCCAGCCCAACCGCACGCTGATCCGCGGGAAGGCCGTGGACGACGTCCGCGCCGTGGTTGACGTGGCGGCGGAATTCGGACTGGATGTCAGCGTCGACGTCATCCAAGGGCACCTGTCGAGCTTCGACTTCATCCCTTCCTGGCTGTTCACCTGGCACGACAAGAACATGTTCACGCACCCCGATGCGCTCAGCGGACAGGCCGAGCTGGTTACCCGTCTCGGCGTGCGGCTCGGCGATGCCGCCAACTTCCTCGGCTTCACCCTCGGCAATGAGACCAACCAGTTCTCCGCCCCGAGCCACCCATCCCCCTGGCCGGTCACCGAGGCCGAGGCCGCGAACTGGATCACGACGCTCCTGGATGCCGCGCACACTTCCGCCCCTGCGCAGCAGCATGTGCACAGCGAGTACGACGCCGCGTGGTACATGGACGGGCACGGCTTCACGCCCGCCCTCGCCTCCCGCCTCGGCGATATGACCACCGTGCATTCGTGGATCTTCAACGGCACGGCGCAGCAGTATGGCGGCCGCTCCGTGGCATCCGACCGCCACGCCGAGTACATGATCGAACTCGCCCGCGGGTTCGCCACCGACCCTGGCCGTGCTATCTGGCTGCAAGAAGTCGGCGCCCCATCGAACTGCCTGACTCCTGCGCAGGCCCCGGGCTTCCTGGGGGCTACGCTGCGCTCCGTAGCGCGTACCGAGAACCTCTGGGGCGTCACGTGGTGGTGCTCGCACGACGTAAGCCGCGGCCTCGCGGACTTCCCCGAGCTGGAGTACACGCTCGGCCTCGTCGACCAAAACGGCGCGGCGAAGCCGATCGGACGCCGCTTCGCCGAACTCATCCCGGAGCTTCGCAAGCGGCAGCCCGCCCCCGCACGCACCCTCGGTATCGTCGTCGAGGTCGACGAGAACGCGACGCCGGTCAGCCGCGGCGCGATGAGTCCGGGCGGAGCGATCTTCCAGGCCTGGGTGGACGCCTGCACAACAGGCGCTGACCCGGCCATCGTCACGTCGATCGACGCCGCGAAGCCCGAGGTTCTCGCCGCGCGCGGCATCACCGAGCTCATCCGCCCCGCAGTCAGCCGGACCGCTTACGCCTCCCGGAACACCGTGGTCTGAGCAGCTACCCCACCTGCCGTCGCAGGCACTGACGTCAACGCGGGACGGCGGTGCTCTCTCGGACGGTGAGCTGCGGCATGGCGCCGATGCGGTCAGCCAGCACGTCCGGGGCGTCGATCTGCTCGAGCAGGAACTTTGCCGCCTCCGCTCCGAGCCCGAACGTATCGCGGGTGATGCAGGTGATCGAGGGGTGCACGAGGCCCGCGACGACCGAGTCATCGAAGGAGGCGACCGAGAGATCCTTCGGCACCGGCACCCCCATCTCCTGTGCGACGCGCAGGCCGGCGATCGCCATCACGTCGTTATCGAAGACCACGGCCGTTGGCCGCTCCAGCCGACTCAGGAGGCGGCGCATGGCAGTGGATGCCGCGGCTGGCGAGAAGTCGGTGGCGATCACCTCTCCGCGCACCCCGCGTTCGCCGAGGCCGGCGAGCACCTCAGTGCGCAGGCGCGTGTGTTGGAACTCCGCAGGACCTGCGACGTAGGCGATCGAACGATGACCGAGGGCGCCGAGATAGTCGAAGAGAGAGTGCGCCACCTGACTGTCGTCGAGCCAAATCGTCGCCGGGTGGCCCTCGGGGGACGCATGGCTGCCGAGAACGACCGCGGGGAGGGCGAGATCGCGCAGGACGGGGAGGCGCGGGTCGTCGTCACGAGGATCGATGACGATGACCCCATCGACCTGCTTGGCGCTGTGCCAGCGGCGGTAGGTGGCCACTTCCTCCTCGACCGAGGAGACGAGCACCATCTGCATCGCAATGCGTTTCCCCGCAAGGGCCGACTGGACGCCGGCAATAAGGTCGGTGAAGAACGCCTCGGCACCGAGGGTGCCTGCCGAGCGGTTGACGGCGAAGCCGATGACCCCGGCGTGCGAGCCCACGAGCGCCCGCGCCGCCGAGTTCGGAAGCCATTGGCTCTCCTCGGCGATGTCGAGGATCCGCTGTCGCGTCTGCGCACTGACGCCCGGCCGTCCGTTCAGCGCGAAGGACACCGCCCCGGGAGACACCCCGGCGAGCCGGGCGATGTCCGTGATGGTCACACGCTTCGCTTTGTTCATGCTTCAACTGTAGCGATACAGGGTCATCCCAAAACTTTTTCTGTGCATGGCAGCCTCCACCTGCTACCGTTTTACTAAATCGCTATAGTTGCACCCCATCCCGGTATCTTCACGGGGATTTTGAAGATGCCTCTTCGAAGAAGAGAGAGCAATGAGACGAACAACAGCATTCGGTGCAGGGTTACTACTCGCCGGGCTCGCCGCCTTCGGCCCGCAGTCTGCGGTGGCCGCTGAGACCCCCAAGGCATCAGTGGGGAACACCACGCACTGCGAGGCCGAGCCCCTCACGATGGCGTACTACCGGACCTGGCGCGACGTCACCGTGCCGCATAACGCCAACTCAGACTTGCCCGACCCGAACGTCACGCGCATGAGCGACCTCCCTCCGGAGATCGATGTGGCGATGGTCTTCGACGCCGGCGCCACGGCCAACACCGACTATTGGGCCACCCTGCGCGACACCTATGTGCCCGCATTGCACGCGCAAGGCGCGAAGGTGGTCTACACCCTGTGGATCGAGCGGCTCGCCGAGGCTGACATCCCGCTGACCGAGGACGCGTACCGCGCCTACGCGCAGAAACTCGTCGACACTTACGTCACCCCGTACGGCCTCGACGGGATCGACATCGACGTCGAGTCCTATCCGCAGGGCGACAACCTCACCCGCGCGATCGGAGTGTTCAACGCCCTCGGCAAACTGATTGGCCCGAAGTCCGGCACCGACAAGCTCTTTATCTTCGACACCAACCAGGACGGCAACACCCCGCTGTTCAAGGCCGTGCACCAGAACGTCTCCTTCGTGCTCCTGCAGGCCTACGGCCGCGGCACTTGGGGGATGCAGGGGACATGGAACACATTCGCGGACAAGATCGCCTCGTGCCAGTTCTTGCCCGGCTTCTCCTTCCCCGAGGAGAAGGATCCGACGCGCTGGGGTGACGCCGAAGGCATCTACGATCCCGCCACGGCACCGCGGAGCACGGCGTACCAGTACGCGACCTGGCAGCCCGAGAGCGGCTCCCCGAAGGGCGGGTTCTTCGCATACGCTGTGGACCGCGACGGAAAGGCCTGGGGCGATAACACCATCACGCCCACCGCGTTCTCTTGGATGAAGAACCTGTCCGCAGTGCAGGACAAGGCCGCCGGCGTCGTGCCGAAGGGCACCTGGTCGCTGGCGGTGGCGTCCACTCCGGCGCACGGGAGCGAGGTGGGTCCGGGTGACACGGTCTCGTGGACGGTGTCGGCGACCGCCGGATCCGTCGACGTGGCAGGCGCGGCCGTGGCCGTGGACCTCAGGGACCTCGTTGACGACGCGACCATCGAAGGCCTCACGGCGTCGACCGGTACCACCGAGGAATATAGCGGGGTCACGGTGTGGAAGACGGATCTGCCCGCCGGTAAGAGCGCGACCCTGACGGTTTCGGCGCGGATCAACGCTACCAGTCCTGAATCCAAGGCGGTGTCGGCGGCTGCCGAGGCGCCTGGCTCCTCACCTGTTCCGGGCCGGCTCTCAGTGGCGGTCGCCGGCTTCGCGCCGCGCGCCGAGCTGACGGCCTGCGCTAGCTGCACGGGCATTTCCCTCACGGTGGCGGATTCCGGGCCGACGCCGACCCCGACCCCGACGGCCACGCCCACCCCGACGGCAACCGGGACCGCCACCCCGACGGCCACCGGGACCGCCACCCCGACGGCGACCGAGACCCCGGTGCCGACCGGGACCGCCACCGCGGGCGCGGGCGGTGGGTCTCCCCTTGCGTTCACGGGCGGGTTTAATCCGCTCTCCTGGCTGGGCCTGGGCGGACTGCTCGCTGCTATCGGCGCGGCCTTGGCTGTGTGGCACCGGAGGACCTGATGCGGCAGATACCCGCGGTTCGTCTGGTTCACTACGCAGACAAAGCCACCGCTTCTTCGCACGAAACTTTGTCCTATTCCGCCTGGATCATCAATGAATCAGGGGAAGAGCTGTCCGAAGTCACGCTCGTTCTGAGGTCCTTCACCAACGCGGGCATGGAGGATTTGCAGTACGCGACCGGCCCGTCCATCTTGAGCATCGGCCCCATGCCAGCAGGGGCGGAGACCGAGCTGGTCTTCACATATGTCGTCACCGAAAACGACCAATGCCATGCAGGGGAACTCATCAGCGCCATGGCTGTCCAAGCAGTGACCGCCTCCGGAACGAAACTCTGGGACGAACACGACGCCATCACACCGTTGGCTTGCCCAGAGAGCATCGTGCACCCCTTAGGTACACGAACCAGTCTCCCTACCCCTTGAAGACCGGTGCCCGCTTTTCTTGGAACGCCCGGAAGCCTTCGGCGTAGTCCTCGGTCTTGCAGAGCCGCGCCTGTTCCTTGTTCTCCTCGGACATGGAAGCCCACAGGCCAAGGCGCTGATCCCGGATATCGGCCACCAATTGCTTGCTCGCAAGGAAAGCTCCGGTCGCGCCCGCCGCCACTCGCTCAACGATGGCCCGGGTGCCAGGCAGCAAATCGTCGTCAAGCATGACCCGGCTGAACATTCCCAGCGCCACGGCCTCGGCACCGCTGATCAGGTCCGCGGTGTAAATGAGGTCCAAGGTCCGGTGCATGCCCAGGCGTTCCGTGAAGTACCAGTGCCCGCCCGAGTCCAGGGTGGCGCCCAGCTTGGCGAACGGCGAACCGAACTTGGCGTTCTCCGCCACGTACACCACGTCGGTCGCCAGCAACAGGCCGAGCCCGACGCCGAGGCACGCGCCGTGCGCTGCCGCGAACGTCGGGGCAGGGAAGGCCGCCATCTTCTTGAGCAGCGGCTCCACGAGCCCGTTCAAGTATGCCTTCGCGTCGTCGCTCTCCGGCGTCACGCCAGCAATGTCGCGTCCCGCGCAAAAGGCGCGGCCCTCTCCGCGGAGGAGCAGCGCCCGCACCATCCCGCGGGAGGCGGCGGCAGCGGCGTCGTCGTACGCCCTATCCAGTTCCGCGAGCGCTGCCTCGTCAAGCGAGTTCAGCTTTTCCGGGGCGTTGAGGACAATTTCGGCGATGCCGTTGGCGATGGAGAGCTCGATCATTCGTTTATTCCTTAGACGTCGAAATCGACCGTGACGGATTCACTGGTGGGGTGGGCTTGGCACGTGAGCACGTAGCCCTTGTCCAGTTCATCCTGCTCCAGGGCGTAGTTCTCGTCCATGCTGACCGTGCCGGTGACCAGTTTGGCGCGGCACGTGCCGCACACGCCACCGGCGCACGCGAACGGAACGTCCGGGCGGACGCGCAAAGCCGCGTTGAGGATGGATTCCCGTGCGTGGGTGGGGCTGGCGACATCGCCGGTCAAACCATCCAGCTTGAAGGTGATCTTGTACGTGTCCTGCGACTCGTCCTCCACAACGGGCCGGCCGGCGTTGCCCTCGGGGCGGTCCGGGCGGCCGGTGGTGAACAGCTCGAAGCGGACGTGCTCGGGCTCCACGCCACGGGCAGCGAGGGTGTCCCGGCACAGCTGGACCAGCTCGAACGGACCGCACAGGAACCATTCGTCCACATCCTGCGCGTGGATGGCGGTGCCCAGCAGCTGCTGGAGCTTCTCGGCGTCGATACGTCCCGTCATGAGCGGCGCGATACGCTGCTCGCGCGACAACACATGGTGCAGTGCCAGTCGCGACGGGTACTTGTCCTTCAAGTCTGCCAATTCCTCAAGGAACATGACGTCCATCGCGGCCTTGTTGGCGTAGATCAGGTCGAAGCGGGTCTCGGGGTTGGCGGCCAGCAGGGTGCGGGCGATAGCGATCACGGGGGTGATGCCCGAGCCGGCGGCGATGGCCACGAAAGAACCGGCGTCGCCGAACTCCCCTGCCATGTTCTCCGGATTGTTCATGGAGTTCATGACGTTCTGCTGGACGGTCTTGCCGTCCTTGCCATGCTTGGAGATGAACGCGCCCATGGGGCTCATGACGTCCAGGGTGTCGCCGGCCTTCAGTTCCGCATTCGCCCACGTGGAGAAGATGCCGCCCAGGTCCTTCTTGATGGCCACGCGGATCTCGCTGCTGCCGTCCGCGAAGCTGCGCGGCTCTGCGCAGATGGAGTAGCTGCGGCGGACCTCGTGCGGCTCACCGCTCTCATCAGGAAGGGTGGTCCGCAGGGCCACGTACTGGCCGGGAAGGTAGTCGTACTGGCCGGCGAGCTCTGCCGGAACATCGAACGTGACCTCGATGGCGTCTTCAGTCAGGCGGCGGACTTCCGAAACGCTGAGGGAATGGAAGGACGCACGACGGCGGCCGGTGGCCTGCGCTTGTTCGGCTGCGGTTTGGCGGACAACGGGCATGTCGAATTCCTTACAGGACTTTGAAGTAGTCGAACGGTTCCTTGCAGTCCTGGCAGACGAAAAGCGCCTTGCAGGACGTGGAACCAAAGCGGGTGAGTTCCTTGGTGTTCAGCGACGAACACTGGGGGCATTTCACTGCGAGGCTGAGGCGCACTTTGCCGGCATGTCCACCGGCGGCGGCACGTCCGCTGGGCGGTGCGATGCCGTATTCCTGCAGCTTGGCCTTGCCGTGCTCGGTCATCCAGTCCGTGGTCCACGCCGGGGCTAGGACCAGTTCGACGTAGACGCTTGGGTAGCCGGCTTCCGTGAACGCGGTCTTGAGGTCGTCGCGGATCGCGTCCATCGCGGGGCAGCCCGAGTACGTCGGCGTAATGGTGACCTGGACCGCGGGGACCAGCCCGCCGTCGTCGAACAGCTGGACGTTGCGGAGAATCCCCAGATCCTCAATGGTGAGGACGGGAATCTCGGGGTCGCAGACGGTGGCCGCAATCCCCCAGGCCTTCTGTTCGGCGGTTTGCTTGGCTCTTGCACTGGTGTCCTGAACGAACATGTCCACCGTCACCAGCTTGCACCGGGATGTTCGCGGGCAAGCACCTGCATCTCGGCGAGCAGGTAACCCAAGTGCTCGGAATGCTTGCCTTGACGGCCGCCACCCAAGGATTGCGGGATGCGTTCGAGGTTCAGTTCCCCTCCCGAAGCGGCGTCGAGGCCGGCTTCGCTCAGGATTTCGCCCGTGAGCTGGTCGAAGTCGGCGCGGAGGCTCGAGGGTTGCACGCCTGCTCCGCTTTCAGCGAGGCGGGCCGTGAGCTCGTCGTCTTCGAAGAGTTCTTCCACGTACGGCCAGACGAGCTTGAAAGCCTGGACGATACGACGGCGGGACTCTTCCGTGCCGCCGGCAAGCCTGAGGACCCATTGTGCGCTGTGGTCGCGGTGGTAGTCGACCTCTTTGAGTGCCTTCGCCGCGATGGCCGCGATGGTTTTGTCGCTCGAGCCAGTTAGCCGTTTGTAGAGCTCGAACTGGTAGTAGCTCACGATGAACTGCCGGGCGATGGTGACGGCGAAGTCCCCGTTCGGCTGCTCGAACAGGTGGGCGGAACGGAACTCGTGCTCCCGGCGGAAGTACGCAAGATCGTCCTCGGACTTGTCCCAGGCCGCACCCGCATAGGTGAGGAAGGAACGGGCGTGGCCGAGCTGGTCGAGCGCGATGTTGCCCAGGGCGACGTCTTCTTCAAGCTCCGGGGCGCGGGAAATCCAGTGGCCCAGGCGCTGGGCGAGGATCAGGCCGTCGTCGCCGATGCGCAGGGCGTATTCCGCGACGTCGTTTGTGGGCTTGACTTGTCCCTTGCGGACCTCAAGGGCGATGTCCTCCGGGCGCAGGGCGTTCCCGGGAGTGATGCGCGTGGCGCTTGCGGAACCGTCGCCGGAAGCACCCGCACCTTTGACGCCGACGGAGATATCGCCGTGGCCCTCGATGGCGAAGTCTGGGTTGTTTGTCTTTTGTTCGTTTGCGGGCGTGGTCACAGGTGCTTCACGCCTTCGCTCTTGGTGTAGTACGTCGCGTGGCGGTAGTCCTTGCCCTGCGGGGATTCGAAGAAGGAACCCTTGGAATCCGGGTCGCTCGAGGAAATAGCATCGGCCGGGACCACCCAGATGGACACGCCTTCGTTGCGGCGGGTGTACAGGTCACGGGCGTTGCGCAGCGCCATCGCCGCGTCAGGTGCGTGCAAGGATCCGGCGTGGACGTGGGAGAGGCCGCGGCTGGAGCGGACGAAGACTTCCCAGAGGCTCCAGGGGGTCTCGTGGGGTTCGTTGGCTTGGTTCGCCTTTGGCGTGGCTGGGGTGGTCATGCTGCGTATTCCTTCTCGGCTTGCTTGCGGGCGTACTCGGCGGCCGCTTCGCGGACCCAGGCGCCGTCGTCGTGCGCTTCACGGCGGCGCTCAAGCCGCTGCGCGTTGCAGGGACCCTTCCCGGCGAGAACGTCTTTGAACTCGTTCCAGTCCAGGGGGCCGTGCTCCCATTTCTTGGTTTCTTCGTTGAAACGGATGTCCTTGTCCGGGAGCGTGAGGCCCAGGACCTTGACCTGCTCCACCATCATGCCGACGAAGCGGCTGCGGAGCTCATCGTTGCTGAACCGCTTGATGTTCCAGGCCATGGACTGCTTGGAGTTGGGTGAATCGTCGTCGGGCGGGCCGAACATCATCAGCGCCGGCGCGTACCAGCGGTTGACGGCATCCTGGGCCATCGCCTTCTGGGCGGGCGTGCCATTGGACAGTTCAAGGAGGATCTCGAAACCCTGGCGCTGGTGGAACGACTCTTCCTTACAGATGCGCACCATTGCACGTCCGTAGGGGCCGTAGGAAGCGCGGCACAGGGGAACCTGGTTGCAGATCGCGGCACCGTCCACCAGCCAGCCGATCGCTCCCATGTCCGCCCAGGAAATCGCGGGGTAGTTGAAGATGGACGAGTAACGGGCCTTGCCTGCGATCAAGTCGCTGGTCATCTTGTCCCTGCTCTGGCCGAGGGTTTCCGCGGCTGAGTAGAGGTACAAGCCGTGGCCTGCCTCGTCCTGCACCTTGGCCATGAGGATGGCCTTGCGCTTGAGGCTCGGAGCCCTGGTGATCCAGTTGGCTTCCGGCTGCATGCCGATGATCTCCGAGTGCGCGTGCTGCGAGATCTGGCGGAGCAGGGTCTTGCGGTAGGCCTCCGGCATCCAGTCGCGGGGTTCGATGCGCGAGTCCTCGGAAATGATGCGGTCAAAGTACGCCTGACCGGCCTGCTCCCGCTCAAGCTCTTCGGGGGACAGCTCAGCGGGCACAGACTGCAGATTCTGCGATGCCATGGTTGCTCCTAAATATTTACCGACCGTTCGTTCAGAATATGCGGAAGGCGCGAGATGCGTCAAGCGTTCGGGTTGGTTGGGTCTCGGGCAGCCGTCGAGCGGCGACGCTCGCTCACATCTATGGCCAGGCGGCCCGACGCTCGCTCACATATATGGCCATACGGCCGCACGCTCGCTCACATGATCTGAG
>NZ_JARVRF010000065.1 GCF_030209835.1 Arthrobacter sp. efr-133-R2A-120 | reverse complement strand
AGGTGAGCGGGCGTCGGGGGAGGGTGCCGTGTAGGTGAGCGGGCGTCGGGGGAGGAACGGGGAGGAAGGAGGGGAAGGGGGAGCGAGCCCTACGCCGAGGCGTGGAGGCCGTCGAATGCCATGGTGATGACGTCGTCGGCCAGGCGCTGCGGGGAGAGCGAGCCGCCCGGTTTGTACCACTCCACGATCGAGTTGATGGTGCCGAACAGGAGCCGGGTCACGGTGCGGGGGTCGATGTCCTGGCGCAGGGTGCCTTCTTCGCGGGCGGCCGAGATCAGCTCAGCCACCTTGTGGTCGAATGCACGACGCCGTTCCAAGGCATCGCGCTCAATGTCGGTGTTGCCCCTGAGCCGCAGGAGCAGCGTGACGAACGGCAGCCGGTCCACGAGCACGGCGATGGTCTGCCGGAGGACAAATTCCAAGCGCGCATCCGCCGCCCCGGTAACAGCCTCGGGCTGTTCCAGGATGGCCTCGAGCCCACCCAGTGCATGCTCAAGGGCGAGCTTCAGGAGGTCACCCTTGGACGGCACGTGGTGGTAGATGGCCGACTTTGAGATCCCGAGGTTCTCGGCCAGAATGCCCATGGACGTGGCGTCGTAACCGTGGCGGTTGAAGACGTCGACGGCGATGAGCAGCACTGATTGCTGGTCGTATCCGGGGCGTCCCCGCTTGGTTGCTGTTTCACTAGGCATGCTGGCCATTTTCTCATGAACGGTCGGTTGATTCGTGCACGCACCCGGCCACGTTACCTCTTGGGTCGCATGTCGTAGACGCGGCGTAGTTTGCCGTTGGAGCGCTCAAGCGAACCCGGCTCCACAACGTCCACCACGCACGAAGAACCCACGTGGATCTTGATCTGCTCGCGCAAGGCGTGTGCCGCCGTCGTGCCCGCCTCGACCGAAACGTTCTCGCGGCGCTCAATCTTGACCGTCAGCGAATCCATCCGCTTGCCCTCGGGGCGGGTGAGCTCGAGCTGGAAGTGCGGGCTGAGCTCGGGGATGCGCAGGGCGATTTCCTCGATCTGCGACGGGAAGAGGTTCACGCCGCGCAGGATGATCATGTCGTCGCTGCGGCCGGTGATGCGGCCCATACGGCGGTGCGCGGGGCGGGCGGTGCCGGGCAGCAGGCGCGTGAGGTCCTTGGTGCGGTACCGGATGATCGGCAGCGCTTCCTTGGTGAGCGAGGTGAAGACGAGTTCGCCCGGCTCGCCGTCGGCCAAGACGGCCCTTACTCCGCGGGAGGGATCGAACGGATCGATGATCTCGGGGCGGAAGTGGTCTTCCCAGATGTGGCAGCCGTCCTGGGTCTCCACGGCCTCGCCAGCGACGCCAGGGCCCATGACTTCGGAGAGCCCGTAGATGTCGCAGGCCTTGATGTTCATGGTGGTTTCGAGCTCGTGGCGCATTTCCTCGGTCCACGGTTCGGCTCCGAGCACGGCGTACTTGAGCGAGGTCGACGCCGGATCCACACCCATGTGCGTCATCGCGTCGGCGATCGTGAGCAGGTAGGTGGGGGTTGCCAGGATGGCGTCCGGCTTGAAGTCCTGGATCAGCTGGATCTGGCGTTCGGTCTGGCCGCCGGACATCGGGATGACGGTGCAGCCGAGCGCTTCGGCACCCGCGTGCGCACCCAGGCCGCCCGTGAACAGGCCGTAGCCGTAGGCGTTGTGGACCTTCATGCCCGGGCGGACACCGGAGGCGCGGAGCGAGCGGGCCACGAGGGTGGCCCAGTTGGCGAGGTCGTTTTTGGTGTACCCGACGACGGTGGGCCGGCCCGTGGTGCCGGAGCTCGCGTGGATGCGGGCTACTTCGTCCTGCGGCACGGCGAACATTCCGAAGGGGTATTCCTGGCGGAGGTCTTCCTTGGTGGTGTAGGGGAACTTGCCGAGATCGGACAGTTCGCGGAGATCGGAAGGGTGGACGCCGGCGTCGTCGAACTTGCGTTTGTACAGCGGCACGCGATCGTAGGCGTAGGCCACGGTGTGCTGGAGGCGGCTGAGCTGCAGGGCCTCGAGCTCGTCGCGGGAGATGGTTTCTTCGCGATCTAGCTGTGCGGTGTTAAGCGGTGCGTCAGGAGCGGCGACGGTGTTCTGTGTCATGGTGTTCCTACTTCTTGGAGATGGTGCGGCTGCGGCCACGGAACTCGGCGATGAGCTCGCCGTAGCTGCCCGGATCCTTGGTCGACACGGACGCGGTGAGTTCCGTGGGGTCGGCCGCGAAGATCTGGATGTCGTACAGGCCGCTGCGGCCGTTGTTGGCGCGACGGATTGCGACGGCGGTGATCACCTGGCCTTGATAGGCCGGCTTGAGGAAGTTGATGTCGACGCCGGCGGCGACAGTTATGGTGTCAGCTTCCGACGGCGACAGGACGGCCGGGTTGCACGCGAGGGCAAACGCTGAATCCGCGAAGGCGAAGATCATTCCGCCGTGGGCCATCCCGAAGCCGTTGAGCATTTCCTGGCGAAGAGTCATCTGGACCGTGGCGTGGCCGTCGTCGATCTTGAGCACCTTGAGGCCCATCCACTCCGAGGCGGGGTCGTTCTTGAGGATCTGGTGCTGCGCTGCGCCAGAAAGGGTGGTCTCAACCATGCGTCATTGCCTCCAGCTTTATTTACCGAATGTTCATTAGGTAATCCCAGTTTGCTTGAACTGTCAAGAGGTGACCGCTCGGCGGGACGGTTCCGGACCCCCGTAGTAGCCTCGAGGCATGCCCCTTATCGAACTGCCCATCCGGACTCCGAGGCTTGTGCTTCGCCGATTCGAGGCCACCGACCTGGAGCGATTCCATGCCTACCAGTCATTGCCCGAGACTGCCCGATTCCTGCTCCGGCAGGAATTGACCCTCACGCAGTCCATGGAGGCGCTGGGCCGATACGCCAACTTCACCTTCGAGCAAGAGGGCGACTGGGTGTGCCTCGCCATCGAGCGCGCGGACTCGCCCGGGCTGCTTGGCGAAGTTGTGCTCAAGTGGCTGCCGGGCACGGGGCAAGCGGAGATTGGCTGGATCCTGGCTCCGGAAAGCCGAGGCCAAGGTTACGCCGCCGAGGCGGCGGAGGCCGTGCTCCGCCTGGGTTTCGAAACCCTCATGTTCCACCGGATCGATGCCAAGCTGGATGCCCTGAACACCTCATCGTCGGGATTGTGCGAGCGGCTTGGGATGCGCCGCGAAGCCGAGCTCGTGGACAACTGGCACTACAAGGGCCAATGGTCCACGGAAGTCATCTACGCCATGCTCGACTCCGAGTGGCGCGCCCGGAAATAGCGCCCCGGATTCCAGGCGAATTTCAGAGGGTGCGGAGAGTCTCCGCGAGCCGCGCGGCGTAGGCCTCGGCACGCCGCACCGACGACTCGGAGTAAGCCCCTGCGACGTCCAACAGATTGAGGCAGCCGAGGAATCGGCCGTTGTGGACGACCACCGCGTTGATAGCTGCGCTGAGGTTGAGGGCGCCAAGGACATCCTGGTGTTCGAACGCATCCGAATCGATGGCTCCCTGGTCCGAAGCGAGGAATGATTCCTGGGTTACGACGCAGCGCTTGAGCCAGTCTTCACTCAGTTCGCTTGAAATCCCGCCCACCCGGTAGAGCTCCGGCATGGTGGAAAACACCCGGACCAGGTCCCTGGTCCCAGGACGCCAGAGGGAGATGGTTGTCAGCATTGCCCCTACGTCCGCCGTGGCGGAGGCGGCGATGTCGGCGAGCCTGGCGGACGCGCCTGCAGAGAGGGGAATCTCGACGTATTCCTCCTCGAATTGGGGGATAGTCATGGTGCGGGCTCCAGTTCTTTCTCGGGTGCGATGGACGCTGTTGCCCGGGAGAGCAAGATGACGCCGGCCAATGCGGCCGCCCCTCCGAGGAGGGACGCGACACTGGGGACTTCACCCAGCAAAATCCACCCGAGCAACAGGGACAGCACTGGCACGACATACAGGAGAGAACCGCCCTCTGCCACGCTGGTCCGCGACAGCGAGACGTTCCAGAAACCGTAGGCCACCACCGTGCAGATCACCACGAGCACGGCCAGCGCCAGCCAAACAGTCCATGTGAACTCCGCCGGAGCCACTGCGAATCGAGCCGTCGGCAGCGTGGCCACACCACCGATGAGGGATCCCCAGAAGACCACTTCGAGCGGAGGGACGCGTGACAGCAGGGGCTGTTGGACGATGAGGAATGCCGACAGGAGAAGGGCGGCTGCCACGATGTACAAGGCGTCTCCGTTGAAGCCGACGGCCACGGAATCGCCCAGCGTAATGACTACGACGCCTGCCACGGCAAGCAGCATCCCCCAGTAGCCCAGGCTGGACGTTCTCTCCCGCAGCATGAGATGGCCGAGGACGAACGCGAAAACGGGCGAGATATTCAGCAGGAGGCTCGTTGTTCCGGCCGGGACGGTCGTCTGCCCCAGGTTCAGGAGCAGGCCGAAGCCTGCATATCCGAGCAATCCCGCGACCAGCATCCTCGGAATGTCACCACCCCGCAGCGTGAGCCGCTGCCGCCGGACCAGTAGCACCAAGCCGAGCACGACGGCGGCACCCAAGTAGCGCAGCGGCGTCAGGTCTTGCGGGTCCACCACTTTCAGGGCCTCGCGGGTAGCCACGTATGTGGGCGCGGAAGATAGCACCATCAGCACATCTGGTCTTCGGTACCATCCGGTCACAATTGGGGCCTTCCCGATGAAATGGCCCATTGTTTCAGGCCGGTTAAATTATTCGGAGAACTATTGCTCTCCCAGACGATTTATTCGTACAGTACATGAATTAGATCGTTCGCGGAAGAAATAAAGATAAGGATTCGGCACCATGGATTCACGGATCGAAGCACCAACAGGGTGGCTGTCCCGGCGCACCCTTCTCGCCGGTTCAGCCCTGTTGCTGGCCCCCGCGGTCCTCGCAGCCTGCGGGGTCAGCCCGTCGTCGTCGACCACGGGTGCCGCGACCGGCGCTGCTCGCCAGGGCGGGACGTTGCGCATCGCCCGGCCGCCGGCGTCGAAGGCTGAAACCTTGGACCCTGCCAGTTCCTTGTCCGCTTATGAATACCTGGGCGCCCTTTACAACCGCTTGGTCAAGCTTTCGGCCAAGGGTGAGCTCGTTCCGGACCTGGCCGAGTCGTGGACACTGTCCGCAGACGCGATGAGCTGGACTTTTGTACTGCGCAAGGGTGTGACTTGGCACGATGGGAAGCCGTTCACTGCCCAGGACGTCATTTTCTCGATTCAGCACATCCTGGATCCGGCCACCAAGTCTCCGCAGGCCGGGGTGCTGTCCCCCTTTGTCGACGGCAACTCCATCAAGGCCCCCGATGCCACAACCGTGGTTTTTGCCCTGAAGTCTCCGAACGCCGAATTCGCCAGCTTGCTGACCGGTTACAACTGCTACATCATCCCGGCCGGTTCCGCAGCCACCATCGGTGCCAGCGGCATCGGCACCGGTCCGTTCAAACTGAAGAGTTTCACGGCGGCAGGGCCCGGTTCCATCGTGCGTAATCCCAACTACTTCGGCGACAAACCAGCATTGGACAGGATTGAGTTCTCCTCCATCGCGGACACCCAGGCCCGGGTGAACGCCTTGCTGGCAGGGCAGGTTGATCTCGTGGCCCAGACCAACCTCGACTTCGCCACCGCCAAGACGGTTTCGGCCTCTTCCATAGCAACGGTCACCAGTGTGAAGAACGCCCAGTGGTATCCGGTACCCATGCTCAACACGAGCCCGGAGTTCAAAGACCCGGATATCCGCCGCGCATTCGCGCATGCGTATAACCCGGACGAAGTATTCAAACTGGCGGTGCAGGGCAATGGAACCGTTGCCCACAACAACCCCGTGCCACCCACCGAGGCCTACTACCTCGACTATGGCTTGGGCTACGACCCGGATAAGTCGAAGTCCCTGCTGAAGGCAAAGGGCTTTGACCACTTCGATGTGCCCATCTACACCTCAAGCTACGATCCCGTGCTGTCCCCACTTGCGCTTGCCCTGCAGAGTTCAATGAAGGCCGCCAACATCAACTTGGCCGTGACCAACTCTCCCGCGGATTCCTACTTCACCGACGTCTGGATGAAGAAGCCCTTGATGACCACCTACTGGTACACGGGCCGCCCCATCGACCAGTTGCTGAACCAGATCTTCCGTACCGGGTCTTCCTACAACGAGACGGCATACTCGAATGCCACGTTCGACCAGACTTTGGACGCTGCCCGCGCCACAGTGGACGCGGCCAAGCGGAAGACGCTCTACCAGGATGCGCAGAAGATCCTGATCGACGACGGCGGCTCCCTGACTCCCTTCTTCTCCGACCGGATCACGGGGCTGAGCAAGAAGGTAGTCAATTACAGCGAGCACGGCTTCGAATTCGACTACATCAACATCGGGCTGCGTGCATAATGGTCACGTTTTTCGCCAAGCGGTTGGGCTGGTCCGTCTTCACGGTGCTGCTGGCAACGGTACTGGTTTTCAGTGCCATCCAGTCTCTGCCGGGAGACGCGGCCACCCAGCTGCTGGGCCAGAACGCCACGCCGTCGGCGGTGGCCACTATGCGGCAACAACTCGGGCTGGATGAGCCGCCTGTCTCGCGTTTCTTCACTTGGCTCGGCAAGGCGTTGCACGGCGACTTTGGCAACTCCCTCGTAGGCGGTGGCAGCGTCGCTGGAGAGGTGGGCTCCGCATTGGTGAACACGTCCCTGCTGGCCGGCATCACCATCGTGATCGGCATCCTGCTCTCCCTTGTGCTGGGCCTCGTTGCCGGACTGACCCGCGACCGGTGGCCGGACATCTCGATTTCCATGCTGGCGCTCGTGGGGATGAGCGTTCCGGAGTTTGTCGTGGCCACCGTGCTGGTGCTCCTCTTCTCCATCTACATCCCGATTTTCCCGGCAGTGGTGATTGCAGGTCAGAATGCCTCCCTCGCGGATCTTCTACCCTCTGTCTGGCTACCTGCCGGGGCGCTGATTTGCGTTCTTGCGGCCTACATCATCCGGATGATGCGCACCTCGGTGATCGACGTGATGGACAGCGAATTTGTCCGCACAGCGATCTTGAAAGGCAACTCGACTTCCCGGGTGGTCTTCAAGCACCTGCTGCCCAGCGCCATGTTGCCCACCCTGAACGTGATCGCCATGAACATAGCCTGGCTGATCGGCGGTGTGGTGGTAGTGGAAAGCATTTTCAACTACCCGGGAATCGGCACCCTGATGATCAGATCTGTCCAGACACGTGACCTTCCCACCATCTTGCTGATCACGGTAATGAGCGCGTTGACATATGTGGTGTGCAACCTGCTGGCGGACTTTGCAGCGTTCCTGCTGAATCCTCGGCTGCGATACCCCAGGAGCAGCAAATGAAAGGGAGCAGCAAATGAGCGCAATGACGACGACTGCCCCGGCACCCACCGGCCCGGCACCCAAGGCCCCGAGCAGCCTTGGACGGGCGGTCCGGTCCATGCTGAAGTCCCGGGCGGCCACTTTCGGGTTTGCCCTGGTGATAGTGAATATCGTGGTGGCGATCCTGGCCCCGGTGCTGACTTCCTATGATCCGATCGCCACGGACGCGATGAGCGCCCTGCAAGAGAGCTCCGGCGCTCACTTGCTAGGAACGGATGCACTCGGCCGGGATACCCTCACGCGAACCTTGTTTGGTGGACAGTACGCATTGGCCATCAGTTTCACTGCCACCGGACTCACGGTCTTGCTCGGATCCGTCATCGCGGGCATCGCAGCGTACCGTGGCGGCATTGTCGATGACATCATCACCAGGGTGTTGGATTCGGTGCTGGCAGTACCGGCAATCCTGTCCATGTTGGTGGTGGTGACCATCTTCGGTACGGGGCCTTGGGTGATCATTTTGGCCGTTGTGGTGGTCTATACGGGCGGGGTGACCCGCATTGTTCGGGCCGCCGCAATGGACGTGATGCCCAAGGACTTCATCACCGCCGCCAAGGCGCGCGGCGAGGGGATGTTCTCCATCCTCTTCCGGGAAGTCTTCCCCAATGTCTTGGACATCATCTTGGTGGAATTCGCCATGAGGGCCTCCTGGGTGGTGCTGCTTATCAGCTCGCTGTCCTTCCTGGGCTTCGGCGCTAGCCCGCCGACGCCGGACTGGGGCCTCATGGTGGCCGAGAACCGGAACCTGATGGCTGTTGTGCCAATGGCCACGTTGTCGCCCATCGCGGCACTCGCGTCCTTGATTGTTGGACTCAACCTTGCGGCCGATGGGCTTGCGAAGAGCTTCGGCATCGACCGAATGAAGGAGGTGCTGGGCTAGTGACAATTGATGCAGCCGACACCACATATGAAGCAACCGTGGTCAACCGGACGGACATTGTCCGGATCGAGAACCTCAGCGTTTCCTACCGCTCGGGAAACCGCCAAGTTGACGTCCTCAAGGACGTGACCTTGCAGCTGCGGCGCGGTCACGTTCTGGGCCTGGTGGGGGAGTCGGGTTCCGGGAAATCCACGCTGGCCGGTGCCTTGCTGGGCTCCCTGCGGAGCACGTCCTTCGTGTCCAACGGGTCCGTGCACGTGGCGGGCCAGGACGTCTTTGCCCTTGCCCCGCGGGAGCTGCGCCGCCTTCGCACGGCTGAGGTTGCGATGGTCCCGCAGAATGCCGGAAACGCGCTGACTCCCACCATGAAGATCGGAGAGCAGATCGCTGAAGTCCTTCACCACCTCAAGGGAAACAAGGCCGCCCAGCGGGCCCGCGCCGAGGAGCTGCTCCGGCTGGTCAGGCTCCCCAACCCTGGGCCGGCGCTGGACAGGTACCCGCACCAATTTTCCGGCGGACAACAACAGCGCATCGGGATTGCCATGGCGCTCGCCGCCAACCCGTCCCTCCTGGTCCTTGATGAACCGACTACTGGACTGGATGTGGTCACGCAGGCCGCCATCCTTGACCTTCTTACGGAGCTACAGAAGACCCTGGGCATGTCAATGGTAATGGTCAGCCATGACTTGGGCGTCATTGACAAGATGTGCACGGACATTGCCCTGCTCCGCAAAGGTGCGGTGGTTGAATCCGGCCCGACTCGAAGTGTCCTCGCACAGCCGCAACATGCTTACACGCGGGGCCTGATCGACAGCGTGCCGCGGATCGACACTCCCGGCATCCCTCCTGGAATGGATCAATCAGCCATCGACGACGGGACCGTGCGGGAAGGCGCCGTCGAGTTGTATATCCGGACTCCGCCCAGGGAGGCCAAGCCCGTGCTGAGCGTCCGGAACCTGACAATCGACTACCGCAAGAAGCCAGTTCCCGGCACGGGTCCCACGGTGCAGGATGTCAGTTTTGAGGTTAATGCCGGCGAGATTGTGGCGCTCGTGGGCGAATCCGGTTCCGGAAAGTCCACCATCGCCAACGCCATTGCGGGTTTGCAGAAGAGCGAAGGGGGACGGATGTCCCTCGCCGGGTCCGGGGACGAGCCTGCAAACGGCCCGGCGGGTAGCGGCAATCTGGCCGGGACCGTGTCCAGCCGCCCCAAGAGTCTCCGCCAAGCAGTGCAGTTGATCTTCCAAAATGCCGACACTTCGCTCAATCCAAGGCATTCCGTCCGGACGGCTATCGCGCGGCCCTTGAAGCTTTTCGGCGTCAAAGGATCCACCGTGGAGCGGGCGTTGGAAGAAGTGGAGCTCCCGGCCAGCTTCGCGCAGCGGCTGCCGGGCCAGCTCTCGGGTGGCCAACGCCAGCGAGTCGGCATCGCCCGGGCCATCGCCGCCGGCCCGTCCCTCGTGCTGGCGGACGAAGTTGTGTCAGCGCTTGACGTCTCGGTGCAATCTTCCATCCTGCGACTGATGGACACCCTGAGCCGGGACAAGGACATCGGCTTCCTCTTCATCACCCATGATCTCGCCGTCGTCCGGTCAGTAGCGGACCGCGTTGTGGTTCTGTACCTCGGACGCATCGTCGAGGACGGCACAGTGGAGGAGATCTTCTCCAACACGTCCCATCCATACACCCGGCTCCTGCTGGACTCGGTGATCGAACTCGGCGACGACCATGAGGCCAAGGCACAAGGAGTCCGGGACGAAATCCCTGACGCCCCGCCCGAGCTCGGATGCCCCTTTGCCAGCCGGTGTCCGATTGTCCGCGACGTTTGCCGCACGGTCCTCCCGCCCACCATCCAGGTTTCGGACACGCACCATATCAAATGCCACGCCGACGTGGCAGACCTCCGCCAGGCACCCGCTGCCCTCTAGCGCTGCACGCGCCCTAGAAAGGAAACGCCCGTGAAGATCCGCACGGACTTCCCCCACTCCGTCACCGTCATGGAACACGTCCTCATTCCGATGAGCGACGGCGTCCGGCTGGCTGCCACAATCTGGCTTCCCGAAGACGCGGCCTCACGGCCGGTGCCTGCACTGTTGGAGTACCTGCCCTATCGACGCGGGGACTGGACTGCGCCGCGTGACGCGCAGCGCCACCCGTGGTACGCGGGCCACGGGTACGCCTCGGTCCGGGTGGACATGCGCGGCTGCGGAGATTCCGAAGGCGTCATGCTTGACGAATACCACCCTCAGGAACAAGCAGACGGCGTTGAGGTCATCGAGTGGCTGGCCGCACAGCCTTGGTGTACCGGCAAAGTGGGAATGTTCGGAATCTCCTGGGGCGGATTCAATGCCTTGCAGCTCGCGGCGGAGCAGCCGGAGGCGCTTAAAGCCATTGTCACAGTCTGCTCCACGGACGACCGCTATGCCGACGACGTGCACTATTTCGGCGGCGCGATGCTGGGCATCGACATGACTTCCTGGGCTGGAACCATGCTGGCGTTCCAGTGCCGCCCGCCTGCGCCCTGGCGGGTTGGCGACGCTTGGGAAACCATGTGGAAGGAACGCCTGGAAGCCCTCCAGCCTTTCTCCGAAATCTGGATGGACCACCAAGAACGCGATGACTACTGGCGTCACGGTTCGGTCTGCGAAGACTATTCCAAAATCACCGCTGCCGTTTTGGCCGTCGGAGGCTGGGCTGATCCCTACCGCAATACCGTTTTTCGGCTGCTGGAGCATCTTGACGCGCCCGTGCAAGGGCTGATCGGCCCATGGTCGCACCAGTATCCGGACATCCAGCGCACGCCCGGTCCCACCATTGGCTTCCTGCAGGAGACCTTGCGTTGGTGGGACTACTGGCTCAAAGGCATCGAAACGGAGGTCATGGCCGAACCCCCGCTGCGCGCCTATCACCAGGAATCCGTGCGGCCGGCCACCCATTACCCGGAGCGGGCGGGCACCTGGGTGGGACTGGACGGCTGGCCGTCCGTCGACGTCGGGCACCGGCGCTTCAAGCTAAGTTCAGATTTGCGCAGCCTGGCAACGGACGCCGCCGGGATGGCCGTCGTCGACACACCGCAACACAACGGCGTGGACGCCGCCCGGTGGTTCCCCTTCGGGAACCTGTCCGATCTGCCGCCGGACCAGCGCGCCGAGGATGGGCGCTCGCTGGTGTTCGAGACTCCGGTCCTCGAAGAGGACATCAACCTGTTTGGCTACGCCCGTCTGAAGCTGCGGATCAGCAGCAGCACGCCCCGGGCCAATGTCATTGCCCGGCTCTGCGATGTGGGACCGGATGGATCGTCCACCCTGATCACCCGCGGGGCCATCAACCTGGCGAGGCGAAACGGGATGGACAAGGCGGAGGAGCTCGTTCCGGGTCAATTCGTGGAAGCCGAGATCGAGTTCACCTCCATGTCGTGGCAGATTCCGGCCGGGCACAGGCTCCGGCTCGCTTTGGCCACGACGTACTGGCCCTGGATCTGGCCGCACGGCGAACAGGGGTCTGTGACCGTTGATTCGGAGCAGAGCGTACTGACACTCGATGACCTCGATCCTGCCGCCATTGGAAGGCGCGACATCGCGTTCGAGGAAGCTGAGCAAGCCCCGGGTTTGGACATCAGGCCCGGACCTGTGCTGGCCTCCCGCCCCGAACGTGAGGTCAGGTACGAGCCGCAATCGGAGTCCTGGACCTTGACCGTGGACCCGAACTACGGCGGCAACCGGATCTACCCGGACGGCCTGAACTTTGGCGAAGAAGCCCTCGAACGGTATTCGATATCGGGAAACGATCCCCTGACGGCGCGGGCTGAGTCCATGTGGAACGTCTCCCTGCAGCGCGAGGATTGGGGAGTTAGGATCGAGACCCACGCTACGGTCACCGCCAGCAAGGACCACTATGTACTGCACAACGAAGTCAAGACGTTCAAGGACGAGCAACTATTCTTTGAAAAGACTTTTGAGAAGCGCATCAGTCGGACATCGGCCTGAGCAGGGGAGACGAGGACGAGCGACATGACAACTACCGCCAAGGACCACGAAGAGCGGCCCCGCGCCAAGACCGTCGGCGAACGGCAGCGGCATCCTACTGAAGTGCGGCGTCAGCTGGTGGTTGACGCCGCACGGGACCTGATCGCGGACAAGGGGTTGTTCAATGTCCTTATCCGCGACATTTCAAAAGCCTGCGGAGTGTCACCCGGGACCATCACCTACCATTTCAAGAGTCTCGACGAAGTCCTCATGGAAGTAGTCAAGGCAGAAACCGCGGACTTCTACGTTCCGCTCCAGGAGAGCGCCAGAGGGTCCGGCGACCCCACCCGGGAACTGCTGTATTTCCTGGAGGGAATGTTCGGTTCCGACGCGAACTCCCGCCGGCACTGGCTGATCTGGTTCGATTTCTGGTCCGCAGCGGCCAGGGACGAAGCCTACGGACGCTGGATGAGCGAACACTACGACGGCTGGCGCAGCGCCCTGCGTGAGATTACCGAGCGTGGCGTCAGCGAGGGATCCTTCGTCTGCGACGATCCCCGGAGTTTCGCCATTGAAACGGCCGCCATGGTGGATGGCCTCGCCGTCCAGTGCTATGCACGGGGTTCATCCCTGCCGGTGGAAACATCCCGGAGCCTGCTCATCGCGTTCGTGAGGCGCGAGCTCCAGATCAGCTAAGCGGGACTTACGCTGAAATGCGCGAGGATAGCAGGCACTGCTGGTGTTAAGGTGGGCTGAGCATAAGAGATGGGGATCTTGACGTGGGCGCATCGGGCGTGGCTGTAGTAATTGAGGATGACGATGACATTCGTGAGGTGGTCCATGCCGTCCTCGAAGCATCGGGCCTGGAGGTTTACGCTGCCGGAAACGGTCTTGATGGCGTAGATGCGGTCCGCCTTCACAACCCGGACGTGATTACCTTGGACCTCGGTTTGCCCGACATTGACGGGATCGAGGTCACCCGCCGCGTCCGGGAGTTCAGTGACGCCTACATCATCATGCTTACCGCCCGCGCGCGCGAGGTGGACACTCTGCAAGGGCTGGCAGTCGGCGCTGATGACTTCGTCACCAAGCCCTTCCGCGCCCGGGAGCTCCTGGCCCGGGTTGAGACGCTCCTTCGACGGCCGCGCGGCAGCAAGCTTTTGAGCGGTTCCGGAGGGAGCCCGACGGCGGAGCTGCCGCCGGCTCCGCCGTCGAACGCGCCAGCCGCACCCACCCCCGTGCTTCCGGAGGCCGAGCCATCTGGGCTGGAGCACAACGGCCTTTACCTGGACGTGGCCACGCGGACTACCCGGGTGGGCACCGAAGAGGTGCAGTTGACCCGCACCGAGTTCGATCTTCTTCAGGCCCTCATGGAGGCCGGACGCGTTGTCCGGAGCACCACGGGCCTTGCCCGCTGGCTCCATGCCAGGGAGTACGAAACCGGAGGCTATGTCAGCGAGTCCGAGGAGCGCGCGATCCAGGTACACATCGCCAATCTGCGGCGGAAGCTCGGCGATTCGGCGCAGTCGCCACGCTGGGTGGAAACCGTCCGTGGTGTTGGATACCGGCTAGCTGCAAAGACTTCCGAAAACTGATCGAATCTTAAGGGAACCTTTAACGAGGCTCTTTACGCTGGGAAA
Source organism: Arthrobacter sp. efr-133-R2A-120 (assembly GCF_030209835.1). Taxonomy (GTDB): domain Bacteria; phylum Actinomycetota; class Actinomycetes; order Actinomycetales; family Micrococcaceae; genus Arthrobacter. The sequence continues at coordinate 4,489 of NZ_JARVRF010000065.1, read as the reverse complement.
GTCAACTTCGGATTTTTACGGCTCAAAGGAGCACTGCATGAAAAAATTCGCCGCAACACTTCTCATGACGGGGCTGCTCGCTATTGGCGGATTTGTCACTCCCGCCAACGCCGCCCCGAAGCACGACACCACGAGCACCACAGTAACGACGGTTACCACCGTCCCTGTTGTGAGCGACCCGGTCCACTACGCGCAGATCGGTTGGTGGCCCAACTAGCTCGCATTAGATGCCGTTTAGACGTCTCATAACGGCATCTACTGCCAGGTACTTGGGTGGACCACAAAGCAATGCCAAACACCGCCCCGGGCAACCGTCTCGGGGCGGTGTTCTTTTGGGCGTGGCGCAAGAAGGTCACGACGGCGCCGTCCGGCCGGCGTCGGGCCCCTTAGTTCTCCGTATCCAGCGGGAGCTGGACTGAAACCGTGGTTCCCACGCCGAGGGCGGACTCGACGTCGAGGCGGCCGGAATGGCGTTCCACAATGTCGTGGGCTATCGCCAGGCCAAGCCCGCTCCCGGGGATGGCCGCTGTGGAGGCGTTTGAGGCGCGGAAGAACCGCGTGAACACTTGGTCGATTTCCGTTTCGGGGATCCCGACGCCGGTGTCCTCCACGCGCACCACCACGCTGGGAACCGCGCCTGGGTCCGAGGTGACCCCGCTGCTGACGGCGACGTGGCCGCCGTCGGGCGTGAACTTGATCGCGTTGCTGATGATGTTGGCGAAGACCTGCTCGAGCTTGGCCTCGTCAGCCTGGACCGTCACGGTTCCTGGCGCATGCATCACGGTAAGGGACAGTGAACGGGAGTCGGCGAGCGGCTGCAACGTCGAGACAACAAGCCTGAGCAGGGTGCCCACATTCACGCGGCTCAATTGGAGGTCGCCGGACGTGTCCTGGTGCGAGACGGTGAGCATATCTTCGATCAGCCGTCGGAGGCGCTCGGCATTTCGTGAAATGACGTCGACCATCCGCCCGACACCCGCGGGAAGAGGTCCACCAGCGCCGGCGCGGATCATGTCCAGATAGGCCGTGATGGACGTCAGGGGAGTTCGAAGTTCGTGGTTCACAGTAGTGAGGAAATCGGTCTTGGCCTGGTCGAGTTCCTGGAGCTTGTACATGACTTGCTGTTGCGCGCCGATCAGGTGGCTCTGCATCAGGCCGTACGCCAGGTTTCCCGAGACGTGCTGAATCAGGCCTATTTCGGCGCGGGTCCATTCCTGAGCGGTGTCCGGGCGGGCGATCCAGATGACCCCCAGAACCAGATCACCTTCGCCTACCGGCACCACAACAGAAGCCGACGGCGCACCCGCGCCACCCAGCGCACCCGCGCCACCCGGCGCTCCCGCGCCACCCGGCGCACCCGCGCCAGCGGAGCCACCCGAGGGAGCCCGTTTCGGCAGCGGCTGCACCTCCGCTTCTGCCCACAACCGCTCCGCCAGCTCGAACGTCGCGATGTTGTCGGTGAGTTCGCGTGGAAGGACTCCCGGTACCAGTCCCGGAGCGTTCCATTCGGCGCTCACTTGCGGCACGCGCGTGTCCTGGAACGTGGTGAACCAGACGTGTTCCGCGCCCAGGGCCTCGCCGATTCCATCCACCAGATGCCGGGCAATCCGGCCTGGATCAATGGTGGACCGGATCGCCGCGGACACCTTCCGCAGGCTCTCCCTCAGCGACTCTGCTTCCGAACGGCGGCGCGTCCGTTCGGCGGCGCGGGCTATCAGGACCAGTGCCCTGGATGCCCGAAAGGACGGAGCTTGGCCCTTGTATATGAAATCCGCAATGGCCCAGGCTTCCAAGGCAGCAACATCCAGCTCGTCCTCGGGATCCAGCATGAGCAGAACCGGGCCGACGTTCCTGGGCAGGAACTCGCGGAGGTCGTTGTCTACCACCAGCACGTCGCTCGGTTCGCTTTCCAGCGCGGCCGCAAGCGAACCGGCGTCGGGCGCTGAACGAACCAGAAACCCCGCCGCGGCGAGCGCTGCAACCGTCTCGGCGAGACGGGCAGGGTCAGGGTCGGCTACCAAAGCACGGTTTGGCACCGGTGCGTCGTGAGTCAAGCTGCGCTCCTACTGTCCGGTTCGGCCCCCCCTTTGGAGAGTCTACTATCGAGAACGTTGCTTGAGCCCCGCCCCGGGCAGTAGTTCGACGGCGCCGAGCGAGTCCGCGACGAAGGCATAGTCCCAAGCGCGCTCGCGCCACTGCACGTATCGTCCGGAAGCTCCGCCGTGTCCGCCCTCCATCTCGATCTTCATCACGATCGGCGCCGTGCCGGTGGTCTCGGAACGTAGCACCTGGACCCACTTGGCTGGCTCCACGTAGAACACGCGGGTGTCGTTGAAGGAGGTCACTGCGGCGATCCGCGGGTACGAAACGGCTCGGATGTTCTCGTACGGAGTGTAGGACTTCATGTACTCGTACACCTCGGGATCCGTGATGGGGTTGCCCCATTCTTCCCACTCGAGGGCGGAGAGCGGCAACTCCGGGTCCAGGATAGTGTTGAGCGCGTCCACGAACGGCACGGCTGCCACGATCGCCGCGTACTTTTCCGGCGCAAGGTTGGCCACGGCGCCCATCAGCAGGCCGCCCGCGGAGCCACCCATGGCCGCGATCCGCTCCGGCGCCACCCAGCCGGACTGTGAAAGCCAGTCCGTTGCTGCGATGAAGTCCGTGAAGGTGTTTTTCTTGTTGAGCTTCTTTCCGTCGTCGTACCAGCGCCGGCCGAGCTCGCCGCCGCCGCGGATGTGCGCGATCACCATGACGATTCCGCGGTCCAAGAGGGACAAACGCGCAACGCCGAAGCCGGGATCCATGCTGACCTCATAGGAGCCATAACCATAGACCAGGCCCGCAGCGGTTGAGTCTTGCTTAAGGGAGGCATGCCGCAGCACGGACAGTGGAACGCGTGTGCCGTCCGCCGCCGTCGCCCATTCCCGGGTGGCCACGTAGTCGGATGCGGTGTACCCGCCCAGCACCGGGCTTTCCTTCCGCAGCAGCAGTTCGCCGTTCGGCAGCGCATCGGTCGGGAGCACGAAGTCGTACACCCGCGACGGCGTGAAGAAGGACGTGTATCCGATGCGGATCACCGGGGCTTCGTAGTCCGAACCCGCCACCCCGGCGGTGTACAGCTCCTCGTCGAAGGCAGGCTCAACAGCGGCGCCCTGGGCGGCGGTTCCCAGTCCGGCGAGGGGCAGCACCTGCACCCGTTCGATCGTGTCCTGCCGTACCGCCACCACCAGATGCGTCGAGGTGACGCCGGCACCGTTGACGCGAACGGCGTCGGAATGCTCGACGACGGTGCGCCAGTGCTGCTCGGCCAGCGGCCTGGCCAACTCGGCCGGGTCCGCGATGGACACCATCGAGTTGATGGCGTCCTTGTTATGGGTCAGGAGGATGGTCTCGGCTTTTTGTCCATCGGCGCCATCGAGGAGGAACGGCTCGGCCTCGTAGAGGATGCGTTCGTCGCGGGAGATCACAGTGGACAGGCCGGCGTCGTAGTCGTCAAAGCGCAGCAGGCGCGTCTCGCTGAACTCCGAGCAGCCGATGCTCAGCACGAGGTACCTCCGGTCGGAGGAGAGCTCGAATCCGAGCCACATGGCGACGTCGTCCTCTTGATAGATGACCTCATCCTCGCTGACGGGCGTGCCCAAGACATGCGACTTGACCTGATACGGGCGCCAGGAATCGTCCACCACGGTGTAGAAGATCCGGGTGCCGTCGGGCGAGAAGGCCACGCCGTAGAAGATGTTCTCGATGACGTCGGGCAGCAGCTCACCCGTGCGCAGGTCCTTGATGCGGAGCGTGAAGCGTTCCTCGCCGGAATTGTCCACGGCATAGGCGTAGAGATTGCCGTCCAGCGTTACGGCCGTGCCGCCAACGGAGAAGAACGGCTTGCCTTCCGCTTCGGCGTTGCCGTCCAACAGGACTTCTTCACCTTGGAGTTCGACGCCGGGTTCCACCGCCGGCGGCGTCCAGTCGGCCACGGGATCGCCGGAGTTCGCGGCCCGGACGCGGCAGTGGATGCCGTACTCCTTGCCCTCAACGGAGCGGGTGTAGTACCACCAGCCGTCCTTGCGGCTGGGGACCGAGAGGTCGGTCTCCTGGGTACGTCCCTTGATTTCCTGGAAGATGGCCTCGCGCAGCGGTTCCTGGTGCGCGGTGACGGCTTCCTGATAGGCATTTTCAGCCTTCAAGTGCTCAACGACCTCGGAGGACTCCTTGTCCCGCAGCCATTCGTAGTTGTCCACGAAGACATCGCCGTGGTGCTCGCGGGTGGTGGGCACCTTCTTGGCGACTGGGGGTGTTGGGCCTTCGGCGTGGGACGGCTGGGCGGAACCGGAAGTCTGGGTCATGCTCTCAATATATAGAGGCTGTACAACATCGGCGCCCGCGTTCGCTGCGGGGGTAGCGATGCGGGCTTAGGGACGGGCTTAGGTGGGCTCTTAGGTGCAGGTGAATTGTCCGGTCTTGGGTGTGCCGGTCCAGGTGTTGCTGG
>NZ_JARVRF010000037.1 GCF_030209835.1 Arthrobacter sp. efr-133-R2A-120 | reverse complement strand
ACATATATGGCCATACGGCCGCACGCTCGCTCACATGATCTGAGCGAGCGTCCGCGGAAAACACCTTAAAGGTGAGCGAGCGTCCGGGGTGAGCACAACGCAAAGGCGGGACGACAGCCCAACGGGATTGCCGCCGTCGGGGATTAGAGGACCAGCGAGGCCGGATCCCGGACCGGGTAGCGGCCCGCCGAGCAGGTAGCCGGCCGCGTAAAGTAGAGTACCCACTACTCGTGACCGGCCCTAGAGCCAGCCGATTCAATGGAACTCAGTTGGTCTCAAACGCAGTTCCTGGTCTCTCTGGGGGTTATCCGTATGTGTGTTTCCTGCAGTCTTGTTGTGTCATTTTCGCGTTCCGCTGCGACGGAGGCAGTCCGTTGAGCGCCGGGATGGAATCCGCTGCCATGTTCGCGGGGTCGTTGCCCGCGCTGATCCTGATGGACTTGGGCCAGGCAATGGTGGTGGTATGCATGTGTTTCGACATGGTCCGTGCCATGTCCGTGCCACGATCGCATCGGCGCTATGTCGCCAGCACCATCTTCAGGACCCTGGCGGTGCCGTCGATTCTCGTAATGGGCATCAGCGTGCTGGCTAAGGCAATCCAATTGTCTTGGGCGGATGTGGCCATGGGCGTTTTCGTGATGGTGATGATCATCTTCCGCTGGCACCACGACAAGGACGAGGACAACTGGTGGAAGGGCAAAGGCAAGAAGCTGGCCCGCTGGGCGCGGAAGCAACTGGCACCGCGACCTGCCTTCGCCCCGGCGTCGGCGTCGGCGTAAGCGGCCAGCCTTCACCGGGCGCTCGCTCACTTGTTGGGGTGTTTCCGGCGCTCGCTCACAGATATCTGAGCGAGCGTCCTGGGATTTGGCTATATATGTGAGCGAGCGTCCGACTCGAGGTGCCGCCTCAATACAGTGCCGGGCCTAATACAGCGCCGGTGTGTCCGTCCGCGAATGCTCCCGGAGCGGACCAGCCGGCAACGCCACAGTGAAGGTGCTTCCACTGCCGGGCTCGCTGCTGCAGGAGATGCTGCCTCCGTGGCGTTCCACGATGGACTTGGTGATGGACAGCCCGAGGCCGACGCCCGGAATCGCGGCCTGACGGGCAGCGTTTGTCCGGAAGAACCGGGTGAAAATCCTGGTCGACTCGTCCATGGTCATGCCCATTCCCGTGTCCTTCACTTCGAGCTGGACCCAGCCGTCGCTCCGCTCCGCCTTTATCGTCACCAGTCCGCCGTCGGGCGAATACTTGATGGCATTGGAAACCAGATTGTCCAGGGCCTGTCCCAGCCTCAAAGGATCCGCATTCGCCCACAGGGGTGCGGGGACGTCGGCGACAAGGCCCACATGAGCGGCGTCGGCCTGCGCCCGTGCAGAAACCAAGCTGTTTTCCACCAGCCCAGCCAAATCAGTGCGCCGTGGATTCACGCTCTCGACGGCGACGGCTGACAAAAGGAGGTCTTCGACCAGGACACGGAGCCGCTCGGCGTTGCGTTCCGCGACTTCCAATCCGATCCTCGTTGCCGGTTGGAGTTCTTGGGCGCCGCGGAGCACAAGATCGATGTTGCCCAAGATCGATGTCAGCGGCGAACCGAATTCGTGCGAAACGTTGGCAACCAATTCGTCCTTGGCTGCAAGGGCATCGACAACATCCGTCACGTCCCTGAAGACGATGACCGCTCCGCCGAACCCGTCATCGACGTCGCTTTTCATGCCCCGCGCAGCGGTGGAGATGGCCCGTTGTTCGGTACCCGCGCCGAACCAAAGGAGATAGTCGGAAAATGTTTCCCCTTGAACTGCCCTTCGAATAGGGCCTTTTTCCGGGGGAAGCGGCGTCCGCCGGTCCTGGCCGAAAACCAGCCGGTCTTGTTCCCCGGGCCCCGGCGAGCCTTCAGCCATCCGTAGGAATGCCTTTTGTTGGTTGTTGATCAGGAGAGTTTCGCCCTTCGAATCGACGGCGACAATTCCGACGTCGATCGTGTCAAGGATTGTCTTGAGCAGCGTCTCCCGCTCCCGGCTGGCGGCCAACAATTGCCGCAGGACCTGATCCCGCTGTTTTACCCGCCGCTGCTGCAGCCGGGCATTGGAGCCAGCCAAACGAATGGAAACTGCCATTGCGAACATCATGAGAGGCAAAAGCAGCACCGACGAAATGTCCGACGCGGTGGGACGGGGCAAGTGCGAAACCACGGGCGGCAACGCGATGAAGAAAGGACCTACAAAGCTGAGGATCAGGCTTGCCTTGGAAAGCATGCCCGAGGCAGACAACCAGATCACGGGAAAGATAGCCAAGGTGATTAGGCCTGGTATCGCGGTGAAAGCGCCGTTTCGCGTGAACCAGAGGGCGACAAAATCCAAAATAGGAATGGCAAGGCCTGCGCTCGGCGCCAATCGCTCCCAAGGAACCAGCAGGCAGCTCACGAACAGGATGCCATGGAGGAGGACTCCAGTGACGAACAACCAATTTTGGACCAGGCCCGGCCAAACGGTAGGTGCCGCGATCGCCAGGCCCGCGATGATGAGCGTCAGTGGTAATTCACAGACAGCCAACCGGGCTCGAGGTGTGAGTTTTCTGAACAAACGGGCGGCTGCACGGAAAAATGGCTGCTCACTCAAGTCGAGACCCTTCGTTGGAGATTCGCGAACCAATTACTACTCCACGCGTTTCCAGAAGGAAGCGCCCGGAGTCCACTATTCCCCCCAAGGAACAACAATACGACGGTCCCGCGCGACTTATAAGTTCCGAGCGGCACTTAATCCACATATTAGATGCCAGATGCCTTCAATGCTTGTATCGTGAGTATTTGGGTGAAACTTCCCGCATTGCGCTGGGCTGTGCGGCGGTCTGTGCCCACGAGGATGTCCAATGAGCGAGCCTGGGGTAGCTGTTGTCATTGAGGATGACGAAGATGTGCGGAATTTGGTTGACGCCATCCTCAAAGAAGCTGGATTCGTGGTGCACTCTGCCGCCACCGGACGCGAAGGCGTCGAAGTCGTGCGGGATCACCACGCCTCCGTAGTAACTCTCGACGTCGGGCTTCCGGATATGGACGGCCACGAGGTCCTGCGGCGAATTCGGCAATTCAGCGACGCATATGTGTTGATGCTGACGGCCAGGCGCGACGAGCCGGACACCTTGACGGCTTTCCTGACCGGCGCCGACGACTACGTCAAGAAACCGTTCTTGCCGCGTGAATTGAGGGCCCGGGTCACAGCCATGATGAGGCGGCCACGCACGGAAGGTGCTTACGGGGGTCCCGCCCGTTCAGACGGGCCCGACGGCGGTGCTTACGGGCCCGACGGCGGTTTGGCCGGGGCCGGTTTGGCCGTCACCGGTTCAGGCGGCGCCGGTTTGGCCGGACCGGCCGCAACCGGTTCGGCCGGCGGTTCGGCCGGAGCCGGTTCGGGCGGCGCCGAGCAAGCGGTGATCCGGCACAATGGCTTGGCCCTGAACTACAAATCACGCATGGTGACGCTTCAAGGTTCAGTCCTGACCTTGACGCGGAGTGAGTTCGATCTGCTCTACGACTTGCTTCGGGCCAAAGGCGAAGTGCGGACGCGCGCGGACCTCGTGCGGGCGGCGCGCGGTGACTACTACGACGACGATGCGTACATCAGCGACGCCGACGAACGGGCTGTGGAGACCCACATTGGGAACCTCCGCCGAAAGCTCCATGAAGATCCACAATCGCCGCGCTTTCTAGAGACTGTTCGAGGAGTCGGGTATCGACTCACACCGAAAAGACCGGACTAGGCGGGCACGTTAATCGTTCCTGAGTACGTAGCTGTCCTTTAGTTCCTGGACCGTTAGGTGCCCGCATTCCGCAACTTCCTTGAGGAGGGGCCGGGCCTCACGCAATTCACTTTTTCGAATGCGTTCCTCCAGTTGCGCTGCAAGTACCGCAAGGCGGACACCGCCAACCATGATGGAGGAGGTCCTGAGGCTGAGGACCGCGTTCAGGGCCGCGGCCACGTCACCGCGCTCGACGGCGGACGCCAGGATTTCGTATCGCTTCGCCCAGAGTTTTGCGAAGTCGCCGGCAAACGTTCGTGCGATCAGCGGATTGTCTACTTGGTCTTCCAGGAGTTGGAATTCCGCGAGGTCCAGTATGGGATGTTCGGCAAGCGGGACGATGGGCAGCCCAACGGAATCGTCATCCGAGCCCGGATGGCTCGGATCCGAACCCTCGTTGACCTCGCTAGAACCTGAACTGAACATAAGCCCAATGCTACTTTCTGAATTCCGGAAAAACCGAACTTTTGCCCATCTTAAGGAAATCTTAGGCCTTTCTTGATTTAACCCCTTTTCATGCGGTGCACCCAATTCGGAGAATGTGATATCGCGCTCAGCCTCCGCTGAAGGTGGCTATAGCGTTGATCACAGCCGGCCCCAGGATGGCGATGAACAGCACTGGGAAGATAAAGAGCAGAAGCGGGAAGAGGACCATCACGGGAAGCTTCATGGCCTTCTCCTCGGCCCGTTGGCGACGCTTCACCCGCATCACCTTCGCTTGGACCCTCAAGACCCGGCTGATGGCAATGCCGTAAGTATCCGCTTGGATCACGGCCTGCACGAAGCTTCGGAGCTCCGGCACGTTGGTACGTTCGGCGAGTGCCAGATAGGACTCGCGGCGGCTCCGTCCAACCTGCATGTCCTGCAACGTCCGCACCAACTCCTCAGCCAAGGGTCCTTTGCCATTTTCGCCCGCGCGAGCCATTGCTCCTTCAAAACCTAGGCCCGCCTCGACCGATATAAGCATTTGGTCCATAGTATTTGCGAGTTCCAATTGCATGGCTTTTTGGCGCTCTTGTCCTTTGCTGTACAGCATTAGGTCCGGGATAAAGTATCCAAGCAATACAACAAATATCCCCACAAGCTTTAGGATTCCGCTTGAGCTGTTGGCGCTGATGAGCCAACCAAAGAGCGCACCGCACAATCCGAGTAGGGGTTTGGCTGCGAGGACCCGTCCCAAAGGGAGCGACGGCGGCCGGCCGGCCAACGAGAGGAGCCGATCCAGCTTCTGGACGTAGCTTCCTGGGGTCACTCGGTAGCCAATGAGTTCGAGTGCACCGCTCCGACTCTGTGGGCCGGCCTCGGCAATGTTTTCCCCCCGCGCCAGAAGCTCGCGCACGACGCGTTGGGCTTTGCGGTCAACCGACAGGACTGACCAAGCGAGGTAGGCAATAGGCAGGGGCACGAGGAGCAAGGAAAGGAGGAGAGAGGGATTCACGAGTCACCTCAAAACTTTAAGTCGATGATCTTGCGCATCCAGAGGCCGCCGATGGTCATGAGAATGACTGACAACCCAATCATTCCCCAACCAAGCGGCTGGCTGAACATCACATTCATGTAGCCGGGATTGACAACCAAGAGCATGGTCACGATGCCGAAGGGAAGCGCCATCAGGATGTATCCCGAGAACTTTCCTTCCGCGGCCAAGGATTTGATATGTCCCTTGATCTCGCTGCGTTCGCGTATGGTCTCATTCACTTGGTCCAGGACCTCTGCAAGGTTGCCGCCCACCTCACGGTTGATTTGGATGGCTTGCGCTATCCACACAAAGTCTTCGCTCCGCATTCGCTCCGCAGTATCGTTCAGCGATGCCTCAAGATCACGGCCGAGGCTTGTCTCTGTAATGATCCGACGCATCTCCTCGGCCGTGGGGCTCGCCGACTCGGCGGCCGCCGCGTCAATGGCGCGCAGTATGCTGTGCCCGGCCCGCAGGCCACCGGACAGTAGTTGGAGGGTGTCGCCGAGCTGAGCATCGAATTTTGCACGCCTTTTGCCGGCCATGGAGCCAAGGAGGAGTCGTGCCACGAAGGGTGCCAGGATAAAGAACAGGAAGGCCAAAAACGGACCGCCGACGACGAGCCCGATCAAGGCGCCCACGAATGCACCGGCAATCACCAGGATGAAGAAATCCGCCTGGCTCATTCGCAGTCCGGCGTTCTCCAGTTCTTCACGGTTGAAAAGCCGGACGTTGCGCCTGGTCAGGACCCCGTGAACGACCTCGGCGGTAGAACCAGCAAAGCGCGTCAGCTGGGAGCCTGAGCCTACTTGGTAGGGCCGTCTCCGATCCAGCGGAACTTCCGGGGTTTTCGGCAAGATCACGGCCACCCCGAAGAGCAGGATGGCTGAAAACATCAAAGCGGTTCCGATCGAGAGAATCATGTTTCGTTCACGTCCTTGCTGCTGGTGCCAAGGGAGCGGCAAATACGCCAGGAGAAACGCGAATGCCCAAGTCATCGAAGCGATCGATGAACCGTGGACGGATACCCGTTGGGACGGGCCTTCCAAGGAACATGCCATGGTTGTCAACACCGGCCGAGTAGTCGAAAACAAAAGCGTCTTGGAGGGTGACAATGTCGCCTTCCATGCCTTGAACCTCAGTTACATGCGTGATGCGGCGCGTTCCGTCCCGCAACCGGGAGATTTGGATGATGAGATTCACGGCGGAGGCAATTTGCTCGCGGATCGCTCGCAATGGCAGGTCCATGCCTGCCATGAGCACCAGGGTTTCGAGGCGCGCAACGGCGTCGCGAGGGGAATTTGAGTGCACCGTGGAGAGGGAACCGTCGTGACCCGTGTTCATCGCCTGCAGCATGTCGAGGGATTCTCCGCCGCGGACCTCGCCGACGACTATCCTGTCCGGCCGCATACGGAGAGAGTTCCTGAGCAACTCCCTGATGGTCACTTCCCCCTTGCCTTCCGTGTTCGGCGGCCTGCTCTCAAGCCTGACCACATGTTGCTGTTGGATCTGCAGTTCTACGGCGTCCTCAATGGTGACGATGCGGTTGTCCTCCGGAATGAAGGAAGAAAGGACATTCAACAGCGTGGTCTTGCCGGTTCCAGTACCTCCGGAAACAATGATGTTCAGCTTTGCCTTGACGCATGCATTGAGGAGTTCGGCCATCTCAGGCGTGAGCGTGCCGAAATCGATCAGGTTCCTGATGGTCAACGGTATTTTGCTGAACTTTCGTATGGTCAGCGACGAACCGCCCACCGCAAGCGGAGGGATCACGGCGTTCACGCGCGAACCGTCTTCAAGTCGCGCGTCAACGAGGGGCGATGACTCGTCGATCCTGCGGCCCACCTTCGAAACGATGCGTTCAATGACCCTCCGGAGATGGTCCTCGGAGCTGAATCCGGAATCCGTCAGGGTGAGCTTGCCTTTTCGTTCGACGTAGATCTGGTCCATCCTGTTGACCATGATTTCGGTGACCTCCGGATCGTCCAGCAAACGTTGGAGCGGCCCATAGCCAAGGACATCGTCTGCCACGTCCGCCACGAGCCTGCTGCGCTCGTCCGCGGACAGTGGGACCTGCTCGGCGTCGATGATCCGGGTGAGCTCTTCCCGGGCCGTTGACCGCAGCTCATGTTCGCTCACGCTCGAGTCGTTGAACCGCGCCCCGAGCCGCTCGAACAATGCGGTAGCCGCGCGACGCTTGAGGGCAGCGAAGGCGTCCACCGGTTGCTGGGCTCGAGGTTTCGGCGACTCCGGGAGGTCGGAAAGCTTCACTGAAGTGTGGGGTTTTGCGACGCCGCCGGGCTTCCCCGTGGGAAGTGGGCGGACTTGCTGCGTGGACTCAGCGAACGTCGGCTTAGGCGTAAAAAGCGTGCTCGGGTCCCCTGGGCCGAGGGATGCTTCGGCTATGTCCTCGGCAGCATGCAGGCGTTCAGACAGCTTCATCTAGACCACTACCCTTCTGTGCAGTTTGCGCTGCGCCGTGGCACGCCACGTTGGATTGAAGCGCTCGACAAGTTGCTTGAGTCCCTTGACGGCCGGATCCTTCACCGCATCCTGGAGCACGGGGATGCCGCGGTTGGTTGAGAACGCCACGGCTTTCGATCGCGGGATACTCACGTCTACCGGAGCACCGACTGCAGATTCGACGTCCTGGACCGACAGCCCGGACTTGGAATCAGCCATGTTGAGCACCACGTGCCGGGTTTCGGGCAGCAGGTTCAGCCTGCGGAGTATGTCCAGGCCGGAGCGAAGGCCACGGACGCTTGGAACATCCATGCCCGTCACCCAGACAGCATCCGAGCATTGCTCGAGGGCAGCAAGCCCGATTTCGGGTAGTCCGGGTGCCGTGTCCACCACCACGTATTGGAACTCTTGAGCCAGCTGTTCGAGGAGCCGGCTCACCTGTTCCGGCGAGATCTCGTCTGCTTCGACGGGGTCCTTCGGCGCGCACAAGGCATAGATACTTGCCGGGTGGACCGTGAGAAAGGCCTTAAGCACCAGCGAATCCTGGCTGGCCGAAGGAGTGACTGCGTCCGTGACAGTGTGCTCCGGATTAAGGTAGAGCCCCGAGGCGACGTCACCGAATTGCAAGTCCAGATCCACGATCACAACGCTCATCGGCGCAATCTTGCCGAGCCCCACGGCGATGTTTGTGGCGATGGTGGTCTTGCCCACGCCGCCTTTGGGCGAAAAGACGCCGATCACCAAACCTCGCGGGGAGCCCGCTTGCTTGGATTCCCCTGTGCGCCGTCGGCTGGCGAAAGACTGACAGGCGCGCTCAAGCATGATCCGTATCTGGGCCAGGTCCGCATCCGGGCTCATGATGTCACGGATGCCGGACCGCATGGCTTGGAGGACGAATGCGGGATCCAGTTCGCTGACAAGGATCACGCTCAGTTCCGGCAACTGCACATCGAAAACCGTGGCCAGGCGAAGAGCGTCCTCCACGGGCACGCCAGGTCCCAGAATCAGCACTTCGAGTTGTTCCTGATTCAGGGCGCCAAAGAGCTCGGCCGGGTCGGCCGGCAAAACGCTCGTGAAGAAGGTCTGCACGCTTCCGGGCAGGCCGCCCGCGACAGCTTGGCGCAACCGCTGGTCAAAGTCGGTGTTGGGGGTTATCAGGACAAAACGGCTCACCTGTATACCCCGCTCTGCTGGATGACGGTGGGGCCGCTGTCTTTGGCATCCAACGGCTCTTTGCTCAACCAGATCTTGGCGTACTCGGCGGCGAAGACAATCTTGGCTGCGTCCACGTCACTTACCGCAACGGTCAGCAAGAGGGAACCGGTGGGAAGGCTTGTATCGCCCGAGTTGACCGCGCCACCAGAGCCGGGAGTCGGCGTCGGCTGCTGGCTTGCGGTCGCTTGGGGGGCGCGCTGGACCGCGGTCAGAAGAACCTTGGGGATGGTCAATTGGGTGGTCCCTTTGTCCGACTTCGAGTCACTTCCGCCGCTGGACATGGAGATGAAAATGCCAACATGGTCGCCGGGAACGAGTCGTCCTCCGACCACCCGCTGGGGTTCCAGTTGAAACGAGACCTCTTGAAGCCCTGCGGGCACCTTGACATCCCCCGGGGTCTTGAGTGCATCCGGGGCCACCAAACGTTCGGCCACCAAGGTCTCGCCAGGGACGAGGTCGACGGCGGCGACCTTGCCTGCCGAGTCCCCCAGGGAGTGCAGCGCCGACGCAGGGACGGCCGATTCCGGCAATTGCTGGGTCACGATTGAATCCTTCATGGCGTCCACGGATGTGCCGGCCGGGATGGGCGCCTTGACTACCAAGACGTCAACCGGGGCAAGGTTCTGGACTGCCCGCTGATCCGCTCCTTGCGCGTAGGAGAATACGAGAATCACCCCGACGACGGCCAGCAGTGCCGCTGCCGATCCGGCCAACAAGCGTGACTTCACTTCGGACTCCTGTACTCAAAAAATGGATGAAAACTAGTTGGTGAGGCGCACAATGGTGGCCCCAAAAGCGTCTACCGGGCCCAGCGTGTAGCCATCCGCCAGCGAGACGTACTTGACGAAACTTCCGATGATTCCGCGGCAGTTTCCGTTGCAGGAAACTGCCGAAGGGACATAGGAATTTGTGTTGTGGAAACTGTCTGGAAGATTGTTGTTGCCGCTGAATGTCCACCCGGTCACTTTGAATGCGGCGAAGGACACCAGATGGTAGATTGCGCCGGCTCCCGTGCCGGTGACGGCGTCGAAGACCGGAAGCAGGACGATGACGTCGCGGCCAGCGTTGATGGTGTCGGCCCACTTTTGAAGGGTGGTGGCGCAGTTACCAGGCGAACTGTTTCCGGGGGCGCTGCCGCCTTCGCTGACCGCGAGGTTTATCGTACCGCCGCACACACCGGTGTCTTGGACTAACCAGCCGTATCCGCCGGCAACCGCGGCGCCTGAAGGGCCGTAATTGCAGCTGGGGTTGGCACCGGTGCCGTGATCCTGAAGAAGCTGGAGCGCTCCCCCGATGTATCCCTGCACCTGGCAAATGGAATACGCGAGGGGAAAGGCGGTTCTGCCCGCGACGGCGCTCCCCCACTGAACATTGGACGTGGTCACAACATTGCTCGTGCTGAAGCCCAGGACGCGCGCGAACAAGAGCGAGACGGCATTCGGCGGACCGCCCGCCTGCTGGGCACCCGCGGTCACGGTGACCTTCCGGTTGGTCAGGTCCAGGCTGATCGACTTGATGTTGCCCAATCCGTCGTTCGCGTTCTTATTAGCCATGTCGCTGGCGACCGGGGACGTGGTGGAGCAATTCGGATCGCTCGTATTCGCGGCGCATTTCTGCGCCACGGCGAGGGCGGCGGCGTCGGCTCCGTTCTGTACTTGCGCCTTTTCCGAGTACAGCATTCCCGCATCCACGGCGAGGGCGGCAAACCCGAGGAGCACCACCAGCAAGAGCGCGACGAGGACGGCGACCGCACCGCGCTCGCCGTCGTCGCCGTCGTCGCGGACCATCAGCCGCCGCATACCATGACTCCTACTCCTTGCATCGGGAAGGGCCCCGCGATTCCCGTGAGGGTGCTGAGGGTGTACTTGATGGTCACGGACATCTGGGCTCCGGACGTGCAACTGGCCGCACTGAAGGTGAAGTTCGTATCTGCCAGCCCCGGGTTCAACGACACGGCAGCGTTCTTCGCAGCTGTCTTGGCGGCGGTCTGGTCATTCGAAATCGCCATGACGCGGACTCCTTCCCGGGCTGCGTTTGAGAGCGACACTTGAACGTTGTAAGCCCTGCCGAATTCCATGATGCCCAGGAGCAACATGATCAGGAGCGGTGCCAGGATGGCGAACTCAACCGCCACGGCGCCGCGCTCTGAAGCCCTCGGCATGATGTTGCCCTCCCAGAGAACGGATAGATCGAATCAAGCAGAGTGGCGGCCGCCTGAATGCCGCCGCCACTCGGGAATTGCTTGGTGTGCCCCGAATTGCCTCCCGGGCACTGTGCAATGCGACTTCTAGGTGCAGGTGCCGGTGCCGCCTGAAGTGGTGGCGGCCGCCCAGGCCTTGCCGCTGACTGAACACTGGACCTGGGAGAACGTCTCCCTGACCGTGCTGCCCAGCAACGTAACAGCGGCGATGATGACCACTGCGATGAGAGCGACCATGATGCCGTATTCGACGGCGGTCGCGCCGGTTTCGTCACGCCGCGCGTGAGAAACAGACTTTAGGAAAGCGGAAAGCATTGAAGCTCCTTGTTGTCTGGTACGAACGGGCGGGAGAAGCGAACGTCCTAGCTGCAGGTGGCCTTACCGGCGCCTGATCCAGCGGAGAAGGTCTTGCCGGCCACTGAGCACTGGACCTTGGTGAACGTGTCTTGGACCGTCCCACCCAGCAACGTGACGGCGGCTATGATGACAACGGCGATAAGGGCAACCATGATGCCGTATTCGACGGCGGTGGCGCCCTTTTCGTCACGACGGATCCGGGATGCGGCATTGGAGAAGAAAGCAAACATGTGAAACTCCTGAGCGAGTTGGGGAATGTGGGCTGGTCCAGCACCAGCTCTCTAGCAACATAGCAACGCCCGATACCCCATGGCGCAGACCTTGGGACATCCTGTGGGAAGACTCGCGATCCTGCGCATTTCTTGGGTTAAACCTAGGGAAACCCCGCAATCCTGGGCTTCCTGCCGAACCCGACGCTCGCTCACATATATGCCCAAATCCCCGAACCCTCGCTCAGATATACGGCCAAATCCCCGGACCCTCGCTCAGATCAAATGAGCGAGCGTCCGCCGGAAACGCCCCAAAAGTGGGCGAGCGTCCTGGAGGTGAACACACCAAAGGTGAGACAACCGCACAACAGGACTGCCGCCGTCGGGCCCCACCCGGACGCTCGCTCACATATATGCCCAAATCCCAGAACGCTCACTCAGATATATGCCCAAATCCCCGGACCCTCGCTCAGACATACGGCCAAATCCCCGGACGCTCGCTCAGATCAAATGAGCGAGCGTCCGCCGAAAAGACCTCAAAAGTGAGCGAGCGTCCTGGAGGGGAACACACCAGAGGCGAGACAACCGCACAACAGGACTGCCGCCGTCGGGCCCTACCAGGACGCTCGCTCACATATATGCCCAAATCCCCGGACCCTCGCTCAGATATATGCCCAAGTTCCACGACCCTCGCTCAGATCAAGTGAGCGAGCGTCCGCCGGAAACGCCCCAAAAGTGAGCGAGCGTCCGGGCGGGAGGGGCGCAAAGCTAGCCGGACGGGTGCTCGACGGTCACGGTGCCGGCGTCGCCGTCGACGGTTATTTGTTGTCCGCTTGTGAGCCGCTGGGTTGCGACTCCGGTGCCGAGCACGGCGGGGATGCCGTACTCCCGGGCCACGATGGAGCTGTGGCTCAACGGGCCGCCGACGTCGGTGACCACCGCGGAGGCCATCGCGAACAGCGAGGTCCACGCGGGAGTGGTGATGCGCGCAACCAGGACCTCCCCGGGTGCCATCTGGCCGAAATCCTGGGGGCCTCCGAGGACGCGCGCGGGGGCACTGACCCGGCCCGCACTGGCGCCGACCCCTTTGATGACGTCGCCCTGCTGCTCCTGGGAGCGTGCCGGCATCATTGATTCGAAAGTGCGCTTCATCCAACGGGTCTCCGGCAGGAGTTGCGGGGCAGCCGCCTTGGCCTGGCCCCGCCAAAGCATCTTGCGCTCCTCGACGACGTCGGCACGGACGGGGCGCGCCGCCCCAGTGATTGCCACCGCCACAGGTGCGAGCGGTTCCGCCGTGCCCGGCGGTTGCGGCGCGGCGAGGCCGAACTCGACGGCGCTTTGCAGCTCCTGCTGGCGCAGCCAGAACACGTCGGCGGGGCGGGCGATAACGCCGGAGTAGACCAGCCGTTGTCCGAGTTCGAGCAGCATCCGCCGGATCAGCGGCCAAGCGAGCCCGACGTCGGCCAGGGCGTCTTCGCGGACCGGTGCGGACTTCTGCGCCCACCGGAGCAGGCGGATGAACGGCGCCCGGCGACTCCGCCCGAGCCGGGTCCGTCCGAGCCGGGCGAGTATTCGCTCGGTTTGGTCCTCTCGCCGGGCGGCCGAGAGCCGCTGGCGCTCATGCGGGTCGTTGCCTTGTCCCCGCAGGTAGAACTTCACCGTGTCCAGCAACGCCGAAGGATCGTCCGCCGGCACCGGACTGGCGAAGTCCAGGTTGTAGACCGCATGGCCGAACCGATCGAGATGGGCCTGGAAGCGGGGACGCCACTGCTGCCAAAGTGCCGGGTCCATGCTGGCAGGAGGGAGCCATCCCCTCTGCGACTCGGCCAGTGCGGCCGTCGGTTGCTTGAGGATTGCCGAGGCGAGCCCCTCGATCTCCCGGGCCCAAGACGCGAGGTCGTATAACGACTTCTCCGCCCGGATTGGTTCACTGTCGTAACCGAGGAGGAATGTCTCGGCAGGGGGATCTCCCGCGCGCCGGATGAGTTTGTCGTAATAGGCCCGGAAGGAGATTTCGCTCGTGGCGGCGATCGGAATGACTGACTCCACGGCCGTGTAGTACACGGTTCCCGCGTCCAGCAACGTCCGGACACCCTCAAGCAGTTCCTCTCCCGAAAGCTCCCCCATGGACTTTGCCGACCAGTCCTTGAGCACCTGCTTGTAGCGCGGATGCGAGAATTCCTCCCAACCCGTCACGCCCATGTGCGCCTTGCCTCGAGCCAGGGCGAGCATGGCCCCCGGCGCCTTGGCCATCACTCGCCACATTGCCGCGCTGCGGTAGTAGTAATAGGCGTAACCGTTGATGGTGGGCAGTCCGACGTCGCCGTCCCTGACGACTTCGCTGCCGACTGCTTCGTTCATCAGGGACTTGAGCGAGCGGGTCACCGAGCCGTCGATGAGGTCGGCGAACAGCGGCGACAAGGGATCCGGCAGTTGTTCCACGATGCTCGCCCGGAAATAGAGACCCCTCGGATAGGGCAAAGGCCAGGTGTCCGGGGTGTCAGCTACAGGTTCAGGCAGTGCCGTGATGGGCCGGGATTGCAACATGAAGAAATTGCCATCGGCTCGTGCCCACTCGATGTCCTGCGGAGTTCGGAAGTAGTCCGAAATCCGTGTTCCATAGCGGGCCAGCGCGGCGGCAGCTTCGTCGTCGAGCACGGCCCGGTTGCGAAGCGCCGCAGGGACCGGCTGCTCCGTAGTGCCTCCTTGGTCCGCGGCGCGGCGGTCCGGCACGACGTCGGCGCCGCGGTCAGGGGCGCCGCTGTCCGGCACGACGTCGGCAGCGTGGTCCGCGTAGACGGTCATGACTTCCTTTTCGGCGGTCCGGCGCGAGAGCACGCGGCCCGTTCCCGCTTCGACAACAAGGTCATCCGTAGTGACAGTTCCACTGACCACGGACTCCCCCAGCCCCCACGCGGCACTGATCGCGATCTGGTCGCGGCGACCGTTGGCCGGATTGGCGGTGAACATGACCCCGGCAGCCTCGGCCTCGACCATCCGTTGGACAACCACCGCGAGGCGTACATCGCCCGGTGCGATCCCCTCGCGTTCCCGGTAGGCCATGGCACGCGCCGTCCACAAGGAAGACCAGCAATCGATGACTGCCACATCCAGCGCTTCCGCCCCGCGGACATTGAGGTAGGTTTCCTGTTGCCCGGCGAAGCTGGCTGAGGCAAGGTCTTCCGCCGTGGCGGACGAGCGCACCGCAACGGGCGCGCCGTCGTCGCGGTCGCCGCGCTCGCCGTCGACGGCGTCCCCGCCGAAGCGAAGCCGTTCATAGGCGGCGGCGAGCTCGTACGCGATGGCCGCGGGCATGGTGCCGCCGGTGAAAAGGTCACGGATTGCGGCCGAGGCGTCTTCGTAATCCTGCGGCACAGCCTCCGCCGGCAGCGCCGCCAGTTCCTGGATGCGCGACTGGATCCCATTGGCATCCACGAAGGCCTCATACGCTGCGGTGGTCAGCACGAACCCCTGAGGGACCGGCAGCCCGGCGCGAACAAGGTTGCCCAGCCCGACTCCCTTGCCGCCGGCCACGGCGACGTCGACCGCTTGCACATCGGCGAAGTTGTAGATGTAGGTCATGACCGTCGCTCCTTGTCGCGGAGACGCCCTCATCGAGCCTGACTCACAACATACTGCCACGCCGTCGGGCGGGAGGCGATGGCTGCGCCGGCTGGCTTCTTACTGCGGGTCCAGCGCGCGTTTTACGGCCGCTTGGTCGCAAGCCTGGAGAACGCGAATGAACTCGTCCATTGCTTCCGGACCCCGATCGGTGTCGGCCACGCGAACAAGGTGGGAGGCGAGGACCGCGACCTTGACGTTCGTCATGCTGCTGCAGCTCACGAGCAGTTTGAACGCGGCGTCGGAGCTAACGAGCAACCGCCCCATCAGGATCCCGCGCGCCTGGTTGATAACGCCCCGCGTAGCATTGGCCCCCGCGACGGCGTCACGGGCCGCCTGCTCGGTTTCGCGCCGCAGCGTGGACGTCAGGTCGATCGTGGTCCCCTCGACCGCGGCGGCCCCAGACGGGCCCAACTTCGCGATCCCCGCCGTCAGCACTCGGCGGACATGTCCCTGCGCGTCAATGATCCGGTGGTAGATGCAGAAGTGTCCGCCGTCGCGGAACACCTGAGCCAGGATCTCCGTGGCCCGCGGCCTGTCATCCGGGTGCTTGTGCGACATCAGCAGATCGAGCGTTGGCACTACTTCCCCGCGCTGGTAGCCGTGGAGATTGAAGAGCCCGTCGGACCATTCCGCTTTCCCCGAGACAGGGTCAAAGAGGAAGGTTCCCGCCAGAAAGCCGGGGGCGCCCAGTGCACTCGAGTACGTATGGGGGCTGTCCAACATGGCTCAAAAACTCATTTCCTAAGCGTGCTTATTAATTCAGCTAAGCGTACAGAATACAGCGCGTACGACGGCGGCACGCACCGTCGTCCCGCCCTCACCCGCACCCCGGGGCTTGTTCCCAGCGGGGCGTTTGTAGCCCCGGAACGGGAAACAAGCCCCGGATATGCAAGAAACTACCACCGGGACGGGAAACAAGCCCCGGAATGCGTTCAAACCAGCAGCTTAGTCCTTCACCACCACCTTGCCGACCATTCCAAAGTAATCGTGGAGTGCGCAGATGTAGTCGTAGACCCCTGCCTTGTTGAACGTCACAGTGAATGTCACACCCGGCGGCAAAATGCCCGAATTGAGCTGTCCGCCCGTGTAATTCGTCGGATCGCCCAGCGGCGGGAACGGGTTGGCAGGCTCGTCACCGAAGGTCACCGTGTGCGGCTCGCCCATGCCGTTGTTCACGAAGCTCACTTTCTCGCCAACGTGGATGACCACCTTTGGCTCGATGAACCGCATGACGCTGGCCACGCCATCGTCGGCTCCGGCGATCACGGTGTGGTTGTCCGCTTGGTCGCGGGCGTCGCTCCATAGCTGGTATCCGTCACGGAGGATGGCCCGTTCAGCACGCTCCACCCGGTTGTTGTACTGCTCCTGGCTGTAGGGGTAATCCGTGCCCTTGGCCCGCACGTGGACTGCGCCCTTCATGGCCGCGCCATGCACCAGGCAGTAGTACGTGAAATCGCCCGTATCCGGGAACTTCAAGGTGTAGGAACCAACTTCGGCGAACCCACTGTTCGAAACGTTCGACATCACGCCGGAGTTGTAATAGGAGTGCCCGTCGTAGGACGCGCCGCCCTGCGCGGATATGTAGAGGGGGCTGAAAGGATCAAAGGGTTGCGTGGACTCGATGGTTTGCCCCGTGGCCAGGAACGTGACCGTATGGATTTCGGCCGAGTTGGCCTCCCAGGTGACCTTGTCACCGGCATTGATGTAAATGTTCTTCGGCAAGAAGGACATTCCCTGGATGGCCTGGTCCGACGATTCGGATCCGACCTGGACAGTCCACGTCTTTGCGGATTTGCCACTGTCTGCGACCGCTGTGCCACTGAGTGCGACGGGAAGCATCAGGGCAAGGAGCAAAATCATGAGCGCTCGAAGGCGCGCCAATAGACGGGGTTTTGGATGAGCAGTCATAAGACTCATTCCTTAGGAAAATCTTTGCTGACCGGCTGTTATTAGCCTGGAAATTTTGAGGCGCCGGAGACCATGGCGTCGTTTGACGGTGACTCGGTTTCCTTGAACTTCCCTATGAACTTCAGCTCGCAGCTGCTGCCCCATCCCCCGCATACGGTGCGGCGCCACGGCGTGGGGCCATGCAGGATCCTCCCTTGCTCGCAGGGATAACGTCCAGTTCCGTGGGCCAAGAGCCCCCCATTACGGAACCGGAAGGACACGGCGAAGCCGGCCCATGTGAAGGCGAGAGATTTATCTCTCATCGTGCTCCTGGAACGTTATTTTGTCGAGACACTGGGACTACACACGGGCTATTTTTGTGGCCAAACTGAGGCTTTCCCGGATGCGTATTTAACCCACCTGAGTGGTACTTTCCGGACATGGACAGACGACGGCGACTATGGCTCTCGGCAGGGCTCGCAGTCCTGCTCGCGCTTGTGGTGGTCCTGGCCGCTGTCATCGCCGGATCCGGCAGAACGTCGTCGGGACCTTCGCCCTCAAGCGCCTCCGCGGGCGCAACCGCTACCCGAACTCCGTCCCCCACCAGGTCCCCCACCAAGTCCCCCGCGCCAACCGCTGCCGCACCCGCCCCGCCTACAATCCCTGAGCTTTCCGCCACTCCCATGAACATCCTGGTGATTGGCAGCGACAGCCGTGCGAATGCCAGGGACCAAAACAACCAGACCGTCACAACAGGCCAGTCATCGGACCAACGCTCGGATTGCCTCATGCTGATCCACGTTCCAGCGGACCGGCACAAGGTCTACGGCATTTCGATCATGCGCGACAACTGGGTGGACATCCCGGGCTATGGCGCATCCAAAATCAACGCCAGCCTTGAGGTGGGAGGCATCCCCCTCGTGGTGCGGACCGTAGAGACACTATTGGGCACGCACATAGACCACACCGTCATGCTGGACTTCCAGGGCTTCAAGGTCCTCACGGATGCCCTCGGCGGGATCGACGTCAATGTCACGCTTCCGTTCACGGCGAGCTTTGACACCCACCACACCTTTGTTGCCGGCGTCAATCATTTGGACGGGGAAGCGGCTTTGGAGTTCGTTCGTGAGCGCTACTCGTTCGTGGACGGAGACTACCAGCGCGTGCGCAACCAGCAAACGTTCCTCCGTGCCCTCCTGAGCAAGCTAAGGGGTGGAATCCAGACTCCCGCCGCGGTACTCGGCTTGGTCAAATTCGCAACCAACTACCTCACGGTGGACCAGGGATACGACCCCGCAGCCGTGGCTATCCTGGCCTACGCACTCCGTACGGTGGATCCCGGAGCCTCCGTCTTCTTCACCCTGCCCACAGCGGGCACTGGCACTTCCCCGGACGGGCAATCGATCGTGGTGCCCGACTACGCGGGGATCGGGGAGGTGTCCGCGGCTCTGCGGGACGATACGCTGCCGGAGTATGTGGCTGCACACGGTTGCTGAGCCGGTGCGGGCTACTCGTTTCCGCTACTTGGTGTCTTGGGGCTTTT
>NZ_JARVRF010000078.1 GCF_030209835.1 Arthrobacter sp. efr-133-R2A-120 | reverse complement strand
CTCACACCGGCACTACCCCAGCGAACACCAGGACTGGGAACCACCCCACTGGCCACACCACACCCCGACCGGCCGGGAACCCGAACCGGAACTGCCCCCGGCCCCCTTCCCCGACTGGCACACCTTCACAGCCGCACACCCATGGCCCGACCCCGACCCCGACGCCGACGACATGGACGATCCAGGCTGGCCCGGCGAGCCAGCTCTCCCGAACGACCCCTTCCCGGAATGCGCCGCGTACCACGCCGCATGACCAGGTGGGAGTCCAGGGGGACACCGGGCAGCCGTCTCCGAACGCCTTCGTGACGGCGCTGCACCGCCACGCCTGCTAGTAAGCTCAACCCCACAAGTGATGAACAGGAGGCTGCGGTGACCGAGACGACGGTGGATGAACTGATTGCCGAGCTGGCCGCGCTCGAGGACCCGAGAGCCCGCGAAGTGAACGAGAAGCACGGTGACGATCACGGTGTGAACCTCGGCAAACTGCGCGCGCTCGCGAAGCGGTTGAAGACGCAGCAGGAACTCTCACACCAGCTCTGGGCGACGGATGACACGGCAGCGAGACTGCTCGCGATCCTGATCTGCCGCCCGAAGTCGTTCCAGCGCGATGAGCTGGACCACATGATGCGCCAGGCGCGCACTCCGAAAGTTCACGACTGGCTCGTCAACTACGTGGTGAAGAAGAACCCGCACTGCGAGGAGCTGCGCCTTGCCTGGTTCGCCGATCCGGATCCAGTGGTCGCGAGTGCCGGCTGGGCACTGACCACTGAACGCGCGGCAAAGAATCCCGAGGGCCTGGACCTTCCAGGACTGCTCGACGTCATCGAGGCCGAAATGAAAGACGCCCCGGATCGCCAG
Organism: Arthrobacter sp. efr-133-R2A-120; assembly: GCF_030209835.1. Taxonomy (GTDB): domain Bacteria; phylum Actinomycetota; class Actinomycetes; order Actinomycetales; family Micrococcaceae; genus Arthrobacter. The sequence goes on along the minus strand of NZ_JARVRF010000078.1, from coordinate 18,132 downwards.
CAATGGGCCATGAACCACTGCCTGGCCCAGATCGGGATCGAACATGCCGATTACCGCGCCCGCGCCATCGACATCGGTGAGCGCCTGGGTGTGCTCAAGGATTACCCGACTCCCCCGAACTGCACGTCTCCGTTCGCGCCCATCTGGATCACTGAAATGGTGCGCCGACAGAGCGATTAGTAGGCGTGGTTGATGCTGCCTGAATGCTGGCGCCCACGATGCCGGCATCATTCCTGAGCTTCGCCGGGACCACTGGAGTCCTCAACGTGAGGAGAGGCAAGTATTCGTCGGTTCTTTGAGAGATCCCTCCACCCAAAATGATGAGTTCGGGCGAGAACATGAACTCGAGTTCAGAAAGGTAGCGTTGCAAGCGAACGCTGTATTCTTGCCAGCCCAATCCGTCGCGCTCACGGGCGACGGCGGATGCCCTGGTTTCAGCGTCGTAACCATCGATGGAAATGTGACCGAGCTCTACATTGGGCACGACGTTTCCGTCGAAAATCAGGGCTGATCCGATCCCCGTGCCCAAGGTAATGACCAAAATGGTGCCGCGGGTTCCCCCGCCGGCGCCGTAGCGGGCTTCCGCGAGTCCTGCGGCGTCGGCGTCGTTCACGACGGCGACGGGCCGCCGAATGCGATCCGAGAAATGGGAGCCGATGTCGAAATCGATGAAGGTCCTGTCCATATTTGCCGCAGATCGGGACATGCCGTGCTGGACGATGCCCGGAAAGGTTACGCCAACGGTTGAATCAAGTCCCGCTTCACTACCTGCGGCGAGTTCGTCAACGAGCTGCCGGACAACGTCTCCGACAGACTCTGGATCCGCTGGTCGGGGCGTGGCTAGACGAACGCAGTTTCCCAGGATCTCGCCCCTTTCGAGGTTGACGATCCCGCCCTTGACGCCGGTTCCACCGATGTCAATGCCAATGAAATGACCCGCACTTGTCATGTTTCCAGCCATGTTGGTCCGATTCTTTGATCTGTTAAAGGGCGGCAGCTTGTTATCGCTGCCGCCGCTAGTGGTGCTCAAGCCCTGCTGTGGCAGCTATCGACCTTGCGAGGGTCGCGTTCGATGACGGGTTCGAGGATTTCATCGATCTCCTTCAGGAGTGCGTCCTCCAGCGTCAGCCCGGCGGCCTTTGCGTTTTCCTTGATCTGTTCTGGCTTGGAGGCTCCGACGACGGCGGTAGATACATTCGGGTTCTGAAGCACCCATGCCAAGGCGAGGGTTCCTAGCGGAATCCCCATGCTTGCTGCCAAGGGCTGAAGGCGCTGGACCCTGGTGAGAACGTCATCGCCGAGCCACCTAGCCATGGTGTCTTTGCCTCCGTTTTGGTCGGTGGCGCGGGAACCGGCCGGGGCGCCCTTTCCAGGTGGATATTTGCCGGTCAGCACTCCTTGGGCAAGGGGCGACCACACGATCTGGCCTATCCCGAGCTCTTCGCTGGCCGGGATGATTTCTGGTTCAACAACCCTCCACAGCATGTTGTACTGGGGTTGATTGGAGACCAGCTCGATATTGAGCTCCTTGGCCAGCGCAGCTGCTGACCGGATCTCATCCACCGTCCACTCGGAGACGCCGATGTAGTGGGCTTTCCCGGCGCGCACGATGTCAGCAAAAGCCTGCATCGTTTCCTCAAGGGGTGTTTCGTAGTCAAACCGGTGGGCTTGGTACAGGTCTACGTAGTCGGTTTTGAGCCTGCGGAGACTTCCATGGATAGCTTCCATGATGTGCTTCCGAGAGAGTCCGCGATCGTTCTTTCCGGGCCCTGTGGGGAAATACACCTTGGTGAGGATCTCCACGCTTTCGCGGCGAACGCCGGAAAGCGCTAGACCGAAGGCGGTTTCTGCACGCGTCTCGGCGTACGCATCAGCGGTATCGAAGGTGCTGATGCCGGCGTCGAGCGCAGCATGCACGCACTGCGCTGCGGTGTCGTCCTCAATTTGCGATCCGTGCGTTAGCCAGTTGCCATACGCGATCTCGCTGACATACATGCCGCTTCGGCCAAGTTTTCTGTATTCCAAGGATTTCCTTCGAGGTAGCTGGTCCCGTTCAGTTCTTTGATTACGCCGTCGAAAGGAAAACGTTCTTCATCTCGTTCCAAGCTCCGGCCCTCACGAAGACAGGAACGCGGTTCAGCGGCGCGGATACCTCGACTGTTCGCTGGCCTGCGTATTTTTCTCCCGTCCAGGCATCGACCCAGTTGCCGCCGGGAAGATAGGCCGTCCAGGTACGGACCGCCTCATCGGTCACGGGAGCAACAAGAAGGTCCTCGCCGAGCATCCATTGCAAGGGGTGCTTCCATACCTCTTCGTCTTTGATGTGGTCGAAGTACAGCGGGCGCATGAGGGGGGCTGCGGTGTCGATAGCCTTGCGGGCTTGCTCAGCCAGGTAGGGAATGAGGCGTTCGCGCAGTTCGACGAGTTCACGGAAGACAGGGATGACAGTCTGATCCCCGGTTCTTTCCTGAATGTTCCACGGAGTCCGATCCCTCGATGGCTTCCGGTGGTGGTTGAACTCGGAGTGATACTGCATGATGGGCACGAATACGGCTGCAGCGGCTGAACGCAGGTAAAGCTCTGCGCTCGGGACGTCGCCGGAGAAACCGGCGAAGTCCCAGCCCCAGTACAAGACTCCGCATGCTGACGCGGAGAGTCCGGCGAACAGGGACCAACGGAACGCATCCCACGTGGAATTCTCATCCCCTGCCCAGAATGCTCCGTGTGCCTGGGAACCGGTGAATCCCGCGCGGCTGAAGGTGACGGGGGCCTTTCCTGCAGATTCAAGCAGATCGCCATAAGCCCTCGCATAGGCGACCGGGAAGAGGTTGTTTCCCTCGTCGCCGCGCATTCCGTTCAGATACGTGAGCTCTTCGCCCCAGGCGTGTTCGCCACCGTCGGTCTTGAACCCATCGATGCCGATTTCCTCGACGAGATAGCGTCGCTTCTCAGTCCACCATCGGGCGGCTTCAAGATCGGTCAGGTCCGGCATCAAGCTGAGCGGGAACCACCACCCTCGGTTACGGTAGGGTCGCAGGCTGCCATCCGGGGCCTCCTCACGGATGAGCCGGCCTTCACGAATCGCCGCCTCAGCGTCGAATCGGGCTTGTCCTTGTGGGTGGGGCCGCATTTTGATGAGCGGAATCTGCCACAGAACCACCCGGATGTCCCGGGCGTGAAGGTCATCGACCATGGCCTTCGGATCCGGCCAGGCACCATGCTCCGGGAAGGTGAAGTCGCTCAGATGGTGCGGTGAACCATCTGGATTCGGCTCGTATTCAGCGTCGCGGAACGCCGTGAATGTGGACTCGTCGCTCCACGCTTCGACGACGACGGATCCGACCGGAATCCCAGTGTCCCGGTGCCGATCCATCTGTCGCATGACTTCTGCCTGGGTATTCCACTCGTTTCCGCTCGCCCAGAGCTTGAACACCCAGTCCGGAAGCTCCTTGGCGCTGCCGGCGACGGACAGGAAGGACTTCAGGACCGCCGTCGGCGTTCCTTCGAAGAACCTCAGGTTCAGAAGTGTGTCCCCGTTCAAGGGTTCGGGGCCGACTTCGGCTTCAATGACGAGGCGGTGTTCGTCAGAGGCACCGATGTCGTACCAAGTACGTCGGGAAGTTTCGACGTGAAATCCCCAGCCATCGCCGCCTACTACATGGGCGAAGGGCATCGGCAAGTAAGTCTTCCGCTTCGCTCCTTGGCTCTTGTATTGCTCGAAGACGACCGCGTCCAGCTTGGACCCCCGGTGATCGAGGGCATCAAAGCGTTCTCCAAAGCCGGTGACACGCTCGTTCAAGGCCAACGGGAGCGCGAAACGAACACGCAAAGGCCGGACACCGTCATGTAGCACCTCAACGGAGTCGGCGATCACGCGGTCAGCTCCAATGACGTTAACAGCCTGGCTGGCGGCCGCCCAGGTAGCGGCGCTATAGCTGAACCACTGCGTCTTTTGAGTGCTGCCACTTTGGGTCTGCGCCGTGAAGCGGTACTTGTATGTTGTCTGGGGCTCGGCCGGCGCGAGGGTCAGCTGCCAGCCGCTGGCTGAACGGGCAAGTTTGGCCTGGGCGGATGCCAGATGGCCGCCATCGATAACTTGTCCGCGCGATGCCGCCGGTACTCGTTCGAGGATTTCGGTCAGTTTCGTGACTGTCCCGTCGCGAGCGGTGACTTCGAGTTCGCAGATCACGTCGGTCAGTTCCGGCGAGGTTCGCACGCCCAAGGTGACAGGCTCCCCCGCGACCGGGTGGGACGGGCTGCGCTGATCGGTGTCGTCCACGTACGGGTGGCCGGAACCGAATGGCTTGTGACGGATCATTTGGCGCTCTCTTTCGCTGTTGGAGCCGGAACCGGAACGTCGGTGTCGTACGGGACCCCGAGGGCAATGGCGAGACGAATGAACATGGCGTGGCTCCACAGCAGCGGATTTGCCGAGGAACCCCAGCGCTCGTTCCAGGGTTGAAGATAATTGCGGTCAAGAAGGTGACGCTCAACCTGTTCGGGAAGTTCGTCGTTCCCGCCGGCGGTAGATGCGGCCCATTCCAGGAGCTCATGGGCTCTGGTTCGGTTTCCGGAAGCGGCCTGGGACAGACCGAGGAAGCAACTAAGCAAAGGCCATTGGCCGCCGCCGTAATAGGTGTCGGCAAGATACCTGTGAACGCCGTTGTCGACGGTGAGCTGCTCTTCGATGATTGCGATGGTCCCCGCGCTCAAAGGACTGTGCGGGGGCAGGAAGTTCATCGGAGCAATCAGCGAGAGGAGACTGGCGTCTACCGTGTCTGTTCCCAGCCATTTCGTGAGATGGGCGTCCTGGACACCTTCGTCTTGGACTCGCCGGCGGATCTGGTGCGCGGTCGAGGCGGCCCGTTCTGAGAGTGACTCCTCGATCAGCCCGGTTTGGGCGATGCTGGCCAATCCGGAGGCGATGCAACCCAGAGTGCTCACGTGCACGTGCTGGGCCGACTCCTCCCACCAGTCATAGCAGGGCCGTTGCCAGGAGACAGAAAGGTAGTCGATAGTGAGATCAATGGCCTCAGCCCAGCGTTCGAGTGGCCGGTCATGGCGGGCGCTATGCTCAGCCAAGGCCCAAAGCCAGGTGCCGTATCCGTCGAGCTGGAAATCCCACCACTCATCGCTACCTTCGGCCCCGTCGAGGGTGAAACGCGTGGGCAGCATTTGGTCGCCGGCTACCGGCCTGCCGGCCAGGCTCTCAGCCACGATCCGACGGATCCTTCCCGCACGGGAAGTCAAGGCGTTCGAGCACCAGTCGAAGAACCGTTCGGCGGATTCGATGTGCCCGGCGGCGGACATGGCGTCAGCGATATATGAGCCGTCGCGGAACCAGCAGTACCCGGCGTAGGCGGAAAACGACGGGCTTGCCGGGTAGGCGCCCCCAGGGGTCTGCTGTTCCAGGATGAGCCGGATGCCGGCCTGGACTATCGAACGGGCAGCGGGATCTCCGTCCGGCGTTACCGTTGAACCTTGCATTGATTTGTCGATCATTGGCTTCTCTTTCAGATGGTGAGCGGGCCGCCGTGCCGCCAGCAGCTCACGGTGTTACCGCGGCCCGCTCACCGGCCTTGTTCGGGCTGTGCCCGGTTATTTCAGCAGAGCGTTGATTTGGTCCGCGGCGCCTTTCAGGGCATCGGCCGCACTGGAGCGCTTCGCTTCGACTTCGCCAAGAGCATTGTTGATGATGTCGACCATTTTTTGCTGGTTGTCGCCGATGACCGGTGGGAGGGCGACGTTGTCAAGGGCGTCGAAAATGGCCTTGCGGTTTGCCGGCTTGTCCTTTGCGAGATAGGGCTTCAGGACCGAGTCATCGGAGGTGGCGGGAAGTTCCCATCCTGCACTGATGCGGGTCTGTGCCATGACGTCTGAGCTGGTCATGTATTCGGCCCACTTCTGGGCCGCGGCCTTGTTCTTCGAGTTGGCAGAAACCCCAATGGCGTTGGAGAACTCCGCGCTTGCCTTCTGCGTGTCTCCGGGCTCGACGGCGATGTCCCAGCTTTTGGGTGAATCGGCGAAGCTGCTGGCCACCCAGATGCCGCTGTGGAGCATGCCAAGTTTGCCGTCTTTGAACAGTTTCGTGTCGAAGTCCGGGGTTCCGGCGCCTTGGGCGGGTGTAGGCATGGTGGTTCCGCTCTTGCCTGCCAGCCATTCGGCCGCTTTGATGCCCTGGGGCGAGTTGAAGGCGACGGATTTGCCGTCGTCGTTGAGGAATTTGCCGCCGGTTTGGGCCAATGCTTTATAGAACTCGTAGAAGCTCACGTTCTGGAAGTCTCCATAGACACCCGCGGCGCTGTCCGTGATCTTCTTCGCAGCGGCCGTTTCATCAGCCCAGGTCCAACTAGCTGTGGGGTAGGCGACCTTGGCGGCGTCGAAGAGTGCCTTGTTGTAGTAAAGGATGACGTCGGAGAAGGAACTGGGCAATGCGTACTGCTTGCCGTCTGACTGGTAGGACTGCAGCAGGGACTGCTTGTACTTGGAACCGTCAACTCCCTCGAGAGGTGCGACCGCCCCATTGGCCACGTAGGAACGAAGGTTCGCGTACTCAATGTCGAAAGTATCGGCTTGCGTCCCGGCGGCCAGGTCTGTCTGGAGGGCCGTTGTGTAGTCCTTGTAGGGCAAGGTAGTGACCTGGACTGTGATGTTCGGGTTGGCCTTCTCGAAGGCCTGAACGATGGTGTCCAGGTTCTTCTCGTTGCCACCGTTGGAGATGAAGTTTGAGTACTTGATGGTTACTTTTTCAGTGCTTGAAACATTTGAACTCGCCGCCGATCCACAGCCTGACATGGCCAGGATTGCGGTGAGAGCGAGACCCAGCGATGCCAGGGGCTTCTTGTTCATGTGTATCTCCATTGATAGGTGAGGAAACTGGCCAATCCGGTCTATTTGAGTCCGGTGCCCGCAACCCCTTGGATGATGTACTTCTGGGTGAAGATATAGAGGGCGAGCATTGGTAGGACGCTGACCACTGATCCGGCCATCACGATGTCCCACTGGGTGGTGTACTGGCCTTGCAGTCCCGCCAACGCCACGGGGAGGGTTTTCATTGCGGGAGTACGCAGGATAATCAGCGGCCAGAGGAAGCTGTTCCAGCTATTGAGGAATGCGAACACCGTCAGTGTGGCTAGCGCCGGACGGACCAGGGGAAGCACAATGAGGCCGAAGATCCGGAAGTGTCCAGCCCCATCCAATGTCGCGGCCTGGTCCAGGTCCTGCGGCACGGAGTTCATGGCCTGCCGTAGGAGGAACACGCCGAAGGCGCTGGCGATCCCCGGCAACAGCACGCCGAGATAGGTATCGATAAGGCCCAGGCTTTTCATTTCCACAAACAACGGGACGACCAGCACCTGCATCGGGATCATCATGGTGGCCAGGTACACGGCGAACACCGCGTTGCGCCCTTTGAACGGCATCCTGGAAAAGACGTAGGCGGCCAGTGAGCTGGTGATGAGCTGGAACACCGTGGTGAGGATGGCAAGGATCAGGCTGTTGAGCACGATCTGGGCAAACGGTAGCCGTTGGAGCAACTCAGCGTACGCGGACAGCGAAGGGTTCTCCGGGATAAGTTGCGGTGTCGCGGAGAGGCCTGCGCCGGGGCTGATGGACGTTACGAATGCCCAAAGAAATGGGAAGACCATCATGAGGGCGCCAACGAGGACGAGGATGTTCAGGGTGATCGAGGGACGCTGCTTACGCATAGTGCACCCATTTCTTTTGACCGCGCACCTGAATCAGAGTGATGACCAGGATGAAGAGGAACAGTAGCCATGACAGGGCCGATGCCTCGCCGGCCCTTCCGTAACGGAACGTGAGGTCGTAAATCTGCTGGACCACCACTTGGGAAGAGTTGTTGGGGCCGCCTCCGGTCATGGCATAGACCTGGTCAAAGACCTGGAATCCGTTGATCAGCGACAACACAATGACAAAGAAAGTCGAGGGGGAAAGCATGGGAAGCGTAATGCTGAACAGCCGCCTCCACCGGCCGGCGCCGTCCACGGTCGCGGCCTCATACAAGTCCTCCGGAATGGCTTGGAGACCGGCGAGCAGAATCACCATGACAAAGCCAAGGTCCTTCCACGCGGAAGCCACGATGATCGAAGGCATGGACCATGCCGGATCTGTCCACCACCCCGGCCCTGTCACCCCGATGAGTCCAAGCAGCCAGTTGACGATTCCCGTGCTGGGATTCAGTAGCCATCGCCAGACAAGGGCAACGACGATCCAGCTGGTCACCACGGGGAGGAAGTAAAGGCCGCGCATCATGCTGCGTCCCCTGATTCGGGAATTGAGGGCAAGCGCTATGGCCAGACCGCCGATGTACACAAGCGGCAGGTATCCGACGATGTAGTAGATGGTGTGCAGGAAGGCGCCCTGCGTGCCGGGGTCGCCGATGAGCTTGCCGTAGTTCCCGAGGCCCACCCATTTCATCGGGCCGACTAGATTCCATTGGTTCAGGCTGATCCAGAACGCGGAAAACATGGGAATGATGGTGAAGAACAATAGAGGCAACGCGCTCGGAATGAGGAAAACGGCGACAGTCAGCCCGTATTTGAGACGCGTGCCGGTGGTTTTACGCCGAACCTCGGGTCCTCGGTGGCGCTTCGTTGTTGCCGTGGGTCCGGGGCTGCCGGACCTCGAGTCTTGTAGAGCGGTCACAGTCCTGCTACCTCCGCCGGTACATGGGTGAGCCGGGCACGAACCCGTCTCCCCTGCTCACCTGAACTTTCTTCGCTGTAGAAGGGCGCAGACGCCACGAGCGCAGCGGCTCCGCGCGCCCAGGCCTCGTCGTCCCAGGACTCGACGATCACGGGGATGCTCCGGCGGTCTGCCGTCAGGGCCCCCCTGAAAGATCGCTCGAATTCTGCTGCCCAGTGGCGCCACGCCCGGGTTCCTTCCCCGCTGACGATCACAATCTCCGGATCCAGGATCTGCACGAGACCAGCGACGATTCGACCCAGCGGCTGACCGGCTCCCCGGAAAACATCTTGGGCTCGGGGGTCGCCGTCGTTTGCGCGCCCTTGCAGATCTGCCATAGTGGCGGACGACGAAATGATTCCGGATTGCCGCGCCTGCGCGACGAGTGTCTTTTCCCCAATCAGGGCCTCAATGCATCCATGGTTACCGCAGGTACAAAGAGGGCCATCCGCAACTGCGGGTATGTGACCGATTTCGCCGGCACCGCCCCTACTGCCGCGCACGACTGCACCGCCGGTAACAAATCCCGCGCCAACACCTTCGCCGATCGTCACAACCAGAAACTCGGCATGCTCGCGGCCCGACCCATAGAGCCGTTCGGCTACAGCGAGGGCGTTGACATTGTTCTCCACCAGGACCGGAACATGGAGTTCCCGGCTCAGAACCGCTCCAAGCGGTACCTGCCGCCAGCCCAGGAGGCTTGAATCAACAACGCCACTACCTTGCGCGTCCACCGATCCGGGAACACCGACACCTATTCCCAGAAGGGGGGTGACACGGTCTTCGCCAACGAATGAATGGACGAGTGAGACGACGTCGGAAAGCGAGGTGATCGAGGAAGCGTCGTATGCCCTGTTGTCTGACCGGACCACATGCCCGCTAAGTTCCGTTTCAACGAAGGCAACATGATCCTTCGAGATCTTCATACCCACCACGCGCCCGGCGGCGGTGGCCAGGCCCAGCATCCGGGCAGGACGACCACCGTTGGAGGGAGACATTGACAGCTCCCTCACGAGGCCATCGGCGATGAGCTCTTTGATGAGCTGGGTCATGAGAGCCGGAGAGACGCCAAGTGCCCTCGCCAAGTCAGCCCGGGACGCTCCTCCGGAGGTACCAAGAAATGCCAGGATCGCAGACCGCGTAACGTCAGCGTTGCCGCTCGGCCGAACCATTGTATTCTCCTTTATTTACGACTAAATGAAGATTAGAACTATGATGCAGCTCACGTCAAGGGTTAGCGGTGACTTATGGAAAGGTCCGCGGAGCCGGATACGTTGCCTCACTCGAAAAGATCCGGGAAGGGGCGGTCGCGGACATCCTTGAGGGATGTGACTGACGACGAGCCAGCGCTAGGCAGTCACTGCGATCAAGGCCCGGGCGCAGTCGGGGGAACTGGAAGTCAGCGCAAGAGGTGAAGGCTGGCAAATACTCGCCGCCGCCTTTGTCCTGATGGCTCTGCCGATGATTGCCTTCTTCTCCCTCTAGAAGTTCTTCTTACGAGGGCTTCTCGCCGGATCTGTGAAATAGACCGGCAACCGGGCACACCGATCCATCCCAAGTCCCCCGGACTAACCAAGCCAAGTTGCTCAAAGAAGACAAAGAGATGGACCGGCCAAAGAGCAAGCCGATCCATCTCTTGGGGAGGAGGAGGAAGGAGGTGAGACCGGAGGCCAGTTGGCGACAATTGCCGTGAAAAGATCCCGCGTTGCCGGATGCATAATTCTCATTCCCGAAGACAAGCACTGTGGGAATTTGGCGTTTTGGCCTTGCTCTCGGCAGTTCGGTCCACCGCTGGTGCGGCGCCACTGTAGTACGCACAACCCTAATGAAGTTCGGCGCCGAAAATCCTTTTCGAAGCGGCCGAGTATCTGTTGCGGACGGCCGGCACCCATTCACGCAACGCGGACGGTTGTATTAGCGTGTAGTTGGGCTGGTCCCATTGTGGCAACTCTCCTGTGAGTGCCCATGCCGCTTGCTTCGCTGCCCCCAATGCTGCGTATTCTCGAGGCTCTGGCCACCCCACCGTTCTACCGGTGAGGTCTGAAACCGCTTGACGCAGCGACCTGGATTTTGAGCCGCCCCCAATGAGGGTCACGGTGTCCACTACCAAGCCGGCTCCAATGAGGTCCTCAACTGCGTCTGCTATGGCGCACGCCAAGCCCAGAATGGCTGCCCGCCCCAGGTTTTCCGGGGTCATGGACCGGCGGGTCAAGCCGGTCAGGGCGCCTTGCGATTCGGGCAACAGCGGTTTCCTCTCGCCATCCAGATACGGAACAAAGCATATTCCGCCCGCATCCTGTGGAGCTGCAGCGGACAGGACTTCCATCTCACCGAGGCTCAGCCGAAGCATGTCGGCCATCGCCGTCAGGGTTCTGGCACCGTTGAGCGTGGCGACCAGCGGCAGTTGTCCGCCGGAGGCGTTGGCCATGTCAGCGACATGGCATGAAGGGTCGTTTACGTGGCTGTCCTCCACCATGGACACGGTCATGCTGGTGCCGATGGAGACGACGGCTTCCCCGCGTTTCGCCCCAAGCCCAAGGATGGCGGCAGCGTTGTCTCCGCAACCTGCGCCCACGACCACCCCGCGCGCGGTGATGCCGGCCCGGTCTGCCGGACCAAGCACTTTCGGGACTTTGACGCCCCGGCCGAGGGCCAGCTGGATTAGGTCGTTGCGGTACTCGGAGTTAGCTGAGGACCAGTAGCCCGTTCCGGACGCGTCGGAGCGGTCTGTCATCGGTTCGCCTCTTTGTCCGAGCAAGCCCCACGTGAGCCAGTCGTGGGGTATCATCACGCGTCGGATCCTATTTGCGGCCTCCGGCTCGTGGTCCGAGAGCCAGCGCAGTTTGGATACGGGGTGTGCCGCGGTCGGTACCATTCCCAGTTCTCGGAGCCAGCGGTCCTGGCCGAATTCGTGGCGCAGTTCCAAAGCCGATTGCGTTGCCCGATGGTCGTTCCACAGAATCGCGTCGTGGACGGGCTGTTCGTCGGCGCCAAGGACGATGGTGGAGTGCTGCTGAGCGCTGACGGAGACTGCCGCAATTCCCTGAAGTCTGGTGGCGCCGACCCCGTCGAGGGCGTCCCACCATCGCCGCGGGTCGACAGCGGTACCGTCCGGGTGCGGCAGTGCCGTCGAGCTAAGGACCTCCCCGGTGGCAGCATCGACGGTGATGTGTTTACAGCTTTGCGTTGACGAATCGACGCCAGCGACGAGGACGGGCCGCGCCATTTCTAGCCTCCGAGGAGTCTTTCAGCGGTGCCGCTGTCTGTGACCAGCCCGTGAATAAGCCCGGAGGCCAGAAGCGCACGGATTGCCCGCGTCTTCGATGGACCTCCGGCGGCGGCGATGACGGTCGGAATTGCCCTCCATCCTGCTTCCGAGATCGCGATACAGCGGTCATCGATGTCATGGATGACTTCACCAGAATCGGCTATCAAGGTGGCCCCGAATTCTGCAACCACCCCCCGCTCCAGAAGCTTCGTCCGGTCCGCTTCGCTCAGTGCACGGTTCTTGATCATTTGGGAGTTCTCCGGCTGCCAGGAGCCGACGGCTCCGACGGCCACGGTGACGCGGGGAAACTGATCGAAGGTTTGTGCTGTGTCCGGCTGCCTGCGCACACCGAGGGCGGCTTGGGCATCGCTCATGACCAATGGCGAATAGATGGTCCAGGGGCGGACTCCTGCAATGCTACTCACGCGTCGCATGATTTCCAGCCCCGTTTCCTGGATGGGTCCGGCCACCCCGGCAAGCTGGACTACCCCGCATTTCGGCAGCGTCTTCAACGAGCGGGCCATGGTGCTGAGCGTCCGGCCGGACGTAAGCCCCAAAACATCGTCATCGGTCAAGATTTCACTGAGCAGGTCCCCGACGGTGGAGCCCAGGCGGGCCTGCAGGACCTGCTCATCGGCAGAGGGGACGTCAACGACCACGGAGTGGTCGAGTTTGAAGCGCTCCGCCAACTGTACTGACAGATCAAGCCTCACACCGGAGGGGCTTTGAATGTCGATCCGGACGATTCCGGAACTGACGGCTTCCTCCAGCAGGCGTGCAACCTTGAATCGGCTGAGGCCGGTTTCGTTCGCTATCTCGATGCGGGTCTTGTTCTGCAGATAGTGCTGCGTCGCGATATGCGCGATCTGCACCTGCCTGCCTGGCCCTGGCGCCTGTGCCATACGCACCTCCGCAGTTGGAAATCTCTTCTCCTGCACGAGTCTACATCCAACGCTCAGATGAGCGCCAGAAGAGTTCAATATCTAGTTTTGCTCATATGAGCGGACAGTATTAAATAATGCGCACAGCACGCGTATAGTCATTTTTCGCCACCGCTTGGTGGCCGCTGAGACGGCAATGCAAAGGAGCTCGATACAGGTGTCGACCGTCCGCTTAGACGACAGCAACCAAGTCGTCCCCATGCTCGAGTGTTCGGGCATCACCATGTCATTCGGAGGCATCCCGGTCCTCCGCGGAATCTCGTTCTCCTTGGAACCAGGCACCGTTACTGCCCTTGCTGGAGAAAACGGTGCAGGCAAGTCCACGCTGATGAAAATCGCCTCCGGCCAGTACCGCCCCATCGACGGCACCGTACAGGTCAGGGGCCAGGACCTAGTTAGCGGCAACCCGCAGGCCGCCTACGAGCTTGGCGTCGCCATCGTGCCCCAGGAACTCGCGTCGATCCCAGAAATGATGGTCTACGAGAATCTCTTCATCGGACGGGAGGTGAAGACCCGGCTGGGAACCTTGGACCGCGCGGCCATGGTCAAGGCAGCCAGAGGCTACCTCACGGAATTCGGATTGGAAACAGATCCCAAGACCCGGATGCGCGATTTGCCGGTAGGTATCCGGCAAATCATCGAAATTATCAAGGCAACCCACCGCGGAGCCCGGGTCCTCCTGCTGGACGAACCCACCAGTGCCATCGCTGAACGCGAAGTTGCCCGGCTGGCAACGATTGTCCGCTCGCTCCGGGACCAGGGCGTCGCCATCCTGTTCACAACCCACAAGATGGAAGAAATCCGTGCCATGGCCGACCGGGTCGTGGTCCTGCGCGACGGCACCTTGGTCAGCGACACACCGTTGGCCGACATTTCCGATGACGGGATCGTCACCGCCATGATCGGGCGAGAGCTCGACCAGCTCTTCCCCGAACGCCCGGACGCAAGCAACGACGTTGTCCTTGAGGTCAAAGATCTGGTCATCACCGTCGGCCCCACGCCCATCAACTTCACCGTCAGGAAGGGAGAAATCCTCGGCCTCGCAGGGCTCGTCGGTGCCGGGCGGACCGAACTCATCGAGTGCATCTACGGAATCCGCAAACCCCACTCGGGCACAGTGACACTTTCGGGCTCGGTACTCAAGGCAGGATCCCCACAGGACTCCATCGCCCGGAACCTGGCCATTGTCCCCGAAGACCGCAAAGGCGCCGGTGCCATCCTCTCCATGAGCATCCTGGACAACGCCACCCTGCCGCGGATCGCCGCGTTCTCCCGGTTCGGCGTACTCAGCCGCAGGAAACGGCGTTCAGCGATTTCCGAGGTCATGAAATCCATGCGCTTGAAGAGCAACGGGCTTGACCAGAACCTGGAGAATCTCTCAGGCGGAAACCAGCAGAAGGTCGTCTTCGGCCGTTGGCTCACCGGACAAGTAGACGCTTTGCTGCTCGACGAGCCTACCCGCGGGGTCGACGTCGGCGCCCGCAGCGAAATCTACCGGATCATCACCGAACTATCCGCCGCAGGCATGGCAGTCATCATGGCCTCCAGCGACATGCCGGAAATCCTCAGCCTCTCCCATCGTGCCCTCGTCATGCGCGAAACCGGCGTCGTCGGCGAACTCGACCGCAACCAACTCGACTCCCCTGACGTCCAGGACACCATTTTCCGACTCGCCTCCGGGCTCCAAGCAGAACCTCTGAAAGACAACACCCCATGAACTCCACAGCCACCGCCCCCGCTGCCCTGCAGCCCAGCAACTGGAAAGAACTCGCAGGTAACTTCCTCGTACGCCACATCATGGTCGTCGTCATGCTGCTCATCGTCGCATTCTTCGCCTACCGCAGCGCACGCTTCGCCACCCCTGACAACCTAACCAACATCCTCATCGCGGCAGCGCCCTTTGCGCTCATTGCGCTGGGACAAACGCTCGTGATCCTCACCGGTGGAATCGACCTTTCCGTCGGAAGCGTCATGGCGGCCAGTGCCATGGCCGCGGCCTGGACCGCCAAGAACGCCGGAGATAACCTGCTCCTGCCCCTCATGGCGGCAGTGGTCGCTGGACTCCTCGCCGGCAGCATCAACGGGTTCATCGTCAGCCAGTTCGGGGTTCCGCCCTTCATCACGACCCTCGGGATGCTGACCCTGGCATCCGGCTTCGCCTACGTCATCGGCGATGGCGCACCCATCAACGGCCTTCCGGCGACCTTCGGCTCCTTTGCCAACACCCAGATCCTAGGCCTGACGCTCCCCGTCATCCTCATGATCGTCGCCATCCTCAGCCTTGCCTTCATCATGAAGCGCACGAACTACGGCCTCCGCGTCTATGCGATCGGCGGGAACAGGCTCGCCGCCGAAATCGCGGGCGTCCGCTCGCGCCGCATCCTCTTCAGCGTCTACGCGATCAGCGGATTGCTCGCCGGACTCTCCGGCCTCATGCTCGCCTCCCGCGTCATCACCGGCGCGCCCAACCTCGGACAAGGCTATGAACTGGACGCCATCGCAGCGGTAGTCATCGGAGGCGCGAGCCTCATGGGCGGCAGGGGCACCGTGTGGGGCACCGCCATCGGCCTCCTTCTGATCCAGACCATCAACAACGGACTCGACCTCCTCCTTGTACCCGCGTACTGGCAGAGCGTCATCAAGGGCGTCATCATCGTCGCCGCCGTCGGCGTCGACGTCTGGGCCGCCCGCCGCGGCCGACGCTAACCCACAGCACCACAAGACCAACCCCTCCGAAAGAACCCGAAAAGGAAGATCATGAAGAAAGCAACCTCAACGAAGAAGCTGCTCACAAGCACGGCGATTGCCGCCGTCGCCGCCCTTGGCCTGACCGCCTGCGGCGCGGGCGACCCAAGCGCCGGCAATGACAACATCACCATCGGAGTGACGGTCTACGACATGTCCTCGTTCATCACCCAAGGCAAGGAGGGCATGGAGGCCTACGCCAAGGCCAACCACATCAACCTGCAGTGGAACTCGGCAGGTGGAGACGTCTCTACCCAAGCCAACCAGATGCAGCAGTACGTCAACAACAAGGTGAACGCAATCATCATCGTTCCCGTGCAGGCCGACTCTCTCCAACCCCAGGTAGCCGCAGCGAAAGCCGCCGGCATTCCCGTCCTCGACGTCAACACCGCCCTTTCCGGGGCAGACCTGACCGCCAGCGTCCAGCCCGACGACGTCGCTGCAGGAGAGCAAGAAGCCACCATGATGGTCAACAAGCTCGGAGGCAAGGGCAACGTCGTGGTGCTTGAGGGGCCGCTCGGTTCATCACCACAGATCGGCCGGGGCAAGGGCATCCAGAACGTTCTCGACAAGAACCCCGGCATCAAGATCCTCGCCAAGGACACCGCCAACTGGAAGCGCGACCAAGCCGTGAACAAGATGAGCAACTGGGTGTCCGCTTTCCGCGGTGACATCAACGGTGTCATCTCGCAGAACGACGACATGGCGCTTGGCTCGATCCAGGCACTAAGGGAAGCAGGAATCTCCAATGTCCCCGTGGTAGGCATCGACGGCATCGAGGACGGTCTCAAGGCGGTGCAGTCCGGTGACATGATCGGCACCTCCCTGCAGCACGGCACGGTGGAGCTTGCCGCCGGCCTCGCGGTCGCCGCGAAGATCGTGCGCGGCGAGAGCGTCAACAAGAAGCCCGTCTACACGATGCCTGCCATTACCGCAGCCAACGTCAAGGATGCCGCCAAGAACGTCGTGACGGACAAGGATGCCTTCTTGAAAAACCTCCCCGCGCTCATCGACGACAACCTCAAGAGCGGCAGCATCGCCTACGAAGGCCTTCCGGGCCAGCAGAAGTAGCCGTCCATCGGCTGCCGGGCCACAAACGTCCCGGCAGCATGCTCGACCTCCCACCCCGTATTCCCGACCGGAGCACCACAATGACCGTCTTGTTCAATGACCCCGCCGAGTTCGCTGAAGACCAGTTCAGCGGATTCCTCGACCTCTACTCCGACCGCCTCCGCGGCGTCCCGGGCGGAGCCGTCGCCCACAGATCCGAAACCCCGCAGGTCGCAGTCGTCGTCGGAGGCGGCTCCGGACACTACCCTGCGTTTTGTGGGATCGTGGGTCCCGGCTTCGCCACCGGCGCCGTCGTCGGAAACATCTTCACCTCGCCCAGCGCCGCCCATGTCTACTCGGTGGCCAAAGCCGCCGACCAGGGCAAAGGCGTCATCCTGACCTTTGGAAACTACGCAGGCGACAACATGAACTTCGGCATCGCTGCCGAACGCCTCCGCAAGGAAGGCATTGACACTCGAATCGTCGTGGTCACAGACGACATCGCCTCATCCCCTATCGAATCCGAACGCCGCGGCATCGCAGGCGACTTCACAGTTTTCAAAGCACTTGGTGCCGCAGCCGCCGCGGGCCTGGATCTGGACGAGGTCGAACGGATCGGGCGGGCAGCCAACGCCGCCACCCGCAGCTTCGGCGTCGCCTTCTCCGGCTGCACCATGCCCGGCGCCGACGCCCCGCTCTTCAGCGTCCGGGAAAACCACATGGGCGTCGGTCTCGGCATCCACGGCGAACCGGGGATCCGCGACGAAGTCCTTGGAACCGCAGACGAGCTGGCTAAGCTCCTCGTCAGCGATCTGCTCGACAACGCACCGGCGCGTGCTTCGAAGCGAGTGGCCGTCATTCTCAACGGATTGGGCACCACTAAGTACGAAGAGCTGTTCCTAGTTTGGAACTCGGTCGCTCCACTGCTCCGGGAAGCAGGCCTCGAAATCGTCGAACCCGAAGTCGGGGAGCTCGTGACCAGTCTCGACATGGGTGGCATCTCCCTGACTCTCATGTGGCTGGACAAAGAACTTGAATGGCTGTGGAGCGCAGAAACGTACACCCCGGCCTACCGGAAACGGAAATCCTCGTTGCGGGGGCTGCGACCCGCCATCCGACACATTGACGAGGCAGAGGAACTCGACGCCATCCCGTTCCCGAGCCAGGCGGCCCTCCCGGCGGCCCGGCTGGTCCTGGACGGGTTGCGCGTGTTGGCCTCGACGATGCATGCCAACGAGAGCGAACTTGGACGCATCGACGCGGTCGCCGGCGATGGCGACCACGGCCGCGGCATGGTGAAGGGAGCCGACGCAGCACTGGCCGCGGCCGAGCGGGCCGCCAAAGCCACCACCGCGGGCCCTTCCTACATTCTCCGCAAGGCCGGGCAAGCATGGGCGGCCGCGGCAGGGGGCACCTCCGGGGTGT
>NZ_JARVRF010000066.1 GCF_030209835.1 Arthrobacter sp. efr-133-R2A-120 | reverse complement strand
AGTGCTCGGCAGGCAGGTACGGATCGATGACCGTGGAGATGCCCAGTTCCTTCGCGGCGGCGAAGATCTCATCCTGGTCCTGGCTCAACAGCGGCGCATGCCCCGTTGGAGCAGAAATGCCGTTGTCGGCGAAGGCACGGGCGAGCTCATCAGCGCGGGCAATAAAGTCATAGGGCTCAATCTGGTCATAGCCGATCTGCGCAAGGCGCCGGATGGTGCCGGGAAGGTCGTCTTCGACAGCGCTGCGCACGTTGTAAAGCTGGACAGAAAAGTTCATTGCGACGGATTCCTTTGATTTGGAGGGGCGTAGGCCATGCTGCTGACGCCTGGTCTTCTGACGGGACGTTGGAAGACGGACGGCCCCGAAAGTACAAAAGACTTACTTATGAAGATCAACTCAAGACTAAGGGAAACTTTTGATAGTTGGCAAGCAAAAGATGGATGCTACTCGATGAATCCTCTGGATGCGTACGATCGTCCACAAACCCTGCTGTCAGGAGTGCGCGCGAACCGTCCGAGGCTGGACGCCGAGTCAAAGTGAGGAGTGAACGATCATAGCTGACTTTCATTTGAAACTCGTACGGTCTACTCTTTGAAACAAAGTATGTATTTGGCGAGCAAGGCGCCTGATTGATGTGCCCTTGCCGGGGCATTCAGCCCGCTGCCCGGCAGGCCGTCACGTGAGCGCATTCTTGGGTGAACCGCCCGCATCAGATGTCTCCTGCTCAACCGAACCATCGATTCCCAGTTGAAAGGCAAGCAAAGGCTATGGCCGTACAGGATTCAAGCGATGTACTGATCTTCGATCTCTTCGGTGTGATCGCCAAAGATCAAAGTCAAGAAGGTAGGGACGCACTATTGGCCACCGGAGGGGTCCCGGAGGAAGACTTTTGGGCGGCGTACTGGAACCAACGTCCGCCGTATGATCGCGGAGAGGTCACCGGCACCCAGTACTGGACCGCCGTTTCTGGCCAATTGGCTGCGAGTTTCGATCCGAACCGGATTGGGCAACTCATAGACCACGACATCGCCAGCTGGTCCGTCGTCGATGATCAGATGATCGCCCTGTTGGAGGACCTGTCCAGGACCCGACGTCTCGCGTTGCTCTCCAACATTCCGCGGGAGATCGGGGAATACTTTCTGCGAAGGCACCGGTGGCTCGACCTGTTCGAAGTCCGAGGACTGTCTTATCAGATCGGATATGCGAAGCCTGAACGGGAAACTTTCGCATGGTGTGTCCGCGAGCTCGGGATTGAACCCCACCGAGCCCTCTTTATCGACGACAGAGAGGAAAATATCCGAGCTGCCCAGCAAGCCGGGCTCCGGGGCCACCTGTTTGCATCTCGCGAGGCGCTCAGCCAGATGTTCGAGGCGAACAGAACCTGATGGGGGGCCGGAGGCATTGCGGTAGTCCCAGTCCAGGGCATGCTTCTCATCGCGCGAGCTCGTCCGCCACGCCGAGTGGCCATTCTTTAGTACAGTTGTACACATGGCGGCCGAGTATTTCCGAGACGACCCCCGGAGCAACCACGAACGGATGCTCGCGGGCGATCTCTACATCTCCGATGATCCACAGATCCTCGCCCGACAGCAGCGCGCTATCCGCCTGGCCGGGGCATATGCATCTGCCTACGCTGAGGACATTGATGCGGCTCAGCCGCTCATACATGAGCTCATCGGATGCCTGGCCGAAGGTGCCCATATAAGGCCACCAATATTCGTCGACTACGGATCCAACATCAGCATCGGTGAGGGCACGTTTATTAACTTCAACCTCACTGCTCTTGACGTGGCCACGATTTCAATTGGAAGCCATTGCCAAATCGGCCCGAACGTCCAACTACTGACGCCGACCCACCCCGTGGCGGCTCAACCCCGAAGGGACAAGCTGGAATCGGCTAAGCCGATTGTCATCGAAGACAACGTGTGGCTCGGCGGGGGAGTCATCGTCCTTCCCGGCGTAACGATCGGCAAAAACACCGTCGTGGGTGCCGGGGCAGTCGTCAGCCGCGACCTGCCTCCCAATGTCGTAGCCGTGGGGATACCGGCTAAAGTCATCAAGTCCATTGAAAGCTAAGGAAAATGGCTAAACGGCGGGTTGATCCGGATCGGCGTGACCGAATCATTGAAGCGACATTGGACCTGATTGCTGCCGAGGGCGTGGCTGGCACTTCACATCGGAAAGTGGCTGCCCTTGCAGATGTCCCGTTGGGGTCCATGACCTATCATTTCGCGGGAATGGACGAACTTCTGCACGAAGCTTTCACGCGTTTTGCCACCCGTATCAGCGACCGCTTCGAGCGGCGAATGAACGAGGCTTCGACGATTGATGCGGTCAAGGAGGCCGTCGTCGAGATGATCATGCAGGATACCTATGGCGATCGGGACGCTCTCGTTCTGACGTTGGAGCTCTACACGCTGGCGGCCCGTCAAGCGAAGTTCCGGCACCTCACTCACGATTGGATGATGCGCAGCCGCCGTGCCTTTGAAAGGTACTTCGACCCGGATGTGGCTCGACAACTGGACGCGCTCGTCGAAGGACTTTCAATCCATCGAGCCTTTGAACCGCGCGACGACGACCGCGAGTTGGTGTCGAACGCCGTCGACAAGCTACTCAGGGAAGCGCCGTTGCATCCGGTAGCGCCTTCGCCGGTTGACGCTTCGATCACCTTTTCCGACGAGCTTCATCCGGCAGTGTCCATGCCTGCCCGTCGATTGCGCACTTCTGGCGGCTAGTCGGCGACGCGGCGTTGAAAGGCAAGCCAAGCTGCGGCCACCGCGCACCTAGGGATTACGCGATGGGTCCAAGGACCACGAGCCAGCGATGACTCTTGCTACCGGGTCGGCTGCAAGCGGTTCTCCGTCATTTGGGGCAACGCCCCCACGAAGAGTCAGGCCGTCCATGAGAATCTCCAGAATCTCCGCCGTTATTGGGTCGAAGTACCGTTTCAGGATTTTGGCGCTACCTTCTACCCACTTATTCGCGATGTTGCGCAAGGCAGGCTCACGAATGACCAAAGCCTGAAATTCGCGAGACAGGGCCATGTATCGCGGAGGATCAGCGGTGGCATCTTCTTGAATCATGGCCAAGATGACTTTGCCTGCGTCATGATGATCTCGTGCTGGTTGTAGCCGGTCCTCGAGCCGGGCGAGGGACTGGCTTACAAAGCGCTCGAACCCTGTTTCCAAGAGCTCGTGCATGCCGCTGAAGTGGTAGGTCATTGAGCCCAAGGGAACATCAGCCCGGGTAGCGATCTTCCGGAAACTAGTGCCGGCGACACCGCTGTCGGCAATGACCGCGAGCACTGCGTCAATAATCCGATTCCGACGATCCGGATCAAAACGTCGGATTCGGAAGGTGGCATCCGAACGGGCGGACCGCTCTACATCAGCGGGAAAACGGTCCGGCGGATCCTGTATATCCATCAACTCTGCACCCTCCCAATGTGTACGCTCGTACATTGTTTCCTATGTGTACGATCGTGCACTAGATTTCTAATGCGTACGATCGTACACTAATGGAACAGAATGTGAGCAGGGCCACGTGAGGAGCGTCCCAACTTGCAGAAAATCGCCTACCGGGAGACTCTAACCAAACTTCATGCTTGAGTAAATACACAATCCGTGTACTCTTACTTATAGGTGATGTGACTCTCAGTGGTGACCTACTCCATAACTTCGTAGTCCGCTGGCAGGTCCAGACTCACGCACCCGGCCTAGCAATGGCCAGAACCGAGAGGTAAATTCCAAAATGACTGTTGAGACTTCTTTGCAGATCGATGGCCCTGCAAAGTCCAGCTACGACGTCGTAATCGTCGGAAGCGGCATGGGCGGCGGTACGCTGGCCTACGCATTGAAGGACGCTGGTGTCAGCGTATTGCTCATCGAGCGCGGAGGGTTCGTTCCGCAGGAGAAGCAGAACTGGGACCCGGACGCCGTGTTTGAGCACGGCCGGTATAAAAATGCTGAAAAGTGGTACTCCGACGCGGGAGAAGCTTTCAGCCCTGGCACGTACTACTACGTCGGTGGCAACACGAAATTTTACGGGTCATCCTTGGTGAGGTTTCGACGCGAGGATTTTGTCGCGAGCGAACACGAGGACGGTACTTCACCGGCTTGGCCGTTCACGTATGACGACCTCGCACCCTACTACTCCCGGGCAGAGAGGGTGTACAAGGTCCATGGAGACCAACACGATGACCCCACGTTGCCACGCGACGAGCCCTTTCCTTACCCTGCGATCGGGCACGAACCTGAGGTGCAGGCAGTTGCGGATGGGCTGAGCAAACAGGGACTGACTCCGTCCAGTATCCCGTTGGGAATCGACTGGCGCCAGGGCGGGGCCTGCATCCGCTGCCGCACTTGCGACGGTTTCCCATGTCGCGTCCTCGCCAAAATGGATGCCGACGTCGCGTGTGTACGACCGGCTCTTCAAACGGGCAACGTGGAACTGCTGACCGAGGCGTATGCCGAGAAGGTGCTCACCGACGAATCCGGCCAGACCGCCACGGGCGTACAGATCGTCCACAACGGAAAGACCGTCGTCGTCGAGGCCGGAAAGGTCGTCGTTTCTTGCGGCGCCGTCAACTCCGCGGCGCTGTTGCTCCGGTCCGCCACGGACAAACACTCCACCGGCCTCGCCAACTCTTCGGGAATGGTCGGCAGGAACTACATGGTGCACAACAACAGCATCATGATCGCCTTGCACCCCAGGAGGAACAAAGTTGAGTTCCAAAAGACGCTCTACTTCAATGACTATTACCTGAAGGGCAACGCGGATTTTCCGTACCCGCTCGGTCACGTCCAATTGATCGGCAAGCTCCAGGGCGCCATGCTGGTCGGTCAGAAGCCGCTCATTCCAAAATGGGCCCTTGAAATTGCGGCCGGCCACAGCATGGATTGGTGGCTCTTCACAGAAGATCTTCCGGATCCGGAAAACAGGGTGACCCTAAGGAACGACGAAGCCATCCAGATCAGTTGGAAGCGCAACAACGTTCGGGCACACCAACACCTCGTCAAGGAGATGAAACGCATTCTCCATAAGATGGGCTATCCACTGACCTTCAGTGAAACCACTGGTATTGCAGTGAACTCCCACCAGGCCGGAACGATCCGGGCCGGCGATGACCCGCGGTCGTCCGTGCTCGACCCCAACTGCCGGACCCATGATGTCAAGAACCTCTTCGTCGTCGACTCGTCCTTCTTTCCCTCGCTTCCAGTGATGAACCCGGCATTGACCATTGCCGCAAATGCCTTCCGTGTCGCGGAACATATCGTGCCCGGCGCAGCCCTGCGCCACTCCGAGACGCGCGACCCCGAACTCCTACCGCTAACCCCCGTATTTACAGGAAGTAAGAACAAATGACTGATCAGCAGCTGACCGGTGGACAGATGATTGTCGACTGCCTCATCCGAGAAGGCGTCGAGCGTGTCTTCGCCGTCCCCGGACACGGCAACACGGCACTTTTGGACGCCTTCGTTGACCGTGCAGACGAGATCGAAGTGATCCCCGCCATGCACGAACAAGGCGCCGCCCACATGGCTGACGGGTACTACCGCGCTTCTGGCAAGATCGCCGCAGTCTGCACCTCGATCGGACCCGGGGCAACGAACACCTTGACCGGCCTGGTCACCGCCTTCGCGGACTCGCAGCCCTTCATCCTGATCACCGGCGCCGTCCACACCTACATGGAAAACCGCGGAGTCCTTCAGGAAATCGACAGGCCGCACGGGAACAATTTCCCGCGCATGGCCGAGCCGGTCGTCAAGCGTTGGTGGCAGCCCAGCCGCCTTGAGCAGATCCCGATGGTCATGGACCAAGCCTTCAACACGATGTACGAAGGGCGGCGCGGTCCCGTGCTGGTGGACGTCCCGCAGGACCTGCAGGCCGAATACGGCGACTACAAGCGCATACCAGGTTCCCGCCGCGCCCAGACCCGCGCAACCGGTGACGCCACGGCAATCGCCGCCGCCGTGGCAGTCCTCAAGTCTGCCAAACGGCCCGTCATCCTCGCCGGTGGCGGTGTCATTGCTGCCGCGGCAAGCGAGGAACTTCGTGCCATCGCTGAACGACTCGGCGCTCCGGTCACCCACTCATTCATGGGCAAAGGCTCCTTCCCTGCGGATCACGAACTTTACGCTTGGCCATGCGGCGACATGGGCTCCATCCCGGGAAACGGTGTCACCCGCACGGCCGATGTAATTCTCGCCGTCGGTTGCCGTTTCAGTGACCGCATCACGTCCTCCTACAAGGAAGGCGTCACCTTTAACATTCCGTCCATCACCAAGCTCGTCCAGATTGACATTGACGGATTCGAAATCGGCCGGAACTACCCGGTTGAGGTCGGAATCGTTGGCGACGCCAAGACTTCCCTGGCCGCCATCCGAGATGGACTGGGCGACGGACACGACTACCACGGCACCGAGTACTTCGCCGAGCTCCAGGACCTCAAGGCCAAGTGGGAAGAACACCTGCGGCCGATGCGTGAAACCGACTACCTCCCCATGACCAATTCACGGGCAATGGTCGAAATCCGCAAGGCACTGCCCCGGGACGGCATTCTGGTTACCGACTCCAGCAATCCGGCCAACCAGGCATTCAATGAATTCCCCATCTACGGGCCTAAGACGAACATCGTGGCCGGCGGCATGTCAGGAATCGGCTTCGGCCTCCCGGCTGCCATCGGCGCGCAAATCGCAGTTCCCGGGACACCGGTCCTGGCGATGGTCGGGGACGGCAGCTTCCTCCAGACAGGCACCGAGCTGTCCACCGCGGTGATGCTCGGCACACCGTTGGTCGTCGTCGTTCTGAACAACGGTGGCTGGGAAGCCATCAAGGATCTTCAGATCAGCCTGTTCGGCGCTGAGCGCCGCTTGGTCACGAATTGGAGCACTCCTGACGGGAAGCCCTACTTTGCCAACATTGCCGAGTTCGCACGTTCCCTGGGCTGCACCGCCGAGCGGATCGAAGACCCCGCAAAGCTCGCGCCGGCGATAGAACGTGCCTTCGCCACCGACGGTCCGGTCGTCATTGAGGCCATGAGCGCCACCGAGCTGCCGTGGACTGAGATGCATCCGACCGGTTGGTGGGACATCACCGTTCCGGCTTACCACGGTGACACCCGTGATGAATACGTCGCTCAGCGCGGGTTCTAACCAGGAGAAACATCATGGGTGACATCAAGCTCGGACTCAACCTCGAATTTGCACGATACGAAAACGGCTCATTTGACTGGGCGATGGACCGTGCAGCAGAAATTGGCTACCGCTATGTCGAACCGATGGTCCACTGGGGCCGGGAGTTGCTCAGCGAGGCCGGCTATTTCCACAGCCGCTCGATGCTGGACGACCCGCTCAAACTCAAGCAAGCAGCTGAGAGCCGGGGCCTTCAGATTTCATCGCTCTCAAGTCATGCCCCCCTGGCCAAACCCGACATCGCCGTGGACTACCTCAAACAGTCCATCCGGTACGCAGCGGAGTGCGGGGCGCCGATGATCATGGTCGACGACGGGCCCTTGCCGACGTGGACCACAGAGGAGGAGAACTTCACATTGATGAAGTACACCCTGCAGGAGGCAGCCCTCGTCGCCGAACCTCGCGGGATCGCAATTGCGATCGAAACCCATGGTCCTTACACGGCCACACCGGCCGGGTTGGACCGCCTGATGAAGCTGATCGACTCGCCAGTCCTGACGATCAATCTGGATACCGGGAACAGCTACCTGAGTGAAAATGATCCCCATGCTTGGCTGGAAGACATCGTGTCAAACGTCACGCACATGCACGCCAAAGACATCTCAGTCGAGGATGCCAAGAGATACCGCGGCAAGGTCCGCGGGATGCTTGGCTGCGCCTGCGGGGAAGGGGTCATCGACTGGGAACGGATCGTCCGCACCCTCGCGGATGCTGACCACGATGTGGTCCTCTCAGTCGAGTGCGGTTCGCTCGATGCAGCGGTAAAGAGCTACAGCTACCTCAGCGAGCTGATCTCAAAAGTGCGCACCTAACAGAGATCGGTCCCTGATCCGGCCGCCGGATCCGCGCATCCGGCGGTCGTCGAAGCCGGACCCAGATGTCCACGCGAGGCGGGAAAACCAAGGACAAAGATGACCAATCCCGCCCCGCCTCAACCAGCAAAAAGGAAGAAGCCATGAAGAATATACTCCCCCCCACCGCCATGTCTCGTCGCGGTTTCCTCGCCCTCACGGGGGCTGTTAGCCTCACCGCTTCCATCAGCGCGTGCGCCGCCGGCGGTGCCGGAAACGCTTCGGCGGGTGGCGGTGGCACTATCAAGTTCTGGGATATGCCGTGGGGCAATCAGGACTACTTGGGCGCGGCCCAAGGTCTAACCCAGGCCTACAAGCCTGGCGATGGGTTGCCTGGAGCGTCCTATCAGCAGGTCAACTGGGATGGATTCAACCAGACGTTTTCCTCCGCAATCGCTTCCAACACAGGCCCTGCCGTCTCAACGGGCGGTGGATTCCAGGCCTTCCAGTTCGCGAAGCAGGGTGCCATCGCCTACGCCGACAACCTCATCGATTCCTTTAAGAAGGACGGCACCTACGACGACTTTCTCCCACACACACTTGATGCCATGAAGACCTCCGACGGTTACGTCGGAATCCCGTGGAACCTCGACGTCCAAGTCTTGTGGTATCGCAAGTCGATCCTGGACCAGATCGGAGCAACGCCGCCGCAGTCCTGGGATGACGTGCTGGACGTGGCAAAGAAGGCTTCTGCCAAAGGTTATGTCGGTTTCGGCATCAGCGGCGGCAGCGGTAACTACGGACCCATGGCAGTGCTGAGCCTGATGATCAACAACGGCGGTGGCCTCTTCAACTCCAATGGCGACCTCGACATCGTCAATGACCGCAATGCGGAGGCAGTTGATTTCCTCACCGAGCTGGTCAAGCAAGGTCTCGTCGATCCAGGCTCCGTGAGCATGAAGGACGACGATCTCACCACTCTCTGGACGAATAAAAAGGTAGCCCTCGGGTTCCAAAGCCCGGCATTCAACAACGTCGTCGGCGACGAGAAGGACGTCCTCGTTACGGACCCCCTCAAGTCCCACCGCGGCGAGGTCGGGGGACTGTACTACGTGAACAACATCATGATGTACAAGAACACACCATCCCAGGCCGGGTCTGAAGCCTTCACCTCGTACTACATCAAGAACATGAAGACCCTCTGGCAGAAAGGCGTCATGCAGGGACTGCCCGCCCTGAAGTCCATCACCGAGATCCCAGAATTCAAAGCAAACGCACAGAACACGGCCGTCGTCGAGAAATGGCAGCCGATTTGCAAGACGACCGCGGCTCAATCGAGCGCCCTTACCGCCAAGCTCGCAACCATTGACGGCGGCCAGGCCATGACGGACTTCTGCCAGACCGTCCTCGCCGGAAAAACCCCGTCCAAGACCATCCTGACCAAGCTTGAGAGCGACATCAAGGCCGCCATCTCCTAGCGAAGCAATAGCGAAAGCCGTCACACACCATGAGCACCTCCGTTCGCCGCACTGAACTACCTTTGACGGTGAGGACGCCGACCCACGAACCGCTGAACCGCCGCCGAAGGAGCACTCCCGGCCGCGCGCCTGCAACCAAGCTCTTCCTGATCTTGCCGTCAGTCGTCATACTCATCCTCACGAACGCGTACCCGATCGCCTACGCTGCCTTTCAGGCCCTGCATAACGGGAGCCTGATCTCACCAGGGGAGTTTGTCGGGGTTGACAACTTCGCAAAAGTCCTGGCCGATCCTGCCTTCTGGCGAGCAGCGGGATTTACCGCTGTCTTCGCGGTCGCGGGCGTTTTCGGAAGCTGGATCATCGGGATCGCAATCGCACTCCTGCTCCGTACCCGGATTCCAGCCAAAGGGCTCCTCAAGACAATTCTCCTGCTTCCGTGGGTTGTGCCGATTGTCGTCTCGGCCATGTCCTGGAACTGGCTCATAGGAACGAGTTCCAGCCCTGTCCCGACGATCTTCCACGCGCTGGGCTTCGGGGACGCCATCTTCCTCTCCGATCCGCTTGGCGCCCAGATCACGGTCTGTCTGTTCGAGATCTGGGTCAACTTTCCGTTCATGATGCTCATGATGAGCGCGGCTCTGAGCTCCGTAGATGAAAGTATTTACGAGGCCGCCAAGATCGACGGCGCCGGCGCCTGGCAACAGTTCCGTTACATGACACTGCCTATCATCGCGAAGCCCACGTACATCTCCTGGGTCTTGATGGCGATCTTCTGCGTCAACGACTTCCCGACCGTGTATCTCCTCACCCATGGTGGCCCGGTCGGCGCGACGAACACCCTGGTTGTCCTGGCCTACAAGACCGTATTCCAGAACTTCCAGACAGGCCCGGGCGTTGCCATCGCCTTCCTCATGACCCTTGCATTGGCCATTGTGGCCGTGCTGCTCTTCCGACAGATCCGAAAGTCGACCTCACAATGACCACTGCAACACTCAGAACCAAGATCGCAACACCACGGCGGTCCATCGAAGCAGGAAGTCGCGGGCAATGGCTGCGCTTTGCGATCCTTGTCGCACTAGCAGCATTCGCCCTCATCCCCATTGCGGGAACCGTTGGCCTCTCCCTCCGGGCGAACAATGGGACGGGCTCCCTAACCCTGGAAAACTTCGCCAACGTGCTGAGCAGCAGCGGCACGGTCGCCTGGCTGGTCAACAGTCTCCAGGTTGCATTGGCGACTGTCGTGGTGTCGGTAGCAGTCGCGGCGCCGGCCGGCTATGTTCTATCGCGAGGGAGGGGCCGGCTCGTCGGAGGCTATTCCCTCCTGCTCTTCGTCGTACAGGCCCTGCCTGTGATCACGTCCGTGATTCCGTTGTTCATCCTCTTCTCCCACATCGGGCTGGCTGACAATCTCGTCGGGATCACCATTCTGTATGTCGCGAGTTCCATGTCCGTCGCGACGTGGATGATGGCCTCCTATATGGACGGGATCCCCGGGAGCCTCGAAGAGGCTGCATGGATCGATGGAGCATCGGTGTTCAAAGGATTCCTTCACATCGTGCTCCGGAACTCGCTGCCAGGTGTCCTCTCGACAGCCATCTTCACCTTCCTGATGGCCTGGAACGACTACCTTGTCGCATCGATCTTCCTACGCTCAGCAGGAACCTTCACGCTCCCGATCGGCGTCCAGACCTTCTTTCAGCAGCACTCGACCGACTGGGGATCCGTTATGGCGGTTGCCGTCATCATGCTGCTCCCACCCACGATCATCTTCGCGACACTGAACAAGTTCTTCAGCGTCGGAGGTGTCGCGGGATCATTGGCGGGCCAGTAAGGGTTCCCCGCATTTCGCGCGGAGGTCGGCTGGGCGTACCAGGACCACCCTATGTTCCTGCAGGACTTGGCTTGTCTCAATAGGAGTGGCCGGCATCGAGTAGATGCCGGCCACTCCTATTTCTGAAAGTGACGATATCGGCGGCGGAGAAGTACGGACCTGGACTCGACGGACTTTTGTCGTCAGTGACTTTCGGTCAGAAACGCTTCAATGTCGCGCGCGCCATCGAGTATTTCGGCCGTGCCATGGTCGGAGGTCTGGTGGTCAATAAGCGCTGAATGTGCCAAACGGGCCATCTCCTTGGTCGGCGGAGAGAGAAGCTGCCCGCGTCTCTTGATGAGGGCCAGAGTGTCAAACATTGGCTCAGCCAAGGAGACAGCCTGAAGCCCACGCGGGAAGACCTCGGACTCAAGCGAAGCCCTGCAGGCTATCGTGTCGCCGAATCCGTCCGCAGCCAGCGACAGCGCAGCTGACAGATACTCGACTTCAATGCCAGCATTAAGGGACAAACCACGCAGTCGAGCCCGGGAAGAGAGTTGCTTTCGGGCGGGATCTGTCTGAGCGTAGTGAGCGTCGTAGAGGATCAGGGGAGCGCTGCAGATCGCGGCGATATCCGGGGGTGTCTGGACCCGCTCCGGAACGGCACTGACGTAGACCACCTCATCCCGGGCCAGGGGAAGTACGTCGAGGCGATCGTCATCAATCGGCAAAGTGACCAGGCCCGCTTCAAGATGTCCCGAAACGACATCGCTGACTGTTTCGGCGCTATTCTGACCCACGAGGCGGATACGCACATTCGGGTGTTTCTCGCGAAAGCGCTTGGCCAGATCCTGACGGATGTAGAACTCTGCATTTCGCAGGAGCCCGAACGTTGCGGTACCACCGCCCAGGGAAAGTAGGGCGTTTACTGCTTCGGTGCCCTGCTTGGCGGAGAAAATGGTCTGCTCCGCGTAGGGCAACAGCTGCTCACCGGCCGCCGTGAGTACGAGAGCCCGGCCACTGCGGTTGAACAGTGGCACGCCAAACTCTGTTTCCAGCCGGCGGATGAGGTCCGACACTGCCGGCTGGCTCATGCCCAATTCGGCAGCGGCAGCCGTGAAAGTCTGTCCGCTGGCTGCTGCCACAAATGCTTCAAGTTGGGCCAAGGTCATAAGTCAATCCTATAGCTCACGGGTAGATGATGCTCTACTGCTCTCCCGGGAAGATGCCACCGCCGGCGATTGCCTGTGGGTGAAGCAGCCGGCCCAGGAGCTCCGGGTCGAGGAGTGCCCTGTCCAACACAAGATCAACAACGGCCTTGCCGGTGCGCAGTGCTTCCGCGGCAATCTCGCCGGACATGTGGTACCCCAAATAGGGGCTCAGAGCCGTGACGACGCCGACACTCCGAGCGACATGGTCGTGGAGTGTTTGTTCGTTGGCAGTGATTCCGTCGATGCAAGCGTCCGCGAGCGTGTTTGCCGCTATCCGGAGTGGTTAATGCTTCGAAACAGGCTCGAGGCTATGATCGGCTCGAAGGCGTTCAGTTGCAGCTGTCCTGCTTCCGCAGCGAGGGATATTGTTACGTCGGCGCCCATGATCTCAAATGCGACCTGGTTCACCAGTTCAGGGATGACCGGGTTCACTTTCCCGGGCATGATGCTGGAACCGGCTTGTCGGGCAGGAAGGTTGATCTCGCCGAACCCGGCGCGAGGTCCGGAAGACAGGAGGCGAAGGTCGTTGCTGATCTTGGACAACTTGACGGCTGCCCTTTTCACTGCGGCGCCAACCAGAACGAAGACGCCGCAGTCCTGAGTGGCTTCTACCAGGTCGGGGCTGATTGTCACGGGCAATCCCGTGACTGCCTCAAGCTTCTCTCTAACTATCGACGCGTAGCGGGGATGCGCGTTCAATCCGGTACCGATCGCCGTCGCCCCGAGGTTGATTTCGTGCAGATGCACCACGGCCTCAGTCAGCCGCGCCACGTCCTCCCTGATGGTGACGGCATAGCTTCTGAATTCCTGGCCCAATGTCATGGGTACCGCGTCCTGCAATTGGGTTCGCCCCATCTTCAGAATGTGGTCAAACTCCCGCGCCTTTCGTTCACACGCGGTCTGAAACTTTTCGAGTGCGCCGACGAGGGCATGGCAGCCGTGGATAGTGGCAAGTTTCAAGGCGGTTGGATAGACGTCGTTCGTCGACTGGCCCATATTGACGTGTTCGTTGGGACTGACGAGACCGTACGAGCCTCTTGGTTCATTGAGGTGGTCCAGCGCGCGATTGGCGATGACCTCGTTGGCGTTCATGTTTGTTGAGGTTCCAGCGCCTCCCTGGATCAAAGGAATCGGAAACTGGTCGTCGAACTTTCCCGATCGCAAGTCCTGGCAAGCGGCAACGATGGCGGCGCCTAAGTTCGGGTCCAGCAATCCGAGTTCCATATTGGCTCTTGCCGCCGATTCCTTGACCGCTGCGATTGCGCTGACGAGCCCGGGCGCGCTACCCACCGTTTCCCCGCCCAGCCGGAAGTTCTCCATTGCCCTGAGCGTGTGGATTCCCCAATAGGCCTCAGCCGGGACCTCACGGACACCCAACAGGTCTGTCTCTACGCGCGTTCGCTGTTCCTGATCCATGATCCATCACCTAACTCCGAGACTGGCTGTTACTGGGGCGTCACAAGTTCAGGACTGAACATCCAGGCCTGGTGCGGACGCGCCGTGCATTCATAAGTAAACCTTCTGAATTATGGAGAAAGGCTAGCATTTACTTTAGCAATATGCTACGGTTGGATCTCGAAGGATAAGGAAATGCTTCCAACTCTGCTGTTTATTAAAGCTTAATACTATGCTTGAGTGATTTCCAAGTAACGAGGAGCACACGCACTACTTGCGCTCTGGCTCCAGCAACGAAAGAGAAAACCATTGCGCACTTCCCTCAAGAATGCTGACGTCACCATCTCGGACCCCACCTCGTCTTCGGGCGTGAGGCAAACGGTCGAAACCGTCATCTCGGACATTCGCGAACGCGGCGACGAAGCCGTTCGGTCCTACTCCGAGAAGTTTGACAAGTGGTCTCCCACATCGTTTCTCCTCTCCCAGGAAGAGATTGATGCGGCTATCGACCGGCTCCCGGAGCAGACGGTTGAAGACATCAAGACTGTCCAGCGCAACGTCGAAAGGTTCGCCCGGCTGCAGCTCAAGTCGCTGACAGAGTTCGAAGCCGAGGTCGAACCCGGCATCATTCTCGGCCAGAAGAACATCCCGATCGACGCCGTAGGTGCCTACGTTCCCGGTGGTCGTTACCCGCTTCTGGCCTCAGCCCATATGACCATCGTGACTGCAAAGGTTGCCGGCGTCCGCAGGGTGGCCGCCGCTACGCCAGCGGCTGGCGGAGTAATCCCCGACGCCTCGATTGCGGCCATGCACTTGGCTGGAGCAGACGAAATCTACTTGCTCGGCGGAGTCCAGGCAGTCGCAGCCCTGGCCGTGGGCACCGAGACAATTGGGCCGGTGGACTTCCTTGCCGGCCCCGGCAATGCATACGTCGCTGAGGCCAAGCGGCAGTTGTTCGGTGAAGTTGGCATCGATCTCTTCGCAGGACCCACCGAGGTTCTCATCGTCGCCGACGAAACGGCCGATCCTTTCCTGATCGCTGTTGACTTGCTCAGCCAGGCCGAACACGGTCCGGACTCTCCTGCGATTCTTGTGACGACCTCGAAAGAGGTCGGACAGCAGGTGCTCGAGGAAATCGACCGTCAACTGGCTGGCTTGTCGACCCGCGCAGTCGCAGAAGTGGCTTGGCGCGATCACGGCCAGGTGATTCTGGTCGACGACCTCAAAGAGGCATACGCCGTCGCTGACGAGTTTGCCAGCGAGCATGTCCAGATCCTGACGGCCAACCCCCGCGAAGCACTGGACAGCATGATCAACTATGGAGCGCTGTTCCTGGGGGAAAATACCTGTGTTTCCTTCGGCGACAAGGTCATCGGCACCAACCACGTTCTTCCGACCCGCCATGCCGCCCGATACACCGGCGGACTCTGGGTAGGGAAATACATCAAGACCGTAACCTACCAGGAGATAACCTCGGTTGCCGCCAGTGCCGAACTTGGCGAACTACTCGGTAGGGCGGCCCGGGCGGAGAACTTCGAAGGCCATGCACGCTCCGGCGACATCAGGGCCTCTCGCCTTGCAGGAGAACGGCCGTCCTGGGCTTCCTAGCGATACCTAGGGTGGAGCGCGAACCGCAGGCGCTCCACCGACCGGGTCGCGGAAGCGACTCATCAATGTCCACCAATGGCGAGGGCGCGGATCCCCGGCGCAAGCTCCACAGCGTGGGACCGAACCATGGTCTAGTGCGGACACCTTCGCCTAGGCTAACGGCCACAGCAAAGTCTGGAAGGGACGAGGTTACCTGCAAATGAACACTCCGGAATCCATGAACCGTGAATCAGCGGAAGAACCGAGCGACGACCAGGCCGTGACGGCAGCCTTGTCTGAGATTACCTACGACGAGCAGTTCTATCCTGCCCGCCCCCGTCAGCTCCGTCCCAAGGCCCGCCGTCGCCAAACACTGGATGAGGGGCGACCGCCGTTTGACCCGGACGGGCGGAACGCCGTCTATGTTGAGTGGCTGAGAAACCAATCCATGCTCGGCGATGCCGATGCCATGTCAAGGCAGCTGTCCGGCCAGGCGAGCATGTGGCAAAAACCGTTCGCACATCCAAGTCCCCGCTCAGCCCTGGACAGGGCGTCGGTATGGTTCACCGCGTATCCCTTGTCCTTTATTACAGCTCCAGGGCAATCGTTCTTGGGGGCGCTGGCGCAACCCACCCTTTGGGATGCGTTTCAGGAAATCGGCATACATGCTCTGCATACGGGACCCGTGAAGCGCGCCGGGGGAATCACCGGCTGGGACTACACGGCCAGCGTGGACGGACACTTCGATCGAATCAGCATGGCCATCGATCCGTCTTTCGGGACCGAAGAAGAATTCCGAGCAATGTGTAGGGCCGCCACCGATCATGGCGCAACGATCGTTGACGACATCGTTCCCGGGCATACGGGCAAGGGCCCGGACTTTCGTCTGGCGGAAATGAATTACAAAGACTATCCCGGGATCTACCACATGATCCATATCCCGGAGTCTGACTGGCATCTGCTTCCGGATGTCCCCGAAGGCAAGGACTCGGTCAACATCAGCATCGACGCCGAGAAGGCACTTCAAGAGACAGGCTATATTATTGGCCAACTGCAGCGCGTGATCTTTTATGAGCCCGACGTCAAAGAGACGAACTGGAGCGCCACGCGGGCGGTGTCCGGCACGGATGGCACGATGCGCCGGTGGGTCTACTTGCATTATTTCAAAGCCGGACAGCCGTCCATCAACTGGTTGGACCCGACTTTTGCAGGCATGCGACTTGTCATCGGCGACGCGCTCCACTCGCTGGTGGATCTTGGAACGGGCGCCTTAAGGCTGGACGCGAACGGATTTCTCGGCGTCGAGAAGAGCGCGGAGGAACTCCCCGGTTGGTCAGAGGGGCATCCCCTGTCCCAGGCCGCGAACCAGCTCATCGCGAGCATGGTGCGAAAGGTCGGTGGCTTCACGTTCCAGGAGCTCAACCTCACCATCGACGACATAAAGGAAACCTCCGTAAACGGACCCGATCTCTCCTACGACTTCGTGACCAGACCTGCCTACCACCATGCACTTGTTACCGGAAATACAGAGTTCCTTCGCCTCACACTCCGGTTGGCAATGGAGGCCGGCGTCGATCAGGCCTCCTTGGTCCATGGGCTGCAGAACCACGACGAACTGACATACGAACTCGTCCATTTCACTACCCGGCATAAGGATGAGACCTTCAATCTCTTCGGCCAGAACCTGACCGGGGCCGGCGTCGCTGAGCGGATCCAGCATGATCTCCGGGACGGCCTCACGGGAGAGGCCGCGCCGTACAACCTGCTGTTCACCACGAACGGCATCGCTTGCACCACCGCGAGCGTCATCACGGCCGCACTGGGCATACGGGACCTCGAAACCATGACCACCGAGCAGGTGGATCAGGTCCGCGACGTGCACTTG
Source organism: Arthrobacter sp. efr-133-R2A-120 (assembly GCF_030209835.1). GTDB lineage: Bacteria > Actinomycetota > Actinomycetes > Actinomycetales > Micrococcaceae > Arthrobacter. The sequence continues at coordinate 3,690 of NZ_JARVRF010000066.1, read as the reverse complement.
CTTTTATCGATGTACAACGCGTTGCAGCCTGGGGTTTTTGCTCTCTCAGGCTGGGATCTCTTAGGGGTTGTTTCCGTGGATGTCGACAAAGTGGCTCAATTAGTGTCTACGGGCGATACCAGGTGGATCAACCGCGGTGCGCACGACCTGATGGGGGTCAACCCCGGTGTTACCGAGTCGTCATCCGGTCTCCCCAAGGGGAGGAGCTTGTATGCAACGCTTCCTGAGCAGCTGAAGGACGAGACGTCTTTTGCTCGAAAGCTGTCCGTCATCCTCGCTAAACGCGAAGAGCTCCAGCTTGCAAAAGGCGAACTCATCGACGTCCCTGACGTTTCGCACCCAGGGATGCTCGTCATGGTTCACCGGCTTCCCTCAGACTCCATCGCGGTCACTGTTCTGAACTTCACCGGCGAAGACATTTCCGGAACGGTCAACTCGACACTTCTGACCCCCGGCGCCGACGTAACGGATGCCTTTACTGGAGAGACTCTCAATTCAGTGGATGACCTACACAGTTTCTACTCCGATGTTCCCGCCTTCGCGGGAAGTCTTCTTGTGCTTCGAGAACCCGCACCAAAAGGCGGAGAAGAAGCGCCCTGAGCGCGGGATAAGGAAAGGGGGCCCATGGGCACGAAGATTCTATGGCGCCGCCGTCGTGATGAGTCATCACCTCTGCACTGGACTGAGACTGCCAGGCCCAGGTTGTCACGTATCGGCGCCCGGAACCATATCGGAGAGCCTGCGCAACGAACTCCGTCAACGATGCTTCCAAGCGGCAGCCTATTCAGCACCATCTATGCGGGTCGCCATATCTGGTTTTCAGGCACCAGATCGGAATGATCGGTAGGAGCTCGCTTGCGCAAGGCCTCCGTCCACCCCTCGTCGCACCCGAGGACGGATACGGCGTGCAAAAGAACCCAGCCAGGCCATCCTGGCTCCTAACGTTGGAAACCTATGAATGATTACTACTTCGCCGGCGTCGCACGCGCCGCAGGCATTGGAAGCGATCTCCGACTTCGACATGACTGGGGCCTTGCCAAGGGGCAGGTCGTGGAAGTGCGCCATCGCAACATTCCACCACGCACTGGATTGGTGGAAGACGTTACGGCGGACGGCTCCATCCTTTGGCTAGCTGCCGATGGTCCCTCCACCCGAACAATGGTCGACAGATCAGAAGGATATGAAATCTGGGGCGACGAGGTGGCTCAAGGGATGCGGCATGCACCTGATCGAAGCAGAGCGGGACTCGATTCCTTGGGTGTGGGTGCCGTATTGGCCGGCCTACCGTATCGGCTCCAGGTAGGGGTGGGAGGCCGCGAGGTCGAAGAGCGCGTTCTGGACGGCCTTCGTTCGCGCCAGACGCTGGAGTTCGCGCGGAACCGCGAGCCAGTACTTCCTGCGGATGTGAACCGTATCCGCAAGAATCCGCACGAGGCGTCGATCGGATTCGCCAATGAACAACGGAAGAACTGCCACTCCAAGGCCAGCAACAGTGGCCATCCACTGCCCCGTGATGTTGTTTGTCTGTATAGCGGGGCGGACTCCGGGCAGCGCCGTGTCCAGGAAGCGCAAGTCAGGAATATCCAGAAGTGAATCGACGTAGCCGATGACCGAATGGTCTTGCAGGTCATCCACGACTGCAATGGTCGCATTGGATTCCAAGTACTGTGGTGCGGCATACAGGCCAAGCGGGTAGGTTGCCAGGGCTGTGGCCGAGACACCGCGAATAGTGGGCTCGGCCAATGAAATCCCGACGTCGAACTCCTTCGTGGCAAGCAGGTTCAAACGGGTCGCCGTCACGATCTCGATGGCAAGATCCGGATGTTTGCTTCTTAGGCCTCCAAGCCCGGGACTCAGTACGAAGGCTCCGAATCCATCCGGGGTTGCGATGCGGACCGTTCCCGACAAACGGCCCGGCTCAGATCCCAGCTCTTCTGCCGCCGCCAAGAGCGACGACTCGACTGCCTCGGCGTGTATAGCCAGCCGCTGACCGGCGTCCGTGAGCGTCCAGCCGCCGGTCGACCGTACGAAAAGCCGGGAAGCAGCCGCTCGCTCAAGGTGGGAAATTCGCCGTCCCACGGTGGTGTGATCCACCCCTAGGCCTCGAGCGGCGGCTACCAGTTTCCCGGTCCGTGCAACCTCAAGAAAGAAACGTAGATCATCCGCGGAAATCATCCCATTAGCTTATCGTGCAATTATGCACAGCCGGTGGCACATTTGGGCATTGATTCGGACTATGAACGCACTGAAACTTGAAACGGATATTTACACGGAACCGCCTTCGACGCACAGGTGCGAGGGCGGTCGGAAAACGAAGGTGTTCCATGGTCGCAAACATCGCTCTTCCCCGAGTCATGAAGGTTGGAAGAGGTGCCGTAAGTCAAGTCGGCACCCTGCTGAGGGAACTGGGCGCAACTCGTCCACTCATCGTCACGGATTCGTTCATGCTGACTACAGGCAGCGTTGATTCGATCATGCACTCGATCCGGCAAAGCGGTTTTGAGGCTGCGATCTTCTCAGGCGTTGTGCCCGACCCCACGACCGCTTCCCTGAGTGAGGGCGTCGCAGCAGTGCAGGACCACGATGCTGACGTCATCATCGGCCTTGGTGGTGGCAGTGCGATTGACACCGCCAAGGCTCTCGGCCTGCTCAGTCGCCAGGGCGGCCAAATGCGGGATTTCAAGGCGCCCCGGAACAACAACGGGCCTTCTGTTCGGGTCGTCGCTATTCCCACAACTGCAGGCAGCGGCTCGGAAGCTACTCAGTTCTCGATCATTAGCGACTCTGAGACCCACGAGAAGATGCTCTGCGCAGGGATCTCGTTCCTGCCAGTGGCGGCAGTTATCGACTACGAGCTCACGCTGTCGATGCCGCCCCGGCTGACCGCGGATACGGGCATCGACGCCTTGACCCATGCGATAGAGGCCTACGTCAGTCGGAAAGCCAACTCCTTTTCCGATGCCTTCGCTTTGTCTGCCATTCGGGCTATCGGCCCAAACTTGCGGCGCGTCTACGCGGACGGAACGAACGCGAAGGCCAGGGAAGCCATGATGCTGGCTTCCACACAGGCAGGCATCGCATTTTCCAACTCCAGCGTGGCCCTCGTTCATGGAATGAGTCGACCGATTGGTGCCCACTTCCATGTTGCCCACGGTTTGGCCAACGCAATGTTGTTTCCGTCTGTCACGGAATTCTCGGTGTCGGCCGCGGCGCCAAGATACGCAGACTGCGCCAGGGCGCTTGGCATCGTGAGTTCAAGCAGTTCGGATCAATATGCCGCCGAGTCTTTGGTGGCTGAGTTGCACGCTCTCAACCGCGACCTCAACGTTCCAACACCCGAAGCCTTTGGGATCGACCGCGCAGCCTGGGAGGAAAAGATCCCTCTAATGGCGGAGCAGGCGCTCGCTTCCGGCTCCCCGAGCAACAATCCCCTCGTTCCGGACACTGAGCAGATCGAAGGTATCTACAAGGAAATCTACTCTTAGCTCCTCTGAAAATACCCGGACCAAAGAACCACTGTCTGCCGGTGTGAACCCGGTACGGCCTTCCCAACTTGAACACTCTGAAAAGGATCCACCATGACCATGATCAAGCATTTCATCAACGGTGTTGAAACCGCCGGCGCGGGTGACCGGAGCCAGCCGGTGTACAACCCGGCCACCGGCACCGTGTCCGCCCAGCTGCGGCTCG
>NZ_JARVRF010000060.1 GCF_030209835.1 Arthrobacter sp. efr-133-R2A-120 | reverse complement strand
AGCTCTTCCAGGACGGAAAGCTCGACGGCGCGTGGCTGCCCGAGCCCTGGGCCTCACGGCTGGTGCTCCAGGCCGGCGGGAAGGTGCTCGTGGACGAGAAGGACCTGTGGGACAAGGGACAGTTCCCCACCACGATCCTGATCGTGAGCAAGAAGTTCGCCGCCGACCACCCGCAGACCGTGACCGCCCTGCTCCAGGGCCACGAAGCCTCCGTCAACTGGCTTAACACCGCCTCGGCCGCGGACAAGGCCGCCGCGATCAACGCCGCGCTGAAGGCGACAGCGGGCAGCACCCTGCCGGCCGACGTGATCGACCGGTCCCTGAAGAACATCACCTTCACCGTGGACCCGCTCGCGGGAACCTACAAGAAGCTCCTCCAGGACGGGGTCGACGCCGGCATCACCAAACCGGCCGACATCAACGGCATCTTCGACCTCCGCGCCCTCAACAGCGTGACCGGGCAGAAGACCTCCGCAGCCGGTCTCGGGCAGGAATAGCCCGCCAAGTCCCAACTGGCTCGCAATAGTTGTCGTTTTGAGGCCTCATAACGACAACAAATGCGAGTTAGTTGGGTGCCTTCCTTTGCTCTCAGGAACGCTACGACCACGACCAGATCCGGAGTGAGCTGTTACTAGTGCGCCTGCCTCGCTGCTATGGCGAGGAACCTGATGGGCAGGTCCAACAGTTCCAGGGGGCCATGAGGTCCTTCGCCGTCCAGAAGAAGTGAATCCCCGGGTTCCATTGTGTATTCGTACGCACCGTGACCGTAAATCATCTTTCCCGAGAGTATGTAGATGAATTCAGTTCCTGGGTGCTGGAACAGTGGGAAAACATCCGAGGCATCCGTGAGAGTCACCAGGGTCGGCTCTAGCGCGTCCGTGCGACCCTTGAGGGTGCCCAGAACACGGTACTCATGCCCGTGCTGTGTTCCGCTGCGGACAGTCAGGCTGCCTTGGCCGTCCTTTGTAAACGTCGCGTCCCGGTCAGTGTCAGCGCCCCTGAAAAGTGCTGTGACAGGAATCTTAAGTCCATCGGCAAGTCTTTGCAGGGTGGTCAGCGAACAAGACGTGCTGGCGGTCTCGATTTTTGAAATCATCGCTTTGGACAACCCAGTCCGGGCTGCGAGTTCGGCCGACGAAAGCCCCTCTGCGTTCCGGTAGTGGCGGACTTGGCCAGCGATGATCCGCTCAAGCTTACCGGCCGCTTCTTCGGTCGCGGTCCGGTTGGTCGCGCCTATTTCTTCGCCAAGACTATTCATCATTCAGCCATCATAGGTGGCTACTGCCGTCCTTAACCGAGCACCCGCGCCTCGCCCAACAGACCTGCCAGAATATCTGCCAAAGCCGAGGCCCCTGCTTCAGCGTCCGCGTCCTCGACCAGTTCCTCGGGGGAATGCGAGATGCCGCTGGGGTTCCTGACGAACAGCATGGCGGTGGGGATGTGGGTTGCGAGCACTCCAGCGTCGTGGCCGGCCCCGGTATCCAGGACCGGCGCACCGGGGAGCAGGGCCTGGAGCTGGTCCCGCAGGCCGGTGTCGAAGTGGACTGTGGGGCTGAGCGATTCAGTGCCGAAGGTGACAGTGCAGTTTTCTTCGGCGGCGATGACCTGGGCGTTGAGGTGGATGGATTCGACGAGGGCGGCGGTGACTTCGTCCCTGGGGTGGCGGACGTCGATCCACAGGTCGACGCGGGAGGCGATGACGTTGGTGCCTCCGGGGACCGGCTGCAGGCGGCCCACGGTCGCGCGGGCGTCCCTGTAGTTCCTGGCCGTGTCGCGGATGCCGATCATGATTTTGGCTGCGGCGATCATCGGGTCTTTCCGATCTTTCATAAGGGTGGTTCCGGCGTGGTTGCCCTGACCGTGCACGGAGAGCTTCCACCGCCCGTGGCCCAGGATGGAGGATCCGATCGCCACCGGTTTGCCCAGGTCGACCAGTCCCCTCCCCTGTTCGACGTGGAGTTCAACGAACAGGCCCAGTTGCTGGAGGGTTGTGTGGTCTGCGCCGATGAACCGGGGGTCTTGTCCATTGGCCGCAGCCACCTCGGCGTAGGTATTGCCCTCGGCGTCTTTGAGCTTGCGGGCTTTGTCCGGGTCCAGGGCTCCGGTGAGGAGCCGGGATCCCAAGCAGGCGACGCCGAAGCGGGATCCTTCCTCTTCCGGGAACACCGCGATCGCCAGGGGTCGGCGCGGCCGGACGCCGCGGGCCTTGAGGATGTCGACGGCGGCCAATGCCGAGGCGACACCCAAGGGGCCGTCGTACTCGCCACCGCCGGGAACGGAGTCGAGGTGGCTGCCGGTGACAACGGCGTCCTTGCGAATGCCGGTGCCGGTGTCCCACCAGGCCCAGATGATCCCGTTGTTGTCGGTGGTGACCTCCAATCCGCGCCGGTTCGCCTGTTCGATGAACCAGCTTCGCAACTCGGTTTCCGCGTGGGAGAAGACGGGCCGGGAGTAGCCGCCGCGGTGCGGGTCCATCCCGACGCGGGAGATGTCCCGCATGAGGCCGGTTACGGTATCTGTTGCCGGTTTGGTCACCGAAGGGGTCATTGGCTGGGTCCGTTTCTGTGGGTGTGTCGTCTGGCTTTCAGGGATTAGTCGGCGCTGAACCGCCTAGCTGGTGCCGATCGGGTCAGCTGGCGCCCACCTTGGCGGTTGCGTGGCGGAACCGCGCCGGGATCTTGCCGGTCCCGGTCGCCAGCTCGGCGGCCCATTGCCCGATCAGGGGCGCGAATTTCGCGCCGTGCCCCGAGCAAGGCGAGACGATGGTGAGGCGGCCGGTCCGGTCGATGAGGAAGTCCTCGTTCGGGGTATTGGTGAACAGGCAGGTCGTTTCCGCGTACGGCTCGGGGTCCAAGCCAGGCAAGTACTTCCGGACGTAGTCCACCAGGCGGCGCCTGTTGTCCGGGTCCACCAGGCCGGTTTGGGCAGCGGCTGACGGGATGAGTTTGCCGCCGTTGTATTCGGCGACTTTCTGGCCGGCGAAGCCGGCGTCCCGTCCTCCGGGCAGCCCGTACGTCTGGATGTCCGCGCTTTTGTGGATGAAGGTGGGCCACGGAGCATCGTCGGAGCGGTAGCGGAAGTGGTAGGCCTGTTCCTGCCGGACGGTGAACTCCGGCAGCCTGGCCAGGAACCCGGTGGGAAGGGACAACTGTCCCAGCAGTGAAGGCAGCCAGCCGCCGGCGCTGATGATGACGTTGCCGGCGTCGAGCGTCTCCCAACCGTCAGAAGACAGCCGGTAGCCGGATCCCCGCTTTTCTACCCGCGAGACGTTCCAACCGGTGAGCAGCCGGGCGCCGAGCTTCACGGCCTGTTCGACCATGGCATTCACCGAGGACTCGGCGTCGATCACGCCTGCACCGGGGTGCCAGAGCACGGCTGTGTCGAAGGCGATGTGCGGCCAGCGCTCCCGAGCTTCTGCGGCGCTGAGGAGTTCGTGCTCGACGCCGGTCTCCGCGAGGATCCGGGCGAGCTGCTCCGGTTGCCGCTCGGGGCCGTAGTCCACCGCTCCGCAGGGCGTGATGAGTTCCAGCCCGATGGCCCGGTCCAGTTCGTCCCACAGGGACTTGGACTCCAGAACCGCCCGGGTATAGAACTCGTCCGGGTAGGCGTAGCGGAAGATCCGGGCCGAGCCATGGGAACTGCCGTCGTGGGCCGCCGGCTGCGCGCGTTCCAGGATCGTCACGTCATGGCCCCGCAAAGCCAGCTGCCAGGCCGTGGCGGCACCGGCAAGACCGGCGCCGACCACAACGTATTCGGAAGACTCCGGCATCACTTCGCCCCGGGAATCCAGTTGGTGCCGGCCAAGGGCACCCGCGCCATGGCGGAGGCTTCGATGGTAAGGGCCACGAGGTCCTCGGGTTCCAGGTTGTGCAAGTGGGATTTACCGCAGGCCCGGGCGATGGTCTGGGCCTCCATGGTCAGGACGCGCAGGTAGTTGGCCAGGCGCCGCCCGCCCGCCACCGGGTCAAGCCGGGAGGAAAGCTCGGGATCCTGCGTGGTGATCCCGGCAGGGTCGCGTCCGTCCTGGAAATCGTCGTAGAACCCTGCAGCCGATCCCAACGCAGCGTATTCGGCGGCGTAGCGGGGGTCGTTGTCCCCCAGCGCGATCAGCGCGGCGGTGCCGATCGCCACGGCGTCGGCACCCAGGGCCATGGCCTTGGCGACGTCGGCTCCGGTGCGGATGCCGCCGGAAACAATCAACTGGACCTTGCGGTGCAGGCCCAGTTCCTGCAGGGCCTGCACCGCCTGCGGAATGGCGGCGAGGGTAGGGATCCCGACATTTTCAATGAAGACCTGCTGCGTGGCGGCGGTACCGCCCTGCATTCCGTCGACGACGACGACGTCGGCTCCGGCCTTCACGGCCAGGGCGGTGTCGTAGTAGGGGCGGGAAGCACCGATCTTGACATAGATCGGTGTTTTCCAGTCGGTGATCTCGCGGAGTTCGCCGATCTTGATTTCCAGGTCGTCCGGCCCGGTCCAGTCAGGGTGACGGCTCGCGGAGCGCTGGTCGATCCCCACCGGGAGGGTGCGCATCCCGGCAACCCGTTCGGTGATCTTCTGGCCCAGCAGCATGCCTCCCCCGCCGGGCTTCGCGCCCTGGCCGAGCACGATTTCGATCGCGTCGGCCTTGCGAAGGTCGTCCGGGTTCATGCCGTACCGGGAGGGCAGGTACTGGTAAACGAGGTGCTTGGACTGGCCGCGCTCCTCAGGCGTCATGCCGCCGTCGCCCGTGGTTGTGGACGTCCCCACTTCGCTGGCTCCACGCCCCAGGGCCTCCTTGGCGTTGGCGGACAGCGCGCCGAAGCTCATCCCGGCAATAGTGACGGGGGTCTGCAGGTGCAGCGGCCGGCTCGCGTGCCGGTCGCCGAGGACGACGTCGGTATCGCACTTTTCGCGGTAGCCCTCCAGCGGGTAGCGGGACATGGAGGCGCCGAGGAAGAGCAGGTCATCGAAATGCGGGACCGTGCGCTTGGCGCCCCAGCCGCGGATGTCGTAGACGCCGGTGGCGGCTGCGCGCTGGATATCGGCGATGGTTGCGCGGTCGAACGTGGCGGATTCGCGCAGGCCAAGCTCCTCGGTGTGCTGGGCGGGGATACCCCCGGCGGGAAGAACAGAGTCCTGGGGCAGTGAAGTGATGGTCATGGGAGTGTCCTTTAGTACGAGGCCGAGTTGTGGACGCTGAAGTGGTAGAGGTTCCGTGCCGAGCCGTAGCGTTTGAAGTCCGCCGGGTTGTCGGTGCGTCCGGCAGCGGCAAGCAGGCCTTCCAACTCCTTAAGGTGTTCGATGTTCATCGGCTTTTCGATGCAGTCCGCGCCCAGGGAAGCGACGGTTCCCTTGACGTAGATCCGGGCTTCGTAGATGGAGTCACCCAGTGCTTCGCCGGCGTCGCCGCAGACCACCAGCCGGCCGGCCTGGGCCATGAACGCGGACATGTGGCCGATGTTCCCGCCGACGACAATGTCCACGCCCTTCATCGAGATCCCGCAGCGGGCCCCGGCGTTGCCGTCGATGACCACGAGCCCGCCGTGTCCGGTGGCCGCCGCCGACTGGGAGACGTCGCCTTTCACGTGCACCGTTCCGGACATGATGTTCTCCGCGAGCCCGACGCCGGCATTGCCGCTGATGGTCACGGTGCCCGTTTTGTGCATCCCGGCGGCGTAGTAGCCGGCATGGCCATTGATGGCGACGCTGATGTCGGCGTCGATTCCGACGGCGAGGCTGTGCTTGCCGCCGGGGTTGGCGACGGTCCAGGACTGGCCGTCGGTGGCCTCGTGCAGGGCCTGGTTCAGGTCCCGGACCGGGCTGTCGGCCAGGTCAATGGTGGCTGTTGGGGTTGTTGTTTCGGGGGCTGTCAGAGTGACCATGTGTAGACCTTCCCGGGTTCCGGTTCAAAGATGCGGGCTGTTTCGATGCCGGGCAGGGACGCCAGGGCACGGTATTCGGACGCCATGGCCACGTAGTCCTCGGTTTCGGCGATGATGGCGGGCTTGCAGGCGATCGGGTCCCGGACCACGGCCATGCTGTCCGCGGTAGTGACGACCAGGGTGTAGAAACCGTCGAAGACCTTGCCGAGGTTGATCAGGGCCGTCTCCAGGTCGTCGCCCTGCTGCAGGCGCGAGGCGATGTAGCGGGCGCCGACTTCGGTGTCGTTGTCCGAATCGAACACGACCCCTTCGCGCTTGAGCTCCCGGCGGATGGTGGCGTGGTTGGAGAAGGAGCCGTTGTGGACCAGGCACAGGTCATCCGCCACTGAGAAGGGGTGGGACCCGCCGGCAGTGACGGCGGACTCGGTGGCCATGCGCGTGTGGGACAGGCCCTGGCTCCCGGCCATGGCCTCCAGGCCGTGCTCGGCGGCGATGTGCATCGGGTGGCCGACGCTCTTCATGACCGCCACGTGTTCGCCGCGGCCGATGACGGTGGAGCCCGGGAGGGTTTCGCGCACCGCCTTCACCAGCAGATCGGTCCCGACGGCGGCGCTCACCAAGGTGGTGTCGCCCACGACCCTGACGGCCGGCGTCGCCGACGGCGAGAGCAGGCTTTCCAGTGATTCTGTGATCTCACCGAGCGGCAGGCCTTGGTCTTTGCCGAGGAGGCTGAGGGTGGAAGTGCCTTTGGAAACGAGGCCCGGGGTGTCGTAGACGGCCAGGCCGGCGGAGTCCGGTCCGCGGTCCACGATCTGGCACATCATGGAGGACAGGAGACTGCCCATTTCGGGGTGCAGCGAGGGGTTGCGCAGCTGCAGCGCAGCGATTCCGCACATTGGTGTGTCCTTTGCTAGTAGCGGGGTTGTCAGATCGAGGTCAGATAGGTGCGGATTTCCCAGTCGCTGACCTGGTTGTGCCAGCTCAGGAACTCTTCTTCCTTGGCATCGGCGTAGTACTCGCCGATCGCCGCATCGCCGCTCAGGCTCGAGAGCATCACCGGGTCCCGGCGCAGGGCCTCGACGGCGTGCAGGAGTGTCGCGGGCAAAAGGTGGGCGCCCTCGCGTGCTTCGCCGGGGCCGGACGGCGCGCCGGGGTCGGTGCGGTTCGTGACGCCGTCGAGCCCTGCTTCGATCGCCGTAGCGATGGCCAGGTACGGGTTCGCCGAGCCGTCCCCCGAACGGAGTTCGATCCGTTTTTCGTCCGGGACCCGGATCATGTGCGTGCGGTCATTGCCCCCGAACGAGGCCTTGCGCGGTGACCAGGTGGCTCCGGATGAGCTGGTGGTGGCGCCCGAGCGTTTGTAGGAGTTGACCGTCGGCGCAAGGAAGGCTTGAAGGGCCGGCGCATGCTCCAGGATGCCCCCGATGAACGAGTAGGCGAGGTCCGAAAGCCCAAGTCCCCTGCCGCCGTTGTCCGCGCCATCGTCGTCCCGCGGGAACAGCGCGTCCGCCCCCGACCACAGGGACAAGTGGAAGTGCAGGCCGGTGCCGGTCCGGTCGGTGAACGGTTTAGGCATGAACGTTGCGGTCATGCCGCGCTGTTCGGCGAGGATGTTCAGGATGTAGCGCAGCGTGATCACGCGGTCGGCCGTGGTGAGGGCGTCGGCGTAATTGAAGTTCTGTTCAAACTGCCCTGCGGCGTCCTCGTGGTCGTTGGCGTAATTGCCCCAGCCCAGGCCGTTCATCGCCTCCGAGATGGACGTCAGGTGTTCGTACATTCGGGTGACGCCACGGGCGTCATAGCAGGGACGCGGCGAGTCATCGCGGGCGTCGGCAGTGCTCAGGGAGCCGTCGGGGTTCTTGTTGACCAGGAAGTACTCCACTTCGGCGCCGACCTTGGCCTGCATGCCCTTCTCCCCCAGGCGGGCGAGCGTGTTTTTCAGGATGACCCTCGGGGCGTAGGGCCACGGAGTGCCGTCCACGTGCGGGTCGCAGTGGATGATCGCCAGGCCCTCCTTGATGAACGGCACAGGCGTGAAAGAGGTGAGATCGGGTATTGCGATGAGGTCCGAATCCTGGGGCTTCTGCCCGATCAGCCCGGCGGCGTACCCGGCAAATCCCATCGCGCCGGCCTCGAGCTCGCCCGCGGCTTCGACCGGGACCAGCTTGGCGCACGGCTTGCCGGTCATGTCCACAAAGGTGGCCAACAGGAAGCGCACGTCATGGGCCTTTGCGATGTCGGCCAGGGAAATCTGTCCGGCCTCGGCCGGCAGCCCGGCGTTTGATAGCGCTGATGCGCTCAGTACTGCAGGGGTTGCGACACTTGTCATCGGAACTGTCCTGTTCAATTTGGTGTTACCTATCGGGAAACGTTGTTGAACCACAGTAGTCAGATTGATGTTACAGCGGCTCTCCAGGGACGTTAAATCCATGTTTCGCGGTGAGAAGAAAAGTCAGCCGTATGCAACAGATGAACTGACACTGCGGCGACGCAGTTATGTGCCTAATGCGCTCAGCAGCCAGGCCCTCGTTCGGTTGAGGACCCGACTGCTGAGCTGTTGAGTGATTCTGTCCGGGCGAACGGGGGTTAGACGCCTGCCTTTTCTAGACGCCGGCCTTTTCCGGGACGAGGGAGAACGCCGCGATGCCGGTCGCGGGAATCGCATCGGCCGCCGGCGCGGTTCCGCGGAGGTAGGGTTTCTTCCACCGCATGTAGAGCAGGCCGGCGCCGACCACGAGCGCTGAACTCAGCAACGTCAGCCAGTTCTGCCACCACGGCCCGTCCGGAGTACGAGGCCACGCCATGTTGATCATGCCGGTCACCCCCCAAGCCAGTGCCAACACGTTTACGGGCACTCCCCATTTGCCCAGCTTGAACTGACCGCCGGGCTTCCAGCCTTTGAGTCGTGCCCGGAGGGCCGCAAGGACAACCATTTGGAATGCGAGGTAGATTCCCATCGTCGCGAACGACATGATGGCCATCAGCCCCTCTTCAGAGAATTTCGAAAGCAGGACGATCAAAGCAGGCGCGATTCCAGCCAGAAGCAACGCGAATGGCGGCACTCTGCGGCTCTCGCTAAACCTCGTCCATAGACCGCTCAGCGGCAACATCCGGTCGCGGCCCATGGCGTAAGTCAGGCGGCTCGTCGCCGCCTGGAAGCTCAGCAGGCAGGAGATGAAAGAGATCATGACGACGGCGAGCACCACTTTGACTCCGACCGCTCCGAAGGCGGATGAGAGGACAGAGTGGACCGGGTCCGCGTCCGCGCCGGACATGACGGCACCGAAGTCCGGAACGGCGAGGAGTAGCGAGAGGCATACGAACATTGACGCCGCTCCCCCAATGTAGATAGTCACCCGCATGGCCTTAGGAATGGTTGTCCCGGGATTTTTGACTTCCTCCGCCACATCGCCACAGGCCTCGAAGCCGTAATACTGGAAAATTCCGATCAAACCGGCCGCGGCAAATGCGGCGAAGTACCCATCGCCTCCGCCCGCACCGAATGTCTGGAAAATGACCGAGATGTCCTGGTTTCGGGAGGCGATCAGCAGCCAGCTGCCGACGACGATCGCCCCGCCGAGCTCGGCGATCAGACCGATCATTGCCACGGTATTGAGGATCTTGGTCCCGCAGAGGTTCAACGCGGTGGAGATGGCGATCAGGACGATTGCCGCCGCAATGGTTGTGTCTACTCCGGGTTCGAATCCCAAGAGGTCTGCCACGTACGGACCGGCTCCGTAGCCCACGGTGGCAATGCTCGTCAGCAGGGCGAACAGATAGATCCATCCGCTCATCCAACCCCATTTACGGCCCCAAAGGCGTCGCGACCAGGGGTAGATACCACCGGCCACGGGGTAGCTCGAGACTACCTCGCTAAAGACCTGGGCTACGAGGAACTGGCCGGCGCCCACGATAACAAGCGACCAGATCATCGGCGGCCCACCGATGCCAAGGGAGCTGGCGAACAGGGTGTAGATACCGACAACCGGTGACAGGTAGGTGAAGCCGAGGGACACATTGCCCCAGAACGTTACATCGCGCTCGAATTTCGTCTCATAGCTGTAGCCGAGTTCGCTGAGATGTTCGGCGTCCCCATCCGTCTCTGGCGAAGGGGGGTGGGGGGTTGTGATCGTAGTCATTACACTCCTTGGATCAAGGCAACTAAGGGTTGATACGGCTTGGGAAGGTGAAAGGTCTGGCGTCTTCGTCGGCGGCGAATATCTCAAGGGACCGAAGCCCGAGTTGAATGAGTGGCTCGACGTGGTTTTTCAGATGACAACTGATATGAAACCAGTGTGACTGACAGTGAACCAGCGGTGGGTTTCGGGGTTGTAAATTCCACGTTGCCTCTTGCCTTGGAAGCCTTTGGATCCCGCACGCGCAAGTGAGGCGGGAGGGGATGAGAGCTTCAAGGCCCCCGAGTGAAACGCAGACTTAACGCGGATGAAACCCACCGAGGTCCACTGTGGGTAATCATGGTTTCACAAGGCTAAATCAGTGCCGCGAAGCCACCTTGTGGCAGGCCAACGATTGGCCGGAACCCTTCCAGCTCACATCAAGATTCCCGTGGCACGGCTGTGCCCGACGCGGGGCAAGACCGGCAGGAGCTACACGGATGCATGTTGCTAGCGACGTCAAAGAGCATCTCTTCGACGTGACCATCGACGGGTCTCCCCGCCGTCCCGGCGAAGTCATGGCCGGCTGGTCGCCACACGACCGGTTCGGCATCGTTGTGCGGGAACCCTTCGGGGCGCTGGGAGCGAGCCTTCTCATCCAGCTGGCCGCGTTGCAGTTCTACGAGGCCCGGACCGCAAGGCGCGACGAAAACCCGCAATACCCCCAGACCTACCTCTTCCACGTCGGCGGCGCCTTCGGAGATCACAGCAGTTTCGATGTCTGGCCCGCCCGGCATGAGGTCATGGTCACCGACGCCCCCTGCGCCCTTTTGGGGGAAATCAATGACAGGGGCATCACGCGGCTGGCGGTGCCTATCGGCCGGGCCAGGCCGCTGGACTACCTCCAGGCCCAAGCGAGCGGCTGGACCGACAGGTCCGCCGCCTTGGATCGGATAAGCAGTGTCCTGGTCTATTCGCCGGACGGCCACGTGCCTGACCACGATGTGACGGTACGCGCGGCCGACCGCCAGCTGGAACTGATGACCAGCTGGAGCCTTGACGCAGAGGGAACCAAGAGGCACTTCGACGGCCTGACGGACCAAGAGCTCGTCGAAATGGAAATCGGGCCGAGCACCGCGACTGACCTGCGGTCATGGACCGCGGCATTCGGCAAGAGAATCAACGAGATCCCACGATCACAACGCAAAGCCCTTGCCCTGCGCAGGCGCCAGGAGATGCCCGGACTTGTCCGTACCGAAACGTTCCGGCGCGTAACTGTGGACGAGGGCCTCGCGCTCCTTTGAACACGGATGTGTACCCCACCCATTCAGAATGGAGTTCTGTAGAAATGACCACGAAAAAATTGCGAGTAGGCATCATTGGTGCCGGCCCCAGCGGAATGGCGCAGCTGCGCGCCTTCGAATCCGCCCGAAGGCAGGGCGCGGACATCCCCGAGATCACCTGCTTCGAAAAGCAAGCGGACTGGGGCGGGCAATGGAACTACAGCTGGCGAACCGGCCTGGATGGCCATGGCGAGCCTGTTCACAGCAGCATGTACCGCCACCTCTGGTCGAACGGGCCCAAGGAATGCCTGGAATTCTCCGACTACTCCTTCGACGAGCACTTCGGACAGACGATTTCGTCCTACCCGCCTCGCTCTGCTCTCTTCGACTACATCGAAGGAAGAGCGGTCAAAAGCGATGTCCGCAAGTACATCCAGTTCAGCACTGCGGCGCGCTGGGTTGACTACGACGACGCCGCACGGGAATTTACGGTCCTGGTCGAAGACCTGGTCACCAAACAGACCCGGAAGCATGTCTTCGACAAGCTCGTCGTCTCTACCGGACACTTCTCTACGCCCAATGTGCCGGAATTCGAGGGCATAGGGACCTTCCCGGGCCCCGTGCTCCACGCCCACGACTTTCGCGGTGCGGAGCAGTTTGCCGGCAAGAACGTTCTCCTGATCGGGAGCAGCTACTCCGCAGAAGACATCGGCATGCAGGCCTATAAGATGGGCGCGGCATCGGTGACGATCAGCTACCGGAGCAAACCGATGGGTTTCCGCTGGCCGGAGGGAGCCCGCGAAGTCCCCACCATAGAGCGCATCGACGGACAGTACGTCCATTTCGCGGACGGCAGTTCGGGACGGTTCGACGCGATGATCCTGTGCACGGGCTACCGCCACAAGTTCCCATTCCTGCCTGGCAGCCTCGCGCTGAGCACGCCCAACGTCCTGTACCCGGCCAACCTCTATAAGGGGATTGTCTGGCAAGGCAACCCCGATCTCTTCTACATCGGCATGCAGGACCAGTACTACACCTTCAACATGTTCGACGCCCAGGCTTGGCTGGCCCGTGACTACATCATGGGGCTGCACGAGATTCCGGGGAGCATTGAGCGGCAGGAGGACATCCAGTTTTGGCTGCAGAAGCAGGAAGCCCTCCACACACACGAGGACGAGGTCGACTTTCAGACCGATTACGTGAAGGACCTTATAGGCCTGACCGACTACCCGCCGTTTGACTTGGACGCGGTTGCAGTCCTGTTCAAGCAATGGATGCATGACAAGGAAGAGAACATCCTGGGGTACCGCGACAGCGTCCACACTTCAGTGATGACGGGGACTACAGCCTCGGCGCACCACACGGCATGGCTGGACGCCATGGACGACAGCATCGAGGCGTACCTTTCCACGCCCGTGGTGTCACGGCCCTGACCGGGCGTCCCGGATCCAGGGAATTAACATCCCCGAAACCCATCGCAATTGAATTTCAGTAAAACTAGTTTCACCACAGTAAATCAAGCAGAGGACAACACCATGACTACAACTTTGAGCGGCACGATGTCCAAGGGCGGTTCCATCCACAAGGTCGAGAATGGCTTCCTGGACCTGCCGAAAATGGATGAAGAAGGATGCGAGGCGTTCATCAATGACTCCTTTGCGAACCCCGAAGGATCCTCGATGTGCGCAGGGTTCTTCGAGCTCAAGGCCTCGGAGCCACTCGTCTACGAATACACCTACGACGAGATGAAGCTGGTTGTCCAGGGCGAATTCATCCTCACGGACTTGGCCACCGGAGCCGTCACGCACGCCAAGGAACGCGACGTCCTGTTCTTCCCCAAGGGGACCACGGTGAAGTTCGAGACAGCGGACTACGCCCTGGGCTTCTTCACAGGCGACCGTACCTTCGCCCCGTAAGTGATGATTCCACGCCATTCCAGCGTGCCCCGGCCGGGGGCGGTTCCGTCCCCGGCGCGGGCCCGCGAGTACTTCGCAGTATCCTTCGGAAACGAAGGATTCAAAGAATCGGATGCATGGCTGCGGCGGCTGGACCACTCCATCCAGCGCCAGCATGTGGCGTTCCGGACGGGCGACGACGCCGCAGCCGCCGCGCTGCAGGCGCGCCTGGCGTCCGCCGTCGTCGGCATCCGGGTGGTGTTGGCCGGACCGGAGGCCGACGTCTACACCCTCCGGGCCCTTGCACTCAGAATGGGCGCCGTGGACGAGGAAGTGTTCCTGCTGGTGACGCCGGATGGCTCCCGACGGGTCCATTGCCCCCATTGCCAGTCCACGACTGTCACGGACCGACCTGTCGGTGAGGTGGTCGTGTGCACGGGGTGCCAAAAAAGCCTCGTGATCTACCACCACTTCTCACGCCGCACGGCAACGTACCTGGGCTACATGGTGGATGCCGAAGAACGAGCTAAGGAGGATGCCGCATGACAGCGACAGCGGAAGCATCAGCACCCGCGTTGCACAACGCCCTGGAACTTGTCCTCGCGGATGTCACGGACCGGACACCGTCAATCCGGAGCTTCACGTTCCGCGACCCAGCCGGAAACGAGCTGCCTCCCTACGTCCCCGGCAGCCACATAATTGTCCACTCCGGGGACAAGGCCAATGCCTACTCCCTCACCGGCTCGGGTGTACTTACCGCTGAATACACCATCTCCGTACTGCGGGTCGACAACGGCGGAGGCGGCTCCGCCGCACTGCACCAGCTGGCGCCGGGTGCCCGGCTGAGTGTGTCCCGCCCGCGCAGCGCCTTCGCTCCCGTCGCGACGGCCAGGCACCATTTGCTCATTGCCGCCGGCATCGGCATAACACCCATGCTGTCCCATATGCGCGCCGCAACTGAATGGGGCCATTCCGCATCCCTGCTGTATGCCTACCGGCAGGGCGAGGGAGCCCATCTCGACGACGTTCGGGAGCTTTGCGGGGAGCGCTTGCTTGAGTGCACAGACCGGAGCAGTTTCCTGGCTGCGCTCGGCGTCCGGCTCGGCGAACAGCCCCTGGGCACCCACCTGTATGTGTGCGGCCCTCAGGGCTTCATGGATACGGTGCTCAGCGCGGCTGCCGTGGCGGGATGGCCGCCGTCGCGGCTTCATTCGGAACCGTTCGGCACCGCGGACCTGGACCCGGGCCAGCCGTTTAGCGTCACGCTTGGCCGGAGCGGCGCCGTCGTCGATGTTCCTTCCGGCACCTCCCTGCTCAAAGCCCTGGAAGACTCCGGCCACAAAGTGCCATTCATGTGCCGCCAGGGCGTCTGCGGCGAATGCATCCTGCCCGTCCTCCGTGGCACGCCTGAGCACAGGGACCTCTACTTGTCCGAAGCCGAGAAAACCGCCAACAATTCGATAATGTGCTGCGTTTCACGCAGCCGTGATGCCGGACTGGAGATTGACCTTTGATGTTGAGCACGCAGGAATCAACCCTCACGCCGTCCGCCCGGCGCTTCCCATTCCCATTCCGCGAAGACTCCTACCGGTACAGCACCAATGTGGAACCAGCCCCGCAGTTCGTGCCGACGGATGCCGGTGGATGGGGAGACCGGCTGATCGAAATCGATCCCCATTACGGTTCCGAACTGGAGGAACGGGCGGCAATACTCGACCGTGACCCGTCACGCATCGCAATGCTCCCGCATATGGGTCCAGCCGTCTGGGACACCATCACCACCTTGCTGCCAGTGCTGGCTACCGACTATCCCGATGTCATGTGCTTCACGCGCGAAGGCCGCCGCTGCCATTGGCGCAACGACCTCTTGGGCTTGGATATCGACTTCGTCATAGGGGACGCCTCGACCCTGCCGATGGAGCCCCTGCGCTTCATCGGCAGCCAGATCCAGGACGACATCGCATTGCTGGATCAGCGCGAAGACGCCCTCTGGCTGGACGCCGGCGTGATCACCTTTGCCGCAGACTGGTCGTTAGGCTTCGACGTCGGCATGCGCTTCCTCGAGGTCCATGGCCCGGTGCCCCGGGTCCACGAAGAGCAGATCATTACGCGGGCCCAGCAATTCCTGATGAGGCTCCAGCCCGGAGAGAAGTTCCGGCGGACGAATTGGACCATGACCGTGGACCGGCGTCTCGACACCTCCACGGAGACCTATCCCGAATGGGGGCCGGACCGGCTAGAGGTGGTCGACGACCCCGACCTGGCCAAACGGCTCCACCTGCGCGTCGAAGTCCAGCACCTCATCCGGCTGCCGCATTCAGGCGCCATTCTCTTCCTCGTCCGCACCCACATGATCTCGTTGGCCGAAATTTCGGCCGTTCCGGCGTGGCGACAACGCCTCGGCCGGGTGCTGGCCGAGCTGCCGGAGGACATGGCGGACTACAAAGGAATCTCCCGATACCGCCATGCGGCGGCCCAGTGGCTGCTCGGAGGCTGAGGCCCATGCCCGGGCACCAAAGTCTGGCGCTTCTTCAGGGGTATTGCTGCGTACCGCAAAGCCGACAGGACCCTCATTAACCGGGCCGCCGGACAGCCAGTCGTTGCTGAGCTCACCGACGCGTTTGCCGAACCGGTCTGGCGCCCAGTTCTCTGAATTCGTCCAACACGGCAATTCCCGAATCCTTTGAATGGGGTTGGCCCGGGATCGACTCCGTCGGCCGCCTGTGACCGTGCGCGAGCAAGAACGCCTTCGTGGTGGACTTCCGTTTCGGGCGTCATCGTGAAGACGATTGAAGCCGCTGCGATGGGCCCAGTGGGCCTGATCGGTTGCCCCCGCGAGGGGTGACCTCTGCGACAGAGGGAGTCAAGCCTCCGAAGCGCTTGGCGAGCCATATGGCTTCTGGCCCTTCAGCACAAACATCGCCGGCTACACCAAGCATGACCAGCAGGTGCAGGGAATGCTGGAGAAGAACTTCCAGAGTCAAGTCGATGCCTTCATTTCCAAGGGAATCCCGGTGATTATCGGCGAGTACGGTCTCCTCGACGGGTACGACAAGAAGGTCGAGCGTGGTGAGGCCCTGAAATTCTTCGAGGATTTCGGCTATCTCGCACGCACTTCGGGCATCACCACCATGTGGTGGGACAACGGTGATCGGTTCGACCGGGTCGCACTCAAGTGGCGTGACCAGGAGGAGTTCGACTACATCAAGACCGGGTGGACCATGCGCTCGGGTACAGCCTCCTCAGACCTCGTGTTCATCGACAGCTCAAGCAAGGTAAAGGACCAGACCGTCGCGCTCAACCTGAACGGCCTCAAGTTCAAGGAGCTCCGCTTCGGTAGCGAGGTTCTGAAGACTGGCCGGGACTACTCGCTCGACGGCGCTACTTTGACCCTCAAGGCGAAGCTGCTCAAGACTCTCCTCGGCGATCGCAGCGTCGGCAACAGCGCGCCGCTTACGGTGGGGTTCTCGGCGGGTATGCCGTGGAAGCTCAACGTGATCAGCTCCGCTGCGCCCGTCGTCCACGCTGCGACAGGAACCAACGCGTCGCTTCCTATCCCTACGGCCTTCAACACGAGCGTGAACGGCGTGGCCCCCTAAAACCGCTAGCCGTTCATGGGACCTTCAGCATGCAGCTTGCCGGCTCCTGGGCCTTCAAGGTGCACTGTGGCCCGGACCACCAGGCTATCCGGGGCGGTGTCCATCTCAACCAGGGTTTCGTGGGCGTTCAGGATGGCGAAGACTTCGGAACCGGCCTCGACCGTCAGCCCCTTGGCTTCCGCCGTCTGCCTGGCATTGTCCAAAGCCACGCGCTGAAGCTCCTCAACATACTTGCCGTCATCTTCGCGAGCGGCATCGCCGAATGCCCAGCCAAACAAAGTCCCGGTGTTGTCCGGAGCACGACGGCGTGGGTTTGGGCGTGAGGAAGGTTCCATCTGCCGCCCAGGACATGGCATATCTTGTGGTGCATCCCGGATCCCGCGGACGCGAAGATAGGCCCCGTACAGTGCCTGCTCCCTGCCGCGGAGATCGTTCAGGTTCCTGCCTATAACCGGAAGCGCGTCGTTCAGGGCGCGGATGCCTTCGACGGCAAGTGCCTGGTTGATGGGGTCGGTGCGGGGCGCCCACAAGGAGTCGATGCAGTGGGCCAAGGCGTTCAGGCCCGAGGCGATGCTCAGCTCCCTCGGCAGTGACAGTGTCAGCTCGGCATCGTAAATGACGGTCACGGGCAGCACACGGTCATCGACACCGGTGGTCTTGCGTGCTGCTTCGGTCAGCCCCCACACGTTGGTCGCCTCCGAGCCTGCATACGTGGTCGGAACGGCGAGGATGGGCAGGCCGGTCGTCAGGGCGATGGCTTTGGCGAGGCCCGTGGCGGAGCCGCCGCCGACACTGACGAGCAGGTCGATGCCGTTCCGGATCGCCGCGTCCCGAGCCGTGTCGGCCTTGTGCAGGGGGACGTGCGGGGCGACGTCGTCATAGCTCAGCGTCACGTTGATGCCGGCGGTGACCTTTTCGGCTTCTGGCCGTTCCCTGGCGGAAGAGATGACCATGACGTTCCTGGCTCCAAGGCGTTTGATCTCTCCGGTGAGGTGTTCGGCCGCCTTTCCGGCGCCGAACAGCACCCGCTGGCCCAGGGTGATGTGTTCAAATGTACGTCCCGCGCCCGTTCCGCTCACGGCTTGTAGAAGCGGTCGACGGCGGCCAGGTGCCCGGGTCGAATCGGCGCGGCGTGCTGCTGGTAGTCCGGGTGGCGGCGCATCCAGGCCTTGATGTAGGGACACACGGGGATGATGGTCAGCCCGGCGGCTATGGTGTCGTCCAATGCATGCTTGGCCAGGACCGCGGCAAGGCCCTTGCCCGCGTAGGCGTCGCTGACTTCGGTGTGGTAGAAGATCCTTTCCCTGTCGGCCGGGTCGCTGGCGGGCACGTACTCGGTCTTGCCGATGGCGCTCTCCCCGTCGACGAGCTCGTAGCAGTGGTTGTCCGGGACGTGCCGGACAGTGATGGTTTTCTCCGGATCCATTGTGACTCCTGGGTGACGCGTTAGCTGGCGGGGAGAACGAAGGCCGAGTCGATTGTGATGGTGACCTTGTCGCCGACGAGGACTCCGCCGGCTTCCAGGGCGGCGTTCCAGGTGATGCCGAATTCCTTGCGCGAGATCTGCGCGGAGGCGGAGAACCCGGCACGGGTCGCGCCGAAGGGGTCAATGGCCACGCCACCGAACTCGACGTCGAAGGTTACCGGCCTGGTGGTTTCCTTGATGGTCAGGTCGCCGCTGAGGCTGAACTTCTCCTGGGTTCCCCGGACCTCGGTTGCCGTGAAGGTCATGTTCGGGAACTGCTCAACGTTGAAGAAGTCCGGTCCCTTGACATGGGCGTCGCGGTCGTTGTTGTTGGAGTCAAACGAGGCGGTCTTCACGCTGGCCTCGACGGACGAGGTGCCGAGGGTGTCGCCGATGACGAGCGTGGCGTCTGCCTCGGCGAACTGGCCGCGTACCTTGCTGATGCCGGCGTGGCGCACGGTGAAGCCTACTTCGGTGTGTGCCTGGTCAAGCATCCAAGTGCCGGGGATGAGTTCAATCGTGGTCACGGTCTGTCTCCTTGGTCGGGGCGTCGCATGTAGCGGATTTACATGCGTATGCATATAACTATCGCCATACCCTCGGCGCTTGTCAACTGAGAAGATTCTTTTCGGCAAATAGTTTACTGGAAAACTATCTACAGTCGAACGCGATCGAACCCTGCGTAAAGTTTCAACCCCACGGGGCCTGGAAGCGCCGCCGCGGGACACGTTCGGGCCTCCTGCGCGCAGGGGCGGCCGAGAACCTACAAGGTGGAGTTGGCTTCGCGCAATTCGGCCATGGCTTCGGCGACCACTGCCGCCCTATCGGCCCCGAGAACGTCGATGTAGGTTTTGCGGACGATGTCGGCAACCAGGTTCTGGAGTTCGTCGGCCAACTTAACGCCGGCCGCGGTCAGTTCGAGATAGACCACCCTTCGGTCGTCGGCGCAAGGGGTTCGGACGACCAGGTCGCGTTTGGCCAGGCGGTCCGCGATCTTGGTAAACCCGCCCGTGCTGAAGGCCGCCTCACGAGCCAGCGCCGCCATGGACATCCTGCGCTCGGGGCTGCGGGTGAGGCGCAGCAGTGTCTCGGTTTCGGCTGGATCCAGGGAGAAGGCGGCGGCCACCGCCCGGTGCAGCTTCCTGTTCGTGATCTGGAAGCCTTCGATAACCAGCCCCCACTGGGTGACCGGATCAAGATTCCGGCCGGCCACCGCTTCCGCATGCTCCGTCATGTCCAATCCTTTCCGTTCCCAATGATACTGCGCCAGAGAAGCTACTTCCGTGGAACCTACTTGCTCAGCACTATCTTGCCGCCTTGACGAATTTATCTTCCTAGGAAATAATTTTCTCGATAGATGCATTTGCATATACATCACCGGCCGGGGGCTTCCTGACCGGATCAGTCCGAACAGGAGGGGTCAACATGACCGCGAATACCTCAGGCTTGCACCACGTCACAGCCATTGCCGGCGATCCGCAGGCAAACATCGACTTTTATATAAGGGGCCTAGGCCTGCGCATGGTGAAGAAGACGGTCAACTTCGATGATCCGTCCACCTACCACTTGTACTATGGCGACGAGTCCGGCCGACCCGGCACCCTCATGACATTCTTCCCGTGGCGGGGCATCGCTCCCGGCCGCATCGGGGCAGGACAGTCGACCTCCACCGCGTTCTCGATCCCGGAAGGCACGCTGGGCTGGTGGCAGGAGCATTTCAAGGCACTCGGCGTCGAATCCACCATCACCCGGGAGTCCGCCGACGAAGAGCGCCTCTCCCTGCGGGACCCGGACGGGCTGCAGCTGGATCTGGTCGCATCCTCCACCATCGATCCCCGGAACCCCTGGGATTCCGCCTCCGTGCCCGCCGAGTATGCCGTGCGCGGCCAGCACTCCTCCGTGCTCACCGTGGCCGACCCGGACAAGACCGTGGCCGTGCTGACCGAAGACCTTGGCCTGCACCTGGTCGGCACCTCCGGTAACCGCACCCGACTGGCGGCCGGCAACGGCGGTCCCGGAAACCTCATCGACGTCATCGCCGACCCCAAAGCCCAGCCCGGCCTCTCCGCAGGCGGCACCGTGCACCACATCGCCTTCAGGGTCCCTGACGCCGCCACCCAGGAGAACTGGCGCCAGGAACTGGTCGGACGCGGTTTCCACGTCACGGACATCCTGGACCGCCAGTACTTCACCTCCATCTACTTCCGCGAACCCGGCGGCGTGCTTTACGAAATCGCAACCGACACCCCCGGCTTCGACGTCGACGAACCGCTCCTCGAACTCGGCCGCTCCCTGAAGCTGCCGCCGTGGCTCGAACCCTCCCGCGAGGCCATCGAACATTCCGTGGCACGCATCGAATTGCCGGCAGAGAACAACCCCGCCCTGGCTGGACGGTAGTTCGCCGATGAGCACTCAAACCAGCATCGTCACCGGCCGGCCGCATCTTTTCAGCCCCGGCGAGGCAGGGACCCCAGTGCTGCTGATGCTGCACGGCACCGGCGGCAACGAGCACGAGATCGCCTCCCTCGCCGCCGAACTCCAACCCGACGCCGGCGTACTCGCACCCCGCGGCCAGGTGCAGGAGCACGGCATGCTCCGATGGTTCCGGCGCCACGGCGAAGGGCTCTTTGACGTCGACGACGTCATCGCAAGGGCAACAGATCTGGCAGTCTTCCTGGACGCCGCCCGAGAACACTACGGATTCGGCAACCGGCCCGTGATAGCAGTCGGGTTCTCAAACGGTGCCAACATTGCCTTGGCCGCAGCCATCCTGCACCCCCATGCCCTGGATCAGGTCATCGCATTTTCCGGCATGTACCCCTTTGGGGACCGGGAAACTGCGACCGACCTCAGTGGCAGCAGGCTGCTGATCCTAAACGGCGAGTCCGACCCGATGGCCCCGCTTCCCAGCGTCAGGACACTCATCGCCGCCCTCCACCAAAACGGCGCCGATGTAAAACAGGTGCTGCGTCCCGGCGGACACGGCATCGCGCACGCCGATCTCGAAGCCGCAAGACAGTGGCTGGAAGAAGCCAGCAGATAAACGAAAATCTCGATACGGTTTTGACTGAGAGGATGAACCGGAATTAGTGGGCCCAACATGAGCAGAAGGGGATTCAGTGAAAAGTGACGGTTCTGATCTTGCGCCGGAGGACCATGGCGATACACCGGTGCTACCCCAAGCCGGGGATTCGTTTCACGCTTTACCTGACCGGTCCCAAGCTTTCCTTAGTGCGCTGCTGACCGAGCATTTCGTGCTGGAGTCTGCCAGGGGAATAACGGTTTCCGAGTCCAGCAGCAGGGCGTCGCTGTACTTGATGACGCTGTCGAGTTCGCTGGTCGCGCATGGCTTCCTTGCACAGTCTTCTGTCGCCTTCCATTTTCTCGCTGTCGTCATTCCCGTGGTCGTTGTGCTGGGCCTCTTCACCTACGAGCGGCTGGTCCAGACGTCATTGGAAGACGTCGCCGCTTTGAACTCGATGCAGCGTATTCGCAGGTATTACGCACGCATTCTCCCTGGGGCCGATGAATTCTTTCCCGTTCCACACGGACAAGACGCACTGAATGAGCTACTTGAGATCGGAAGCCGAGGGTCCTGGCGTGGCGTCTTCTTCACGATGTCCACGGCCGGCGTGGCACTTATCAGTTCACCGCTGTCCCTAATTCGCATTATTCTTGCGGGACACCGCCCCCACCGATAGTGGCAGTTGCTCATCTGGCCCCATCGTTAGCTCCTGGCCGGCCAACTGCTCAAGCCGTCGGTCAAGCTCTCGGGAACGGGGAGATTCATTGCCCTTTTCTGATAACAGGCAAAGGTGCTGTGTCGAAGAATCGGTATTCCCCCATGGGGGCGCGGATTGTTCCGGCGGCTTCAGCTTTCCCCCGGATGAAGTCATGGTCATCTCTGGAGAGCACCACCTGTCCTTTCGGGTCAAACTCAATGTCCCCGCACGGGTCTTTGCGGAATTTCGCCGACATTGCCGGGGGCAGGAGCAGACTTGCCGGATTTTCCAGAAGCCATGTCCGGGTCTCGGAATCGAGCCGGTCCCACTCATCTCTAATGTTCACTGTGACCTTCCTTGACCGTTCGTCACGACTGTCGGGAATGGGATTTGGTTGTGCAGTCCACAACATGCGCCGTGGCCGCCTGTTCCCGGATGTCCCTGACGGCGGCGGCTGCTGTCGCCTTGTCTTCGTACGCCTCCGACTTTGCCAGGGTTTCCCCGGCGGAATTGACGAGGTTTATCCGGACCCCTCGCGGTTCAGCGTCTACAAGTTCGAATTGGCCAGGCATCGGTGTCCCCTTCACGATTGGCTGCATTGACGTTCGTGCTGGCGAGCGTCGCCGAAACAAACATTATATGACAATTATGTCAATAATTATGAATTTGACGGAAAAATACCTGTTATTCCTGCGCGGTCAGTTGATCGGGCCGCCGATCGACAATGGTGTGCGTAGCACGCGCTCCGCGAGTAGTCGCCGTTCGCCGATGATAGTCACCTCGGCCGTCACCGCGGCCTCGGCAGCCGACGGGCCGGCGATGAGCCGCAACGGGCCGGGGTCGGCTCCGAGCGCCCCGTCTTCGCCGGTGATCGCGAGCCGGGCAGCGTCCACGCGGAGGGAGACCGTCCGCGATTCACCGGACCCGATCGGGATCCGTGCGTACCCGATGAGTTGTACGGCCGGGCGAACTACGGGGGCCGACGGGAAGGCCGCGTAGAGCTGGTCGACCTCTACGGTGTTATCGCCGTCATTGCGTATCGTCACGGCAGCGTCCAGCGAGCCCCCAGTGCTGAGGTTCGCGGCGGCCCGCTGGATCTCCGCATATCAGGAGCATCGGGAACTCATCAGCACCGGCCGGGTCGTCGCCGACGGCGACTTTGACGGCTCTTGGTGGTTCGTGGGGAAGCAGATTCCCGGATGAGTGTCATGCCGCCGTC
>NZ_JARVRF010000042.1 GCF_030209835.1 Arthrobacter sp. efr-133-R2A-120 | reverse complement strand
GTGGCGTTGTTGGCCGGGGTCGTGGAGGTTACCGCGGGCGGTGGCGGCGGCGCGGTGGTGGTGAAGGTCCAGCTGTAGGGGGCGGTCATGGTTTGGCCGGCGGTGTTGGTGGCTCCGCTGATGGTGGCGGTGTAGGTGGTGCTGTTGGCCAGGGCCGCGGTGGGGGTGAAGGTGGAGGTGTTGGTGGTGGTGTTGTAGCTGGTGGTGCCGGGTACGGCGGTGTTGGTGGCGTCTTTGAGGGTGTAGGTGATGGAGGACGCGGTGACGGCCTGGTTGAAGGTCGCGGTTGGTGCGGTGTTGGTGGGCACGGCGGTGGCGTTGTTGGCCGGGGTCGTGGAAGAGACCGCAGGGGCCGTGCTCGAGGGATTGAAGATCGCGTCCACCCAGTAGTACTCGGCGTCATACGATTCGTTCGGGAACGCCGAAGAAGAGCCGTAGGCGTAGAGACCGTTCGGGGTGCCCGGGAGGCTCCGCGGGTAGTGCAAAGGTGCACTGTCTACGCGGCTGTTACCCGCGGGCGGCGGAGAGGGATGCAGGTAGAAGTAGGCTGTGTCCTCGGAATAGTGGCCCGCAGGAGCGAAGTAAGAAACGACGTACATCGTGTTCGCGGAGACGGCCAGCGGCGTCGAGAAATTCACGGTCTGCCACCCCGTGGCGGATTCACCGGTGAAGGTTGCACTGGCCAACAGCTGCCCGCTGGCGGACCAGATGTTGCCGATGTGTGTCCCGGTGTTTTTGGTTGCCTTGTAGAACCGGACTCCTTTGATGGTTCCGTTGACTTCGGAGTAGAACTTGGCGCCTACCTCGATCGCGGTCGGGTCCGCCGCGTCGGCCACGGTTGGCGAGATGTTCACGCCCGAAAGGGAACACGGGCAGGCGACGTTGGTGACAACGCCCGACGACGGCGTCTCCACGTTGCCGCTGTCGTCAACGGCACGTGAGCGCAACGTGGACGTCGGGTTGCCGTGCGCATTCCAGGTGAAGGTCCAATTTGTCGTGCCGGTGGCGGGACGCCAGGTATTTCCGTTGTCGGTGGAGACCTCGACGCCGGCCACCACGCCTCCGGTGTCGGCCGCGGTTCCGCTGATGGTGACGATGGTTCCGTCAGCAATGTTCGCGCCGAAGGCTGGTGAAGTGATGGTGGACGTCGGCGGAGTGACATCTGTGGATCGGGTGGCGGCAGTCAGCCCGGTGACGATCGTCGCCGGCTGGACTCCCATGTCGGCGAACAGGTTGACGGTAGCCTGCTGCATGTTCTTGTCCACCGCTTTGCCAGTGGTGAACCCGTCAAGTCCCCACGGCCACTGCACTGTTCCCGCGCCAAAGACAATCGCTCCACTCGGTGCTTTGTACATTGTGAGGTTGTGGGTGGCTGTCTTCCCGGTGGCAGTCTGCGAGCCGTAGTCCGTGAAGACTTCCGCGGACGTGTTCGTGGTGGCCGACAGCTTGAAGAGGCCGGCCGGCCGGAAGCCGTTATCGGCGTCGATATCCCATTCGTAACCGAGCGTTCCCAGGCCCGCACCGAGGGTCACGCTGGTCCCGGGGGCCATCGTGGCAATGGTCGTGTTCCTCCACATCCGGAGCGCACTGTATTGCGAGGGAACCGTGATGTCAGTGGTTCCTGAATTGACGATGAAGAACTGGCCTGTCAGTGAGTTTTCGGGGTTTCCTCCACCAGTGGAGGTCCCGAAGCGCGGGTCCCGATAGGTGCCCGTCCAGGAGACCGGGTCGGTTGGGGCGTTGAAATGCGTATCTTTGTAGGCCACCAGAGTCCGGCCGGGCGTGCTGGGCCCGGCGACGCTCGGTTCCCAACGCGTCTTCCAGAAGACCTCGTTGCCGCTGAAGAACGCAAGGTTCACGCCGGCGTCGCGGGCGGCTTCGACGTTGGCGCGCTGGTCGCCGGACCAATACTCGTCATGCCCCACGGACATGAATGTCTTGTGGTTGAGCAGCAGGGAACCCTTGGTGGCGACATCGTTGCCGCTCATGTAGCTCATGTCGTACCCGTTGGCTTCCATGAACCGGATCATCGGGTACTCCGAGTACATCAGCCAGCTTCGCCCTTGGTCGTCCGCGGCGGAATTGAACGGCCTGTTGTACGAGACTTTGAAGGCCGACTTATAGGCCTGCGGGTTGCCGGGAGGGCAAGCGACGGTGCAGCTGTAGAGGCTGTTGCCGCCATAGGTGTTGTATGCCTGCCACGTCTCGTCCGAGGTCTGGAAAAGCATGTCTGAGTGTGCGGAGTCGTTCCGGACAACGAATGGCACGATGCTCGCGCCGTTCGTGTCGTTGCGCACGAGCCTTGCGATATAGACGCCGGAGACCGCAGTGGACGGGACCGCCCAGGAAGCCGACACGCCCCAGTTTCCGCAGTCGATGAGTCCCGTGTCGGAGTAAGTGTTACAAGCCGGTTGTGATTGCGGCAGTGCAGCCGAGGGGAGGACGTTCGAGGCAACTTTGCGGGCCCCCAAGCCCTGGTAGTAACCAAGCCGATACACATCGATGTGGTAGGCCGACGCGGGCGTCAGAATCTTGAACGAGATCGTTTGGCCGATATTGACGCTCATCGACGTGCCGTAACCCTGGATCGTGGAGTCTCCGGCTCCGGAGACCTGCCATTCGGAGGCAGGGTTCCCGGGCAGAGTGTTTTCGCAAGCAACCGGGTTGGTGACCGGCGCGGCGCATGGATCCGTGGCTGCGACGGCGGAGACTGCCATCTGCAACGGCAGGAGCGTTGCGATCATGGCCAGCACGGTCGGCAGGACCGCGCGGCGCACAGCCAAAGGGAAATTTCGGTTGTTGCTCATGTCGCGACCTGCTTCTGTCATTGGTTTCAGGCACTCAATGACGGAAGCATATGGAGCGGGCCGGGAGCATCGCACGAGTGCCGGTACCCGTTTTTTTGGCCGCCGCACGTCGGGAACGGCGGTCGTTTACCTGTTTTTAGGCTTCGGACACGCGGAAATACCAGCGGATGTCGAAACGAACCCCGGGGGCACGGAGGAAATGCCGCGCGGGTGGAGCTGTCAGGTGCCCTGGATCAGGAGAGTCGGGCTCGTCCCGTTGCTTCGGCCACGATCTGCTCGGCGATGGCCATCGACGAGGTCGCGCCCGGCGAGGGAGCATTCCGCACGTGGAGGACGCGGCTCGTGCCGGTAATGACGAAGTCATCGACGAGGCTGCCGTCGGAGGTCATTGCCTGCGCCCGGATTCCGCGGGGACCGCGCGTGACATCGCCCGGCAGGATGTCCGGAACGTACTTCTGTGCCTCCCTGACGAAGGCACGGGTGTTCATCACCGTGCGCGCCTCCCGGACGGCTGCGGGCAGGTTGCCTGCGGCGAACCGCCAGAATCCCGGGAACCCCAGCACGGCGCCGAGATCGGCGGGGGACATTTGCGTGCGGCGGTAGGCTTCCCGGCCGCCGGCCAGGAAAGCATTGGGTCCCACCAGGATGGCGCCGTCGATGCGTTTGGTCAGGTGGACACCAAGGAAGGGATATCGCGGGTCCGGCACGGGATAGATCAGGCCTTTGACCAAAGAACGCTTCTCGGGCCGGAGCAGGAAATAGTCGCCGGAAAACGGCACGATCCGGGGGTCCGCGGGGTCTCCGGCAGCGTATGCCAGCCGATCCGACTGCAAGCCGGCACAAGTGATAACAACGTCGAACGCTTCAGTTCCGCTGGAGGACCGTATCCGCACCTCGCGGCCACGGTCTTCCACACCGGTCACCGCCAGTCCCAGCAGGATATTCCCGCCCGCCGCACGCACGTCCTGGGCCAAGGCATTGGTGATGGCGCGGTAATCGACTATCGCGGTCCGCGGCGAATGCAGGGCGGCCAGGCCGCGGGCATGCGGCTCGACGACGGCGAGATCGTCCGCGCCGATCATGCGGACGTCCGGCACGCCATTGGCGATGGCCCGGGCGTGTATCGCCTTGAGCGGGTCAAGTTCGCGGGCATTGTGGGCGACGACTACTTTGCCGCACTCCTCGTAGCCGAGGTTCTTCTCCGCCGCGAACTGCCGGAGAAGGTCCACGCCGCGGCGGCAGAGTCGCGCCTTCAGGCTCCCGGGCTCGTAGTAGAGCCCGGCATGCACAACGCCGCTGTTGTGTCCGGTCTGGTGTCCGCCAAGCTCGATTTCCTTCTCGAATACCGTCACGTCCGCATTGTCGAGTCTGCGGGTGAGCTCACGCCCCACCGCGACGCCGATGATTCCGCCTCCGACGACGGCGGCACGGACCCTGCTCATACCGTGGGTGCTTCTTTGAGCGTGTCTCCGTTTTTGATGTAGCGCTCTCCCGTCGCGGGGCACACCAGTTCGTCGCCGTCCGGCCGAAGGGGATGTCCGGACTTGCCGACCCAGCCGATTTGCTTTGCGGGAACTCCTGCAACCAACGCGAAGGCCGGAACGTCCCGGACCACCACCGCGCCCGCGGCAACGGTTGCCCACCTGCCGATCGTTATGGGCGCGATGCACACCGCTCGGGCGCCGATTGCCGCGCCATCTTCTACGATCACGCCCACGGGGGTCCAATCGTCGGCCGATTTCAGTGTGCCGTCGGGGCTCACCGCCCGGGGGTACGTGTCGTTGGTGAGTACGGCTGCCGGGCCGATGAAGACTCCGGCGCCCAGCCGGGCGGGCTCATAGACCAGGGCATAGTTTTGAAGCTTGGAGTTGGGGCCTATTTCGACACCTGGTCCCACATAGGCCCCGCGACCAATGTTGCAGTTTTCGCCGAGGCGGGCATCCTCCCTGATCTGGGCAAGATGCCAGATCCTCGTGCCGTGGCCAATGAACGCCTGCTCTGAGACATCGGCGGTTGGTTCAACGAAAGCCATGGAAACACGTCCTCTACTTATCGGTGAAGACGGCCGCGTCTTCCGTCCGGTGCGAAACCGTCCGTGCGAGCGGTCGCTTGCGACGATTGTAGATGCGTTTCCTATTCGGCAGCAGGCCGAGGAGAAAATCCCAGGACGCGCTGACGGCATGTAAAGACTATTACTCGGTTTTGACTCCATATTCTGCCGCGCTGACAAACTCGATGGCCGAGTAGGTTTCGTCGCCTACCACCCAGGCATTGTGTCCCGGCGGGATGGTGTACGAATCTCCTTTGGAGATGCTGATCTTCTTGCCGTCGGTGGTCTCGACTTCGAGCGAACCGGTAATGCAGTAGCCCACGTGGTTGAGCTGGCAGGAATCGGTTTGGACCACCGGCTTGATGCAATCCGCCCAACTCCAGCCTGGCTCGAAGCTGAGGCGGCCGATGGTGTAGTCACCGACAGTGACGTTTTCCACCACGGTTTTCTCGGGCCGACGGATTTCATCGGGAGAATTGTGCGACTTTACTTCAAGCTGAGTGACGAGGTTGACAGTCATGGTCTGCTCACAAGGGGGAGTGGGAGCCTGGTCTTCCAGGTCCGCAACGTGGCTCGCCCTTCGCAGCGGACCCTGATGTCTTGGCTGCTTGCGGCGTGTGCCGTGCCTTCAGCAGCGGTCAGACGGTCGATTACTTGCAATCTCTACCTTCCTCCGCCGCCCCTGTGTTGTCGAGGGTTCGTGAGGGAGATAGATTGGTGCACCGTGACCTTGACCGAGCTGGATGTACACCTTGAGACACTGTTCGGCACCTTGCGCCGCTTCCCCGATGTCGAGGCGGAGAACCTGCAGGCGCACGACGCCACCGACCGGCTGCTCCTTGAGACCGCGGCTGGCTACATCGCAAATCCGGAAACCCGCGTTGCGGTGATCGGTGACCGCTACGGAGCCCTGACCCTGGGCGCTTTGGCGGCCATCGGCGTCGGGCATGTCCGGGTGACCCAGGACCTCTACGCCGGCAGGCTCGCGCTGGAACGTAACGCCGAGGCGTCCGGGTTGTCCGGGCGCTTTGATCAGCTCGAGTTGGGTGCCGGGCTGCTCGACGGCGCCGAACTGGTGATCATGCAATTGCCCAAAGCCCTCGCGGAACTGGAAGAAATCGTCGACGCCGTTGCACGCTTTGCAGCGCCGGGAGCCGTCCTGCTCGCCGGAGGTCGCGTCAAGCACATGTCCCTGGGCATGAACGCCGTCCTTGAACGCAGCTTCGAATCGGTGCAGCCGCAGCTTGCGCAGCGGAAGTCGCGTGTCCTGATCGCCCGCAGTCCCAAGCGGCCGGACACGCCGGAGCCCTTCCCGGTTTCGGAGCAGAACACCGAGCTTGGGATGACGGTCTGTGCCCACGGGGCTGCGTTTTCAGGCACGAAGCTGGATATCGGCACGCGCTTTCTCCTGGGCTTCCTGGACAGGATCCCCGAAGCGCGCCACGCCGTAGACCTTGGCTGCGGGACTGGGATCCTCGCCACGATGTACGCCCGGAACCGTCCGAAGGCACGGGTTACCGCGACGGACCAATCGGCGGCAGCAGTCGCGTCCGCCAGGGCAACCGCGGCAGCCAACGGGCTGGCAGATCGAATCACCGTAGTCCAGGACGATGCCATGTCCACCTTCGAACCGGGCAGCGCCGACCTCATCCTGTTGAACCCGCCGTTCCACCTCGGCGCGAGCGTCCATGCCGGGGCGGCCACAAAGATGTTCGATGCCGCGGCACGGGTCCTGGCTTCGGGCGGTGAACTCTGGACTGTCTACAACAGTCACCTGCAGTACCGTGCGGCGCTTGAAAGGCTGATCGGTCCCACCACCGAAATCGGGCGGAACCCGAAATTCACGGTGACCCGCAGCGTCAGACGCTAGGCGTCAGACCGGGTCAGTGCGGCTCCGACAGCAACTGCCCCACCCCGAAATGCCCGATTCCTGCCATCCCCGGATTATCGTCCGAGAAACTGACCATCGCCGTCGCGAGGACCACAGCCCAGCCGCGGGCGCGGGTCCAAGTCGCGGCATCCACGGCGGGTCCGAAGGCAGCCATGAAGCGGCGCCGCGCGCCGCCGTCGAACATCAACCACGCGACGGCGAGGTCGACGGCGGGATCCCCGGCCCCGAGGTCTCCGAAATCGACGACGGCCGCGAGCCGGCCGTCGGGCCCCAGGAGGACGTTCGCCGGGCGGAGATCTCCATGTAGCCACAGCCCGGGTCCGTCCCACGACGGGGCCAGGCATGCCTCGGACCAGAGCGTCCGCAACCGCGCCGCCCGCGGATAGCGGCTGGAATCGTCGAGCCGGTCCATGACCGCGTCGGACCTCGCTTGCAAAGGCACCCCCGCGGACGGAATTGACGGGCGCGCCCGGTGCCGCCGGAACGTGGATTGCGACGAGGAACGCCGCAAGGTCCTGGGCCGCCGCATTTCGTGACTCCTGGGACGCCAGCACTGCGGAGAGCCCTTCCAACCATGGAGTCACGCTCCAAGGCCACGGATACTCCGCAGATGGGCGTCCAGAGTGAATGGGGCAGGGGAGGGGTACGGGAGACTGCCGGGCATACTCAGGGAGATATTGCTGCTCATGCAGTATCAACTGCGCTGCCGCCTCCCGCCGGGGCAATCGGACGGCCCATTCGTTGCCGAGCCGGTACATGACGTTATCCCAGCCGTTTGCCACCAGCTCCAACGGAAGGTGGGAGACTCCTGGCAGTTGCTCTTCGAGCAAACTCCTCACCAACCCCGCGGTGATTTCCAGCTCAGCCTGGGGCATGAGTGCCATATTCGAGGGCCTCCCATCAGCAATATCGGGGTCCGTTACGCCCGGGGAGCGTGTGGGCATACCGGGACAAGCACACGTGCCGTACGATGCAAATGCAACAGCATTATTCGAATGATTTTAGGGGAATCCGTGACTGAGATCCGCCAGCCGACTCCGAGGCGCGGAACCAATCTGCCCCGCATGGGGGACTTCAACCTGACCGTCATTCTCGACGCAATCAGGCGCTCGTCGGGCGGACTGAGCCGCGTGGAACTCGCCCAAATCGTCGGCCTTTCACCGCAGACTATTTCGAACATCTCCCGCCGCCTCCTGGATCAGCGGCTCATTGTCGAAGCAGGCAAGGAAGGCAGCGGTCCGGGTAAGCCCCGCACCATCCTGCGCCTGAACCCTTCCGGAATGTACGCGCTTGGCGTCCACGTTGATCCCGCGGTCATCACCTCCGTGGTGCTGGACCTCGTGGGCGACGTTGTGAAGCACTCCCGGATTCCCACGCCTGCCGGGAGCAATCCACAGCGGGTCATCGCCGCCATCGCGGAGGAAATCAAGGCGCTCATCGAAGATTCCGGTGTTGACACGGGGAAGATCGCGGGACTTGGCGTCGCGGCGCCGGGACCCATAGACCTTGATGAGGGCACTGTCGTGGATCCGCCCCTGATGATGGGGTGGGACCGGGTTTACCTGAGGGACGCCCTTGCCGAAGCCACCGGGCTTGAGACCCTCGTGGACAAAGACGTCACGAGCGCGGCCGTCGCCGAAACCTGGGCAGGCGGGGCCAGCGGCACTGGAAGTTTCATCTTCATGTACATGGGTACCGGCATCGGTTGCGGGATTGTCTTGAACGATGAAGTTGTCCGTGGAACATCCGGCAATGCCGGGGAAATCGGGCACATCATTGTTGACCCGGATGGACCCCCCTGCGATTGCGGCCTGCGTGGTTGCGTCAAGTCTTCCTGCATCCCGCAGGTCCTCGTGGCCGAGGCCGAAGAGCAAGGTGTCCTGAACGGTGGCCGCAAAGGCACCGAGGGCCCGGAAGTGCAGGAAGGATTCGCCCGGCTTTGCGACGCCGCGGACGCAGGCGACGAACGCGCCATTGCGATCATCGATAAGTCTGCAGTGCTGGTTGGCCGAGCGGTTGCGGTGGTGACCAACACCCTCGACGTCGAACGCGTCGTCTTTGGGGGCCCCTTCTGGGGCCGTATGGCCGAACGCTACCTGGATCGCATTCCTGCCCTGCTCGCCGCCAACAGTGCAGCCAACAGCATCCACAGCATCGAGGTTGTCGGGACCGGAGTGGGCGAAGACGTCGGCGCCATCGGGGCTGCCTGCCTGGTATTGGAACACACCCTTGCGCCGCGTGCCCAGCGGCTCCTCTTGGAAGGCTGAGGCTTTCACTAGGTCCTGCGTCGCAGGGCTGCATTTATCAATATTGGCAACAGGCTGGGCCAGCTGAAGTGTGGGGGCTGCAGCCGCTTGAAGATCGGAGCGTCATGCGTCGCCCAGTCCGGATCGGAGCAGCACTGCTCGGCGTCGTAGGCCTTTTGGCCACGGCAGCCTGCTCTGCCCAACCCCAAGCCGTAAGCAAACAAACCATCAAGATCGTCTATCAAAAGACGGACTCCTTCACGGCCCTGGACAAAGTCTTCCAGGACGCCAAACAGGAATTCGAAGCAGCAAACGCGGGCGTCACTGTGGACCTGGAGCCCATCCAAGCCAACGACGACGACTATGGCACCAAGCTCGCGCTGGCCCAGCGTTCCCCGGACACTGCTCCGGATGTCTTCTACGAGGACACTTTCAAGGTCCGCTCGGACGTCGACGCCGGATACTTGCTGAAACTCGACTCGCAATTGGCCACGTGGGACGAGTGGTCCAAGTTCAACGAGGGTGCCAAGGCCGCGGGACGCGGTGACGACGGCAGTATCTACGCCGTCCCGCTTGGCACCGACACGAGGGCGATCTGGTACAACAAGACAGTCCTCCAGAAAGCCGGCATAACGCTGCCATGGCAGCCGAAGACCTGGGATGACATCCTGGCCGCGGCCCGCAAAATGAAGGCCGCGGATCCGGGCGTGATTCCCTTCAGCATGTACGCCGGAAAGGCCACCGGTGAGGGAACCGTCATGCAGAGCTTCTACGAACTGCTTTATGGAACGGGAAGCTCCTTGTATTCGGAAAGCGACAAGAAGTGGGTGGTGGGTTCCAAGGGATTCACCGATTCACTCCAGTTCCTGAAGACCCTCTACGATGAGAAGCTTTCGGTGACACCGGCGGACGCCCTTGATTCGAACGTGTGGAAGAAAGTCTTTGGACAGTGGCTGCCGCAAGGCAAAATGGGCGCCACCGTGGAAGGTTCCTACGCGCCGTCGTTCTGGCAGAAGGGCGGCTCCTACGAATGGGCCGGCTATGCGCAGGATATGGGAGTAGCCACGTTCCCCACCCAGTTTGGACAGGATCCCGGTGGCGTGAGCATGTCCGGTGGCTGGACGCTCGCCGTTGGCGCTAAGACCAAGAACCCGGACCTTGCCTTCAAGTTCCTGACCACTGCCGTGAACAAGAAGAATGCGTTGGCCTTCGACGTCAACAACTCGCAGATCGCCGTCCGCACCGATGTCGCTTCCGATCCCGGTTACCAAGCAGCCAACCCGTTCGTGAAGGACGTTTCCGATCTGGTGGGCGTCACGCACTATCGCCCTGCAACCGCTGACTATCCGAACATCTCCCTCGCCGTCCAACAAGCCACTGAGGCCGTCATCACCGGCAAACAAAGCCCGGCAGAAGCCGCAGCCGAATACGACGCTTCGGTCAAGAAACTCGTCGGCGACTCCAAGGTCATGCAGAAATGACGCATGGCAGTCCCTGATTCGCTCAACCGCGGTTCCCTGCGACGCAGACCCCCCATCCGAAAGTCTCTGCGTCGCGGGCTCCGCTTGTTGCCGGTAGTGCCCTCAATCCTGCTGCTGGCCTTCTTCATGGTGGCACCCGTGGCGTGGTCCTTCTACGCCTCCTTCACCAACGCTGCATTGTCAGGCAAGGCAGCACTGAACCCCCAATGGGTCGGCCTGGACAACTACGCCCGGATGCTGACGGATTCCGTCTTCCCGCTCTCGGCGTGGCTGACGGTCGTCTTCGTGGCCGTTTCCGCGATCCTCGGACAGAACGCCCTGGGCCTGGTCATCGCCCTGTTGATGACCAGGGCCGGGGGAGCCACGGCCTCGCTGGTGGGCACGGTGGTGGTCGCTTCGTGGATCCTGCCGGAGATCGTTGCGGCCTTCGCGGCGTACGCGTACTTCAGCCAGGACGGCACGCTCAACCAACTCTTGGGAATGTTCGGTGTCCAGGGCACCAACTGGCTCTATGCCTTTCCGATGGCCGCCGTCATCCTGGCCAATGTCTGGCGCGGCACCGCGTTCTCGATGCTGGTCTACCGGGCGGCCCTTTCCCAGGTCCCGCGCGACATCTCCGAAGCCGCCCTCATGGACGGAGCCAGGGGTTGGCAACGGCTGGCCTTCATTACCCTTCCGATCATCCGGGGAAGCATCGCAACAAACCTCATGCTGATCACGCTCCAAACGCTCGCGGTATTCACCCTTATTTGGGTGATGACGGCCGGTGGTCCCTCCAACGCGAGCACCACCTTGCCCGTGCTCGCCTACCAGGAAGCCTTCAAGCTCGGAGACATCGGTTACGGCACCGCGATCGCCTCGGTATTGATCCTGATCGGCATGGTCTTCGGAGCCGTGTACGTCAGGCTGATCCGCGGGGCAAAATCGTGACCTCCCTGCGCCGTGCGCCGCTGCTCGCCGGGAACCGCCCGACGGCGGTGGGAAGGGGACGGCTCC
Organism: Arthrobacter sp. efr-133-R2A-120; assembly: GCF_030209835.1. Lineage (GTDB taxonomy): Bacteria > Actinomycetota > Actinomycetes > Actinomycetales > Micrococcaceae > Arthrobacter. Next base: position 12,072 of record NZ_JARVRF010000042.1, on the reverse strand, counting down.
GCGTCCGCTTCGCCGCCAATGCGGCTTTGGCCGTGATCGGGCTGTGCTTTGTGCTGCCCCTTGCATGGCTTCTGCTCGCGTCCGTTGATCCGCACGCCGGATACGAGACCCGGTGGCCGCAATCGCCGTCGTTCGCCAATTTTGCCGCCGTATCGACGCCCGGGTTGCTCTTCCAACCGCTCGTGAACAGCTTCCTTCTCTCGGCCGGAACCGCCGTCGTGAACTTGGCGGCTGCCGTCCTGGCAGCCTATCCGCTGTCACGCTACCAATCGCGATTCAACAAGCCGTTCCTGTACGCGATCCTGTTCGGCACCTCGCTCCCGGTCACGGCAATTATGGTGCCCGTCTACGGCCTATTCGTGCAGTTGCAATTGCTGGACTCGATGCCGGCAACCATCTTCTTCATGGCAACCACCACCTTGCCAATGGCCATTTGGATGACCAAGAACTTCATGGACTCCGTGCCGCTGGAGCTGGAGGAAGCTGCCTGGATGGACGGCGCCTCGGGACTGGCCACGCTCCGGAGAATCGTCGTGCCACTGATGAGGCAAGGCCTGGGCGTAGTGTTCATCTTCGTCTTCATCCAGGCCTGGGGGAACTTCTTCGTCCCGTTCATCCTGTTGTTGTCTACCTCCAAGCAGCCCGCCGCAGTGTCCGTCTTCAGCTTCTTCGGCCAGCACGGAGCGATCGCCTACGGGGAACTTGCCGCGTTCTCCATCTTGTATTCGGTCCCGGTACTTATTCTCTACACGGTGGTCGCGAGGGGCTCCGGAAGCGCGTTTGCCCTGTCCGGCGCGATGAAGGGCTGAGCGGCAACAGCCTGGACTCAGTCGATGTCCTCCACAATGGTGCCGTACGGAATGGAATCATCAAGGTGGGCCTGGTGACCGGTCAGCCCCGGGTTGTAGAGGACACGGACACCGTGGAGCTTGTCCGCGGCGGATTGCATCAAGATGGGGCGGATGGTCTGGATGAACCGCTCATCCTTGCCATCGAGGTATTCCTGGTAACTGGCTGGAAGCTGAATCATGGCAAAAGAATAGTCCTGCCGGACCGTCATGGGGAGGGCTCGCGGCGGGCTACTCCGTGGCGTATCCTTTGCGGCTTAGACCCTACCGAAAGCTAAAACGAACAATCTTCAGAAATCAGGCGAAACGCAGCGTAAAAGTGCGTCTTAATTCGGCGGAGGATTTGTGGCGCCCGGAGCCCCGATCTAGAGTCGTATTCAAGTTACCGCGGTAACGTGTCAGCGATCCTCCGCCGGATCTGTCTCTTGAAGGCAGGCAGGAGGGTGTGGGTGCCCCCATGTGGGCCTGACATTTGCACACGGACAACTTCATTCCAGGCGTAACAGTCGCGGCTGCGCCCTGCTGGAGTTCGTTGCGTGTATCCCCAAACTCAATTCACCGATTCTGCAGTCCATGGACCTGGCTTTCAAGTCCGTGAACGCAGGCCCGCTGACACACAGCCAAGGACGCAAATGTCACCACCAAGCCTCATCGACACCCATCCAAACTTGACCGGCGCCGCTCCTGTTGCCCTGTCCTACGAACTTTTCCCGCCGCGCTCTCCCGCGGCCGCGGAGTCCCTCTGGACGACCATCGGGGAGCTCGAGGCCACGGACCCCGACTTCGTCTCCGTGACCTACGGCGCCAGCGGCTCCAACCGCGACACCGCCGTCGAGCTCATCAACCGGCTGCTGCTCGAAACGACCCTGCGGCCACTGGCCCACCTGACCTGCGTCGGAAACACCCCGCAGGAGTTGGCCGAGATCATCGGCGAACTCCTGGACAACGGCGTGCGCGGTATCCTTGCGCTGCGCGGCGACCTCCCCAAGGACAGCGGCCAGCCGGTCAACGGTTCGCTGCGCTACGCCCAGGACCTGATCGAACTGATCCGCCGCGTGGAACAGCGACGTTCGGCCCTGCTGTGCGCGGGCAAAATCGCCGTTGGCGTGGCCGCCTATCCCACTCGCCACCCTGAGTCCCCGAGCGTGGAGCACGACGTCGAGGTGCTGCTCGCGAAGCAGCGCTCGGGCGCCGACTTCGCCATCACGCAGGTCTTCTTCCACACCGAGCAATATGCGGACCTGATCTCCCGTGCCCGACGCGCGGGGGTCACGATCCCGATCATTCCGGGCGTCATGCCGCTGACCAGCCTTCGCCGGCTCAAGCGCCTTGGCGAGCTCACCGGCGTCGAGCCGGCACCTGAGCTTATTGAACGCCTCGCCGCCGCGGACACGGACGCCGAACGGCGCAAGATCGGAGTCCGCGCCACGGTTGACCTGGCCAACGCCGCACTCCAGGCCGGTGCTCCGGGCATCCACCTGTACACCTTCAACGAGCACACTTGCGCCCTGGACGTGCTGGACAAGCTTGCCTTGCCCCGACCGGCCCGGCCCGCCAGCAGGCTCAGCGCCATCGCCCGCCGGCAAGAACTTGTGAGCTGATCAGCCAACGCTGCTCCGCAAACGCCTAGACACATCGATTTGCACCTACTGCCCCAAGGAAATCCCATGACTGAACAGAACATCACCCAGTTCCCCGCAGCCTCGATTCTCGGCTACCCGCGCATCGGCCGCCGTCGCGAACTTAAGAAGGCCGTTGAAGCCTACTGGGCCGGCAAGATCGACGCCGCAGCCCTTGACGCCGCCGCCAAGGACATCCAGCTGACCACCGCCAAGCGACTCCAGGAACTCGGCCTCAACGAAGCCGCCGCCGTTCCCGGCACCTTCTCCTTCTACGACCAGGTGCTCGACGCCACCGCACACCTCGGCGCCGTCCCGGCCCGCTTTGGCCAGCTGCTCAACGCCGAGGGCCAGCTCGACATCGATGGCTACTTCACCCTGGCCCGCGGCAACAAGGAACAGCAGCCGCTGGAAATGACCAAGTGGTTCGACACCAACTACCACTACCTCGTTCCGGAAATCGGCCCGGAGACCGACTTCAAGCTCGCCTCCAACCGCATCGTCGAGGAATTCGAGTTCGCCCTGGCCAACGGCATCGAGACCCGTCCGTACATCGTCGGCCCGGTCACCTACCTGCTGCTTTCCAAGGCTTCCGACGACGCTCCTGCGGGCTTCGCTCCGCTGTCGCGCCTTGAGGATATCCTCCCGGTCTATGTTGAGCTGCTCGGCAAGCTTGCCGCTGCCGGCGCCAGCTGGATCCAGTTGGACGAGCCCGCACTCGTTGTCGACCAGGACACCCCGGCCGCGGAAATCCAGGCCGCCGTTGCCCGTGCCTACGAAGTCCTCTCCGGTGCGGCAGCGCGCCCGCAGCTCTTCGTCTCCACCCCGTACGGTGCCCTCGACGGCCAGCTCGGCACCCTTGCCGCCACCAACATCGACGCCCTGCACATCGACGTCTTCAAGGGCGCGGTACCGTCCGCAGCAGCCCTGGCCGGCCTGGGCAACAAGACCCTGGTTGCCGGCGTCGTCGACGGCCACAACATCTGGCGCAACGACCTCGCCGTCTCGGCCGCCAAGCTGGATGAATTGAAGGCAGCGGCCGGCAAGCTTGCCGTCAGCACTTCCACGTCCACGCAGCACGTTCCCCACGACACCGCGGAGGAGACCCAGCTCTCGGAGCAGCTGCGCAGCTGGCTCGCATTCGCTGACCAGAAGGCCGTCGAGGTCAAGACCCTCGCTGACTACCTGGCCGACCCGGCTTCCGCGAAGGTCGCCATCGACGAAGCTTCCGCAGTGATCGCCTCCCGCGCCACCGCCGAAGGCGTCCAGCGCGCCGACGTCCGTGCCCGCACCGCTGCCCTCACCGAGGCCGACTTCAACCGCTCCGAGTACGCGGTCCGCGAAGCCGCCCAGGAAGCAGCGCTGCACCTGCCGCCGCTGCCCACCACCACCATCGGATCCTTCCCCCAGACCTCGGAAATCCGCTCCGCCCGTGCCCGCAACAACAAGGGCGAGCTGAGCAACGAGCAGTACGAGCAGCTCATGAAGGACGAGATCAAGCGCGTCGTCGACCTGCAGGAAGAGCTCGGCTACGACGTCCTGGTGCACGGCGAACCCGAGCGCAACGACATGGTCCAGTACTTCGCCGAGAACCTCGAAGGCTTCGACGTGACGGTCCACGGCTGGGTCCAGTCCTATGGCTCCCGCTGCACCCGTCCGTCCATCCTTTGGGGCGATGTCACCCGTTCGGCCCCCATCACGGTCGCTTGGGCCGAATACGCGCAGTCCCTGACCAACAAGCCGATGAAGGGCATGCTCACCGGTCCGGTCACCATCCTGGCCTGGTCCTTCGTCCGCGACGACCAGCCGCTGGGTGAGACCGCCAACCAGGTCGGCCTGGCTCTGCGTGACGAAATCGCCGACCTCGAAGCTGCCGGCATCAAGGTCATCCAGGTGGACGAGCCCGCATTGCGCGAACTCCTGCCGCTGCGCAAGGCTGACCACGCCGCCTACCTGAAGTGGTCGGTTGACTCCTTCCGCCTGGCCACTGCCGGTGCGGCCGACGCAACCCAGATCCACACCCACCTCTGCTACTCGGAGTTCGGCGTGATCATCGACGCGATCGACGGCCTGGACGCCGACGTCACATCCATCGAAGCAGCACGTTCACGCATGGAGGTTGTCCACGACCTCGAGGCGCACCACTTCGGCCGCGGCGTTGGTCCGGGCGTCTACGACATCCACTCGCCGCGTGTTCCGGGCGAAGCCGAAGTCACCGAGCTGCTGTCCACCGCGGTCAAGCACGTTCCGTCCCGCCAGCTCTGGGTGAACCCGGACTGCGGCCTGAAGACCCGTGGCTACGCCGAGACCGAAGAGTCCCTGCGCAACCTGGTCAAGGCCACCAAGACGGTCCGCGCCAGCCTGCTGGAAGCAGCCAAGTAAACCCAAGTAGTACAAACTGCGTCGGCCGGTCACCTCGAAAGGTGACCGGCCGACGGTGTTTTTTAATCATCGCTTGCTGGGCCCACACCGGCAGGGTTCCCTGGCCGAACTTGTGAGGCGAGGGGGCCGGTGGGGACTTTTAGTCCTGCTTCAGGACTCCCATAGGATCTCGTCGTCCACTACGCCGTCCTCGTCCGCCGCAACTACCAGGAGCTCGTCGGTGAAGTGTGAGCCCAGGGTGAAGTCCAGGACGAAATAGCGCTCCGGCTGGCCGGGGTAGATCGCTACATGACCTAGTTTGAGGGCCTTGAGGAAAACGTCCTTGGTGAGCTGCGTCTTTTCGCGGACGCCGAACACCGCCTCCAGTTGCTCTTCTTTAAGCTGGCTGGAGTGGAAGTGAAGGAACTGCTGGGAGTTGGTGCCGTCCTGGTCCAGCTCCTCGGCGATCATGTCCCGGACCTGGTCCACCAACTCGGGGAGGTAGCCCAGGCGGTAGTCCACCTTGTGGAGTGCCTTCTCGTCGAAGTGGTCATGCGCCGTGACGTTCAGGTCCAGTTCGAGGGGATTTCCGGCGAGCTCGTGCGAAGCCACGTAACAGTGCTCCCGCCCGTGGTTGAGCTCGATCTCCCCAAAATGTTTGCTCGCTACCTTGCTCATGTCTTCAAGATAGTCCCAAACAAGCGGCGTGTTCCAGCATCCTGGAAGATTTCAGGTACGCGGTTTGGGCGTTGACTTTTGAGTCGTTTTGGGCATCGTCGCGGCACTGCCGGCCCGCACGGTTGCGGTGCTCCCGCGAAGCGTGTCGGCAAGCAATTCCGTGAAGAGCTGCACCTGCGCCGTGCGCTTCTCGTTGAGGAGCAAGGCGAACACGTTGCGGGCGAGCCGGATGTCGGGAACATCGAGAACGACGACGCCGGGCGGCCGGTGCCTCAGCGCCAGTTCCGGCACCAGCGCGGCGCCGAGCCCCGCTGCCGCCATCTCGAGGCTGGCGTGGAAATCATCGCTATAGGCCACGACGCGCGGGTGCAGATTGCAACTGGCGAACAGGCGTTCAATCACCACCGCGTCGCTGGTGCCCGGATGGTGCATGATCCAAGGCATGTCGGAGAGCTGCGAGGCTTGCATTTCTGCGTCCTCCCGGATGCCCCACGACGCGGGGAGCACCACCCGGAAGTCGTCGTCGCCGATCCACTGCCGATCCAAGGTGTGCGGCCATGCCAGCCCGGACTGGCCCACTTGGTACACGAGCGCGAGGTCCAGTTCGCCGCCGGTGCGCAGCCCCTGGATGGTCTGGGAAGGCTCGGCAACCCACACACGGAGTTCAATGCCCAGCTTCTTCCAGCGCGGGTTCCGGAGGATGTCCGGCAGGACGTAGGTTGCCAGGCTGGGGAAGATGCCGAGCCGCAGTTCCTGGACGGGGGAGTCCGTGCTGCGCGAGGCGGCCGCCAGCAGGGTCTCGACGTCGGTGAGCACTTTGGAAGCATGGCGCACCATGGTGAGTGCGGCTTCGGTGGGGACCACGCTGCGTGCGGAACGGTGGAAGAGTTCGACGCTGGTATCCCGTTCCAGCGCCGACATCTGTTGGGACACGGCTGAGGCGGTGTAGCCGAGCCGGGCGGCGGCCGCCGCGAAGGAACCAAGCCGCGTGACCTCAAGCAGCGTCCGCAGGTGGAGAAGGTTGACCATCAGTGATCCTTAGGCTCGGTGACGGCCGAAGGGCCGTGGAAGCCAGCATAGCGGTGTGAATTCGGTCTCCGCTGCCGCTGTTGCCGGGTTGGCCTGGCGCCGGACCGGCGCCTGGAAGTGTGGCGGGCGACTCACGAAACGGTGTTTGCAGGATGCCGCGACACGCCGGGATCCTGGCGACACGCTGACGATTAAATGTGGCTAAGTAGTCCACAGGGTGTGGATTAAGTCTCTGGATTTGGCGGATTCCCGGACATTTTTACCCCCTGCGCCTGTGGACTACCGGTGCGTAAAATGACATACTTGTAATACATCATCTTGGGGTTCCGCTGAGGCGCTTGCACTACATGTAGTATCGATTTACGGATTGAGCGGGAAACCAGCGCAAGACATGAATGCAAGACGTGAATAGATCAGTTTGGCTGCCTAGGCGGCCAGCGGGCCAGCATCGGAGTCGGAATCAGTTCCGGTCGGGGCCTGCCAAAGCGAAGAGCAAAGACTTCAACAAAGGGGACAGGGACCATGACTGTTACGGTTTACACGAAGCCGGCCTGTGTTCAGTGCAACGCAACCTACCGTGCACTCGACAAGAAGGGCATCGCCTACCAGAGCGTTGACATCTCCCAGGATGCCGAGGCCCTCGAGCGCCTGAAGGCCCTTGGATACATGCAGGCCCCCGTCGTGGTGACCGAGCAGGACCACTGGTCGGGATTCCGTCCGGACAAGATCGAAGAGCTGGCACTGGCTGCCGCTTCGGTGGCCTAGTTTTTCAGGACTCCGCCACAACAACAAAGTATTCCAATGTAGTCGAGGTGACTCCCATGGCAGCGCTGGCAACAGCAACTGCTCAACTAAACGCTGAAGCTGTCAGCACACGGAGTCACCTCATCTACTTTTCCTCCACATCTGAGAACACCAAGCGCTTCGTCCAGAAGCTCGGCGTCGACGCGGCACGCATCCCGCTCCATGCCAAGGACGCGCCGCTGCTCGCACTGGAACCCTTCGTCCTTGTGCTGCCCACGTATGGTGGCACGAATGGCGAAGGATCGGTGCCCAAGCAAGTCATCAGGTTTCTGAACAACCCGCAGAACAGGGAACTGATCCGCGGCGTCATCGGAGCAGGAAACACCAACTTCGCGGACAACTATTGCGCGGCGGGAGACATTATCGCCGCCAAATGCAAGGTCCCGCATCTCTACAAATTTGAACTCATGGGGACGCCTGAAGACGTCCAAAGGGTCAACGAAGGGCTGGAAAAATTTTGGACACGACTGTCGCAGATACAGAAGTAACCAAGGGCGCTATGGACACCGCCAAGGTCAAGAAGCCATTGCCGGAGGCCTACAAGGGCCTTGGCTACCATGAGCTCAACGCCATGTTGAACCTCTACGGTCCGAACGGGGAAATCCAGTTCGAAGCCGACCGCGAGGCCGCGCACCAGTACTTCCTGCAGCACGTGAACAACAACACCGTTTTCTTCCATGACCTGGAAGAGAAGCTGGACTACCTGGTCAAGAACCAGTACTACGAGCGCGAGACCCTCGATCAGTACACGATGAACTTCATCCGTGACCTGTTCAACCGCGCCTACAAGAAGAAGTTCCGCTTCGAGACCTTCCTTGGCGCCTTCAAGTTCTACACTTCCTACACGCTCAAGACGTTCGACGGCAAGCGTTTCCTGGAGCGCTACGAAGACCGTGTCTGCATGGTTGCCCTGCACCTTGCCCGCGGCAACGAAGAACTGGCCAGCCGCCTGGTCGACGAAATCATCGACGGCCGCTTCCAGCCCGCCACGCCCACGTTCCTCAACGCCGGCAAGGCCCAGCGCGGTGAGCTGGTCTCCTGCTTCCTGTTGCGCATCGAAGACAACATGGAGTCGATCGCCCGCGGCATCAACTCGGCACTGCAGTTGTCCAAGCGCGGCGGCGGCGTGGCACTCTCGCTGACCAACATCCGCGAGCACGGTGCCCCGATCAAGCAGATCGAGAACCAGTCCTCCGGCGTCATCCCGGTCATGAAGCTCCTCGAAGACAGCTTCTCCTACGCCAACCAGCTCGGTGCCCGCCAGGGTGCGGGTGCCGTGTACCTGCACGCCCACCACCCGGACATCTACCGCTTCCTGGACACCAAGCGTGAAAACGCCGACGAGAAGATCCGCATCAAGACACTGTCCCTCGGCGTCGTGGTCCCGGACATTACGTTCGAGCTGGCCAAGAAGAACGAGGACATGTACCTCTTCTCCCCGTACGACGTCGAACGCGTCTACGGCGTTCCGTTCTCCGACATCTCGGTCACCGAGAAGTACTACGAGATGGTGGACGACTCCCGGATCAAGAAGACCAAGATCAGCGCCCGCGAGTTCTTCCAGACCCTCGCGGAGATCCAGTTCGAATCCGGTTACCCGTACATCATGTTCGAGGACACCGTGAACCGGGCCAACCCGATTGCCGGCAAGATCACCATGAGCAACCTGTGCTCGGAGATCCTGCAGGTTTCCACGCCGTCCATCTACGCCGAGGACCTCAGCTATGAGACGGTCGGCAAGGACATCTCCTGCAACCTTGGTTCGATGAACATCGCCAAGACCATGGATTCCCCGGACTTCGGCCTGTCGATCGAGACGTCCATCCGTGCCCTCAGCGCGGTGTCGGACATGTCCTACATCAACTCGGTGCCGTCCATCGCGCAGGGCAACGCCCAGAGCCACGCCATCGGCCTGGGCCAGATGAACCTGCACGGCTACCTTGCCCGTGAGCACGTCCACTACGGTTCCGAAGAGGGCCTGGACTTCACGAACATCTACTTCTACACGGTGCTGTTCCACGCCCTCCGTGCCTCGAACAAGCTGGCAATCGAGACCGGCCAGCCCTTCGGCGGCTTCGAGAACTCCACGTACGCCAGTGGCACGTTCTTCGACAAGTACACCGAGCAGGAATGGTCCCCGGAGACCGAGCGCGTCCGCGAGCTCTTTGCCGGCATCCACATTCCCACGCAGGATGACTGGCGCGAGCTGAAGGCTTCCGTCATGGAGCACGGCATCTACAACCAGAACCTGCAGGCCGTGCCGCCCACGGGCTCCATCAGCTACATCAACAACTCGACGTCGTCGATCCACCCGGTGGCAGCCAAGATCGAAATCCGCAAGGAAGGCAAGATCGGCCGCGTCTACTACCCGGCCCCCTACCTCGACAACGACAACCTGGAGTACTACCAGGACGCGTACGAGATCGGCTACGAAAAGATCATCGACACCTACGCTGCCGCCACGCAGCACGTGGACCAGGGCCTGTCCCTGACGCTGTTCTTCAAGGACACGGCCACCACGCGCGACATCAACAAGGCGCAGATCTACGCATGGCGCAAGGGCATCAAGACGCTCTACTACATCCGCCTCCGCCAGCTCGCGCTGGAAGGGACCGAAGTAGAAGGCTGCGTTTCCTGCATGCTGTAACCGATAACGGTTGTTTATTTGCGGCAGCCGCCGCGCCTCAAAACTGAAGAGTACGACGCCGGGTGAGCGCCCGGCGTCGTACGCTTACCTTAAAGAACACATACGTTAAGGGGACGAAATGACCGAGAAGGTCAAGCTGCTTAGCCACGTCGAAGCGATCAATTGGAACCGCATCCAGGACGACAAGGACGTGGAGGTCTGGAACCGCCTGGTTAACAACTTCTGGCTGCCGGAGAAGGTCCCGCTGTCCAACGACGTCCAGTCCTGGCACACCCTGACGCCGGAGGAGCAGCAGCTCACCATGCGGGTATTCACGGGCCTGACCCTGCTGGACACCATCCAGGGCACGGTTGGCGCCGTTTCCTTGATCCCGGATGCGATCACTCCGCACGAAGAGGCCGTGTACACCAACATCGCCTTCATGGAGTCGGTACACGCAAAGTCGTATTCGTCGATTTTCTCCACCCTGTGCTCCACCAAGGAGATTGACGACGCCTTCCGCTGGTCACTCGAGAACGAGAACCTGCAGAAGAAGGCGCAGATCGTCATGGACTACTACCAGGGCGACGATCCCCTGAAGCGCAAGGTCGCGTCCACGCTGCTGGAATCGTTCCTGTTCTACTCCGGGTTCTACCTTCCGATGTACTGGTCTTCCCGCGCCAAACTCACGAACACGGCAGACCTCATCCGCTTGATCATCCGCGACGAAGCCGTGCACGGCTACTACATCGGCTACAAGTTCCAGAAGGGCCTCGAAAAGGTCTCCGAGGAGAAGCGCCAGGAAATCAAGGACTACACCTTCGAGCTGCTCTTCGAGCTGTACGAAAACGAGGTCCAGTACACGCACGACCTGTACGACGGCGTCGGCTTGGCCGAGGACGTCAAGAAGTTCCTGCACTACAACGCCAACAAGGCCCTCATGAACCTCGGCTACGAGGCCATGTTCCCGGCCTCCGTCACCGACGTAAACCCGGCCATCCTGTCGGCCCTGTCACCCAATGCCGATGAGAACCACGACTTCTTCTCGGGGTCGGGGTCGTCCTATGTGATAGGCAAGGCTGTCAATACTGAAGATGAGGACTGGGAGTTCTAGTTCGGTCGGTGTGAGGCCGGGGGCTAGTTGGCGATTTGCCAGCCGGCCGGTTGGCGAAAACGCTATATCGTTCCTCACCTCGACTTTTCCGACCTCAGCGCCCACGGTTCGGAACAGAAAGCAGCGATGTCGCTGAACCGGGACATCTCTAGGTGCCGTTCATTGATCTTGGGTGTGACGGCAGACAGGAGCGGCCCGCGGTGCGGGAACGCTCCTGTCTGCTGGGCGTTTGTCAGACGGTGGTGAAGCCGCCGTCGATGAGGACGTTGCTGCCCGTGATCATGGCGGCGTCACCACTTGCCAGGTATCCGATGAGTGAGGCGACTTCTTCGGGCTGGGCGAAGCGACCTACCGGGATTTCCCGCTTGGCCTTCTCGCCCTTTTCTCCCGCCCATGCCTTCTTGCCTAGTGGGGTTTCCACGACGGTGGGGGAAACGGCGTTGACCGTGACACCCCTGGGTGCCCATTCCAGCGACAGCACATGGGTGAGTCCGATGATTGCTGCCTTGGAAGCGCAGTATGCGGCGTGCTGGTCCAGGCCGATGACAGCGGCCTGGGAGGCGAGGTTGATGATGCGACCATATCCTGCCTCGACCATGACGCGGCCTGCCGCCTGGGCCATGTAGAAGCTGGCACTGAGGTTGATGTCGATCGTTGCCTGCCAGCGCGCCGCCGGTACATCGACGGCTGGGTCAAGCAGGGCGACGCCGGCAGAGTTGATCAGGATGTGCGGGGTACCGGCCACGCGAATGGCTTCGGCAACGATCTCACTGGCCGCTTCGGGCTCGGTAAGGTTGCGGGCAATGCCATGGTGGCCCTTCCCGGGGAGCTCTGCCATGAGGGCCACGACGCTCTCGGAGAGGTCGACGCCGATGACACGGGCGCCACGGGATGCGAGGTGGTGAGCGACGGTATAGCCGATACCGCTTGCGGCGCCCGTGATGATGGCAATTTTGCCCTCGAATTGCTGTTCCATTGTTCTATCCTTCGTAG
>NZ_JARVRF010000076.1 GCF_030209835.1 Arthrobacter sp. efr-133-R2A-120 | reverse complement strand
CGGCTCCTTCAATCAACAGGTAATGAATGACTCACAACCAGCTTGACGATGAGCGAGGGTTTCCCGAAAGTGCCACATACGTGAGCGAGGGTTTCCCGAAAGTGCCACATACGTGAGCGAGGGTCAGAAGAGGCCCACCGGGTTGCCATGCTCATCGACGTCCATTCGCATCGCGGCGGGTTCCTTAGGTAAACCCGGCATCGTCATGACAGCACCCGTCAGAGCGACAATGAAGCCCGCCCCGGTCTTGGGAATCAGCTCGCGGACGTGGACCGTGAAACCTTTGGGGGCGCCCAACTGGGACGCGTCGTCAGTGAATGAATACTGCGTCTTTGCCATGCAAACGGGCATTCCGCTCCAGCCGTTTCTCCGGATGTCCGCGAGGCGCCTGAGCGCTGGGACCGAAAACTCCACACCGTCGGCACCATAGATTTCCTGCACGATCGTGCGGATCTTGTCTTCAATGGACAGGCCAAGGGGGTACAAGTGCCGGAAGTCCGACGGCGTTGCTGCCGCCACCGCCGCGGCGACCTTCGCCGCGAGCTCGTCACCGCCGTCGCCCCCTCCACCTCGGCCCCAGACGTCCGCCACTGCCGCCTGCACTCCCTCCTGGGCGCACCAAGCCAGCAACCATTCGAGCTCTTCGCTTGTGTCCGTCGAGAATTTATTGATTGCAACAACCGGTGTGACGCCAAACTTCTCCACATTGTGGACGTGCCGTTTTAAGTTCTCGACCCCAGCGGCGAGTGCCTCGACGTTGGGCTCCTTGAGCAGCTCCTTCGGGACGCCACCCTGCATCTTCAGCGCCCTGATAGTCGCGACCACGACGACGGCGGACGGCGCCACGTCCGCGATGCGCGACTTGATGTCCATGTACTTTTCGGCACCGAGGTCGGCGCCGAATCCAGCTTCCGTGACCACAATGTCGGCGAGTTGTTGGGCAGTTCGTGTGGCGATGAGCGAGTTGCAGCCGTGCGCGATGTTGGCGAACGGGCCGCCGTGCACCAGGGCCGGCGTTCCTGCGATGGTCTGCACGAGATTCGGTTTGATGGCGTCCTTCAACAGCATGGTCAGGGCACCCTGGACGCCGAGATCGGCCACGGTGACCGGCTGACGGTCATAGCTGTATCCGAAAGTGATGCGGCCGAGGCGCTCGCGGAGGTCATCCAAGTCCGTCGCGAGGCAGAAGACGGCCATGATTTCGGACGCCACGGTTATGTCGAATCCGTCCTGTCGCGGCACTCCCTGAGCGGGCCCGCCCAAGCCGATGACGATCTCGCGCAGCGAGCGGTCGTTCATATCGAGAACCCGTTTGAAGGTCATGCGGCGTGGATCAATGTTGAGCTCGTTGCCTTGGAATATGTGGTTGTCCACGAGGGCCATCAGGGCATTATTTGCCGAGGTGATCGCGTGGAAGTCGCCGGTGAAATGCAGGTTGATCTGGTCCATGGGGAGAACCTGGGAATAGCCGCCCCCGGTCGCGCCTCCCTTCATGCCCAAGATCGGTCCAAGGGACGGTTCGCGTAGCGCGATCATCACGCGGTGACCGGCCCGCGCCAAGGAATCGGCAAGTCCTACCGTGGTTGTGGATTTTCCCTCACCCGCGGGCGTTGGGGACATAGCCGAGACGAGGACTACCTTGCCCGCGCGTTTGGCATCCGGGAGACGGAGCTTGGCGGGATCGATCTTCGCCTTGAACCGGCCGTACAGTTCCAACGCATCGACGTTGATCCCGGCACGCTCCGCGATCTCCTCGATGGGACGCATCGCCGCATTCTGGGCAATTTCAAGGTCGCTCAAGATCTTGTTTTCAGACATCCTTGTCCTCAAATCCGTGCGGAACACTGTGCGCGACAATCTATCAGGCGTGTCCCCATTGGTGAGCGAGCGTCGTCGGGATTGGGCACATAGGTGAGCGAGCGTCGCCGGGAGGGGGCACATTGGTGAGCGAGCGTCGTCGGGATTGCCTTCATTGGTGAGCGAGCGTCGCGGGAGGGGACACATAGGTGAGCGAGCGTCGCCGGGGGGCACATTGGTGAGCGAGGGTCTAGCTTGGGCGGAGGAGGACAGCACCGATGGCTGCGTGGTAGCTCTCGAGCGTGATGGCTGCCGTCCTCTGCCAGCCGAAGGACTCCGCATGCACGGCGGCGGCACGACCCATATCTTCGCGGGTGCGGGGATCGTCGTACAGGGCTTCGATGACGTCGGCCCAGCGGGAGGGATCGTGGCCGTTAACCAAAATACCCGTCCGACCGTCGGCAAGAGCGCGGGACAGTCCACCCACGTTGGTGGCCACCACCGGAGTGCCGCAAGCCTGCGCCTCGAGGGCAACAAGCCCGAACGATTCGCTGAAGGATGGCATCAGCACGACGTCGGCTGACCGGAACCAGCCCGCCAGCTTGGGCGCCTTGACCGGCGCACGGTGCGTTACGACGTCGTCGAGCCCTGCGGCCGTGATGAAGGACTGTAGATTGAAGTCCTTGGCGCCGCTTAAGGCGCCAAGGATGGTCAGCTCGAGGTCGATGTCGGGCCGCCTCTTGCGGAGGATGCCGGCAGCCTCGATGAAGACCTGCGGGCCCTTGAGCCGTTGGATGCGTCCGGCGAAGAGCAAGTGGAAACTGCCCGGCCGCACACCAAGTTCGGCGCGGGACCGGGCCCGGAACGCTGGAGTGAACACGGTGAGGTCAACGCCGGGGGGTGCGATGTCGATATGGTCGAAATCGGCGTTGTAGTGCGATACGAGCTCCTGGGCTTCGGCGGGCGTGTTGGCCACGAGGCGCGTGGCCCCATCCACGATCCGTTGTTCGCCGTCTTCACGCAGGCGCGGTTCAGGCCGCTCGCCGGATTCGAGCACCAAGTTCTTGACCTTCGCCATCGTGTGCATCGTGTGGATCAGCGGCACGTTCCACAATGCGGAGAGTTCCAGGCCGGCCACACCGGAAACCCAGTAGTGCGAATGGATGGCGTCGTAACGGCCGTGCGGTTGCCGTTGCCGGATCCTCTCGATTTCGGCAACCATGGCATGGAGGAGCTCGGGAAGTTCCTCCTTGGGCAGTTTCCGGGGCGGGCCTGCCAGGACGTTATGGACGCAGACGCCGGGACCGGGATGTTCGACGGCGGGCTGCCCGGCGGACGTCGAACGCGTGAAGATCTCTACCTCCACGCCAAGATCCGCCAACGCCATGGCCAGCGCCCGGACGTACACATTCATGCCGCCGGCATCGCCCGAACCCGGCTGCTCCATGGGGGAAGTGTGGAGTGACAGGAAGGCCACGCGACGGATCAACGACACCTCTACCTCCTGTATCCAACGCAATTCAACAAGCCTCGCAAAGTGACAAATCCTCTGCGTCCCAGCGAAAACACTACTCCTGACCTCCCTGGCATTGCAGCCGGACCAAGAGGGCCCGCTGCGCATGGCGGGCTGATACCGTAACGGACGTGAGCCACTCAAACAGCGAAGCAGGAACGCCGACGGCCGTTAAGTACGAGATCCGGCCCGCCGAGGAAAGCGACTGGCCCGGGATCTGGGCCGTCCTGGAACCCGTGATCCGGGCAGGGGAGACATTCACCTGGGACCGCGACACCACCGAAGAAACGGCACGGGGCAAATGGTTCAAGGAGGCGCCCGGCCTGACCTTCGTGGCAGTGCGCGACGGCGAAGTGCTGGGCACCGGTGAACTGCACGCCAACCAGGGCGGCGGCGGAAGCCATGTGGCCAACGCCGGCTACATGGTCCATGCCGACCACGGCGGGCAGGGAATCGCTCGAGCGCTGTGTGCGTATTCCTTGGTTGCCGCCCGGGATTCCGGGTTCAAGGCCATGCAGTTCAATGCGGTCGTCGAGAGCAACGTCCGCGCAGTGGGCCTGTGGCAGTCCATGGGCTTCCGCATCATGGCGACGATCCCCGAGGCCTTCCAGCATCCGACCCTTGGCTACGTGGGGCTGCACGTCATGTACCAGGAGCTCTAAGAGCTTTGCACAATCGTGGCCGCGGCGTAGTCTGCCGTGCATGGACGCAACGCCCAGGACTGGATTCGATCCCCTCGCTGCCATCCGCGGGGATGAGCGGGAAGACGGGGCTGATTCGGGGTGCGATCTTCTGCTGACAGGCACAGTGTTCCAGGACATCATCTTTACCGGACTGGACCGAAGCCCTGAACCAGGGACCGAAGTGTGGAGCCAAGGCATGGGGACCTGCCCTGGCGGCGTGGCCAACCAAGCCATCGCGGCTGCCCGGCTTGGGCTGCGAACCAGCCTTGCGGCGGCCTTCGGGGATGACGGATACGGGGACTTCAACTGGCGCATCCTGGAAAGCCAGGAGCATGTTGACCTTTCCCTGTCCAGGCGGTTCGAGGGCTGGCATTCCCCGGTCACCGTCTCCTTGTGCGTCGATCAGGACCGTTCCATGGTCACCCACGGCCACCCCTCGCCCATGAGCGCGTCCGAACTGATTGGCGATCCGCCCAAGGCGCTCGCTGCCGTCGCGGATCTCGCCGAGGAGCCGGAGCCATGGATGTTGGCGGCGCGGAAAGCCGGCGTCAAACTCTTCGGCGACGCAGGATGGGATCCGACCGGGGCGTGGTCGTCGAAGCGGCTGGACCAGCTCAGCAATTTCTACGCCTTCATGCCGAACCAACGGGAGGCGATGGCCTTTACCGGCAAGGACAACCCATGGTCTGCGCTCTACACGCTCGCCGACCGCGTTCCGGTGGCTGTAGTGACGTTGGGTGCGCAGGGAGCCATGGCCGTGGATTCCGAAACCGGTGAGGAGGAATGGGTGCCGTCCCTTCCCGTGACGGCGTACGACCCCACGGGAGCGGGCGACTGCTTTGGTGCGGCGTTTGTTGTGGGCTGCCTGGCCGGGTGGCCTTTGGGAGACCGGCTCCGTTTTGCCAATCTTTGCGCCTCGCTGGCGGTGCAGGAAGTGGGCGGCTCGCTTGCTGCGCCTGGTTGGGGTGACATCGCCGACTGGTGGCAGCGAGCGAACGCCCGGAGGGAGCGGCAGTCCAGCCAGTGGCTCAAACGGTTCGCCTTCCTCGAGGACATTGTGGAGGATGTCCCGCCCGGGGCCCAACGTCGTGCGACAGCCACGATCGCCCACAACTCGGACGCGTGAGCGGCGCTCACTCGCCGGACAAGCCGCTCACCCTGCTGGACAACCCCTACACCCCCAGTCAACCCGCACGCCGCCGCGGCACTAGAATCGTGAGGGTGACTTACGAAGCAGCTGCCAGTTTCGAGCCCTCGACGAAATCGGGTTCGGCAACGGTCCTCGAACGATCAGCCGTCATTGACCTGGACGCCGTCCGGCACAACGTACGCCAGTTCGTGGCCATCGCCTCGCCTGCAAACGTCATGGCCGTGGTCAAGGCCGACGCCTATGGGCACGGCGCAGTGCAGGTGGCGCGGGCAGCCCTTGAAGCCGGCGCCCGATGGCTCGGTGTTGCCCATATTTCGGAGGCTTTGGCGCTACGCGCTGCCGGAATCGATGCCCCCATGCTGGCTTGGTTGCACACCACCCAAAGCAACTTCCAAGCGGCGGTCGCCGCCGGCGTCGACGTCGGGATATCCGGCTGGGAGCTGGACGCGGTGGTCGCCGCGGCGCGCGAACAGGAGCGGCCGGCCCGTATCCATCTCAAGGTTGACACCGGCCTGGGCCGCAACGGCTCCACCATTGCCCAATGGGACAAAGTGGTGGGCCAGGCCATGGAATACCAGGACGAGGGCCTCCTGCGCGTTGTGGGTATCTTTTCGCACTTGGCCGTGGCCGATGAACCCCACCGTCCCGAGACCGACGAGCAGTTGGCGGCCTTCCGGGAAGCGATTGCCGTGGCCGAGGACGCCGGAGTGGACACCGAAGTCCGGCATCTCGCCAACACTCCCGCCACGCTTTCGCGCCCGGATGCCCACTTCGACCTCGTCCGCGTGGGGCTCGGCCTTTACGGATTGTCCCCTTTCGAAGGACAAAGCTCTGCGGAACTTGGTCTCCGCCCCGCCATGACGGTGCGCACCCTCGTTTCCAATTGCAAGCGCGTGCCCGAAGGCCAAGGGGTGTCCTACGGACTCAACTACCGGACTTCCAGCGAGAGTGCCTTGGGCCTGATCCCGCTCGGTTATGCCGACGGCGTGCCGCGGGTCGCCACCGGCGGACCGGTGCGGGTCAGCGGGGTCAACTACCCCGTTGTGGGCCGGATCGCCATGGACCAGATGGTCATCGACCTTGGGAATGCGGTGACGGACGAAGCCGGTTGGCTGGGTGCCGAAGCCGTCATGTTTGGTGACGGAGCCGACGGCGGCCCGACGGCGGACGACTGGGCTGCCGCCGCGGGAACCAACAACTATGAGATTGTCACCCGCATCAGCCCGCGCGTGCCGCGCATCTACGTCAATGAGACTCCGGCGGCGGATGCGCGGTGAGCGGGGCTTCGATTGATAGGACCCCGTTGAGTGCGGCATTGTGGGAACGGACCGTCAAGGTCGCGACGGCGGAGCAGACGCACGCGTTGGGCTCGGCGCTCGCCGGGGTCCTTGAGCCGGGCGACCTGCTCGTCCTGACAGGCGAACTCGGTGCCGGCAAGACCACCTTCACGCAGGGACTCGGCGAAGGACTGGGCGTCCGTGCCGGCGTCATCTCGCCCACGTTCGTCCTGGTGCGGATTCACCCCAACCTGCCCGACGGGCCACGCCCCGGCGGCCCGGATTTGGTCCACGTTGATGCTTACCGGCTGGCGTCCGCCGCGGAAATCGACGACATCGACCTCGAAAACACCATGGACAACTCAGTGACGGTTGTCGAATGGGGGCGCGAGCGCGTGGAACACCTTTCGGATAGTCGCTTGGACATCGAGATGCACCGGACGGTGGGCGGCGCGGATTCGACGGTCGCCAGTGCGGCCACGACCCAGGATGCTGTGCTGGACTTCGACCCGGAGGACGACGACGAACCGCGCACTATCGTTTTCCGCGGCTTTGGCCCTCGCTGGAGCGCCGTGCCGGAATTACTGGAGGAGAACGCCTGATGCTGATTTTGGCCATTGATACTTCGGCCGTGGCGAGTGCGGCACTCATCTCGGACGATGCCCTGGAAGGCGTAGTGGAGTCCTTCGCCACGGAGGACACCCGCAGCCATGCCGAGGTGCTGGCGCCCGGCATTGAGAAACTCCTGGCCGACGCCGGCGTCAGCGGCGCCGACATCGACCTCATCGTCACGGGCGTTGGCCCAGGACCATTCACCGGGCTTCGTTCAGGGATTGCAACGGCCCGCACTTTGGCATTTGCGTGGAACAAGCCGCTTTTCGGTCTGATGAGCCTGGACGCGATCGCTTTGGAAGTGGCCGAATCAACGGAGGCGCAGGCAGAGTTCCTCGTGGCCACGGATGCCCGTCGCAAGGAGGTCTACTGGGCGCGCTACACGCTCAACGATAGCCAGCTCCCGGAGCTCGTGGACGGTCCGCACGTCGGTTTCGCATCGGAGTTGCCCGATCTCCCGGTCTTCGGTGCCGGCGGAGGCATCTATGCGGACGTGGTCAACGCGAACGAGGAATTCAGCAGCACCCAGCCCGACGCCGCCTCGTTGGGCCAGTTCGCCATGGCCCTCTTGGCAGCAGGCGCGGAGCTGCCGGATTCCACACCCTTGTATTTGCGGGAATCCGATGCGCAAGTGCCGGGCCCGAGGAAGCGTGCCCTGTGAACCCCTCGTACCAGTTCAAACTCGACGGCGTGACCTTGCGCGACATGACCGCTGACGACGTCACTGCCGTCGAGGTCCTCGAACGTCGGCTCTTCCCGGTGGATGCGTGGCCGATGCAGATGTTTTTCGATGAACTTGCCCAGGTTGATACCCGCCGCTACGTGGTTGCCGAATCCGACGGCCAGATTGTGGCCTACGCGGGGCTCATGTGCATCGAGCCGATCGCCGACGTCCAGACGATCGCCGTCGTGCCCGAATTCGAAGGCAGGGGAATTGGCTCCGCCATCCTCACGGAACTGATCGAAGAGGCCCGACGGCGCGGCGCGGTGGAAGTGCTCCTGGAGGTCCGTGCCGACAATCCGCGCGCGCAGGCCTTGTACGTGCGGTTCGGCTTCGAGCAGATCCATGTGCGTCGGCGGTACTACCGCGACGGTACGGATGCCCTCATCATGAGGCTGACATTGACTGAAGGAATTCCGGCATGAACCGCTCCCACACCGTCCAGCCGCTCGTGCTAGGGATCGAGTCCTCCTGCGACGAAACCGGCGTAGGGATTGTCCGTGGCACCACTTTGCTGACCAACACGGTGTCTTCCTCGATGGACGAGCACGTCCGCTTCGGCGGCGTCATTCCGGAGATCGCTTCGCGTGCGCACTTGGACGCTTTTGTTCCCACGCTGCAGGAGGCCTTGCACGAGGCAGGGGTCACGCTGGACGATATCGACGCCATCGCCGTGACCTCCGGACCTGGCTTGGCGGGCGCGCTCATGGTGGGTGTTTGCGCGGCCAAGGCACTTTCTGTTGCCACGGGCAAACCGCTCTATGCGATCAACCACTTGGTGGCGCATGTCGGCGTCGCGCTCCTTGACGGGGGTGCCGGCGGCACTGGGGGACTCGGTTCGGCCGGCCGGCTGCCGGAAAATCTCGGCGCGTTGCTGGTCTCTGGCGGGCATACGGAAATCCTGCGCATCCGCAGCATCACCGACGACGTCGAGATGCTAGGCTCCACGATCGACGACGCCGCGGGCGAGGCCTACGACAAAGTGGCGAGGCTCCTGGGCCTTGGCTACCCGGGCGGACCGGCCATCGACAAACTCGCCAAGGAAGGCAACGCCAAGGCCATCCGCTTCCCGCGCGGCCTGACGCAACCCAAGTACATGGGAACCACGGAGGAGCCGGGACCCCATCGCTACGATTGGTCCTTCAGCGGGCTCAAGACCGCCGTCGCGCGCTGCGTTGAACAGTTCGAAGCGCGCGGTGAGGACGTTCCCGTTGCCGATATCGCGGCTGCATTCCAGGAAGCGGTAGTGGACGTGATCACGTCCAAGGCTGTCCTGGCGTGCAAGGAGAACGGGATCACGGACCTCCTGCTGGGCGGCGGCGTTGCAGCCAACTCCCGGCTCCGTGAGCTGACAGGGCAACGCTGCAGCTCTGCCGGGATCACCTTGCATGTGCCGCCGCTGCCACTGTGCACCGACAACGGCGCCATGGTTGCTGCCTTGGGCTCGCAGCTCATCATGGCGGGAATCGATCCTAGCGGCGTCGCGTTCGCTCCGGATTCTTCCCTACCGGTGACCACGGTATCGGTGTAGGCGCCGGAGTCCGGCTGCATGCTGGACAGCAGGGCTAAGCGGCCGGAGGCTATGCGGTCGGAACGGACCGCATTTGCTCCACGAGATCCTGCACGACCGCGTGAAGATCGCCGTCGTGCTGGGCGGCGACGCGGCGCTGGCGCTGGTAGCCTGCTCCGCGGGCGATGATCTTTTCGACGTCGGCCAGTTCCGCCGAGCAACCCAGCTTTTCCGCGACAGGCGCCAGGCGCAGCAGCGTTTCCTTCAGATGCTCAGTGACGAGCTGCTCGTTGCCTTCGGCATCGAGGATGATGATCGCGTCCATGCCGTAACGGGCGGCGCGCCACTTGTTTTCCTGGATGTGCCATGGCGGCATGGTCGGAATGCTGCCGCCGTTGTCCAGGATCGTGGAGAACTCGTCCACGAGGCATTGGGTCAGGGCAGCGACAGCGCCGACTTCCTCAAGGGTGGCCAGGCCGTCGCAAATGCGCATTTCGATCGTGCCCAGATTCGGCACGGGCCGGATGTCCCAGCGGATTTCGGACAGGGTGTCGATCACTCCGGTAGTGAACATGTCCTGGACATAGGACTCGTATTCGGCCCAGCTGGGGAACTGGAAAGGCAGCCCTGCCGTGGGCAGTTGCTGGAACATGAGGGCGCGTTGTGACGCATAGCCAGTGTCTTCGCCGCCCCAGAACGGGCTCGAAGCGGACAATGCCTGGAAATGCGGGAAGTAGTTGACCAAGCCATCGAGGATGGGGAGCGCCTTGTCCCTTCGGTCCAGGCCGACATGGACGTGCACCCCGTAGATGACCATTTGCCGTCCCCACCATTGGGTGCGGTCGATCAGTTTGGCATAGCGTTCTTTGTCCGAGACCGGCTGGAGCTGAGGCGGGCTGAAGGGATGGCTTCCGGCGCAGAAAAGCTCCACCCCCATGGGGTCGGTGACTTCCCTGACGGCCCGCAGGGACCGGGCCAGGTCTTCCTTGGCTTCCTTGACGGTGTTGCACACGCCCGTGACAAGTTCCACGGTGTTCAAGAGCAGTTCCCGTTTGATGTGCGGATGCTCGTCGTCTTCGTTCAAGTCCGGATGCCGCGATGCCACGCCCCGCAGGACCTCATTCGCAACGGAGACCAATTCGCCGGTGCGTGCGTTGACGAGCGCGAGCTCCCATTCCACCCCCAGGGTCGACTGCCTGGATGAAGCGAAATCAATCTGCACGTGGGTCCCCTCGGTATTTGCCAAAAACGCCCTGAGCAATGCCCGCCGTGGGGCCGTCAGCGGTTGGCTCAAGTCTAATGCAGGGGCGGTACGGTACCGCATGATGGGAACCGCGAGGTAAAACAGGAAACCAACTTTTGCTAATGAGAATTATTTGCATCTATGATAGTTGACATGCATCTTTCTGTTGTCAGCTCACTGGACAGCCAATGCCGCGAAGCGGCCACCGCCAGGCTTGGGCGGACCCACCGCGATTCGGTGGTGGTCCTTCACGACCTCCTGGACGGTTCCGTCGTTTTGCGGAGGGTTTTCCGCGACGGCGAACTGGTGGAGCGGGCACAAACCGTCTTGGAGCACGGTTGCCTCAGCTGCACGGTCCGCCTTGATGTTGTCCCGACGGCGGAACGCCTCGCGTCCTCCGGCCATGACCACATCGTCCTGGGCCTGCCACCGGGTGTCTCCGTGGAGATGGCGGTGGCCGAACTCAAACGGGGCCTTGAGCGGCCTGCCCTCATTGACAACGCCGTGTTGGCGATCGATCCCTCCGGCCTGGAAGACCATATCTGGGACAAACACACCCTGTATGAATCCGGCTTCACGGCCATGCCCGAAGATGACCGCACCAGCGGAGAATTTCTCATTGGGGAATTGAGCCACGCGGATACTGTCATGGTGCACGCCGGTCTGGGGACAGAGCTCACCGGCTTGCGCCCGGACTCAAGCGAGGCCTGGACCCACGGCGTGGAACTTCTTGGGCAGCTTGCGCCGCACGCAGCCATTTCCGCGGGCGACGACGACTTCCGGCCCGGCTGCTACGACGGCGCCGAGGCTCTCGCGAGACTCCGTCGTGGTTCCGTGAGGGTGCCGCTCGAGGAGGAGTCGGGGAGTTTCCGGACAGTGCTCCACAAAGTGGAGCGTCCGCTTCATCCGGGGCGCTTCCAGGAGGCGCTCCCCAAGTTGGCCGAGGGATGCCACTGGATGCGGGGCCGCTTGTGGATTGCTTCGGCGGCCAAGGTTCGGATCGCGGTGCAGGGAATCGGGCCGCGTGTTTGGCTCGAGAGCACTGGCGAGTGGCTTGCGGACGCCGGCGCCGGCCCTGTCCTCGACGGCAAAGGGCTGCAGCACGGAAAGGCACTCCACGACGTCGACGCCGTTCTCGACTGGCACCCCCGCTTTGGTGACCGCGGCACTGTGCTGGCCGTGACCGGACGAGGGGAGGACCTCGACGCCGCGGAAATCCGGGCCCTGCTGGACAGTTGTGCACTGAGCGAAGCGGAGCTGCGGCACGGCTTCGCTGGACTCGAGGACCCTTTTGAACTCGAATCCACCCTTTAGCCGAGCTCCAGCCTCGGTGGAACAAAGCCCGAATCAAACAAGTCAAAACCCGAGAAGGAGAACCCCATGAAAGTCAGGAACTCGTTGCGTGCCCTCAAGAAGATCCCCGGCGCTCAAGTGATCCGCCGGCGCGGCCGCACCTTTGTCATCAACAAGCTGAATCCGCGCTTCAAGGCGCGCCAAGGCTAGCTCCCCGTCTAGGCTGGGCAGAGAACCCGCTACGCGAAGGAAGCCCCGTTATGCCGATCCTCAATAAAGACATGACGCTCTGTATTTCTCTCTCTGCCCGGCCAAGCAATAACGGAACGCGTTTCCACAACTTCCTGTACGAAGCGCTCGGCCTGAATTGGATCTACAAGGCCTTCGCTCCCACCGACCTCCCGAACGCGATCGCCGGCGTGCGCGGCCTGGGCATCCGCGGCTGTGCCGTCTCGATGCCTTACAAGGAAGACGTCATCGCCCTCGTCGACCGGATGGATGCTTCGGCCGCCGCTATCGACTCGGTCAACACGATCGTGAACGACGCCGGCGTGCTGACGGCCTACAACACGGACTACACCGCGATCGCCCAGCTGATCGAGCGCAACGCGATCGACCCGGCGTCGTCCGTGCTGCTCCGTGGGTCCGGCGGTATGGCCAAGGCCACCGCGGCGGCCTTCCGCGACGCCGGATTCTCCCGCGTTACTGTGGTTGCCCGGAACGAAAAGCTCGGGCAGTCCCTCGCAGGACTCTACGGCTTCGGCTGGCAGGCCGAACTGGGGGAGTCGACGGCGGACGTCCTCGTCAACGTCACACCGATCGGCATGGCCGGCGGACCCGAGTCCGGCTCGCTGTCCTTCCCCGAAGCGGCGGTGGCGGCCGCGCAGGTAGTGTTCGACGTCGTCGCCCTCCCCTCCGAAACGCCGCTCATCAAGGCCGGCCGTGCGGCAGGAAAGACCGTGATCAGCGGCGCCGAGGTAGCCACCATCCAGGCGCTCGAACAGTTCGTGCTCTACACGGGCATCACGCCCACGCCGGAGCAGGTGGCCGCTGCCGAGGAGTTCACCCGCGCCCAATAGGGCACCACGGCCCAGAGACCAGCTCAGGCAGCGGCTACCGGCTCCACCACAACAGCCACCTTTTCCTCGCCGATCCTGGTGAGGACCAGGGTGGCTGTTTTGTTGCCGCGGCCTTTTGCCGAGCCCTTTCCAGCCGGCAGCAACTGTTTGCGCAGTTCCTCAGGGGTGACGGAGGTGCCGCGCTTCTTGATGTCCAGGACCCCGACGCCGTTGGCCTTCACCCACGCTTTGAGGGCCTTGATGTTCAACGGCATGACTTCCAGGACTTTGTAGGCGCGGGCGAACGGTGTCTCAACCAGTTCCGGAGCGCAGATATAGGCGATGTGTTGGTCCACCAAGTGGCCGCCGAGCCGGAGTGCGACATCGGCCACCAGGCCCGCACGGATCACCGCCCCGTCCGGTTCGTACAGGTATCCCTCCACGGGCCCGACGTCGGGCACCGGGCCGCCGTCGAAATCTTCGCCGCTGGTGATCTCGGCTGCGCCCTGGGGCCCGAGCACCAAGGCCGCGCGGCGGATGCCCGGACGGGCGACGTCGTTGAACCACAGCGTTACTTCCGTGACGTCCCCTCCCACCGAAACCCACTGTGCCTCGCAGTCGGCCGGAACCGATTCGTGCGGCATTCCCGGGCCCATCTTGACCCCGACGGACTTGCCGGTAGCGGCAAGCGATTCAACGAAGGACAACGGCGGCGAGAACGCCTCCGGATCCCAGATCCGTTTGGTACCCGACGACGACGTCGTGCGGCGCGCCGGATCGAGCCACACGCCGTCGACCCCGTCGAGGGACACGGACGTGGCGTCAGAGTGCACCACCGACGCATGCGGGAAAGGCATGAGGTTGATGGTGGCGCACGCTGCGGTAGTCTCATCCAGTTCCACGGCGGTGACCTTGATGTCCATGGAGGCCATCGCCATGGAGTCGGCTCCAAGCCCGCAGCCGAGGTCCGCTACGTGCTGCGTGCCCGCCTTGGCGAATCGCTCGGCGTGCCTGGCTGCCACATTGAGCCGGGTGGCCTGTTCCAGGCCCGCCTGGGTGAAGAGCATCTGCCGGGCGAATTCTCCGAACTTGGCCTCGGCCCGCGTGCGGAGCCTGGACTGGGTGAGGACGGCCGCCACGAGTGCGGGGGAGTGGCCATCTTTGCGCAGGCGCGCATTGAGGGCGAACGCTTCGCCGTCACGGTATGGTCCCAAGGATGCCAGCAGTTCCCAACCCTCCGTTGTCAGCAAGGGGGCAATCTGGTCCGGGGGTGTGTCAGCCATGGGAACTAGCCTAGTGCTCGCCCGTCATACAGTGCGGAGGGGGAGCCGGGAGCACCCGGGCGGATAGGGTTGATGCCATGGAAGACAACCCAGTACGCCAGCCTGACGACGCCAATGGTTCTCCCTTTGCCCCCGATAAACGCCCGTTCGCCGGAAATCTCTCCAAGTATGCCCGCCCCGCGCTCATCGTGGGTGCCTTGATCGCCATTGTCTGCATCGCGCTGTTGATCATTATTTTCTTCCTCGACTCCTTCAACGCTGCCACCTACTCGATGACCGGAAAGAGCGTCCAGGACGCC
Source organism: Arthrobacter sp. efr-133-R2A-120 (assembly GCF_030209835.1). Taxonomy (GTDB): domain Bacteria; phylum Actinomycetota; class Actinomycetes; order Actinomycetales; family Micrococcaceae; genus Arthrobacter. The sequence goes on along the minus strand of NZ_JARVRF010000076.1, from coordinate 10,281 downwards.
ACGGATGAGGCCCGGGAGATCCGCGACACCTACACCGGTGCGCGCATCGGAGCGATCGTCGGGCTGGTGGTGTTCGGCGTCGTCGCGCTCGCCAGCGGCGTAGTGCTCTACCTGAACCGCGGAAACGCGCCGAAGGAAGAGTACGACGACGGTGAGGACGTTGACTTCGACGACCTCGCCGGGCAATGAACTACTTGAGCCGGAAGCGGCTCTTGGGACGTTCACCCGTGACGGAATTCTGGCACTCGCCTTGACCGAGTGCTAATGCTTACATAGAGTCTTGATTAGCACTCTCCCTAGGCGGGTGCTAATCATGCCGCCAGGCACTTACCGGCACCGCGACGACGGTAAGCACGCCACGGCACCCCTGGTTTGATAGTCCATGTACTACCTCACGTAAAGGAGAGATCCGAGTGTCGGTCTCCATTAAGCCTCTCGAGGATCGCATTGTTGTCCGCCCGCTCGAAGCAGAGCAGACCACGGCTTCCGGCCTGGTCATCCCGGACACTGCACAGGAAAAGCCGCAGGAAGGCGAAGTTGTTGCAGTTGGCCCCGGCCGCTTCGATGACAACGGCAACCGCGTCCCCGTCGACGTAACCGTCGGCGACGTCGTCATCTACTCCAAGTACGGCGGAACTGAAGTCAAGACCGGCGGCAACGAATACCTCGTTCTGTCCGCCCGCGACGTTCTGGCGATCGTCGTTAAGTAATTCCCTGGATCCCGCATCGCAGATCGAGTCGGACTTCTTCCGGTCGAATCAGCGGTGCGGGTTTTCCGTCTTGAAAGGACACAACCATGGCAAAGCAGCTTGCGTTTAACGACGCTGCCCGTCGCTCGCTCGAAGCAGGCATTGACAAGCTCGCCAACACCGTCAAGGTCACCCTTGGCCCGCGTGGCCGCAACGTCGTTCTGGACAAGAAGTGGGGCGCTCCCACCATCACCAACGACGGCGTGACGATCGCCCGCGAAGTCGAACTCGACGACCCGTATGAGAACCTTGGCGCGCAGCTGGCCAAGGAAGTCGCCACCAAGACCAATGACGTCGCTGGCGACGGCACCACCACGGCCACCGTGCTGGCACAGGCACTCGTCAAGGAAGGCCTGCGCAACGTTGCCGCCGGAGCCGCCCCTGGCGAAATCAAGCGCGGTATCGAGGTTTCCGTCCAGGCCGTGGCTGCCCGCCTCCTGGAGAACGCCCGCGAAGTAGAAGGCACCCAGGTTGCCAGCGTTGCCGCGATCTCCGCCCAGAGCGATGAGGTTGGCGAGCTTCTCGCCGAGGCGTTCGGCAAGGTCGGCAAGGATGGCGTCATCACCATCGAAGAGTCCTCCACCACGCAGACCGAACTGGTCCTCACCGAGGGCATGCAGTTCGACAAGGGCTACCTGTCCCCGTACTTCGTCACTGACGCGGAACGCCAGGAAGCCGTTCTGGAAGACGCGCTCATCCTGATCAACCAGGGCAAGATCTCCTCGCTGCAGGAATTCCTGCCGCTCCTTGAGAAGGCCCTGCAGGCTGCCAAGCCGCTCTTCATCATCGCTGAGGACATCGACGGCGAGGCACTGTCCACGCTGATCGTGAACCGTATCCGTGGCACCCTGAACGTCGTTGCCGTCAAGGCCCCGGGCTTCGGCGACCGCCGCAAGGCCATGCTGCAGGACATTGCCACACTGACCGGCGCACAGGTTGTCTCCCCGGAGCTCGGCCTGTCCCTGGACCAGGTTGGCCTCGAGGTCCTCGGCAGTGCCCGCCGGATCACCGTCACCAAGGACAACACCACCATCGTTGACGGCGCTGGCACGCCCGAGGACGTCGCAGCACGCGTCGCCCAGATCCGCGCCGAGCTGACCCGCACCGACTCCGACTGGGACCGGGAAAAGCTGCAGGAAAGGCTGGCAAAGCTGGCCGGCGGCATCGGCGTCATCAAGGTCGGCGCAGCCACCGAAGTCGAGCTCAAGGAAAAGAAGCACCGCATCGAGGACGCAGTGTCCTCCACGCGTGCGGCCCTTGAGGAAGGCATCGTCTCCGGCGGTGGATCCGCCCTCATCCACGCGCTCAAGGCACTGGACGAGGACGCCGCAGTCAAGGCCCTGGAAGGTGACGCGGCTGCCGCCGTCGGCATCGTCCGCCGCGCCCTGACCCAGCCTCTTCGCTGGATCGCCCAGAACGCCGGCTTCGACGGCTACGTCGTCGTCGCCAAGGTTGCCGAGCTGGAAGACAACCACGGATTCAACGCGAAGTCCGGAGTGTACGAGGACCTGATCGCCGCTGGCGTGATCGACCCCGTCAAGGTCACCCGCTCCGCGCTCCAGAACGCCGCGTCCATCGCAGCCCTGGTTCTCACCACCGAGACCCTGGTTGTCGAGAAGCCGGCCGAGGAAGACGAGCACGCAGGCCACAGCCACTAGTCCCCACCGCCTCCCTAGCCTCGCTTCGCTTCGGCCAGGGAACCCGGGCGGCGTGGGCCCAGACCGCCTCCCTAGCCTCGCTTCGCTTCGGCCAGGGAACCCGGGCGGCGTGGGCCCAGCTGCGTGAAAGAAGGCCCGGTCCCCCTCAGGGGGCCGGGCCTCTTGCATGTACGCCCCTGACCACTTTCGCTCCCGAATACGAGCCCACAGTTGGCACTCGGCATTCGTCCTGTGAACGTCCAGCCGGGCATGACCTAATTGAGTGATGGATGCTTCTCGGATGGATTTCCGATTCGCATTGAACATTACGAATCAGTAAGATTTATGGTTCGATCTAGGTCATTGAGGGGCATTGTGGTGTCAACTGCGCAAGCGACGGCTACAACCAAGGAGCAGCGTCGTTCCAGTGACACAGGGCGAAAGTCGAAGTTTCGGCCCGAAATTCAAGGCCTTCGCTCCCTTGCAGTGCTCATGGTGGTTACGTACCACGTGTGGTTCGGCAGGGTTTCCGGCGGTGTAGATGTCTTCCTTCTGGTCTCCGCCTTCTTGATGACATTGCAGTTCACAAACCGTTATGCGCACCACCGGCCCATGGATCTGCTGAGGCACTGGCTTCACCTGTTCCGGCGGCTGCTTCCGGCCACTGTCGTGGTTCTCCTGGGTACCTTGGCTGCCATCTTCTTGGTACTCCCCAAGACCCGTTGGGCAGCTTTGGTTGACCAGGTCTGGGCGTCCCTTTTCTACGTCCAGAACTGGCTGCTCCAACGGGAGGCCGTCAACTACTACGCCGCCGACCGCAGCCAGGCGAGTCCGCTGCAGCATTTCTGGTCCCTTTCGATTCAAGGCCAGGTCTTCATCCTTTGGCCGGTCATTTTCGCGCTCGTCGCCTTGGTCTGCAGAAAGTATGGCCTTCGTTACAGGGTTGCCCTGACCTATGTGTTCGGGCTGATCTTCCTGGTGTCGCTCACCTACTCGATCATTGCCACGGCGTCGAACCAAACGACTGCCTACTTTGATACCTTCGCCAGGCTGTGGGAGTTCGCCCTCGGAACGCTGGCCGCCCTTGTATTGCCGGTGCTGAAGATTTCGAAGACCGTGCGCGTGGTGATGGGGTGGGCCGGCGTTGTCGCCATGCTGAGCTGCGGGATCGTGCTTCAGGTCCAGACGGCGTTCCCGGGCTTCGTGGCCCTCTGGCCCACCTTGGCAGCGGCCTGCGTTATTGCCGCAGGCCAGACCGGTAGCCGTTTCGGAGTGGACCGGATCCTGAGCTCCAGGCCTCTTGTCCGTCTGGGCGACAACTCCTACGCGCTGTACCTGTGGCATTGGCCGTTGCTGGTCATCTCCCTCATCTGGACTGGAAAAGACCACGCCGGCTGGCTCTCCGGGACAGTCATCATTGCAACCGCCTTGGTTTTGGCCTTCCTGACTACCAAATTCGTCGAGAAGCCGTTCAGGGAATGGAAGTGGCCGGAAGTAAACCGCCGACGTGCCGCCGTCGCGATCGTCGCCTGCCTCACGATCGCGATAGTGCCGTTGCTCGGTTTCAATGTGCAGCAGGCAGTGACCGCCAAAATCGCCATGGACCAAGCACAAAAGGACAACCCTGGAGCTGCTGCGTTGGTGCCGGGCTACGTCAACGAAGTGGGTGCGAACGCGGTTCTGCTTCCCACCGCGGAAAAGCTGGCCCAGGACTGGATGCACTTGCCCAGCCAATGCACAGGAGACCTGAAGCCCGCCTCGAAGATCCTTCAAGGGGCGTGCGGCCAGAACAATCAGTCCGCTGATGCTGCCCGCACCATCCTGGTTCTGGGTGACTCGCATGCGGAGCAGTGGATGGCTGCGGTGGCCCCCATGGCGGATCAGGAGCAATGGCGCCTGTATCACTTGTTGCTCGGCGCTTGTCCTTTCACCGTGGATACATCCGGCCTGGACGCGCAATGCAAGACCTTCGATGACGCAGTTGTCCAGCAAATCGATGAGCATCCGCCGAGTGCTGTGTTCCTCGTGGGGACGGCGGCATCGCCCTCGTCGCCCGATGAACAGCTGACGGTTGGCTTTGAAGACACGGTGAAGATGCTCACAGGGAAGGGCATCAACGTCATCGCCGTGCGTGACAACCCGAGATTCGACTTCAATATGGCTGATTGCGTCGCGGTCAAAGGACAACACAGCCCCGATTGCAACCCCGGCGAGGCCCAGCTGCTTGCGGCCCAAAACCCGCTCGCGTCCCTTCAAGGCAAGTATCCAGGCTTGTCCATATTGGACATGACCGATCTGATTTGCAACGGCGGCGAATGCCCTGGGGTTGTGGGGAACACCTTCGTCTATTTGGACAACAACCACCTCTCGAAGACTTATGTTGAGAGCATGGCGCCCATGTTCAAGGAAAGGTGGCTGGCCGCCACCGGGTGGAGCTGACTGGGCCGGCTAGGCGGTCGGCCAGCTCGACGACGGAAGGCCCCGGGTGCCGTTGCTCACATTGCCCTCGCGGAATATGGGGATCGGCGGCGAGGTTCTACTATTTATTCAGAACCTTTGTGCACAGGCCAGTCCCGTAATGACGGGCTGGTCATCAGCTGCAACCCCTACCAGAGCAACCCCCAAGAACCAAGGTAAGAGGCGCACTCATGACCCAGCCCGAACACGATCCCTTTGGCTTTGTTGGCCTGACCTATGACGACGTCCTGCTGCTGCCGGGCCACACCAACGTCATTCCGTCCGAAGCTGACACCTCCTCCCGGATCTCCAAGCGAATTTCGGTCCAGACGCCGCTGCTGTCTGCCGCCATGGACACCGTCACCGAGTCCCGCATGGCCATCGCCATGGCCCGCCAGGGCGGTCTTGGCGTCATTCACCGCAACTTGTCCATCGAAGACCAGGCCGACCACGTCGACCGCGTCAAGCGCTCCGAGTCCGGGATGATCACCAACCCGCTGACCATCCACCCTGAAGCCACCCTTCAGGAACTGGACGAACTGTGTTCGCGCTACCGGGTTTCGGGCCTTCCTGTCATCGACCCCGATGGCCGGTTGCTGGGCATTGTCACCAACCGCGACACCCGCTTCGTGCCGGAGTCCGACTTCCCGCTGCGGCTGGTCAGCGACGTCATGACCAAGATGCCGCTCATCACGGGGCACGTCGGCATCAGCCGCGAAGAGGCCTCGCACAAGCTGGCCACCAACAAGATCGAGAAGCTGCCCCTCGTTGACGAGCAGGGACGCCTCAAGGGCCTGATCACCACCAAGGACTTCACCAAGGCCGAGCAGTACCCGCTCGCGACGAAGGACGAGGAAGGCCGTCTTCGCGTCGGCGCCGCCATCGGGTTCTTCGGCGATGGCTGGGAACGGGCCATGACCCTGATCGACGCAGGTGTCGACGCACTGTTCGTGGACACCGCAAACGGCCACTCGCAGGGCGTCCTGGACATGATCACGCGCCTGAAGTCCGATCCTGTTGCTGCGCACGTTGACATCATCGGTGGCCAGGCCGCCACCCGTGAAGGTGCCCAGGCACTGATCGACGCCGGTGCCGATGGCATCAAGGTGGGCGTGGGCCCGGGCTCCATTTGCACCACACGCGTCGTTGCCGGCGTGGGCGTCCCCCAGATCACGGCCATCTACGAGTCCTCGAAGGCGGCTATCCCTGCCGGTGTTCCGCTGATCGCCGACGGCGGCCTGCAGTACTCGGGCGATATCGGCAAGGCCCTCGTCGCCGGCGCCGACACCGTCATGCTCGGCTCATTGCTGGCTGGCTGCGACGAGTCGCCGGGTGAGCTGATCTTCGTTAACGGCAAGCAGTTCAAGAGCTACCGGGGGATGGGTTCCCTCGGTGCCATGCAGTCCCGTGGCAAGAACACGTCCTACTCGAAGGACCGCTACTTCCAGGCGGACGTTTCCGGCGATGACAAGCTCATCCCGGAGGGCATCGAAGGCCGCGTCGCATATCGCGGGCCGCTCTCTTCAGTGGCATACCAGCTGGTCGGCGGCCTGCGCCAGACCATGTTCTACACGGGTGCTCCGACCATCGCCGAGCTCAAAGCACGCGGCAAGTTTGTGCGCATCACAGCGGCCGGGCTGAAGGAGTCCCATCCGCACGACATCCAGATGACCGTCGAAGCTCCGAACTACGGTTCCCGCTAGGCGTAATTCCTGTCATAGGCAGTTTCAGGCGAGCCCGCCACCTACATCATGAAGGTGGCGGGCTCGCCTATTTCCGCGGCAAGCCCGCGGTCATGCTGTACGTCACCCTGCCGGTACATCGCGTCGCACTGGGATAACCTAGAGCAGTGACTTATGAGATTGAGATTGGCCGTGGCAAGCGTGGGCGTCGTGCCTACTCCCTGGATGACATCGCGATCGTCCCCAACCGCCGGACGCGCGACCCCAAGGACGTTTCCGTCTCATGGCAGATTGATGCCTACAAGTTCGAGATGCCAGTGATCGCCGCACCCATGGACTCTGCTATGTCGCCCGAAACGGCCATCGCCCTTGGCCGGCTGGGCGGTCTGGGCGTGCTGGACCTTGAAGGCTTGTGGACGCGGTACGAGGACCCCCAGTCCGTGCTGGACGAGATCTCTGCCCTTGCGGATGAAACGGCCAGCCCAGCGGTCACACGGCGCATGCAGGAGCTCTACAAGGCCCCCATCCAGCCCGAACTGATCACCACCAGGCTCGCGGAAATCCGTGCCTCCGGCGTGACGGTGGCCGGTTCGCTGACGCCGCAGCGCACCCAGGAGCACTACAAGACCGTGGTAGCTGCCGGTGTCGACATTTTTGTCATCCGGGGCACCACGGTTTCGGCCGAACACGTCTCCAAGAACCATGAGCCGCTGAACCTCAAGCAGTTCATCTACGAACTCGACGTTCCGGTGATCGTCGGCGGAGCCGCTGGCTACACCCCGGCCTTGCACCTCATGCGTACCGGCGCGGCCGGTGTCCTGGTGGGCTTCGGCGGCGGCGCAACCACCACCACGCGCCGTGCACTCGGCATCCATTCGCCCATGGCTTCCGCCATTTCCGACGTCGCTGCTGCCCGGCGCGATTACATGGATGAGTCCGGTGGGCGCTACGTGCACGTGATCGCCGACGGCGGAATGGGTACTTCGGGTGACATCGTCAAAGCCATCGCCATGGGCGCCGACGCCGTCATGCTCGGCAGCGCTTTGGCCCGCGCGGAAGAAGCCCCGGGCAAGGGCTGGCACTGGGGCCAGGAAGCCCACCACCTTGAGCTGCCCCGCGGCGACAGGGTCAACGTCGGCACTGTCGGTCCCCTCGAAGAAGTACTTTTCGGCCCTGGCCACCACACCAACGGCACGTCCAACCTGATCGGCGCGCTTCGCCGCTCCATGGCGACCACCGGCTATTCGGACCTGAAGGAGTTCCAGAGGGTCGACGTCGTCGTCTCGCCTTACTCGGGCCAGTAGCTCCCGCCCGGACCGCTTTAGCGGTCGCCCGTAAACCCTGCCCAAGCCGCTGGACAAGAAGTAGTGTGGGGAACTACGGGCTTTGTGCGATGGGAGGCGTCCAATGAGCAGTGTTGCAGATGGTTCGCAAAGGGATGATGCATCAAGCGGTGCATTGAGTCCGGAGGCGCGTGCCAGATCCATCGAAGTCCTCAAGGGAACCACCGAGCCTGGCAAGGAACTCGACATCCTTATTGTCGGGGGAGGCGTGGTCGGGGCAGGCGCGGCTTTGGACGCGGTGACCCGCGGCTTGTCCGTGGGTATCGTCGAGGCCCGGGACTGGGCTTCGGGTACCTCGTCAAGGTCCTCGAAGCTGATTCACGGCGGGTTGCGTTACTTGGAAATGCTGGACTTCGCGCTGGTCCAGGAAGCTCTCCAGGAGCGCGGACTGCTGATCCAACAGATCGCACCACACCTTGTCCGTCCGGTCCCGTTCCTGTACCCGCTCACCCGACGTTTTTGGGAGCGGCCCTACGTTGGTGCCGGCATCTTCCTCTACGACACGCTTGGCCTCACCTCCGGCCACAGCCGCGGTGTCCCCATGCACAAGCACCTCTTCCGGCGCGGAACACTGAGGGCCGCACCCAGCCTCAAGAGCGATGCCTTTGTCGGTTCCATCCGCTACTACGATGCACAGGTTGACGACGCCAGGCTGGTGGTCAACGTCGTCCGCACAGCGGCACATTACGGAGCGCATGCCGTGAACAGGATGCGCGTGGTGTCGTTCGTGCGCGAGGGCGAACGCGTAGTGGGCGCGAAGGTGGAAAACCAGGAAGACGGCAGCATCATCGAAGTCCGCGCCAAGCAAGTGGTCAATGCCACGGGAGTCTGGACAGACGAGACCCAGGCCATGGTGACGGATCGCGGCCAGCTCAAGGTCCGTGCATCCAAAGGCATACACCTTGTGGTGCCGCGCGACCGCTTCCAGTCCACGGTCGGGTTGATCCTGAGGACCGAAAAATCCGTGCTGTTCGTCATCCCCTGGGGGCGGCACTGGATCATCGGCACAACGGACACCGACTGGAAGCTGGACAAAGCGCATCCTGCCGCGTCCACGAAGGACATCGACTATGTTCTTGAACACGTCAACCGTGTCTTGAAACGGCCTTTGACCCGCGAGGATGTCGAGGGCGTGTACGCGGGCCTCCGTCCGCTGCTGGCGGGGGAGAGCGACTCCACGGCCAAGCTTTCACGCGAACACGTGGTGGCGCACCCCGTTCCAGGCTTGGTGGTGGTCGCGGGTGGAAAGTTCACCACGTACCGGGTCATGGCGAAGGACGCGGTGGACGAAGCAACCAGGGCCATGGACGAGCGCGTGCCCTCGAGCTGCACCGATACCATCCCGCTCCTGGGCGCCGAGGGATTCAAAGCTGCATGGAACCGGCGGGCAAGAACCGCCGATGAGGCCGGGGTCCACGTGGCCAGGGTGGAGCACTTGCTGAACCGCTACGGATCCATGACCCCAGAAGTCCTGGCCATCATCAAGGACAACCCGGCCATGGCCGAGCCACTGCCTGGCGCCGACGACTATTTGGCGGCTGAGGTCGTCTATGCGGCGACCCACGAGGGTGCACGGCATGTCCATGATGTCCTGACCCGACGCACCCGCATCTCGATCGAGTCATGGGACAGAGGTGTTTCCGCTGTCCCCGTTGTCGCTAAGCTGATGGGAGAAATTCTTGGCTGGAGCGACGCGCAGCGGGAAAGCGAAATCAAGCACTACCTGGCCCGGGTGGAAGCTGAACGGCTCAGCCAACAGCAGCCCGACGACGAATCGGCCGATGCTGCGCGCATGGGCGTCGATGACATCGTTCCCCTCCGCTGAGCGGCCTGGGTTGGCTGGGCACACTGGAGGGAAAACGACTTGGCGGAACCACTGGACCCGTATGATGCCGAACTGACGACGCCGGAGACCGTCATCCTCGAGATGGAAGCGGTCGACAAAACTGATGCCGCGGGGCAGCTCGCGGAAAGGCTCTACGCCGCCGGGCGCATTACGGATCTTGAGGGCTTCCTCGAAGTCGTCAACTCCCGCGAACACCAACTTGCCACCGGGCTACCGGGCGGCATTGGCCTCCCGCATGCCCGCAGCGAGTTTGTTTCCCGGGTTTCCATCGCTGTTGGTGTCACGAAGTTCGGACACTCATTGGACTTCGGCGCCAGCGACGGACCGGCCACGCTGGTCCTGCTCATCGCTACGCCCGCCAGTTCATTCTCGGACCACTTGGAAGTCCTCGCGACCTTGGCCCGCTCGCTGTCCAAGGAATCGTTCAGGGAATCCCTCCGGCGCGCCCACGACCCGGAAGTCATCGCCGAACTGATCAACTCCAGCCTGGTGTTCTTCGACCACTAAAGATTGGGGCAGGCCCTTTCGTGTCGCGTTCCGCGCCACGTAGGGACCCTGCTGCCCCAC
>NZ_JARVRF010000045.1 GCF_030209835.1 Arthrobacter sp. efr-133-R2A-120 | reverse complement strand
GTCGTCTGTGTGGTGCTGGAGGCGGGGGTTGGTGGCGGTGTTCATGGCGGTGGCGAGGGTTTCGAATTGTTCGGCGGTGGCGAAGATTTCCAGGTGGTGCAGGCCGCGGCGGGGTTTGCGGATGAACGCTCCTTGGCGGTGGCGGAGTTCTTCCTCGCCGGGTTCGGTTCCGTCCTGGTCGATGGCGTCGACCCAGCGCTTGGCCATCCGGTTCACGAAATCGGGGTCGCTCCGCACGGCGGTTCGGGTGAGTGAGTGCTCCATCTGCAGGGTGGTTTCCTGATCGGCGAGGTGTCGTACCTGGTCCAGGGCCGTGCTGATGATGGTGGCCGATCGGGACGGCACGGCTGCGGTGGAAAGGGCCGCGGCGAGGACTTCGTGGCGTGCGGGTACGTCCTGTCCGGTGATCCCTGTCCGGGGGAGCACTCCGGAGGCCAGGGTGAGCCGGCGCCTGGCCTCGCCGATGCCGATCCGCAGCCTGGCCCGCAGGAATTCGGCCGCGTTCCGGTAACCGTCGTCGGCCGGGTCGGCTGCTTCGGCCAGGTTGGCGGCAGAAGCCTGCACCGGGACGTCCGCGGCTTCGGTGAGGCTGGTCGCGGGGCCTTCCGGGGCGGGCGCGGTTGCCGTGTCTGCCGGAATTGCCGTGCCGGCCGCGGTTGCCGTGGGTTCGGTCCAGCCGGTCCTCCACCCCGGGGCCGCGGATGGCTGCCGTGCCGCCTGGGCTTCGCTGCGTGTCCGTTCCACGGCCTGGGCGGCGACGAGCTGCAAGAACTCCACCGTCCGTGAGATCTCTTCGACCTTGCCGGCGAAATCCGCGGCATCGGGGAAAGTGAACGAGCGGGCGTCGGGGAGAGCGGTTGCGCGCAGCGCATCCATCGCCGCCACCGCCAGGTCAAGGCCACCCGCGGGGGACGGTGCGGCGGCGGCCGGGTTTTGGAACTGGGAAGGGATCTGGAACTGGGAAGAGTTTTGGAGCTGGGAAGGAATTTGGAACTGGGCGTGGCGGGCATCGACGGGCTTCAGGTGGCGGGACAGGCGTCCCGGCGCCGCGATCCCGCCGTCGGGCAGGCCTGCCCGACGTGCCACGAGTTGACCGATGCCTTCCATGACTAAACCCTGTCACGGGGGTCTGACATTTAAGGCTCCCGCACAGCCCTTCGGCGTCGCGAAAAGCGAAACAAGGAAAACTGGTCCCAAAAATCAGGTGCTTAGATCCCAATGAATCCGGATCGCGTCAGCGGCCGGGCCGGCGGTGACGGGTGCCTGGGGCTGTCGGGGCAATCACTTGGAGTAAAGGTAGGACGAGCATTCCCGCAACCAAGCGACGAGCGTACAATTTCGATCCGGCGACCAATCTGGCGCCGTCAATGGCCATCTGAAGTTTCGCGACACGCGGACCCATATCACCCGGTTTGCGGCGCCTGCCGGTGCGGGCGGAACTGCGTGGCCCGGCTCCGGTAATCAAGTACGACGGGCACAGCGCAGGGGACTAGTATTGAAGTTACTTGGTCAATGTGACCTGGAAATCCGGTGTGCGCTGTGTGTGGCCTCTGTCCGCCTGCGCCCCGGCCAAGGTCTTCTATCTACCCATAGGGGTTTTTGTGTCTACACCTGATGTAAGCAACGAAGCCGGTTCGTCCGCAGCCAGCGTTACGGGCAGCAGCCGCGTCAAGCGCGGCATGGCCGAGATGCTCAAGGGCGGCGTCATCATGGACGTCGTCAACGTCGAGCAGGCCCGCATCGCCGAAGATGCCGGTGCCGTGGCCGTGATGGCGCTCGAGCGCGTTCCCGCCGACATCCGCGCCCAGGGCGGCGTGTCCCGCATGTCGGACCCGGACATGATCGATGCGATCATCGCCGCCGTGTCCATCCCCGTCATGGCCAAGGCCCGCATCGGCCACTTCGTCGAGGCACAGGTCCTGCAGTCCCTCGGTGTTGACTACATCGACGAGTCCGAGGTCCTGACGCCGGCCGACTACACCCACCACATCGACAAGTGGAACTTCACCGTTCCCTTCGTCTGCGGTGCCACCAACCTGGGCGAGGCGCTGCGCCGCATCAACGAGGGCGCGGCCATGATCCGCTCCAAGGGCGAGGCCGGCACCGGGGACGTCTCCAATGCCACCACGCACATGCGCCAGATCCGCGCCGAGATCCTGCGCCTGTCGACGCTGCCCGAGGACGAGCTGTACGTTGCGGCCAAGGAACTGCAGGCCCCGTACGAGCTCGTCAAGGAAATCGCCGCCACCGGCAAGCTTCCCGTGGTGCTGTTCACCGCCGGCGGCATCGCCACCCCGGCCGACGCTGCCATGATGATGCAGCTCGGTGCGGACGGCGTGTTCGTCGGTTCGGGCATCTTCAAGTCCGGCAACCCGGCCCAGCGTGCCGCCGCCGTCGTGAAGGCCACCACCTTCTTCGATGACCCCGACGTCATCGCCAAGGTCTCCCGCGGCCTGGGCGAAGCCATGGTGGGCATCAACGTCGAGGAAATCCCGGAGCCTCACCGCCTCGCCGAGCGCGGCTGGTAATTAGCGCCTGACGGCGCTGTTCTGCCTGGCGCTCTGTTGGCGCGCCGGGCGGCGCTGATCCTCGGCGTGCTATTCCCCGCGTTTCGCTGCCGCGGCTTTGCGGCGGCGAGGGGCGGGGGCCCTTTTACGCACGCTGCCGGATCACACCGTCCGGCCCCTCGGCCGAGTTTGTGGAGAAGCAGTCAAACAGGCTGCCGGATCAGTGCCCGCCTCGCTCTCCCGCTAAGTACGACGCCGGTCGGTCACCTTCTTCGGTGACCGGCCGGCGTCGTCCGTTAACCCAACTGACTCGCAGTTGTTGTCGTTATGAGGCTCCATAACGACAACAACTGCTAGCTAGTTGGGTCGGCCCAGCAGCTATTCGAGGCCGCGGCGCTTGAGGAGGGGCTCCAGGGCGGCGTCGCGGCCGCGGAGCGTGCGGAACGATTCCAGTGGATCCCGGCTGTTGCCTCGGGAGAGCAGCTCCGAGCGGAATCGTTCGCCGTTCTTGCGCAGTAGTCCGGCGTTTTCCGTGAACCAGTCGACAGTTTCCGCGTCGAGCACTTCACTCCAGATGTAGGAGTAGTACCCCGCCGCGTAGAAGTCCCCGGCGAAGATGTGCTGGAAGTACCCTGTGCGGTACCGGGGCGGTATGAGGGAGTGCGCCACACCGGCCGAAGCCAATGCCTTGGCTTCGAAGTCCTGCGCGTCCTGAGGAACGCCGTCGACGTCCAGCACGTGCCAGGCCAGGTCCAACAGGGCCGCCCTGAGGTATTCCGTGGTGGCAAAACCTTCGCCCCAGAGCTTGGACTCGTTGAGGCGGTCAATGATGTCCTGGGGGAGCGGTTCCCCGGTGGCATAGTGCCGGGCGTAGTTGCCGATAATCTCGGGCCACATGATCCACATCTCGTTGACCTGAGACGGATACTCCACGAAGTCCCGGGGGACCGATGTTCCGGAAAACCGTGGATACATGACGTTGGAGAAGAGTCCGTGTAAGGCATGGCCGAACTCGTGGAACGTGGTCCGGACCTCGTCCAGGGTAAGCAGGGTGGGTTCTCCGGCCGGCGGTTTGGAGATATTCAGGTTGTTGATCACAACCGGCTTGGTACCCAGCAATGCTGACTGCTCGACGAGCGAGTTCATCCAGGCGCCGCCGCGCTTGGAGTCCCTAGCGTAGTAGTCGCCAAGGAAGAGGCCAAGCTCGGAGCCGTCCTCGTTTCGCACCTCCCAGACCCGGACGTCGGGGTGGTACCCCTCAAGGTCTTCCCGCTCGTGGAACGTAATACCGAAGAGGCTCGTGGCTGCGAAGAACACTCCGTCCACCAGTACCCGATCCAATTCGAAATAGGGCCGTAGCAGCTGTTCGTCCACCTCGTACCGCTCCCGGCGGACCTTCGAGGAGTAGTATGCCCAGTCCCAGGCTTCCAGCGGGTGGCCTGCGCTCTGCGCCAAGGCGCCCGCTTCGGCGTTGGCGTTGCGGATGGCCGCAGGAGCGAGCCGGTTGAGCATCGCCTGAACGGCCGCGAAATCGGGGGCGGTCTGGCGGTCCATGACCAGTTCGGCGTAGTTGCCGAACCCGAGAAGTGTCGCCTTCTCTGCCCTCAGACGCACCATCGCCTTCGCCAGCTCCAGGACGTCCAGGCTGCCGCCGTCGCTGCCCCTCGCAAGGGATGCCTCATAGAGGCGACGGCGGAGCTCGCGGTCCTGCAGAGAAGCCAAAGCAGGCTGGTTGCTCGGCTGTATGAGGGTCAGGAGGTATTTCCCCTCGTGTCCAGCGGTGCGTGCTGCCTCGGCGGCACTGGCGATCTCGTCCGCCGGCAGGCCGGCAAGTTCCGTGGCGTCATCCACCACAAGGGCGGCGGCCTTCATGGCTTCCTTGACGCGTTGCCCGTACTCCGTTCCCAGACGGGACAGTTCGGCGTTGAGGCTCTTGAGCGTTTCCTGGTCATCTGGATCAAGCTGGATGCCCGATTGGCGGAATTCGCGGAGGTACTCCTGCACCAGCCGGATGGATTCGTCATCGAGTCCTGAGGTGTCTACGGCCGCGAATCGCTCGTACAGTCCGCGGTTGAGATAGACCGCGTCCTGATGGCTCGCGAAGCGGGGAGACAGCTCGGTTTCGAGTTCGCGGATGGCCTCCGAGGCGTCGGCGGAAACCAATGTGAAGAAGGATGCCGCTGCCCGCTCCAGCAGGCGTCCTGAGCGTTCCATCGCAACCGCCGTGTTTTCGAAGGAAGCGGGCTCGGGATTGTCCACGATGGATTGGATCTCGGCCAGGTGCTCAGCGAGCCCCGCGTCTACGGCTTCGGCGTAGTGGCTGTCGTGGATTGTTGCGAAGGGCGGCAATCCGTAGGGAAGGGTACTCGGCTCCAAGAGAGGGTTCGTCATGAAGCAACCCTTTCATGCAGGGCCCCCGCCCACAACGGTTTTCCCGTGTTAGCGCGGCCGCCGTGCCGCGTGTTCGCGCGCGAGGCGGGCAAAGTCGTCGTCGGGCGTTCCGGGGACGAAAGTACCGTACTTGCGTTCGACGGCGGTCCGGATCAGGAAATCGGCGATGGCAGGATTCTTGGGCAGCAGGGAACCGTGGAGGTAGCTGGCAACAACATTCCGGTGCCTGGCCCCCTCATGGTTGTCTTTGCTGTTGTTGCCGGCACCTTTGGACACGGTGCCGAGGGGCTCGACGCCGGGGCCCAGGGAGGTCTGTCCGCTGTGGTTTTCGTAGCCCATGATTTCGCCGAACTCGGGCGAGGTGAGGGTGACGTTTCCGATGAGGCGTTCGTCGGTACCGACGGTCTCGACGTCAAGGATGCCGATACCGGGGATAACAGGGCCGCTCTTCGTCTTGAAGAACTTGCCGAAAAGCTGGTAGAGCCCGCAGATAACCAGCATGGGCGTTCCGTCCTCGGCCATCCCGCGGAGCTGCTCGCCGCGTGCCTGGAGATCGTCCTGGATGACGACCTGGCCACTGTCCTGTCCGCCACCGCCCACAATGAGATCGACATCTTCGGGGAAGTCGTCGCCCACGTTGTATTCAAGGAGTTCGGGCGTATATCCGTGCCAGAGCAAGCGCTGCCTCAAGACGAGTGCGTTTCCCCAGTCCCCGTAGATGTTCATGTCGCGGGGGTACAGCTGCAGGACCCGGATGGTGCCCTTGCTGGCGTGGAGGGTGGTGTCGTCGGCCGGGGTCATGAGACCACCTCTACTGTGGTGATTTTGGAGAGTTCACGCCGGATGGCCAACATCGCGGTGTAAGTGCAGAACACGCGTTTCGGCTTGCCCGCCGACCCCCGGATGAATTCAGCCAAGGCCGCAGGGATGTCCGTGTCCACGGAGCCGAAGCGGACCTCGTCGTACTGGAGGCGCAGGGCCATGTCGTACGCACGGACACCGCTGAGGACCTCGACGCCGTCCTCGCGCAGGGATTCGAATTCAACGTCCCAGAGCCACGACATATCACGGCCGTCGGCATAGTTGTCGTTGATGGCGATCATGGACGCGTAGCCCTTCGCCGGGAATGACTTCAGGCCCAGGCGGAAACCGCTCGGGTTCTTTACCAGCACCAACTCAAGGGGCTGGCCATCCACCGTCAGGCTCTCGCCGCGGCCAAATGCCGGAGCCACCTCGGAGAGCGCCTTGACCAGCTTGGCGGCATCGCCGGGCCGTCCGCTTGCCCCGGTGATGCTCCTGGCCAGCACCAGCGCGGCGGCGGCGTTGAAGATGTTGTAGACGCCGCGGAGTTTCATGTGCGTGGACACACGGGTTCCGTCGAACTCGAAGTCGGCGTCGTCCGTACCAACCCGGCGGAGCACGACGTCGGCCGCCGGGGATGCAGGGACCTCACCGCGGGGGCTGGTTTCCGGAGCCGCGGCCCGCATGTCGTCGTCGTTCGGGAAGGTGCTCCGGAGTGATTCGTCCAATCCGAAGTAGAGCACTTCGGGGTCGCTCACGGCTCCCGCGATGCGCGCGACCCGGGGATCCTCGCGGTTCAGGACCACGGTCCCGGTGGTGCGCTCAGCAATGCGCTGGAGGAGCAGCGCGGTGGTGTCGATTTCGCCGAAACGGTCCAGTTGGTCGCGCAGGACGTTGAGGAGAAGGCAATAGCGCGGCGGGACCTTGTTCACGAAATGCACGGCATGCGCCTCGTCGAGTTCCAATACCGCGACGTCGGCGTCCAGCCTGCCGCGCCAGTCCACCTCACCAAGAAGGGCAGCTGCCACGCCTCGGGTGAAGTTGCTGCCCGTGCGGTTGGTGAAGACCTTAAGGCCTTGGCTTTCGAGGAGCTCCACCACCATTTTGGTGGTGGTCGTCTTGCCGTTGGTTCCGCTCACCACAGCCACGCCGTGGGGGAGCGAGGACAGGGTCCTCTGCATGAAGCCGGGGTCGATCTTCTCGACCACGAGGCCAGGCAAAGCCGAACCCCCGCCGCGAAGCCGGGACACAGCACGGACCAGCTTGCCGAGCGGAACGGTGAACGAAAACATGCTCTGTAATATATCCCAGTTGGTGCATAAACCACGTGCCGCAAAGCTGCCATGGGGTTGCAGGGCGAGCCCGGCGGTGGCGGCGCATTATGATGGTCGAATGACCAATCCCCCTTCCGAGGCGTCATCAAGCGTGGGCTCGGGCCTGCGCATCGGCGTCCTCGCCCTACAAGGCGATTTTCGTGAGCACATCCACGCCGTCGAAGCGGCCGGTGCCACCGGCCTCGGCATCCGGCGTCCGGCGGAACTCGACGACATTGACGGCCTCATCATTCCGGGCGGCGAGTCCACCACCATCGACAAGCTGGCGCGCATCTTCGAACTCGCCGATCCCATCCGCAAGCAGATCGCGTCCGGGCTGCCGGTCTATGGATCCTGCGCCGGCATGATCCTGCTCGCGGACGACATCGCCGATCCCGCCACGGACCTGGCCGGGAATCCGCAACAGACTTTCGGTGGATTGGACATCACGGTGCGCCGCAACGCCTTCGGCCGGCAGCGCGAGTCGTTCGAAACCGACCTTGACTTCAAAGGCCTCGAGTTCAGTGCGGGCGAGTCCGGCGTCGACCCAGTCCACGCCGTCTTCATCCGCGGACCGTGGGTGGAACGGGTCGGTCCCGGCGTCGAGATCCTTGCCCAGGTGGAACCGGGGAAAGCCACCCACACGGACACTTTGCATGGGTTGGCTAGAATTGTTGCAGTGCGCTCAGGTCGGTTGCTGGCCACCTCCTTCCACCCGGAAGTGACTGGGGAGAAGCGCGTGCATGAACTGTTTATTCGAATGATCAGAGGGGAAGTTTAAAGCATGTCAGGCCACTCCAAATGGGCGACGACCAAGCACAAGAAGGCCATCCTCGATAGCCGCCGGGCCAAGTCGTTCGCCAAACTGATCAAGAACATCGAAGTCGCGGCCCGCATGGGCGGACCGGACCTCGCCGGCAACCCGAGCCTCGAACTGGCTGTCACCAAAGCCAAGAAGACCTCGGTCCCCGCTGACAACATCGACCGCGCCATCAAGCGCGGAGCCGGCCTGACCGGCGAAGTGGTCGATTACACGGAGATCATGTATGAAGCTCGCGGTCCGCAGGGTTCCGCCCTTCTGATCGAGTGCCTCACGGACAACAAGAACCGTGCCGCTTCCGAGGTCCGCCTCGCCATCTCCCGCAACGGCGGCACCATTGCCGACCCCGGCTCCGTGAGCTACCTCTTCACCCGCAAGGGCGTCGTCAACCTGCCCAAGAACGGGCTCAGCGAAGACGACATCCTGATGGCTGTCCTCGACGCCGGCGCCGAGGAAGTCAAGGACAACGGCGACACCTGGGAAATCCACTCGGAGCCCACCGATCTCCCCGCAATCCGCGAAGCCCTCAAGGAAGCCGGCATCGAATACGAGACGGACGAAGCTGAATTCGTCCCGTCCATGCAGGTGCCGCTGGACCTCGACGGCGCCAAGAAGTTCATGAAGCTCGTCGACGCCCTCGAGGATCTCGACGACGTCCAGAACGTGTACACCAACGCGGACATGAGCGAGGAAGTCCAGGCTGCGCTCGAAGCCGAGTAGTGCCTTTTGCGACATAGCCTGACAACAAACAGGGAGGCCCGGACTTGACTCTTCGCGTATTGGGAGTCGATCCGGGCCTCACCCGTTGCGGCATCGGAGTGGTCGACGTCGAACGGAACCGCCGCGCCACCATGGTGGCCGTCTGCGTCGTGGGAACCTCCCCGGAGCAATCATTGGACCAGCGCCTGCTGGTCATCGCCAAGGCCATCGACGAATGGCTGGACCTGTACAAACCTGACGTCCTTGCGGTCGAACGGGTTTTCTCCCAGTTGAACGTCAGTACGGTCATGGGCGTCGCCCAGGCGTCCGGCGTGGTCATCGCGGCCGCTGCGCGGCGCGGCATCCCGGTGGCGCTCCACACGCCGTCGGAGGTCAAGGCCGCCGTCACGGGAAGCGGCACCTCCAACAAGGAAGCGGTGACGAAACTCATCACCAAAATCCTGCGGCTGGATGCTCCGCCGCGCCCGGCCGACGCCGCGGACGCGTTGGCCCTCGCTGTCACCCACGCGTGGCGGGCCGGCAGCGGTGCCGCGGTTGCTACCACCGGACCGGGTAGCAGCGCATTGACGCCCGCCCAGCGGGCGTGGGCTGAAGCCGAGGCGAAAGCGCGCCGCGCCCGGTAATTGTCGGCGGCCCTTGCTAGGGTATTCGTAGATATGTTCGGATAGCCCGCGGCGCAGCATGCACGGGGCAGTACTTCAGGAGCCGGGTCTTGATCAGTTTTCTCCGCGGAACCGTGGCACACGTCAGTCTCTCCACGGCCGTCATCGATCTCAACGGAGCCGGAATGAGTGTTTACGCCACGCCCCAAACGCTCAGCCACCTGCATGTCGGCGAGGAAGCGAAGCTGTTCACTTCGTTGATCGTCCGGGAGGACTCACTGACGCTCTTTGGTTTCTCGAACGATGACGAACGGGAAGTCTTCGATGTCCTGCTCAGTGTGAGCGGGGTGGGGCCGCGGCTGGCCCTCGCGGTCCTGGCCGTCCATGAGCCCGAAGCGATCCGGGTGGCCGCGCATTCAGGTGACGCCAAGTCATTCACCAAGGTCCCCGGTATCGGGCCGAAGGTGGCAGGCAGGATCGTCCTGGAGCTTGCGGGGAAACTCGTACCTCACGGCACCGCGCCCGGGGCAGCCCCCGCCGTCGCGGCCGAGTCCGTGTGGAAGCCGCAGGTGGTCGCGGCCATGACGAGCCTCGGCTGGTCGGAGAAGGACGCCGCCGGCAGCATCGACAAAGCGATGGCCGATTCCCCGGAACTTGCCGACGCCGGCAACGTCGCCCAGATCCTGCGCGCAACCCTGCGCTGGCTTGGGCAGGACGGGGCCCGCGCCGGAAACCGGGTAGGCAGCCGTGGCTGAACCGTCCCTCGTTACCGGGGGAGAGGAACCCGAAGAGCGCGTCATCGAGGCCGCGCTGCGCCCGAAGAACCTGCACGACTTCGTAGGCCAGCACCGCGTCCGCAAGCAACTCTCGCTCGTGCTGGAAGCCTCCAGGATGCGTGGTCGGAGCGCGGACCACGTCCTGCTTTCGGGCCCTCCAGGGCTGGGCAAGACCACGCTCTCCATGATCATCGCGGCCGAGATGAACGCTCCCTTGCGCATCAGCAGCGGCCCGGCCATCCAGCACGCCGGAGACCTCGCGGCCATCCTCTCCTCGCTTTCTGAAGGCGAAGTGCTCTTCCTTGATGAAATCCACCGGATGTCCCGGCCCGCAGAGGAAATGCTGTACATGGCCATGGAAGATTTCCGGGTGGACATCGTGGTAGGCAAGGGTGCGGGCGCAACTGCCATTCCGCTTGAGTTGCCGCCCTTCACCCTCGTCGGGGCAACCACGAGAGCCGGACTGCTGCCCGGACCGCTGCGTGACCGCTTTGGTTTTACCGGGCACCTGGAGTTCTATTCCGTAGCGGAGCTCGAACTGGTTCTGCGCCGCTCGGCCGGACTGCTTGATCTCAAGGTCAACTCGGCCGGGTTCAGCGAGATCGCGGGCCGTTCCCGCGGAACTCCGCGTATCGCCAACCGGCTTCTGCGCCGTGTCCGGGACTGGGCTTTGGTCCACGGCATCGAACAGATCGATGCCCGTGCCGCCTCCGCCGCGCTCGACATGTATGAGGTGGACCAGCGTGGATTGGACCGCTTGGACCGCGCAGTGCTGGAGGCGCTGATCCTCAAATTCAACGGTGGTCCCGTGGGGCTCTCCACCCTTGCGATCGCCGTCGGGGAAGAACCGGAAACCGTCGAGACGGTCGCTGAGCCGTACCTGGTGCGCGAAGGCCTTTTGGGGCGGACGCCGCGCGGCAGGATCGCCATGGCGTCAGCATGGACGCACCTTGGATATGCGGTGCCGGCGGGAGTGTTCGGGCAGGACCCGCTGGCGTTGTTCGAGGACAGCGAAAACGGGGCAGAAAGCATCGACACCGGCCGATAGCACGATCCTTTCAGCTTAACCCTCTAGACTGGTATGACACTCGGCACGTTCGAGTCCTTGGTTCTGTGCCCGCACGTCGGAGCATTGTGCGGCCAAGTGGGCGAAAGCTCCACGGCCGCCGGATCCACCGGGCAGACATGGCCGTGAAACCAAAAACGTAAGTAAAGAACGGAACTTCCCTGTGGATCCAATGACAATCCTGCTGTTCGCCATGCTCGGCGTCTTCATCTTCATGATGTTCCGCCGCAACAAGAAGACGCAGCAACAGCAGGCCAAGCTGCAGTCCCAGTTCGCCCCCGGCGTTGACGTCATGACCAGTTTCGGACTGTTCGGGCGCATCGTCTCGATGGACGACGCTGAGAACAAGGTTGTCCTTGAACTGTCTCCGGGCAACCTCGCCACGGTGCACCGCCAGGCCGTTACCAAGATCGTTGAGCCCGCCGAGGAGGCCTCGGTTGACGTTCCGGATGACGCGTCGTCGCTGACGGCCGCCGATGCCGAAGCGTCGGCATCCGCGGAGACCCCGGAGGAAACCCTCAAGCGCCTCAATGACGAGGGCAAGAAGGACAACTAGCCCGTACCCGCTCTACAAGCGGGAATAGTTCTACGGCAATGAATCGCCGCCGGCCTGCGCTCACCCGTGCATGTCGGCGGCTGTTCCGTCATCAACAGGAAGATCGAACATGGCACGAACCGGCCACAAAAATGCAGCCCGCAGGGTGCTGATCTGGCTTGTCGCAATATTCGCTGTACTGACAGCAGTCCTCGGTGGGGGCGTCATCACCGGTCATGCAAGCTGGGCTCCAAAGCTCGCGCTTGACCTTGAGGGCGGCACGCAAATGATTCTCGCGCCCAAGGTCGAAGGATCCACCGGCATCAACGAGGAACAGTTGAACCAGGCCGTTGCGATTATTCGCCAACGCGTTGACAGCTCCGGCGTTGCGGAAGCGGAAATCACCACCCAGTCCGGCCGTAACGTCGTAGTGAGCCTTCCCGGGACGCCCAGTTCGGAAACCCGTGCCCTGATCCAGGCATCTGCCGACATGAACTTCCGCCCGGTGATCACCACGGGAGACCCTGCGGCCGTTCCCGTGGCATCGCGGACGCCGGACGCAAGCCTGCCCAAGCCCACGGCCGCGCCAACCAACGCCAGCGACAGCAACTGGGTGACAGCGGACGTCTACAAGGCCTTCGAAGCCCTGGACTGCGCCAATCCCGCCCAGGACAAGCAACCGCGATCGGATCCCGCCAAGCCGCTGGTGACTTGCGAGCCGGCAACGGCCACGACTCCTGCCGTCAAGTACATCCTTGGCCCGGTCGAGGTGAAGGGCCAGGACATCGTGTCGTCCTCCTTCGATCCCGTCCAGGGCGCACAGGGCTCGGTCACCAATGCGTGGGGCGTGACGATCACGTTCGACGCCAACGCCACCAAGACCTTCAAGGACGTTACGCAGAGGCTCAACCAGTTCTACGTGGCATCCCAGGCACAGGGCGGCAACGACCCCAAGGCCCAGTTCGCCATCGTCCTGGATGACCAAGTCATCTCCGCGCCGCGCGCCCTCGCCGTCATCACCGATGGCAAGCCGCAGATCACGGGTAACTTCACGCAGGCGTCCGCACAGGCGTTGTCGGACCAGCTTCGCTACGGTGCTTTGCCCATCAGCTTCGATATCCAGTCCGAGGAGCAGATTTCCGCTACCCTCGGTGGCGAGCAGCTGCGTCTTGGCCTGCTGGCCGGTGTGATCGGCCTCCTGCTCGTGGTGGTCTATTCGCTCTTCCAGTACCGGGCCCTTGGCTTCGTCACCATCCTCTCCCTCGTGGTGGCCGGCGGACTCACGTACCTCGCCATCGCGATTCTGGGCTGGACCGAAAACTACCGGCTGTCCTTGGCCGGTGTTGCGGGTCTCATCGTGGCCATCGGCCAAACAGCAGACTCCTTCATCGTGTACTTCGAACGCATCCGTGACGAACTTCGTGAGGGCAAGGGCCTTGTGTCCGCCGTCGCGAATGGTTGGAAGCGCGCCAAGCGCACGGTCCTTGCCTCCAAGGCCGTCAACCTGCTCGCTGCCCTGGTGTTGTACTTCGTCGCTGTTGGAAACGTCCGCGGCTTTGCCTTCACCCTTGGCCTCACCGCGTTGGCAGACCTCCTGGTCGTCTTCATGTTCACGCACCCGACGCTCCAGGTGCTGGCCCGGACCAAGTTCTTCGGCGAAGGTCACCGCTTCTCCGGGCTCGACCCTGAGCGCCTGGGCGCCGTGCCGCTGTACCGCGGTGCCGGCAGGCTCCGCACGCCGACCGAGAAGCCCGCCGTCGTGCGCGCCCGCAACACCGGTGCTGCCGCGGAAGCCGAGCGCCGCATGACCATCGCCGAACGTCGGCTTGCCGAGAAGCAAGCTCAGCTGGCTGGTTCTTCCAACGGCACCAAGGAGGAGAAGTAATGACCACGAGCTTCGCAAAGTTCGGCAACGAGCTCTACACGGGCAAGCGCTCTTACAACTTCGTGTCCAGCAAGAAGATCTGGTTCATCATCGCCGCTGTGGCGGTGGCGATCTCCATCCTCCTGCCGGTGGTCAAGGGCGGCTACAACCTCGGGATCGACTTCCGGGGCGGTTCCGAGTTCACGGTGTCCAATGTGAAGACCACCGAGTCCGCCCCAGGCGAAAAGGCGGTCCACGACGTCGTACCCGGTGCGGTTCCGCGCGTCGCCAACGTCGCCGGCAACACCATGCGTATCCAGACCGACAAACTCAGCGACGACCAGACCGTCAAGATCAAAACGGATCTTGCAAAGGCGTATGGCGTTACCGACAACCAGGTCACCTCGACCTTCATCGGCCCCACCTGGGGGCAGGATGTCACCAAGCAGGCCTTGATCGGCCTCGCGGTGTTCGTGGGCCTGGCCGCTCTCTTGATGGCTTTGTACTTCCGCACCTGGAAGATGTCGGTCTCTGCCCTCGCCGGCATGCTGGTCACGATGTTCAGCACGGCCGGTGTCTACTCCTTGAGCGACTTCGAGGTGACACCGTCTGCCATCATCGGCTTCCTGACGGTCCTCAGCTACTCCCTGTACGACACGGTGGTGGTTTTCGACAAGATCCGTGAAAACACCTCGGACATCGCCACCTCCAGCCGGCGTACCTTTGCCGAAGAGGTCAACCTCGCCGTCAACCAGACCCTGGTGCGCTCTATCAACACCATGATGGTGGCAGTATTGCCCGTCGCCGCGATTCTTTTCATCGGTGCCGGACTGCTTGGCGCCGGCACGCTCCGCGACCTGTCGCTGGCGTTGTTCGTCGGCATCCTGATCGGGACCGCGGCGACGATCTTCATCGCGGCTCCGCTCTACGCGTGGCTGCGCCAGAGCGAACCCGAGCTGCAGAAGCAGGCCAAGAAGGTGGCAACCCGACGCGCCGCAGCCGCCAGTTCGAGCGCGGAAGCCGCCGCCGTATAGCTTGGTTTCCCGTTGAAGGGCCGGTCACCGCTGAAAAGCGGTGGCCGGCCCTTTGCATTCCCGGCTCCGTCATCTGGGTACCGGTTCTTGGAGAGGTCACCAGCGGGAATAGACTGGGAGAATTAAGTCAGTCGTGAGAGGTGCTTTTGTGGAGGAACGTACGACGTCGGCGCTGCCGGCGGGCGGAGAGGACGGCCTGAGCCGCGTGGCCGGCACCGCAACTGCAGCTACGGGCAGCACCGTGGATGGTGTGCCCGTGGACAGCCCGGGCGTGCGCCCGACGTTCCCCGGACGGCGCGAGCGGACGCGCTCCAGGCTGGCGAAATTGACTGGGCGGGGCGCGAGCACCTATTCGCCCATCCTCGAACCGCTCTTGCGGACGGTCAGGGCCAACAACCCCAAGGAAGACCTCGATCTCATCCAGCGGGCCTTCACCGTAGCCGAGCGCAGCCACCAGGGGCAGAAGCGGAAGAGCGGCGATCCGTACATCACCCACCCCGTGGCAGTGGCCACGATCCTGGCCGAACTGGGGCTCACCGGCACAACCTTGGCCGCTGCCCTCTTGCACGACACTGTGGAGGACACGCCCTACACCCTCGCTGACCTGACGCGCGATTTCGGCCCGGAGGTCGCGATGCTCGTGGACGGCGTCACCAAGCTGGACAAAGTCCAGTTCGGTGAGGCGGCACAGTCCGAGACCGTCCGCAAAATGGTTGTGGCCATGGCCAAGGACATCCGGGTGCTGATGATCAAGCTTGCGGACCGGCTGCACAATGCCCGCACCTGGCGTTTTGTTTCCGCTGAATCATCCGCACGCAAAGCGCGTGAAACGCTTGAGATCTTTGCGCCGCTGGCCCACCGCCTCGGCATGAACACCATCAAATGGGAGCTCGAAGATCTTTCCTTCGCCGCCTTGTATCCGAAGGTGTATGAAGAAATCGTCCGGATGGTGGGGGACCGCACTCCGGAGCGCGAGAAGAGCCTGAGCGTTATCCGCAACCAGATTGCCGAAGACCTCCGCGTTGCCCGCATCAAGGCCACCATCACTGGCCGCCCCAAGCATTACTACTCGATCTACCAAAAGATGATTGTCCGGGACAAGGACTTCGACGACATCAACGACCTCATGGGCGTGCGCGTCCTGGTGGACTCCGTCCGTGACTGTTATGCAGCTCTTGGCACCTTGCATTCGCGCTGGAACCCCCTTCCGGGGCGGTTCAAGGACTACATCGCCATGCCGAAGTTCAACATGTACCAGTCCTTGCACACCACGGTCATCGGTCCCGGGGGCAAGCCCGTCGAGATCCAGATCCGTACCCACGAAATGCACCGCCGTGCCGAGTATGGCGTGGCGGCGCACTGGAAGTACAAGGACCAGCCCAACCGGACCGCCGTAGGCCCGGGAAGTCCCAAAGACGGGGACATGGGCTGGTTGCGTTCGTTGGTCGACTGGCAGCAGGAAACGTCGGATCCCGGCGAGTTCCTGGACTCGCTGCGTTTTGAGATCAATGCCCGTGAGGTGTTCGTCTTCACCCCCAAGGGCGAAGTCATGGCCCTTCCCGCAGGATCGACGCCGGTGGACTTCGCCTACGCGGTCCACACCGAGGTGGGTCACCGGACCATCGGTGCGCGCGTCAACGGCAAGCTGGTTCCGCTCAACAGCGAACTCAATCACGGCGACTGGGTGGAGATCTTCACCTCCAAGGCCGAAGGCGCAGGACCAAGCCAGGACTGGCAGCATTTCGTCAAGAGCGCCCGGGCCCGCAACAAGATCCGGCAGTGGTTCAGCAAGGAACGCCGCGAAGAGGCCATCGAGCGCGGCAAGGACCAATTGACCCGGGCCATGCGCAAGCAGAACCTGCCGCTGCAACGGCTCATGACGCATGACGCCCTGTCCACGGTGGCGGAGGAATTCCACTACGTCGACATTTCCGGGCTGTATGCCGGTGTGGGCGATGGGCATACTTCGGCGCAATCCGTCATGGAAAAGCTCATGGAGCACCTTGGCGGCCACGAGACGCCCGATGAGGACCTGGACGAAGTCAGTATTCCCTCGCAACTCCAGAAGACCCGGTACTCGGATTCCGGCGTCATTGTCCGGGGTGTGGGGGATGTCTGGGTGAAGCTCGCGCGCTGCTGCACGCCTGTACCGCCCGATCCGATCCTCGGGTTCGTGACTCGGGGCTCGGGTGTGTCGGTACACCGCACCGACTGTACGAATGTCTCCGATCTGCGGGACCAGCCCGATCGGATCGTCGAGGTTGAATGGGCTCCGACGCAATCCAGCGTCTTCCTCGTTGAGATCCAGGTGGAAGCACTGGACCGGAAGTCGCTGCTCTCCGACGTTACCCGCGTGCTGTCTGAAAACCACGTCAACATCCTGGCCGCTTCCGTGCACACGTCGAGCGACCGGGTGGCCATCTCCCGCTTCGCCTTCGAAATGGGCGACCCGAAGTACCTGCACCATGTGCTCAGTGCCGTGCGCAGGATCGACGGTGTCTTCGACGTCTACAGGACCACGGGCAATCGCAGGAGAAGCTGAACGGTAGCAACTCAGGCGGCCGCCTCAGGGGGGAATGCCTCGGCCGGCATCGCGTCAACGGTTTGAGCCAGCGTGGCGAGCTTGCGCAAGGCGGCCTTCTTGTGGGGGACCCTCGCGGACGCCTCCACTGCGAGGGTCAAGAGCCGCAGCCGGACCCCCAGCTCATCCCGGGACAACAGCATTCTCAGTGCGGGCAGGGCCCTGTCCGCTTCGACGTGAAGTGCCACGTCCACGGCCGTCCGAAGGGGACTGGTCACGAGGAGTCCGCCGATGCTGACCACGTCCAGTTGACCCAAGCGCACTTCGTGCAGGATGCAGCCACGGGCCGATCGCACGCTCGATATACGGTGTTTGGCATCGACCAGGAGCGAGAGCCTTTCAGGTGCATCCGCGCAACCGTAGATCCAGGCCGCCGTCATGCGGCCCGCAATGACCTTCCTGCGGATGCGATCCGGGACCACCAGCGCGGCCGCGCGGGCGCGGAGCCTCGGCGTGACAACCAGCCCGGAAGGAGTGAAGCTCTTCTCGTAGAGCGGGGTGAGCACGCCGTCCGCAGCCATTGATTGAAGCTCGGCCCACGTGAACTGCGGGCTGGGCGCGTACAGTTCCTGGGCAGGGAAGTCCTGTTGCTGCGAAGGCGGTAATCTCGGGGCCATTCAGCAATCATCGCGTGGCCACCGCAACGGGAACAGGCCCCGTCCCGGTTATGTGGATAACCGGGACGGGGCCTGTTGGTTCAGGCTTGTACTGCTAGGCGAGGTCGCTGGCCGAGCGCTGGATCTGGTCAAGCCAGGCCTCGCGGGCTTCAAGGGCCTCACGGGCATTCTTGATGCGGCGCTGGTCCCCGGCCTTTTCAGCCTTTTCCAGGTCTTCCTTCAGGCCGGCGATGGCCGCCTCCAGCTGGGACAAGGCACTGTTGGTGCGCGCCTTGGTTTCAGGGTTGCTCCTGCGCCACTTGTCCTCTTCGGCTTCGCGGACGGCGTCCTCGACCTTGCGCAGGCCGGCTTCGATCCGGCCCATGTCGGCGCGGGGGACCTTTCCGGCTTCTTCCCAACGGTCACGGATGGACTGCAGGGCCTTCTTGGCAGCATTGAGGTCCGTGATTGGCAGCAAGGCCTGGGCCTCGACGATGAGCTCTTCCTTGACGGAAAGGTTGGCCGTGTACTGCTGGTCGATCTCATCGTTGGCGGCCTGGCGGTTGCTGAAGAAGACGTCCTGGGCGGCACGGAAACGGAGCCAGAGGGCGTCGTCGTCCTTGCGGCTGGCGCGAGGCGTAGCCTTCCACTGGTCCATGAGGCGGCGGTATTCGCCGGCCGCGAAACCCCAGTCCGTGGAACTGGAGAGGGCTTCGGCCTCGACGATCAGTTGTTCCTTGGCAACCTTCGCGGCCGAGTTGGTGCTGTCCAGCTGGGAGAAGTAGGCGCGGCGGTGGCGGTCGAAGACGGTGCGTGCCGAGCGGAACCGCTTCCACAGCGCGTCCTCGTTGCTTCGTCCAAGCCGGATGCCGTTCTTCTGGGCTGTCTTCCAGCTCTCGAAGAGTTCGTTCATGCGGGCGCTCGACGTCTTCCACTGGACCTGGGATGGGTCCTGGGACGCGATGGATTCGGCTTCGGCAACGATCGCCTCGCGTGCCGCGAGCTCCGCGGAGCGTGCGGCGTCGTGCGCGGCCTTCTCGGACTTCTCCAATTCGGAAATCTGTCCGGCCAAGGCGTCGAGTCGGGCTTCGGCAGTGCGGATGTCGCCCACCATGTTGCGCTCGGCCAGTTGCTCGCGCAGGTGCTCGACCGTCTTCTGCATGTCCGTGGCCGGGGCCTTGGACTCCACGCGGTGTTCCATCAAAACGATCTGCGCGACCACGTCGTCGTACTTCCGGGCGAAGTATGCCAGCGCCTCGTCGGTGCTCACACCCGGGTACTGTCCCACCGGCTGCTCTTCGCCGTCGATGGTCAGGAAGACGTGGCCGTCACCCTCGGCGCGCCCCCACTTGGCGGCTTCCGCCAAGGACACAGCCGTAGGCTGGGCGGCCGGCGCTGCCGGAATCACGCTGGCTGCGGCTTTCGGCCGGGCAGCAAATGCGGCGGGAGAAGGTGCATGCGAGGGCGCAGGGCGTGGCGTTGGAGAAGCAGGCTTGGCAGCGGGCTCTGCCGCGTCAGCTGCGGGCTCTGCCGCATCCGTTACCGGGGCAGCTACGGGCTCTGCCGCGTCAGCTACCGGGGCAGCTACGGGCTCTGCCGCGTCAGCTACCGGGGCAGCCACGGGTTCTGCCGGGGCAGTTGGCTCGACGCCGGCTTGCTCAGCTACGGGAGCCTGGGTTTCTTCGTCGTTGGCCACTACTGCAGTTTCGTCGGATTTCTGACTGTCTGTCACCGCTAAAAGTCTTTCGCTTGGAGGGATTACTAAGGTAATGCGCCGTGGACCATGGCCCGGGCTGGTTACTTCAGAGAAAATGAGTCTATCGTGACAGCTGCCACAGGGGCGCCGTCGGTGGCGCTGCTACCCGGATTAATACCCGCTTGGGCAATCTTCGTCACAACGTCCATCCCGCTCGTCACCTTGCCGACAATCGTGTACCCGCCGGCAGAATCCGGGGGAATGACCGTGTCCTTGTACACGATGAAGAATTGGTGCCCATTGCCGTAGGCGTTGTTGCCGGTCCTCGCGACGGCGATGGTTCCGGCCGGGTAGGTGTTGTTGGCGGGGGTGTTCTCGAGTGGTCCCCAGTGGAAGTTGGGGTCGTCGCTGGTGTCCGTTCCCTTGGCTCCGCACTGCAGCACCGAAAAGTTGTCGGCGGTGGTCAGTCGAGGGCACTTTAGTCCGCTGTAATAGCTCGCATCGGTGAGGGATTTGAATACGGCTGCTGCCTGGGGAGCTGTTGTGCCGTCCAGTTCGACGCCGACTGCCCCTCCGTTGAGGCTGAGCTGGCCAGTGAACGTCTTACCCGCGGCGGTATCCGCTTTGGGGATGCCGGCACTATTCGAGCCTGTCGCTGCGGCGGAAGCGGAGGGGTTCGCGGAGGCCGACGGCGAACTGAGTCCGGCCTGCGCCGCTGCGAACTCCGACTCGCTCGGGTTCGAGTTGAACACCGTGAGTTGGAGTACGACGGCGGCAATCAGGGCGGCGGCACCCACACCGACGGCGATCACATTGTCCCGGCGGCGGCGCTTGCCCTGTGCACGCCGAAGCTCGCGCTTGGCTTCCATCTGCCTGATGCGCCGTTTGGCTTCACGGTTGTCCCGCGGCCTTGTAGACAAGAGTCCTCCTGGTTGTCTGGACAAGCTTCCATCGCAAGCAAGCCAAACCCGGGTGCCCGCATTAGATGTGCAGGCGCCGAAAGCATAAACTGGCTGCCGCACATAGTTTATGCATGACTGGCTGGACGCCCGCCTAACCTGAGCCGAATCGGGCCGTGGTTCGTGGCGCCAGGTCCGGCCCGCGCAATCATTGAGGAGAAATTTCCACCATGGCTCGTACCGCCTCCCTGTCCGGATTCCCCGAGTGGCTTCCCCAGGAGCGGTTGGTGGAACTGCATGTGTTGGACACGTTGCGCAAGACGTTCGAACTCCATGGCTTCTCTTCCATCGAGACCCGCGCTGTGGAAACAGTCGGCCAACTCCTCCGCAAGGGCGAGATCGACAAAGAGGTATACGGTCTCAGCCGCTTGCAGGAAGACGAGGACGCCGGCGAGGGCGGAAAGTCGGACAAGGCGGATCCAAACGCCCTGGCCCTCCACTTCGACCTCACGGTGCCGTTTGCCCGCTACGTTGTCGAGAACGCCGGCCATCTCGCCTTCCCGTTCCGTCGCTACCAGATCCAGAAGGTGTGGCGGGGTGAGCGTCCCCAGGAAGGCCGCGCCCGCGAGTTCACGCAGGCAGACATCGACGTCGTGGGCGACGGCGAACTGCCGTTCCGCTACGACGTCGAGATTGCCCTCGTCATTGCGGAAGCGTTGAGCGCCCTTCCCATTCCGGACTTCCGCCTGCGTATCAACAACCGCAAGTTGGCCGAGGGCTTCTACCGCGGTATCGGCCTCACGGACACAGCGGGCGTGCTTCGCAGCATCGACAAGCTTGAGAAGATCGGCGACGCGAAGGTTGCCGAATTGCTCAGGAGCGAGCTTGGCGCCACGGATGAGCAGGCAGCACTCGCCTTGAAGCTTGCAAGCATCCGCACCGAGGACACGTCCTTCGTGGCGCAGGTGCGGGCGCTCGGTGTCTCGGATGAGCTTCTTGAAGAGGGCCTCAGCGAGCTGGAACAAGTCATTGAGGCTGCAGTGCAGCGCGCCCCCGGCAAGGTTGTTGCCGACCTCAGCATCGCCCGCGGCCTTGATTACTACACCGGCACGGTCGTCGAAACCGTCCTGGTGGGACACGAGCAGCTCGGTTCCATTTGCTCCGGGGGCCGCTACGACGCCCTTGCCAGCAAGGGCAACCGCAAGTTCCCCGGCGTCGGCCTCTCGATCGGGGTGACCCGCCTCGTCTCCCGCATCCTGAGCCAGGAATTCGCGACGGCGTCGCGCTCGGTGCCCACGGCAGTGCTCGTTGCGCTGAACAACGACGACAGCTGGTCTGCTGCCCAGGATGTCGCGGCCCAGCTGCGCGGACGGGGGATCGCAACCGAAGTCGCGGCGAAGGCCGAGAAGTTCGGCAAGCAGATCAAATTCGCCGACCGACGCGGCATTCCTTTCGTCTGGTTCACGGACGACGACGGCAAGCACCAGGTGAAGGACATCCGCACCGGAGAGCAAGTCGACGCGGATCCGGCCAGCTGGGAGCCCTCGCCCGAGGATCTCCACGTCCGCATCACCACGCGGTAGGAAAGAACCGGCGCCTCAAGGGCCTTAATCCTTAGACGTCAGCCGGGAGCAGACCGGGCCTGGTGGGTCCACGCTTCATTCATACGGGTAAACTCGAACGGGATCGTTTTGTCATGATCCTGAAAATCATGTTGAAAGGAATGCTGTGCTGCGCACACATGACCTCGGATCCTTGCGTTCCGAGCACATTGGACAGACCGTCACCCTGGCAGGCTGGGTAGGCCGCCGCCGAGATCACGGTGGCGTGGCCTTCGTCGATCTGCGTGACGCGTCCGGTGTCGCCCAGGTGGTTGTCCGCGAGGAAGAGGTCTTCCACGGGCTGCGCAATGAATACGTGCTGCAGATCGTTGGCACCGTCAGCAAGCGTCCCGAGGGCAACGAAAACCCGCACCTCGCCACCGGTGAGATCGAGGTCATCGCTGAGAAAGTGGTGATCCTCAACACCTCGGATCCCCTGCCGTTCCAGATCGACGAGCACGTGGAGGTCGGTGAGGAAGCCCGCCTCAAGCACCGCTACCTTGACCTGCGCCGCCCCGGCCCCGCCCGGAACATGCGCCTGCGCTCCGAGGCTAACCGCGTGGCCCGCGAGTTGCTTCACCAGCAGGGCTATGTGGAGATCGAAACTCCCACGCTGACGCGCTCGACGCCGGAAGGCGCCCGTGACTTTGTAGTTCCGGCACGTCTGGCACCGGGTTCCTGGTACGCGCTTCCGCAGTCGCCGCAGCTTTTCAAGCAGCTGCTCCAGGTGGGCGGTTTCGAAAAGTACTACCAGATCGCCCGTTGCTACCGCGACGAAGACTTCCGTGCGGACCGCCAGCCGGAATTCACCCAGCTCGACATCGAAGCCAGCTTCGTTGACCAGGACGACATCATTGAGCTCGGCGAAGGCATAGTCAAGGCACTGTGGCAGCTGATCGACGTCGAGATCCCGACGCCGATCCGCCGCATGACTTACCACGAGGCGATGGCCAAGTACGGCTCCGACAAGCCGGACCTGCGCTTCGGCCTGGAACTCACCGAATTGACGGAGTTCTTCAAGGACACGAACTTCGGTGTCTTCAAGGCCCCTTACGTCGGCGCCGTCGTCATGCCCGGCGGAGCCTCGCAGGCCCGCCGCGCGCTGGACGCCTGGCAGGAGTGGGCCAAGCAGCGCGGCGCCAAGGGTCTCGCCTACGTGCTGTTCAAGGAAGACGGTGAGCTCACGGGCCCCGTTGCCAAGAACCTCACGGACACCGAGCGGGCGGGCCTGGCCGACGCCGTCGGCGCAAAGCCCGGCGACTGCATCTTCTTCGCGGCCGGCGAGAAGTCACCGTCCCGAGCCCTGCTGGGTGCTGCCCGCGTCGAGATCGGCCACCGCACCGGCCTGATCGATCCCAAGGACTGGGCTTTCGTCTGGATCGTGGACGCCCCGATGTTCGAGCCCGCAGCCGCAGCTGTCGCCTCCGGTGACGTCGCGGTGGGTGGCGGACAGTGGACGGCCCTGCACCACGCCTTCACCTCCCCGAAGCCCGAGTTCCTCGACTCCTTTGACAAGGACCCGGAATCGGCCCTGTCCTATGCCTACGACATCGTGTGCAACGGCAACGAAATCGGCGGCGGATCCATCCGTATCCATGAGGCCGATGTCCAGGAGCGCGTTTTCGAGCTCATGGGCCTGGACAAGGAAGACGCGCAGACCAAGTTCGGCTTCCTGCTCGAGGGATTCAAGTACGGCGCACCTCCTCACGGCGGCATGGCCTTCGGTTGGGACCGCGTCGTGGCCCTGCTGGCCGGCGTGGACTCGATCCGCGATGTCATCGCTTTCCCGAAGTCGGGCGGCGGCTACGACCCCCTGACCGCTGCTCCTGCGCCCATCACGGCGCAGCAGCGCAAGGAAGCCGGAGTCGACTTCAAGCCTGAAGCCAAGGCGCAGGCAGCACCGGCAGCCAAGCCCGAGTAGCCGGAAACCGCAGAAGCACCCCGGAGGCCCTCGCACATTGCGGGGGCCTCCGGCGTACCATGACGGCGATTGATTTGAGGAGGACGCGTGGCGCAGGAGTTGAGCCTTGCATTGATTGAGGAGCTGATGGACCGTGCGTGGCCGGCCCCGGACCGTGAGGACACCGGGGGATGGGTCATGCGGGCCGCCGGGGGTGTCACGCAGCGGGCAAACTCGGTCTG
This sequence comes from Arthrobacter sp. efr-133-R2A-120, assembly GCF_030209835.1. Lineage (GTDB taxonomy): Bacteria > Actinomycetota > Actinomycetes > Actinomycetales > Micrococcaceae > Arthrobacter. The sequence continues at coordinate 849 of NZ_JARVRF010000045.1, read as the reverse complement.
GCCCAGGGAACAGGCCGAAGACCACGAATCGGCAGTCCGCGCCGCCACGCAGTGGTACCGCTCCCGGCGCCTGCCGCTGATCTTCCAGGTCTTCGACGACGAGCGGAGCACGGGCCTCAACGCGGTGCTTGATGTGCAGCGATTCACCCGGCAGTCCGAGACACTCATCATGGTCCGGCCGGACGGTGCCCTTCCCGGTACCCCGCGCGATGGCGTGGCGAACGACGTCGAGATCTCCGAAGAGCCTTCCGAAGAGTGGCTCCGGCTGTGGTGGTCGGTCGACGGGCGCGGGGGAGACGCCGAGCTGGAGATCGCGCGGACGATCCTGGAGTCTTGCCCCTCGGTCTACGCCCTCGTGAGGGACAGCGACGGCGCACCGGCCGCCGTCGGGCGCCTGGCCCTGGTGGAGGGGAGGGGCGGCATCTATTGCATGGCGACAACGGCCAGGCACCGCCGCCGCGGCTTGGGGCGGCAGGTTCTTGACGCCCTTCTTGCGGCTGGCAGTCACCGAGGCGTGTCGGAGTTCTGGCTACTGGTGATGGCCTCGAACGCCGGCGCCCAGGCCTTGTACGAGGGCGCCGGGTTCGCAGAGCACGGCAGGTACCTCTACCGGCAGGCCCGGCCGCAGCGGGCGTTGTCGGGCTGCTAGGAGGCGCGGGCAGGGCTCGCCGGTGACCTGTAGGTGGTCTGGCCAGTGGGGTGGTTCCCAGTCCTGGTGTTCGCTGGGGTAGTGCCGGTGTGAGGGTGAGGTCCACCCGGGTGGACTGTTTTTGCCGGCGGGGGTGGGGGTCCATGCGGTGCGGTGTTTGAGGCGGTGGTGTTTGGGGCAGGGTTGGCCGAGGTTGGTGA
>NZ_JARVRF010000017.1 GCF_030209835.1 Arthrobacter sp. efr-133-R2A-120 | reverse complement strand
TAACCATGATGGTGGAACTGCATGGGCTTTCCTCACTTCGTCGTGTGGTTGTTCATCGCCACCCTTTGTGGTTGGGTACTCGGCAATTCAACACGGTATTCAATAACCAATGCGTGGTTCAGATCCGTCCGCTGCCTAGAAGGACCATGCAGTGCGGATTGCCCGAGGTCTTACGTGACGGACTGCCTTCGGTCATAGACTTTCTTGCCTTCAAAGTACGTTGCTTCGACTCTTGTCGCATGAATCTCATGCGCGTCGATTGCGAAGATGTTTTGATCCAACAGGATGAAGTCGGCGGACAGTCCGGGTTTGATCGAACCCGTTACCGCGCCCAGACCCATGGCGGCTGCCGGGTTTCTAGTGAATGCGGCTATGGCATCACTAACAGTCAGCTTCTGTGAGGGGTTGAGTTCGCCAGCTACAGTCGGGTCAATGTTGGCCCTGGTCACAAGTGTTTGAATTCCGATCCATGGGTCCGGAGAAGGCAGTACGCACGGCCAGTCGGAGCCGGCTGCAAGAAGCGCCCCGGAATCAATCAAGTCCTTTGTGGCCCAGCTTGCATTCACAGTCTCAGCGGGGATTTGGTTCCCGATGCTTTCCTGAATGACGCCTGGGTACCAAATATACGGAGAGGCATCAGGTATTACTCCCAGCGCCGCAAATCGTGGAACGTCCGCCGCGTCCACGAACTCGACATGAGCGATCTGGAACACCGGACCCGGCCCGCGCCTTTCGCGCATGATTTCGATTGCGTCGAGCGCCAGCCGAACGGACGCGTCGCCCGTGGCGTGAAGTTTTCCGCTCAGGCCGCGGTCGTAGCAGAGCTCAATGGCTTCGAGGAGCTCTTCAAGGGTCCAGTACGAGGAACCGACGTAACCCGGGTCTTGCTGGTCATGGCAAACATAAGGCCGCAGCATCGCTGTGGTCCGCGTCATCGGAACGCCATCGAGCACAAACTTGACGAAATCCGGGCGCAGATGTTCACTCCTGTATCCGGCGGCAATTCCGAAGAGCTCTTCGCCGACATACCCGGATTCGATAAAGGGGCGCGCAGGCATGGACCCTACAACCCAGGCAGACATCTCACCACTGGTTTCGATGGCCGAAAGCGCCTTCCAGGAATACTCCATGGTCGCGGCGTCTTGAACCGCCGTGATCCCGAAGGAGTTCACGACCTCGAGGGCCTTTTTCAGTGACGCAATGTTGCGAGAGTCGGGATCCGCGATCGAAGAATCAAATGCTGCCTCGGCGTTTGCCGAGGCGAGTTCATGCAGGACCCCGGTAAGCCGACCCGTGGTGTCGCGAACATAGCTTCCGCCTTCAAGATCCGCAGTGTCACCGGTAACTCGCATCAGATCGAGTGCGCGCGTGTTCACCCAGCGGTTGTGCATCGAGTCGTCTCGCAGGAGTACGGGTCTTCCGCCGGCCGCTTCATCGAGCGATGCCAGGTCGTCTACGTTCATCACGGCGTCCATGACGGTGCTGCCGACAATGCCACCGACAATCCACTCATCGGGCCCCAAATTTGCAGACCAGCCCTTGATCTTCTCGAAGATTACCTCTTTCGAGTCGGTGGGCAGAATGGGAAGCTCCCATGCTGCCTGACTACCGCCGAGGCCCAGATGAATATGTCCATCACTCAGGCCTGGTAGAACAAGTTTTCCGCCGGTGTCGAGAACGGTCGTTGTATCAACTGCAAACCCGCGGATTTCGGCCTCTGAGCCGACCGCGACTATCTTTCCGTTCTGCACCGCAAAGGCTTCAACCCACTCAATTTGGGGGTCTGCTGTATAGACCGGGCCCCCGACCACGATGAGCTCAGGGGAAAGGACATCGTTCACGATTCTCTCCTTGGGATTTGATGCGCTTGAACACTGGGTTTTCATTGCCCAGTGTCCTCTGCAAGGTTGCAGGTAGTCTTCGCCTCACGCGCACAGGAGTATTCGCAGGGCGCACAGATATTGCAGCCCGGGCATTGGCGGGCAGAGGTTGGATCTCCCGGCTATCGGTTCGGTGGCTTGGAAATCCCCCGGACGATCCAGTGACAGCCGCGATCGATGAGTGCTCCTATATTTCCCGGTGCAGGATCGCGAGGCCCGTAGTGAACTCCGCCCAGGCAGCTTTAGTCAACTTCTCTGCGCGCAAAGAAAAGTGCGAGATATAGGTCACATCTACATTAGGTCTATTCGACGAACAACCATTCCTCATTGAAAGCCACTTCCAATGACAAGTCTCATCAAAACCCCTGGAGCCGCAGTGTCGACCTCAAGCCGAGGGACATACACGTACATCGCCGCATACAGCGCCGTGCTTTACACCGTACTCCTCATTGCCCCCGTGATCGCAGGCAAGTTGATAACTCAGTTCGCACTGACGCCAGTGCAGGTGGGGGCCCTGTTCTCCCTCGAACTAGGCGCCTTCAGCTTGGCAACGGTCCCCGCCTACCTCTGGCTCAATCGCGTAAACCTGCGGACGGCCACCTACGTCTTCACTACTATCGTAATAGCCGGCAACGTCGTGTCCGGATTGCTTGATGACTTCGGCCTGCTGATGGCTACACGCGTGGTTACATCGCTCGCGGCAGGGTCCATTACGGTGATTATTCTTACGTTGAGCGGCAAAACCGCCAACCCGAGCAGAGCGTTTGGCGTTTTCGTCGTGTGCCAACTGGCTATGGGTGCACTGATCCTGGCCGTCTTTCCGGCATTGTTCTCTCAGGCGCCTGTGTCAGCTATCTACTGGACGCTAGCCGGGCTCGACGTTCTCTGTCTACTGGTGGTCAATGGCATCGACGGAAACGCGCTAAGACAGTCGATTCCCCGGGACCACACCCGCGCTAGGGTTCCTGCGGTCAGATTTGCATTGGGCCTGGCCGCGGTCCTGTTGTTCTATGTTGCACTCAGCGGCGTGTGGTCCTTTATCGCACAGATTTCTGCGGGTGCTGGAATCGATCTATCTTCGAGCAGCCTTGTTCTGTCACTCGCCACGGTCGCGGGTATCGTGTCCGCATTGACGGCGACGATTCTCGGCGACACCCCACAAAGGAAGCTCTACCTCATCGCGGGATACGCGGTCATGTCGATAAGCGTCACTTTGCTCTTTGGAACACCAGGGCTGGCGCGTTTCGCAATGGCCGCCGTCATCTTTAAATTCGCTTGGACCTTCATCCTGCCCTACCTGCTATCCACGCTTGCTGATCTTTCCGGCGGTGGCCACATCATGAACACAACCAACCTCATGATCGGCGCCGGTTTTGCCATCGGGCCAGTGGTCAGCGGAGCTTTAATCCAGTCCGCCGGGGGCGCGTTTACAGGCATGCTCATGCTCGGCGTAGTCGGTGTGTTGACCTCCTTGGTCTGCATTTTGACAGCACAGCGAAAAGTAGTGCACGCCTGATTCCCGTACGACCAAAAATACCGTAGGCCCCACAGCGCTGCGGAACCCCCGACAATTCAAAGGATAAGAACATGACCTCGATGCTTCCGGGAATGAGCGCGGATGCAGAACTCCCACTGAAGGATTCGGTTGAGAAGGCGATTTCCGCAGTCTCTCGATGGATGGAAGAGTACGGGGACTTCAAGCCGCACCCAACGATGGACGTTAAGGCCGACCTCCTCGCTGCCGTCCACGATGATCTGATCAACAGGCTCCGTGATAACTATCCATTTTTTCATCCTCGTTACATCGGGCAGATGCTCAAACCGCCTCACCCCGCGGCGGTCGTGGCCTACGTCACTGCGATGTTGATTAACCCGAACAACCATGCCCTCGACGGCGGTCCGGCAACGGCCCGAATGGAGAAGGAGGTTGTCGCACAACTAGCCGAAATGTTCGGTTATGAAGAGCACCTCGGGCACCTGACCAGCAGCGGAACGATTGCCAATCTCGAGGCACTCTTTATCGCGCGCGAAATCCACCCGCGCAAGGGCATCGCTTATAGCGCGGATGCTCACTACACACACAGCCGCATGAGCCACCTTCTGGGCATGACCAGCCACTCAGTGCCCGCCGATGCCGCCGGCAAAATGGATCTGGAAGCCTTGGAGACGATTCTGTCCACTGGAACGGTCGGAACGGTTGTCATGACAGCCGGGACAACCGGACTCGGGGCAATTGACCCCATCGATCTGGCACTGCCAATCTGCGAAAGGTACGGGGTGCGGGTGCATGTGGATGCCGCCTATGGAGGGTTCTTCAGGATAATCGCCGACGACTCCGTTGACGGCGTGGCCCGCGCTCCCTTTGAAGCCATCGCTCACGCCGATTCCGTTGTTATCGATCCACACAAGCATGGCCTGCAACCATATGGATGCGGGGCAGTAATCTTCCGTGATCCAAGTGTGCAACGCCACTATGTACATGATTCGCCCTACACCTATTTCACTTCTGAGGATCTTCACCTTGGCGAGATTTCCATCGAATGTTCGCGTTCGGGAGCAGCCGCCGCAGCACTGTGGATGACTTTTCGGCTCCTCCCGCCGACAGAAGAGGGGCTCGGCCAAGTCCTGCGCGCGGGGAGACGCGCGACCGTTGCCTGGGCAGAGCGAATTAGAGCGTCCGAGGAACTTATCCTCTTCCAGGAGCCGGAACTGGATATCCTGACCTATCTACCCGCCGAATCTACGTTGTCAGAAATCGATCGAGTCTCCGGCCATGTCTTGCAGGCCGGAATCGCACTTCCGCCAAGCGAGGCCCTGTATGTTGCTACCTATGACGTTTCGGCCTCAGACATGGCGCTTCGGGGCTTCAGCTTGGAGGCGGACATCGAACGAGGCCGCATCCTACGCAGTGTTCTCATGAAACCAGAGACTGAGGACATCGTCGAAGAACTCAACGAACGTGTCGAGAACCTGGTACGTTCAGCGCACGACAGATCGTGACACTAAGACACGGGACCGTCGGTGGCTTAGACAGCTGCTTGGGCGGGCTGCACTTCGGCCCCTCATGCCCAGCCCTGCTCCCGCTGCCGGAACGGACTCCGAGCCCGACAGACACGCCCGGGCATGTTGGCGGAGGCTCGCCTTCTTCCTAAGCTCTCCCCCGCTGCAGCCCCCTGACGAGCGCTTTGCCGACCTCGCGCCAAACGCCCTTCCAGGCCGGTTCCCGTTCCACCTCTGCCGTACCGTCGGCCTCCACCTTGGAGCCGGACTCGGCGGTCTGGGCCGCCTGGGCGGTCTGGGCGGCGAGCCAGTCTCCAAAGTGCGTAATGTCCTCGCCCCGGGACGCCGCGACCGCGTCGCACGCGAAGCCCACTGCGCTTGAACCGTCACTCAGCAGCACGGATCCCAACAGCATGGGTTCGGGCAGCTCCGAGAGGAAGGAGCCCAGGGCCGCCTCGGAGAGCAACCATCTCTCAGCGGCGAGTTCGGCGCCGTCGTCGGAGCGGACCACGCCAGGTTTGGGCGGCTGGGTGTCCAGCGAGACCATCCGGTACCGGGGCGCTGTCCTGACGGGACCGTCCCAGAAAGCGCCAAGCCGTTCCAATTCCGGGACCAACGGCTGGCCCTTCCGGTGGGCGCCCACCACCACCAAGGGCACGACGGCGGCCCCCGCCGCTGCGGGCCACGGCACCCGCCGCGAGGAGGCCGGGGCCGGCGCGGCGCCGGTCGCGAAAAGCCCTGGCCTCGCCGGGGTGTACTCGACGCGCCGCGCGATGTCGGCCACGACGGCGTCGTCGAAGGTCCGGCCGACCACCGTCAGGCCGAACTGCGATGCCCCCGGCGCCCCGCCGTCGTCGGTTCCGTCGCTGTCCACCACAATGCCGGCCGGAACAGCTACGGCGCACAGATCGAACAGGTTACAGAAGTTCGTGTACGTGCCCATGCGGGAATTCACGCCCAACGGATCCGCCGCGACCTCTGCCAGCGTCGGATGGAACGGCGCTGTCGGCACGATGAGGGCGTCAAAGCCTTCAAACCGGGACATCGCCTCGCGCTTCAGTTCCTCCAGCGCCCCGGTGTCCGCCACATACTGGTGGGCGGGAACGCGGCCGGCCGCACTGACGATGTCCGCCACGGTCGGATCCAGCCCGACGCCGGAGTCAGCTCCACCGGAAAGTGCGCTGTCGATGAAACTCCCGACGGCGGCATAGCGCTCGGCAACCAGCGCGCCGTCGTATAGCAACCGTGCCGCCTGCAGGAAGACATCGAATTCGATCGGCTCCGCATCCACGCCGGTAGCGCGCAGACGCTCGATCTGGACCCCGAACTCCACAGCCCAGGCGCGATCCAAGGCCGGGAGGTCCGCCGGATAGGCGACACGCGGCTTCGAGGGAGCGGCCAAGCGGATGTCTGTGGGCCACGTCCGGCTCTGCCCGGCCATGACGCCCATCGCGAGTTCGGCGGTCTCCAGGTCCCGGGCGAGGATGGTGGCCGTGTCCCAGGATTGGCAGGCCGGGACTATGCCGGCGGTGGAGACCACGTTGAGGGTGGGTTTGATACCGACGATTCCCTGTAGTCCTGCCGGGACACGGCCGGAGCCGGCCGTGTCCGTACCGATGGCGATGTCCACGAGTCCCAACGCCACAGCCACAGCCGAACCCGAGCTGGATCCCCCGGAGATCCGGTCAGGCCGGCGTGAATCCCGGACTGGACCGTAGGGGCTCCGCGTGCCCACCAGGCCCGTGGCGAACTGGTCAAGGTTTGTCACGCCGAGCACCAGGGCGCCCGCATCGCGCAACCGCGCCACGGCTACCGCGTCCTCCGTCGGCACATAACCGAACCCCGGGCACGCCGCCGTCGTTGTGAGGCCGGCAACGTCCACGTTGTTTTTGACCGCCAGCAGGAGCCCAGCCAGCGGCAGTTCGGAGCCGGATGCCACCGCGGCGTCAATGCGGGCCGCTTCGGCCAGCAACTCTTTTTCTCCGCGGATTTCAATCCAGATCTCGGGCCGGTCCACGTCGTCAATGGCGGCCAACGCGTGCTTGACGCGTTTGGCGGCCGTGGCTGCACCGATCTTTGTCTCCTGGGTGGTCATGCTGCTGCCTCTTCCAGTTCAGGTTCGCTCAGTTCATCCGCGCCCACGAGCACCACGATGGCCTCACCGGCCACCACTTGGGAGCCCGCGGTCGGCAGCACTTGGTCGACCAGCCCGTCGCACGGAGCTGACAAGACGGTTTCCATCTTCATGGCCTCAAGGGAAACCAGCGGCTGTCCTTGTGTCACACGGTCTCCGGGGGCGACGTCCACCTTCCAGACGCTGGCGGCGAACGGCGCCGTAACGAGTGTTCCGCCGTCGGGCACCACTACTTCCCCGGGATCGGGAACGGCGACGGCGGCTACGGCTTCCGCGCGATCAAACTCTCCGGCGTTCTCCCAGGCCCGCCGCTCGATCGCGAATGCCGCCGCCTGCCGCTCCCTGAAGACGCCGATCGATTCGCGGTTCTCCGCCAGGAACGCCTCGTGTTCGGCAAGGGAGAAGGTGCCGTCCTCGATCTCGACACCCCGGCCGCGGCCGGCGGCCATGTCGGCGCGCAGGTCCAGCAGCTCTTCGGGGCTGACGGGGTACCAGGAGATGCGGTCGAAGAAGCGCAGCAGCCACGGTGATCCGGGTTCGAAGGGTGCGGAGTCGGCGTAGCGGGACCATACCTGGGTGGTGCGGCCGACGAACTGGTAGCCTCCGGGGCCTTCCATGCCATAGATGCACATGTAGGCCCCGCCGATGCCTACCGCGTTCTCCGGCGTCCACGTCCTGGCGGGGTTGTACTTGGTGGTGACCAGCCTGTGCCGCGGGTCAAGCGGCGTGGCCACGGGCGCGCCGAGATACACGTCGCCTAGGCCGAGCACGAGGTACTCGGCGTTGAAGACAGTGTCGAAAACGTCATTCACCGAATCCAGGCCGTTGATGCGGCGAATGAACTCGATGTTCCACGGGCACCATGGAGCGTCGTCCCGGACACCGGTCATGTAGCGTTCGATCGCCTCGCGCGTGGCGGGGTCATCCCAGGACAGCGGCAAGCTGACGGTGCGGCTCGGCACCACGAGCTCGGAACTGGCCGGCAGCGCGGCCGCGATCTCCTGGACGAGGCCCAGCAGCAGCCGGGTGGGAAGAATCGACGGATCCACCTTGATCTGCAGTGAGCGGATCCCGGGCGTAAGGTCCACCACTCCGGGGATGCGGGCCTGCTCGATGTGCTGGTGCAGGGCATGGACCCGCGCGCGCAGGCCGAGGTCCAGCACCATGTCGCCAAACTCCACCAGAAGGTTGTCGTCCCCGGACCGCCGGTACGTGACCGCGGGCCGTCCCTCGCTTCCCGCCACGCGACGCAGCACGCCGTCGTCGCCGTCGCCCCTTGGCGTCCGGGCTCTCACGACGGCGGCTAGGCCGTTTGTGCCGGTGCCGGCACCGCCCGGCAGGATCAGCTGCCGCCCCGGGCCAAGGTCCTTCGCCGACGGAGCCTGGGAGTCCGTCACCGGCACGAAGCGGACTTTATCGCCCGGACGCAGCTGGCCGAGCTTCCAGCGTTCTCCGCTCACCACCGTGACCGGGCAGACGAAACCGCCGAGGCTCGGGCCATCAGGGCCGAGCAGGATGGGGGTGTCGCCGGTGAAGTCCAGGGCGCCCACGGAGTAGGGGGTGTCGTGGATGTTGGAGGGGTGAAGCCCTGCCTCACCGCCGTCGGTACGTGCCCAACGCGGCTTGGGGCCGATCAGCCGCACACCTGTCCGTGCCGAGTTGAAATGCACCTCGTAGTCCGTCGCGAAGAGTTCGTCGATGTCCTCGCGCTTGAAGAACTCCGGGGCGCCGTGCGGACCTTCGACCACCCTCAGTTCCCAGTGGGACGTCAGGGCGGGGCGGCTCTCGACGGGAACCGGCCACGAAGGGAGGTTGTCCGATGGCCCGCCAGCCGAACGCAGCACGTCACCGGCGCGGAGCACGCGGCCGCCGTGGCCGCCGAACTGACCAAGGGTAAACGTGGAGGCACTGCCGAGGTAGTGCGGGACATCGAGCCCGCCTTGGAACAGGACATAGCCGCGCAACCCGGCCGCATCGGCGGAACCGATGTCCAGCAGGCCGCCCGCGGGGACCGTGATGGGTTCCCAGGCTGGGACAGATTCGCCGTTGAGGGTGAGGCTCACGTCGGCCCCGGTCACGCACACGGTAGTGGCGTGGGTGAACCGCAGAGCGGGCCCGGCCATGGTGAATTCCAGGCCCGGGGCACCCTCCGGATTGCCCAGGGCCTTGTTCCCCAAGCGGAAGGAGAGATCATCCATCGGGCCGCTGGGCGGCACCCCGACCTTCCAGAGTCCGGTTCTGCCCGGCCAGTCCTGAACGCTCGTCTGGAGGCCCGGGCGTTCCACGGTGATGCGGGGTTCGGGATCGCCCACGGTGTCCAGGGTCCCTGTGGAATGGTTCGCGGCCCGAACCGCGTCGAGTCCGGTTACTGCGCGCAACATGCCCAGATTGGTCTCGATGCCGTCGATGCGGGTCTGAGCGAGAGCATCTGAGAGGGCGTCAAGCGCGGCATCCCGGCTGTCGCCGAAGGTGATGAGTTTGCCGAGCAAGGGGTCGTAGTTGGTGGACACCTCGCTGCCGGTCTCCACCCACGCGTCCACCCGCACGACGTCGGTGCTCGGGTACTGCGCGTTGGTGACGGTACCCGCACTGGGCTGGAAGTTGCGGGCAGGGTCCTCGGCGTAAATACGGGCCTCGACCGCGTGGCCCGTCACCGGAACGCTTTCCGGGACACCCGCGAGGACAGGCCGTGCTTGGGCCAGGTTGAGCATCCACTCTACGAGGTCAACGCCGGTGATCGCCTCGGTGACCGGGTGCTCCACTTGTAGCCGGGCGTTGACTTCAAGGAAGGAGGCCTCCTTCCGGACGGGATCGTAAACGTACTCAACGGTCCCAGCCGAGCGGTAGCCCACCGAGGCACACAATGCACGGGAACTGCGGTGGAGCTCTTCCCGGAGCGCTGCCGGCAGGTCCGGCGCAGGGGCTTCTTCGAGCACCTTCTGGTGCCGGCGCTGCAGGGAACAGTCGCGATCTCCGAGGCTTACGACCCGGCCTTCGCCGTCGCCGAAGATCTGCACCTCAACGTGGCGGGCGTGTTCGATGTAGCGCTCGGCGAACACTCCCGCTGTGCCGAAACTGGAGCTCGCGAGGCGGGCCACGCGGGCGTAGCTTTCAGTCAGTTCTGCTTCGTTCCGGCATACGGCCATGCCGATACCGCCGCCGCCGCCGGTAGCCTTCAGCATCAGGGGGAACCCGATCTCCCCGGCGGCTCCGATGGCGGCGTTGAGGTCTTCAAGCAGGCCGGAACCGGCAATCATGGGCACGCTCGCCCGCTGCGCCGCCTCCCGGGCGGTGTGCTTGGTGCCGAAGATCCGCAGTTGTTCGGGGGTCGGACCGACGAACACCAGCCCGGCGGCTTCCACGGCCCCGGCGAACCCGGCATCTTCGGAGAGGAAACCGTAACCGGGGTGGATGGCGCCGGCGCCGGTGGAGGCGGCGGCCGCCAGGATGGCGTCGACCCGGAGGTAGGACTCCTTGGCCGGCGCCGGTCCGAGCAGCACGGCTTCGTCTGCGAGGCGAACATGCTTCGCGCCGCGGTCCGCCTCGGAGAATACCGCGACGGCCCGCAGCCCGAGCTTTCGGGCGGACTCGATGATCCGGCAGGCGATCTCGCCGCGGTTGGCGACAAGGAGGGTATCAAAACGGTTCACTGTCATGCCTCCGGGCGGGTGACGATCATGCGGACGGGCGTCGGGTTGAAGCCGTTGCAGGGGTTGTTGATCTGGGGGCAGTTTGAAACCAGGACCAGCACGTCGGTTTCGGCCCGGAGCGCCACGCGCTTACCGGGAGCGGAGAGCCCATCCACGATGCCGAGGGCACCGTCGGGATCGACCGGCACATTCATGAACCAGTTGATGTTGGAGACGACGTCCGGCTTTCCCAGTCCCCATTTGGACCCCTCGATCAGGAAGTTCTCCACGCAAGCATGCTGTTCATGGGTGTGCTGGCCGTAGCGCAGTGTATTTGATTCCTGCGAGCACGCTCCGCCGATGGTGTCGTGGACACCCACCTCGTCAGCCTCCACGGTCATCAGGGCGTCGCCATCGTCCGAGCGGAGGACGGACCCCGTGGTCAGAATGATGGACTGCTGGGCGGCAATGGTGACGGCGGCAGAATAGCGAATGGCGACGTCGGTCGCCGAGTAGAGAAGGCAATCCACGGCCTGGTTGCCCTCGAGATCCACGATGGTCAGGACATCCCCCGCTGCGACCACGGCCGACCAAGGGCCTCGGGCTTCAACGTATTCGTCAAGGATGACGCGTCCGGACACCAGCGCAGCGGACTGGACGCCTGGCTGGCAATGGACGTCTGGCTGGGGAGCTGTGGCAGTGGCGGCGGTCATGCGGAGGTCCTCGCTTTGTGGTCGTGTTCGGTGTTCTGCAGCGCCAGAAGCTGCTCGGGGCCCGGTTTTAGCCCAAGTTCTCCCGCGGCGAGTGCCCACAGGTCCTGCGGCGCCTGCCAGGCGACGATGTCCACTGCACTGCCCGTGAAGGTCGGGCGGGGGTCGAGGGGATGGGCGGTGTTGGCGAGGACCAGCACCAGGTCCATGTGGAGCAGGAGTTCGACGCCGGTCCCCGCACCGGCACTGCCGTCGAAACGGATGCCGCCGCCGGGGTCGACCGTGATGCCCTTGAAGAAGGACACCGACGGCGGTAGCTCGCGCTGGCTGATCCCGTGCTTGAGTGCGCCAAGGGTCAGCAACTCGCGGCCGGCCGGTGACGCGCTGTGTGCGCTGCCGGCACCGTACTTGGCCTCGTTGCCGGCCCGGTTTGTGGTACCGGTGAGGGCGTCGTGGCGCCCCGAGGAGTCGGCGACGACGGTGGCCATCAGTCGGCCGGCGTCGGAAAGCAACGGATGGCCTTGCCCGAGGTAAGCCTGCCACGGGACCTTGACGGTATCCGCGACGTTGATGCGCTCGTGGTGGGAGCCGCCGCGGAAGAGAACCGCGTGGACGCAGGCGTCGCCGTCCGTGTCGGTCAGACGGATCCGCGTCCCTCGCGCTAGTTCGATGTGCGTGTAACGACCGAAGGCCAGCGATTCGGCCCACGTGACGGCTTCGCGAGCCCGGGCGTCCAGCCGGGCCGTGAGCCGTTCCGGAGCCGATACGGCGGGCACGTGGATCATGGTGTTGGCAGTTCTGCCGTGCTGTGAGCGTGCATGGGCGCGGGCGCCTGCTGTCGTCGCCGTCCCAACGGCCGTTTCAGTGGTTTCAAGAGTGTGCGTCATGTCAGTTCGTTTCTGCGTGGCGGTTTCGTTTTCGTGTCGGCGTCAGTCGGCCCGTGTGAGGTCAGCTGCCTTCCGCTTCCGCACCCAGATGCCAAGGAGCAGCACGGCGCCCACTATCAGCGGAGCGGAGAACAGCAGTAGTCCGTTGTCGCCAGCGGGGTCATAGACCTCGGGCCGGGGCCAGGCGAGGTTCACCACCATCAGGGCGCCGTAGAGGACTGCGAGGATGTTGACCGGAAGCCCCCAACGTCCGAGCGAGAACAGCCCTTCGGGCATCGTCTTGCCCGTGCGGACCCAGTCTCCGCGCAGCCGGTTGATCAGCAGCGGCACCGTGACCAGCAAGTAGGCGAGGTAGAGCATCACGATGCAGACGCTGCACAGGGACGTGAACAGCGCTGGATTGCCGATGTTGATGGCCAGTACGGCGATTGCGAGCAGGCCCACGATGACTGAAGGCCACAGCGGGGTGCCGCTGCGCGGGCTGACGGAGGACAGTGCTTGCGCCGCGGGGAGCTGGCGGTCGCGGGCCATGGAGAAGACCAGGCGCGAGCCGGCAGTCTGGATGGCGAGGGTGCAGACGAAGATGGCGATCGCGACGTCGACCAACAGGATCTTGCCCCAGAAGGTCCCGAGGACGGCGGTCAGCACGAAGGGCAGGCCTTGGCTGGCCAAGTTGCCGTCATCGAGGCTCGGGGCCGCCATGAGGGCACCGATGATCATCAGCCCGCCGCCGAGTCCGGAGATCAGCAGGGCGGAAATGATGGTGCGAGGCGTTGTGCGCCGCGGGTTCTTGGTCTCCTCGGACAGTTCGCCCGCGGAATCGAACCCGACCATCACGTAGGCGGCCATCAGGCCGGAAACGAGGAACGCGCCCACCGGGCCGAGGTCCGAACCGCTGACGATCTGCGTGTCCTGGACGACGTCGGGGCCGCGCTGCGCCACGGAAACAAGCGCCAGGATCACGGCGGCGACGCCGACCAGTTCGCAAGTGACGCCGATCGAATTGATGTGGGACATGAGCTTCACGCCGACAGCGTTGATGGCCGTGGTTGCGACCAGCAGCACAGCCCCGAGAATGACCGCATTGCTCGCCCCGGTGACCGTATTCAACGCGGGGTCGCCGCCGACGAGCTGAAATCCGTCCCAAAGCTGGGGCAAGACCACCTGAAGGGCGATCGCGGCCGCGGCCGCGGTGATCACCTGGGCGATGGACATGAACCAGCCGGCGAACCAGCCAACCGTTTCTCCGCCGACTCGCCGCGACCACTGGTAGACGGCACCGGAAATCGGGTACCGCGCAGCCAGTTCGGCGAAGTTCAACGCCACCAGCAGCTGGCCGAGCAGAACGATCGGCCAGGTCCAGAAGAAGGCCGGCCCGGCAAAGGAGTACCCGAAACCGAACAACTGAAAAATGGTGGTCAGGATGGAGACGAACGAAAAGCCTGCAGCGAAGGAAGCGTATCGGCCTAGTTTGCGATGCAACGTCGGCTGATAGCCGAGCGACGTCAGGTCTGCATCGTCGGCGTTGGAGGCCGCCGTCGAAAGGGTGGAAGTCATCGGTTTCTCCGTGTCTGGAACGGGGGGAGGGTGACCTCGGAAGCGGTAGTCTCTGACAGCATTCCGCAATACCGGTCAATTGATAGTTTTCCAGCGGGATGTCCCGTTTCCGTTTCGCCAATGTAAAAGGTGGATGACGGCGCATTTCAGGCTTATGAACATATCCTCACCGGAAGGCTGGACTGCCGGACGGCGTCGGAATCGGGCACGTCGGCACCTCAGGCGATGTAGGGGCTTGAGTAGTATCCGTGCAGCCAGTAACGCTAAGCCTTGACTTGGCGTCTGGCTAGGATCGTCTCATGGCTCTGGATTTTCTGACTGATGCCCAGGTCTCTGGGTATTGCAGGTACCAAGATGTCCCGTTGCGCTCTGATCTTGAGCGGTTTTTCCTTTTGGATGATGTCGACCGGTTGTTGGTTGATCGGCGCCGTGGTGAGCATAATCGGCTCGGATTCGCTCTTCAGCTGACGACCGTGCGATATCTTGGCGCTTTTTTGGAAGATCCCTTGGACCTGCCCTGGGCGGTGGTGGAGTATCTCGCTGACCAGCTCGACGTGGGCGATCCCTCCGTTATCAAGAACTACATGCGTCGCCGAACGACGCGATTTGAACATGCACGGGAGATCCAGAAAGCTTACGGCTTTCGTTCAATTGAAGATCCAGTGGCGGGGCGGGAATTCGAAGAGTTTCTGGGTGATCGTGCATGGGTTCATACAGAAGGGCCGGCTGCATTGTTTGACCAGGCAGTGGGGTGGTTGCGACGCAGTTGGATCCTGCTTCCGGGCATCACTGTCTTGGTCCGCCTGGTTTCGAAGGCCAGATCCAATACCGCGGAACGCGTGTACGACCTTCTTAACGCTGCTGCCCGCGCCATTGACCCGATGCTTCCGGAGCGTTTGCGTCAATCGTTGAGAGTGCCTGCCGGGTCTCGTTTCTCGGAGCTGGAGTCATGGAAGCAGTCTCCGACGCGGGTCTCTGGCCCGGCAATGGTTTCAGCTTTGGCAAGGGCTCTGCAATTGGAATCTCTGAAGGTGCGGGACGCGGATTGTTCATCGGTGCCGCCGAGCCGGATTGCTGCCTTGGGTCGGTACGGGATGGCAAGCAAGGCCGCGACGCTGATGTCGTTGGTTGAGCCACGGCGCACGGGGACGCTTCTGGCTCTGGCGAAGCATCTGGACGCCGTGGCGATCGATGATGTCCTTGATCTCTTCGCGCTGCTGATGTCCACCCGTTTGATCAACCAGGCGAGAGCGGCCTCAAATACTGACCGGCTGGCATCTTTGCCTAGGTTGGAGAAGGCCTCGCGAATTTTGGCCTTGGTAAATCGCCAGTTGATAGTAGCCCTTGATGCCGCGGCGTCTGAGAACGGTCTTTTGAACGCGGCCACGTTATGGGACTCGTTGGAGGAACTGGTTCCGAAAGATCAGATCGTGGCTGCTGTCGAGACGGTAACCGAGTTGGTTCCTGATGACGATGGCAGCACGGAGGCGGCGATACGCGTCGCGTTGGCCGAGCGCTACCGCACAGTGCGGCCGTTCCTGGCTTTGCTGGCCGAAACGAGTTCACCCGCGGCCTCCCCGGCAGGGGAAGCGGTGTTGATTGCCGTCAAGGGATTACCCGAGCTGGCTAATCGGCGAGTCCGGATCAAACCGTTACTCCCATCCGAGGTAGAAGAGTCACTGATCCCACCGGTCTGGCACAGAGCTATCTTTTCCAATCCCGATCTGGTTCCGGGGACAGTGGATCGGGACGCTTACGTTGTTTGCGTGCTCGAGCAACTCTATAAAGCGCTCCGAGTACGCGATGTTTTCGCAATCTGCTCGCACCGATGGGGCGACCCTCGTGCGCGGTTACTTGAAGGAGCCGCATGGGAGAACATCGGACCGAAAATCCTCAGCAGTCTGAGCTTGGACACCCCGGTGAACGACCACCTCCGCGGCCTCGTCAATGTCCTGGACGCCTCGTGGCGTCAAACGGCAGACCGGCTGGACGAGGCCGGCGAGGAATCCGCGATCCGCATTGTCCCTGGCGCCGAGGGGCGGATGCGTCTTTCCGTCGAGCGACTCGATGCCTTGGAAATGCCGGCAAGCTTGGTGGAATTGCGGGCTGTCACCGCGGCGATGTTGCCGATGATTGACCTTCCGGACTTGTTGTTGGAAGTTCATTCCTGGACTGGTTTTCTCGATGCTTATGGCCATGTCTCCGGTGCCGGTACGAGAATAGGCGATCTTCCCACCACGATTGCGGCTCTGCTGATCGCCGAAGGCTGCAATGTGGGACTTGTGCCGGTAACAGACCCGGGTCGGGAAGCCCTTACCCGTGCCCGGCTATCACACGTGGATCAGAACTATGTCCGGGCCGAGACGCACGCCTCGGCGAATTCGGCACTGATCGACGCTCAGAGCAACGTGCCGATCGCGCAATCCTGGGGCGGGGGCCTGCTCGCTTCGGTCGACGGGCTCCGCTTTGTTGTTCCGGTCCGCACGTTGAACGCCGGACCCTCGCCCAAGTACTTCGGCTACAAACGAGGTATCACCTGGCTCAACGCCGTCAACGATCAAGTCGCCGGGATTGGTGCGCAAACCATCACCGGAACCCCGCGTGACAGTCTCCACATCCTCGATGTCTTGTTGAACCTTGATGGCGGCCCTAAGCCGGAAATCGTCGCTACAGATGAAGCTTCGTACTCCGACATGGTCTTCGGCCTGTTCAAAATGCTCGGCTACCGCTTCTCGCCCCGCATCGCAGACATTGGCGACACCGATATTGGCGTGCGCAGTGGCCAGCTGAACCCGCCTCCGATTACGGTCCCCTGAATGCCATCGCCCGGAACAAGGTCAATCTGGCAAGGATCCAGACGCACTGGCCAGACATGCTCCGTGTCGCCGGATCACTCGTGACCCATCAAGTCCGGGCTTACGACGTGCTGAAGATGCTTGGCCGGGATGGGCGGCCCACCCCTCTAGGACAGGCGTTCACGGAGTACGGCCGGATCGCGAAGACCCTTCACCTTCTAGCCATGATCGACCCGATAGATGACACCCACCGGCGGGGCATCAATGCTCAAACCACCGTGCAAGAATCCAGGCACCGCCTGGCTCGTAAAGTCTTCCACGGAAGACGCGGCCAGATCTACCAAAGATACCGAGAAGGCCAAGAAGACCAGCTCGGCGCGCTTGGTCTCGTCGTGAACGCGGTCACGCTCTGGAATACCCGCTACCTCGACGCGGCCGTTGCCGAGCTGCGCGCCAAAGGACAACTGGTGCGCGAGGAAGATGTTGCCCGGCTCTCACCCCTCGGACACGCCCACATCAACGAGCTCGGCAGATACACCTTCTCCATCAACGCCACGCCCGAGTCCCTCCGGCCCCTCAGAAACCCCGCCATAGAGGACTGACATGTAGACGGCCATGACACCACCAGCCGGTTATGAATGCCCATCGGTTGTGTGAACTTGCGGGAATGTCCCGCCAGAGTTGGGGCCAGCGGTGCGCGTTACTGTATCAACGCAGGTGACAAGAATGGGTACGCCCTATACGGACAGGCTTGTGGTCGGCTGGATCATCGAACGGGAGCCGTCGCCGTGGCGCGGATTACCCCAGCGAGGGCAACCGGATTTTGCTGCCTCACGGATGAATCAGGAACCGGGCGACGAGGTAGAACGCAAAATCGACGATGCCAATGATCATGCCCGCAATGGCGAGCCCGCGCCCACGCAAGCCGTGGTCCCTGGCACGCCGGAACCCGATGCCCGAAATGGCGGTCCCGAGCGGACCGGCCATGGCAAAGACGAAAAGTCCGACGCAACTGATGATGAAACCCGTGACGGCGGCCTTGCTGAACGGCGCCCGGGCCTGGACCGGCGCATACGGATTACGGATCTGCGGGGCGTCGGACGGCCAGCGCTTCTGAGGAGGCTGGGGAACATGTGTCATGTCATCTGCTCTTTCTTTTTGATGGGTGTTGGGTTGGCCTGCAGACACGCATCGCAGCATGCCTGCAGGCCGGCAACCTCTGTGATGTGCCGTACCGGTTATCGGGACGTAAGCCCTAAGGACACGATGTAAGCAAAGAGAGAAACGTAACCGACGGTGTAGACGACACTATGTGGCCATCTTGACGTCATGCTAAGGGTTCTCTCTTCGTTGACATGGCTGCCTTGGCCGTGAGCTCCGGCCAACCGCGGGTCCTTCCTTTTGGCGAAATAAAGCGGGACCGAGCCGAGCAATAGTCCACTTGCTGCGAATGCAAGCGCAGGGATTCCAGCCATGTTCGATGAGAACGCCAAAGCCAGGGCAACTAGGCCTTGGGACGCAATGCAGACCAGGTTGAGCTGCCCTAGTCTCTCATCGAGACGTGAACCGCGGCGCACTATCGGGAACCGGTAGCGACCCCAATAGCCAGCAGACAAACCCAGCAGAACGCCGAAGATCACAACGATCACGTTCATTGGCAGTAATTCCTGTAGTAATTGAGGGCGTCGTTTGATGGGCCAGCGAAGTTGGCCGCACCCCAGATCAGTCGAGCTTCAGACCTCGCAGAGGCGGCCACATGGCGGGCTGTCCACGCAGTTCCCCTCAGGATGCCGCCAGCTCTGAATCCAAACAGTGATAGCCCAGTGTTCAAGATCCCGGTGAGGCAGTCAGCGGTGCGTCCGCCCACGCAGTCGAAGCCCGCTTCTGTCCCTGTGATGCCGGCATTCACAACGGTAGCCGATGTCGCGACCACTCCCAAGACGAGAGCAGCTGTTCCTCCTGTTGCCACTGTGACGGTTGCGATTGTCGCGGCTAGGGCAATCACACCCGCAACTGCCCCTACCGTGTCCCATTCCTGGCGTGACCATTCGAAGGGGTTCCAGCTCCAGAGGCCCATGCGGTCCGATGCGTTGAGCGGGTTGTTGTTGGCGTATGCGTAGATTGCATTGGTGATGGCGGCGAGGGGGTCGACACTGAGGAATTGTGCCGTCATTGGGTCGTAGTAGCGGGCGCGGAGGTAGTAGAGGCCTGTGTCGGTGTCTTGGGCTTGTCCGTTCCAGCGCAGCGGGGTGTCGGCTGTGCCGGATTTATTGGTGAGGTTGCCGTTGGCGTCGTAGATGTAGGTTGCGGCCGTGGTGCCGTTGCTGTCGGTGAGGAGCCTGGTGGAGCCGTATTGGTCGTGCTGGTAGTACAGTGCGGTTCCGGTGGGGTCGATGTGTTCGACGGGGTTGCCCGCGTCGTCGTAGAGGTAGCTGGTGGTCCCGTCGGTGAGCATCAGCGGTACCCCTGCCCGGGTGTCCCAGGCGTAGTGCTGGACTGGGCCGGTGGCGGGGACGCGGCTGGTCCGGAGGCCCTCGGCGTTGTACGCGAAACTGGTGCCGCTGGCGCCGGTAAGCCGGTTGGCCTGGTCCCAGCTGTAGGCCGCGGTGGATCCTCCGGAGGCAGGGCCGGTGAGCCGGTTGCCCTGGGCGTCGTAGCTGATGGTTGTGGTGGTTCCGGCGAGGGTGTAGCCGGTGGGTTGGCTGGCCGCGTCGTGGGCCAGGTTCGCCCCTGACCCAAGGGCGGTGGCGTTGCCCGCCGGATCGTAGGTGTAGGGGTTGGTGTTGACGGCGGCGAGCTGATCGCGGCTGGTATAGCTGTAGCTTTCGGCTGGCTGGGTGATCCCTGTAGTCGTGGTGGAGGCCAGGGCGCCGGTGTTGTTGCGGGTGTAGGTGAAGGACGCCAGGGCCGTGCTTCCGGGGCCGGTGTCCGCGATGGCAGCAACCTGGCCGACCGCATCGAACGTTGTCGCGGCGGTGACGCCGTTGCCATAGATGGTGCTGGTCGTGTTGCCGTCCGCGTCAGGCGTGAAGGCGGTGGTGTGCCCTAGCCAGTCCGTGATCCCGGTGAGGTGCCCGGCTGTGTCATAGGCGCGGGTGGCGGTTCGCCCGTTCGGGTATGCCAGTGCGGTGAGGTGCCCGGCGAGGTCGTAGGTGTATCCGCTGGCCTGCCCGGCGCCGTTGGTGGAGGAGGTGAGCCTGCCGAGGGAGTCGTAACTTTTGGTGGTGGTGCCGGTCCCGTCCTGCATTGTTGCCTGGAGGCCGGTGGCTGTGTAGGTAAAGGTCGCGGCTGGGGTGGTGCCGTCGGAGTAGCTGGTTCCGGTTTTGTCACCCGCCAGGTCGTAGGTGTTGCTGGTCGTGCGTCCGGATGCATCTGTTATGGATGTGACATGGCCGGCGGCATCGTAGCCGTATGTCGTCGCACGGTTCAGGGGATCGGTGGCGGAGAGGATGCGTCCGAGGGGATCGTAGGCGTAGGTGGTGGCGTGGCCGGCCGGGTCGGTGACGGTCGTGGGGTTGCCGTCGGGGTCGTTGGCTGTGGTGGTTACGCTTCCGTCAGGGCTCGTTTGGGAGATTACGTGCCCATTGGGGTCGTACGCGGTGGTCGTGGTGTGATTTTGCGCGTCGGTGACAGTGGTGCGGTTCCCGTCAGCGTCGTAGCCGTAGCTGGTGGTGTTGTTCAGCGGGTCGGTGACGGTGACCGGGCGTCCGTCGGCGTCGTAGGCGTAGCTGGTGGTGTTTCCGCGCGCGCTCGTGGTGGTCAGGATCTTGCCGACCGGGTCGAAGGTGGCTCTGGCGGTGTTCCCACCAGGATCGGTGGTGGAAGTGCGGTTCCCGGACGCGTCATAGGCGTAGTCGGTGGTGTGTCCGTCCGGGTCCGTGACGGCGGTGACGTCGCCTGGGTGGTTGGTGTCGCCGTGGGTGTAGGTCGTGGTCGAGGTCTGGCTGGTGCCGGTCAGCGGTGTGGACCGGGTGAGCGGGTTTCCGCTGGTGTCGTAGGTGAGGGTGGTTACCGTGCCGGCGGGATCGGTAACCGAGGTGGGGTCGTTGAGGTTGTCGTAGGTGATGGTTGTGGTGTGCCCATTGGGGTCGGTGCTGGTGAGCTTGTTGCCGTTTGCGTCGTAAGTTGCTGTGGTGACGTGGTTCAGTGGGTCGGTGACCTTGGTGGTGCCCAAGGTGGCTGGGTCGTAGGTGTAGGTCCAGGTAGCGGCCTGGGGGGTGCCTGCGCCCTTCACGACGGTGGCGAGTACGCCGTTGGTGTAGGTTTCCTTGGTGACCCGCCCGGCCGGAGAGGTCGTCGTGGTGGTTCTGTCCGCCCCGTATGCAAAGGTTGTCACGACGCCGTTGCGGTCGGTCTGCTTGGTGACACGGTTCCCGGCGTCATAGACGTTTGTGGTGGTCTTGCCGTTCGGATCGGTGACAGAGGAGAGACGGTAGGCCGTGTCATACCCATAGCTGGTCACGGCCTGCGCTGGTGTGGTGACGCTGGTGAGTCGTCCGCTGGCGTCATATCCGTAGTTGGTGGTGTGTCCTGCCGGGTCGGTGGCGGCGGTGATGTGTCCGGACCCGTCGTATGCGAATGTCAGGGCTCTGCCGCTGCCGTCTGTGGCGGTGATGATATGCCCGGCAGTGTCGCGGGAAAGCGTGACAGCGTTCCCGTTCAAATCCCGGATACGTGTCAGCAGCCCGGTGGAGTCGAAGTCGAAGATTTCCTTGCTCCTGCGGGTGTAGGTCCAGGATCCGTCAGCGTTGCGGGTGAGCCCGGCTAGGACCCGGGACGGTGCGGTGTAAATACCGGCGGAGTTGGTGAATGTGACCATGGAGCCGTTTTCCTGGTGGACGTCCACGGTGGCGCCCGAGGCTGCGGGGACCAGGTTCATGGCGTAGTTGAAGGCCCACCCGTAGCCGAACGGGCTGTCGACGCGGGATCCCTGTGAAGAGTAGGCCCGCTTGGTCTCCAGGGCTGGGCCCCTCCCGGGCGTTGAGTTGTCCGTAACGTTTTCGAAGAATTCGCCGGTCAACGTGTTTATGGGGTCGGACCTGCAGGTGAAACACTGGTTCAACTCTGCCGGGTTGGAACCCGCGTTCGTCTCGTGAGGCGAGCCGGGTCCTGCGTACGCCACCGGGCTGGACACCGCATACAGAGTTCCCGGGGGAAACGTCATGTTGAAGCTACCGTTGACTGCAACGACCTGATCGCCGTTGGTCGGCAGATACGCAACGCAGGTCGTCACACCCCCTGAGCAGCCGTTCATATACCCACCGTTGGTCAGATCGTAGAAATCCAGCTCTTGCACCTTGTAATTGCTGGTCGCTGTCGCAAGCCTGCCGCTGACGCTGATGCTCACCGCCCAGGGCGGCGGGATGAATGGGGCCGAAACTGCCACTTGTCCGGTGGTCGTGAAATAGGCATTCTCGGGGCCGATTGTCGCAATGTAGGTGTAACCGTTCCCAGTTCCTTGCGGGAGGGTGCACGTTGTTCCGGTGCGGCAGCTGGCGCTCTGGTTCCCTTGGGTTTTGTTGAAGATCTGAAGGTAATTGGAGCCGCCAACCGCGTAATTCGTTTCCGCGGTGAGGGTCTTCGTGCCGTCGGCGGCGGTTGACTGGGTTAGGGTCAGTGTGCGCGCCGGTGGTGTGAGAACGTCGGAGATCGCAAGTTTGCCTGTCGGGCTGTAGTACGCCGTCTCACTGTCAGCGATGGTTGCAACGAAGGAGTCCGGAGCTCCGGCGTTGGCCATCACGCTGCATGTCGTGCCTGTGCGGCAAGTCACCAGGTAATTGGTAGAGGTATCAAAAATCTGCAGGTATTTGGTCGAAACGTCTCGATTCGCCGTCGCGGTCAGCTGCAGATAGGGACCGACGGTCATCGTAAGGGATACGGAATAACCGCCCGAAGACATCGATGCCGGAACAGATAATGCCGCAAGGCCGGTCCGACGAGCCGATACCGGGGAGACATCGGCAGAAGTGGACACGCGCTGCCTTGCGAGCTCGCCGGTCGAGACTCCTTGAGAAACTGGAGCCGCGGCAGGCGCTCGTCTCGCGGTAGCAGGCGCTGACGCGTTAAGGGAATGAGCCACATTGGCTGACTGCAGCGACTGCGACGACGCGGCACTTCCCGGGAGATTGGATGCCTCCGCTTTGGCCGCACCCGGCCATAGATTCACCGCAGTGACGGCCACCACCAGGACGACGGCGAATCCGATCAGCCGGATGCAGAACAAACGGAACGTAGCCACAATTTCCCCAAAAGAACGACGTTGGCGTGCGCAAGACAGGAGAGATCATGCCAAAGGAACAAAGTGCTTCCTATCGATTGGCTCAAAACTGCGCTAAAACTGGGGCAATCCTGCGCTTATGGAGCGGTTTACGGGACGGTGAAGCGTCTCCGGTCACCGGTTCGATGCATCTTACTGTTCGAGGAGCTCGTTGAACTCTGGGACCTCGAGCACGGTGCAGCATCAACGTGTTGACGAGGACCAGCGAGCATTGGAGTAGGTGCAGAGAGAGCATGGATCCCTCGATCGTTTCACGGTCTGGGCCGGTCAGATCACGATTCTTGCCCTAGAAGACGACATCCGGTCGACGTTTCCTTACGTTCCGGGTCTATCGAAAACGAACGTCTGCGATAGATCCGGCGCCGCCTCCCCGGGTGAAGCTCAACCCGCCGTCGCCCGCCACAAAAGTCACAACAAAATCAAACAAACAAAACAGCTTGCCGCCTGTGGGTTTTGTTAGGCTTGTCAGTGTGGGACACAAAATCGGGTACGCACGAGTCAGCACCACCGACCAGGATCCGCAGCTGCAGCTCGACGCCTTGAATGCCGAGGGCTGCCTGAGAATCTACAAAGACACCGCGACCGGGACCAAGGCCGACCGCCCCCAGTGGATCCTGTGTCTTGACAATCTGCACCCGGGAGACACCCTGGTGGTCTGGAAGATCGATAGGCTCGGCCGGAACCTGCACGACCTCATCGACATCGTGACCACCTTGGACGAACGCGGTATCGGAGTGCAGTCGCTGACCAACGGAATCGTGGACACCACCACCGCGCACGGAAAGCTTGTCTTTGGCATGTTCGCACTGATGGCTGAATACGAAGCCGCGTTGATCCGCGAACGCACCCAGGCCGGACTCGCCGCAGCACGCGCAAGGGGCCGCAAGGGTGGACGTAAACCGAAAATGACTCCCGAGCTCATCAACAAGGCCCAGCGCATGTACGACGCCCGTCAATTCACGATGGCCGAAATCGCCCAATCCTGCGCCGTGACGCCTATGACCGTCTACCGCAATATCAAAACCAACAAGGTAAAGCATCCTTAGCGTTACTGGCTGCACGGATAGTACTCAAGCCCCATGTAAGAATGTGGGGTGACCTCAGCCGGACCGGGCAGACCCCGCAAACAGCAGCCAGTTCGCCCAGGTGCCACCGCTCGGGACGAAATCCTCGATGCGGCGGCCGAGTTGTTCACCAGCCAGGGCTTTGCAAACACCTCCACCAGGGCCATCGCGGACGCTGTTGGAATCCGCCAATCGTCGCTCTACCACCATTTCGCCACCAAGGACGAAATGCTGGCGGAGCTCCTTGACGGCACAGTGGCAGGAGGGCTGGCCTTCGCGAACGCCCTACATGCCAGCCCGCCGCCGCCCAGTTCGCGCGCCGCGGCCGCACGCCTGCACGCCGTGGCACTTTACGACGGAAGCCAGTTATGCAGCGCCCGCTGGAACCTCGGTGTCCTCTACCATCTACCAGAAGCCCGCGCGCCGAGGTTCCAGCGCTTCATGGATGACAGGCAGCGACTCCGGCAGTTGTACCGGGAGCTGGGGCAAGCCGTTGAGGAACTCACCCCGGAAGAGGACCAGCATGGCGCGGCATCGATTGGCGACCTCCTCTTCCGCTTGGTCGAATCCCTGATCAACCTGCGTGCCGATGGTTTGGTAGGCGCCGATTCAGCCCTGCAGACGGCAGACGCGGGCATTGTGCTTGCCGGGATGGCTGCAGACCTGGATGAAGTACGGGATATAAGCGCGGGGCTGATCCGCGAATTCGGGTAGGTCCGCCATCTCAGGGCCTGGAATTCCAGCCTCGAAATGAGCAGGGAAATCCGCTTTCCGCAAAACTATTTGGCCAGCTGCGATCTGCCCGCCCTGCGAACCGTGAGATGAAGGTTTTAGTCCTCTCATGACGCTGTGCGTCGGGAAATTAATCTGCGCGTCTCCCAATTACCGCTGGTGTCATGTCCCGTTGTCCGCATGCAGCGGGCGTCCGTAATCTCAATCCATCCACGGCGTCCGAAGGGGCCTCGCGGATCATCCTCTTCACCCCCAACAACTCTCCGTTCCCAGGCCTGGACCACAGTGCAGGCCTCCCCAACCCTGAAGGAATACTTCCGTGTCATCACCTCATGACAACTCGACCACGCGCATCGTCGCGGGCGAGAGCAGCAAGCCCAAGCGCCGCCGCACGCTCG